>JAFTUD010000009.1 GCA_017466455.1 Clostridia bacterium
AATTGTTCTTTTCGTTCTTTTCCTCATTTTCCGTTTTGTGCTCAGCATGGATCGTGAGGTAACCGTTTCTGACTTCGGCGTGGATATCCTCTTTAGAGAAGCCGGGGAGCTCAGCGTCAAGAACGTATGCGTTCTCGGTTTCGCGAATATCGGTCTTGAAGGCAGGAACCTGATGTCCGAAGAAGTTCTTCTCAAATTCCTCCATAGCTTTGAAAGGGTCATAGGAACCAAGAAAATGGTTGTTGCGTGCAAATGGTGTAAGTTCAAACATAACAGAATCCTCCTTATAGATTTTGTGTTTATAGTATTTGTTGAAAGGATGATTTATATTCGAGATTCAGGCGCCTTTCGAATCTCTTCCTTTCACAATTATATTATAAACCTAAATTGTTTCATAATTGTTACAAAAATATGTCATAATTGTAAATATTAGCGCTCTAATATGTAGAGTGCTAATAAATATGAGGTCGAAATGAACAACAAAACTCTTAAGATGCAAAATCTTTAGCAAACTAATGCCACATATGCTAAAAATAAGTGGCTATATAATTATTTATTCTGCTTACATAACCCTCTTCTTGCACGATTGATATGACGTTCAAAGTCACCGTTGTCAATAAGTTCAGTGAGAACGTATTGCATAAAGGTAGGAACGGTGCAGGAGTAAAAGCCGAGCTTTTCTTCATACATTTTGACAAGATGTTTGGGAAGCACCATGTATCCGATACGAAGAGAGGGAGAGATCATTTTGGAAAAGGTATTCAGATATATGACGTTATCGTTATTTGAGAGAGCGAACAGCGTATCCGTGGGCTTTGTGGAAACAGAGAACTCCGATTCAAAGTCATGATACATCGTTCGTGGGTGGTATTCAGTTGGATGTTTTCGTATACAGTAGAAGAAAATCTTCAAACATTGTGCTGGAAATGCAATAGATCAAAGAGTAATAAAATTGCAAACTTAAAAGATTACTAATGCATCTTTTTCGTAAAAACTTTGATTTTGCAAAACAACGCCACCAACCGTCAAAACGGCTGTAAAATAATTGTCAAAAATCTTGAAAATCCTTATAATACAAGGATTTTAACCATTTTCAAGGTGGCATCTATTAAGGCGGTACAACACAAAAAAATCCGACTCGAAAGAGTTGGATTTTTTCATTTGTGCCGTTAGGCACAACATCATTTGCGTGGCACACGCAACATCATTTTGAGCGAAGCGAGAACATCATTGCCGCTCGAGGCACAAATGAACGATGTTGCACCGTTGGTGCAAATGAAGTTGCCTTCGGCAAATGAAGTGATGCTTTGCATCAATGATCTTGGCTTTGCCAATGATGACGGCTTCGCCTAATAATGCGTGGCTTCGCCACATTTTGGGGCAAACATCGCATCATTGCGTAACGAAGTGGAGCAACATCATTTTTGCGGAGCAAATGCATCATATCGCCGTAGGCGATGCATAATTTGAAGATATCCAAGGCTAAGCCTTGATTTATTGGCGAAAATGTGATATAATTTATCAAACGAACAGGTATTTAGTGACTGTATTAAATGATGCAAGTAAAAACGAATGATTTAAAAGCATTTTTTATAATTGCAAGTTCGCCTTGAAGGAGATATTAAAGATGAAATCGGCTTATGAACACAACAAAGAATTAATACAAAATGTTATTCCGTCGATGTCTTATGACGGTGGTGATTTTCAAGAATGGAAGGCGAGGGCAAGGGAAAAACTTTCGAGTCTTCTTGGTATGGACAAGTTTAAAAAAGTTCCGTCCGAATTTAATATAGAATACAAAAAGAAAATAGATGGGGCGACTGAAATTAGGTTTACATATCAAAGTGAACTTGGTTATCGTGTGCCGTGTCATCTATTACTTCCCGATGGAGTAAAAAAACCGCCACTGATGATTTGTCTTCAAGGTCATTCTAAGGGTATGCATATTTCCTTAGGTAGACCTAAATTTGAAGGTGATGAAGAATCCATAAGTCAAGGTGACCGTGATTTTTGCGTAAGAGCGATCAAAGAGGGTTTTGCAACAATTTCGTTAGAGCAAAGAAATTTTGGCGAATGCGGTGGAAACGAATTTGGTCCAAGATGCTTTGAGTCCGCTATGACTGCTCTTCTTATGGGAAGAACGACGATTGGTGAGCGCGTATGGGATATTTCACGACTAATTGATGTTATTATGAACGAGTTTGCCGATGTAATTGACACGGAGAAAATTTGTTGTATGGGAAACTCCGGTGGTGGCACTTCTACGGTATATGTTGCGTCATTGGAAGATAGAATAACATTGGTAATGCCATCGTGTGCGATGTGCACATTCAAGGATTCCATTGGTGCGATGACTCATTGTGCATGCAATTATGTGCCTACCATATCGGAATATTTTGATATGAATGACCTTATGGCAATGGCATATCCAAAATATTTTGTTCAAGTATCGGGAATTGAAGATCCGATTTTCCCGTTATTTGGAGCGGAAGTAGTGTTTGAAAAAGGAAAGCAAGTCTATAAGGCGCTTGGTAATGGGGAGCGTTGCACACTTGTTAAAGGAAACGGCGGTCATAGATTTTATGCCGATGATGCCTGGCCGATTGTTCGCAAGTATCTTTTTGGTTAACATTCATTTCGAAACGATAATATGCAAGGCTATGCCTTGATTTGTTTGCAAAAATACAATACATTTTATCTAAAAGCAAAAGAGGAATATTATGGACAAGTTGCGAATTGAAGCGAAAATGCACGAACTTGAAGAAAAATTGGACTATAAATTTAATGATATATCCTTGTTAGCCGAGGCGATGAAGTCACAAAAACTTGAAAAACTTCCAACTGATGGGAAAAATCAAAAGGAGTATTCAAACGAAGCACTTGCTTTTTTGGGAGATACCATAATAAAATTTTTGATTGCTAATTCCCTATACGGAGATGAAAAAAGCAAACGAAAAGGCAAAATGTCAATTGAAAAAGCGGAGTTAGAGAGCAATTGTGTTTTTCATGCTATTATGGAGAACGAAAAACTCCTATTATACTCATATAACGATACGCATTTTCATATGGATAATCCTCCCAAACATAAAAAAGTTGTAACCAAAAAGCACGATCCTTACATAGAGGCGATTGTTGCGTCAATATTTATGGACGGCGGTTGGGAAAGTGTAACACCATGGTTTGAAAAATGGTTGTTTCCCCGTTTGAAAGAACACAACAGAAAACCTTAATTTATGATATTTTAGATATTGGTTGAAAGGTGGGATTATGTTATGATACTTGTTACCGGTGCGAGTGGGTTTGTTGGCGGGGCTATTATGAGGGAGTGTGAGGGGGTTATTCCCTGTCCGTCGCTCAGGGGACTTAGTGAGGACGAAATCAGTCGCATTATTTTAGAGAGCGAGGCTGACACGATTGTCCACACGGCGGCGATTTCGGACATTGGTGCGTGTGAGCGTGACAATGATGCCTCTTATCTTGCGAATGTTCAAATTCCTATTTGGATAGCACGGGCATCGGCGGGTAAGAAGCTAATTTGCTTTAGCTCGGATCAGGTTTACAGCGGTTCAAGGCAGGAAGGACCGTTTACCGAGGATATGGTCTGCCCCTCTAACATCTATTCAAGGCACAAGCTTGAAATGGAAAACAGAGTGCTTGACATTTGTCCTGATGCTGTTATGCTCCGTGCGGAGTGGATGTACGACTGCCATGCCAAGCGGTATAACTATTTTATGGGAATTTTAAATGCTACCGAGCCTGTGCGAGCAAGCTCACAGGAGTTTAGGGGTGTGACCTATGTTAAAGAGGTTTGCGAAAATATTGACAAGGTGGCACGCCTTGACGGTGGGGCTTACAACTTTGGAAGTGAAACGACAAGGTCAATGTATGATATAACTAAGGATTTTTTAAGGCTGATTGGCAAGGACCTCGAGGTTATTGACACGCCTTCAAATCGCAATCTATGGATAAGTGGCGAAAAGGCGCGCTTAGGCGGTGTTACATTTAGCAGCGTTGATGACGGACTTGCAAGATGTGCTAAGGATTACGGACTTATTGCAAAATAATGATTTTAAGAAGCCATCTCGTTTAAGCGAGGGCTTCTTTGTTTATATTAAATTATGGCTTAGTTTATTGACATTCTTACGGTTATATGATAGAATTGTTATATGTTAAAAGCTTTGCGCAGGCGCGTAGCGCTCTGTGTGAAATTCAGAGCTTTTTTGGAGGAGCTATGTGGAACGGGAAAATGAAGGCGGTTACCTTCAGCTTTGATGACGGGGTAACGCAGGACATACGGTTGATAGAGCTTTTTGACAAGTATTCTCTTTTGGGTACATTTAACTTGAATTCGGAGTTTCTGGGGCTTGACGGCACGCTTGACAGAAACGGCAGGATTGTGCGACACGACAAGATTGCGCCCGATATGGTACGAGAGATTTACAAAAATCATGAGGTTGCTGTGCATACGCTAACGCATCCTAACCTTACTGAAATCAGTGATGACGGCGAGGTGATCCGTCAGGTTGAGTGCGACAGGCAAAAGCTTTCGGCGCTTTGCGGTTACGAGGTTTCGGGTATGGCTTACCCCTGCGGCGGCACTAACAATGATGACAGGGTTGCTAAGATAATTAAGGAAAATACGGGAGTTAAGTTCTCAAGAACGATTACCTCTACATATAGCTTTGATTTACAGGACAATTTACTGCGCTTTAACCCTACTATTCATTGCATTGACCCTCGGCTTGATGAAATTATTGAGCGCTTTTTATCGCTTGAGGCGACAGCTCCGCAATTACTTTATATTTGGGGTCACGCCTATGAAATGGACGCGGAATATATAACTTGGGAAAAGATGGAAGAAGTTTGCAGGCGTCTTTCGGGTAAGAGTGACATTTTTTACGGCACTAACAAGGAAGTTTTACTTTACTAATTTTGGTGTAATATGAAAAACGACAAACGAATTTTAGATTTATACGAACAAAACCGCGAGTTTTGGGACAAGAAAATAAATGACGGCATAGAAAAGAACCGCAAAGGCGACTTTTTTGTGCGTGTTACTGACAAAAACGGAAATGCTGTTTCGGGTGCGACACTTTCGGTGCGCCTTAAAAATCATGCGTTTCGTTTTGGTGCGAATATATTTATGCTTGACGAAATGGAGAGCGAATATAAAAACCGCACATACAAAGAATATTTTAAGAACCTTTTCAATTTGGCGACACTTCCCTTTTATTGGTGCGATTTAGAGCCGGAAAAGGGAAAAACAAGATACAAAAAGGGCTCACCAAGAGTATACAGGCGACCAAGTCCAGATTTATGTCTTGAATTTTGTGAAGAAAACGGGATTGAGGCGCGTGAGCATGCGCTTGCTTACGAGCATTTCTTCCCCGATTGGCTAAAAGATGCGGACACGGACACGGTAAAGCGCGAACTTGAAAGGCGGTATTGCGAGATAAGTGAGCGCTATGCCGACAAGTGTCCTACCATTGAAATCACAAACGAAATGGAATGGAACAAAGGCAAGACAAAGTTTTACGACGATAAGGATTTTATTAAGTATTGTTTCAAACTTGGAGAAAAGTATTTTCGAGGCAACACTCTTTGCTCAAACGAACACACTTGGCTTTGTTGGGCTGACCGATGCAGAGCGACGGACAAGTATTACTCTTATATTGAGGCAAATATGCTAAAAGGTGCAAGAATTGATGCTATCGGTATGCAATATCATCTGTTTTACCGCGCCGAAAAATTATACGAGGAAACTCGCACTTTGCTTGATCCAAGCAGTATTTACGGGCATATGAATTTATACTCGAATTTGTCAAACAACCTCCAAGTTACCGAGGTTACTGTTCCTTCTTATTCTTGGGAAGAAGATGATGAACAGTTGCAAGCCGATGTTGTCGAGTTTTTATATTCGATTTGGTTTTCGCATCCAAGTGTGACTCAAATAATTTATTGGAATCTTGTTGACGGATATGCCTACTGTCCTGACTCTGACCCTGTTAAGATAAGAGAAACGCAAGGCAATATGGAAATTGGTGAAAACTACTATCATGGTGGACTTTTGCGTTTTGATATGACTCCTAAAAAGGCGTATTTCAAGTTGATGGAGCTTATAAAAGACAAATGGAGCACAAATATTGAAATTTCAAGCGATGAAAACGGGCTTGCGCTCTTTCGTGGATTTTTCGGAGATTACGAGGTGCGCATCAGCGTTGACGGTAAAGAGGTTGATGTGCGTGCATCTTTCACATCGGGAGAAAATACCCTCTCGGTTGTGATTTAATGGGGGATTTATGAAGATTTTTAAGATTATATGTGCTTCTCTTTTTGGAGTGTGCTTATTTTTTGAGGTGCTTCCCTTCGGAATTTTGATAAGAAGTGCAAATGTTGCGACATATTACAATTATTTTAGCATTATTGCGTGGAATAACGGTGTTATCGGTCCGTTCTTCTGTGGGATTTTCACCATAGCGCTAATCGGTCTTACTGTATGGTGGGCATTTTGGAAGCATCCTAAGCAGGGATGGTCGCTCACTATATGCACGCTTTCGTGGCTAACCCTGATTTTATCATTTATGCCTATTATGTTTCAGGCGTATACTGCGATCAGCGGTATTATTTCGGCGATTTTACTCTTTTGCGCAGAGGCGACAGCAATGATACACAGGCGAGAAGGTAAAAAATAATTTAAAGCTATTGCTTTATTTTAATATTTATGATAGACTTACAATATATTTATTTTATAGAGGTGCTTTATGCAAAACAAATTCAGAAAGGTAAGCAAGTACATTTGGGAGCTTGATGCTCACGCAAGATATTCTAATCATACTGCTGTTAAAAATGTTGAATTTTTCCATTGTGATTACAAGTCGGGACAGGAAATTCCCTCTCTTGACAAATTTTCGCCCTTTGGTGAGGGTGAGTATTGGGGTCAGGGCTGGGACACGCATGCCTGGTTCCATTTTACACTCGACATTCCCGAATGTATGAGAAAGGACGGGTATGCCGTTCAGCTTCATATTGAAACGGATACAGACGGAGATGGCTGGGACCCTAACAATCCGCAGTTTTTGATTTACATAGACGGCGAGCTTCGTCAGGGTATAGATGTAAATCACAAGTATATTGAGATTGACCCGAGCGCTAAAAATGACATTTATCTTTATGCTTATACGGGCGCAAAGGTTGACAGATCCCGTCTTTTCCTAACGCTCAGAAATGTTAATTTAGAGGTTGAGGGACTTTGGTATGACCTCAGAGTTCCGTTTGAGGTGCTTGAGCTTCTTGACACGAATACGCACGAGTATGCGACTATTCTCCGCCATCTTGACACGGCAGTTTCCATGCTTGAGCTTTATGATATGACATCAGAGGAGTTTTTTGACTCGGTTAAGCGCGCAAGGAAATATATGACTGAGGAGTTTTACGGAAAATACTGTGAAACACAGCCCGAGACGGTAATTTGTATCGGTCACACGCATATTGACTGCGCATGGGTTTGGACCCTAAAGCAAACCCGTGAAAAGGTACAGCGCTCCTTCTGCACGGTGCTTAACCTTATGAAAAAGTATCCCGAGTACAAGTTTATGTCCTCACAGGCGCATCTTTATCGTGACCTTAAGGAAGAAGCTCCCGAAAAGTTTGAGGAAATTAAGCGCCGTATTGCCGAGGGCAGATGGGAATGTGAGGGCGCTATGTGGGTTGAGGCCGACTGTAACCTCTCCTCGGGTGAGAGCCTTGTGCGTCAGGTGCTTTACGGTAAGCGCTTCTTCAAGAATGAGTTTGGTGTTGAGAGCCGTGTGCTTTGGCTACCCGATGTTTTCGGATATTCGGCAGCGCTTCCTCAAATTCTTAAGAAGGCGGGCGTTGACTGGTTTGTTACCTCAAAAATCAGCTGGAATGACACAAACACAATGCCATATGATACATTTAAGTGGAAGGGTATTGACGGCACTGCCATCAACACTCACTTCTTAACTGCGCAAAACTACAAAAACGGCTGGCAAAGAGGAACTGATTACAACGGTTGCACTTCGCCTAATATGATAAAGGGCGCAAGATACAGATACCAACAGAAGATGCTTACAAATGAAGCCATTGACTCCTTTGGCTACGGTGACGGCGGTGGCGGTCCTACCATTGAGTATCTTGAATATTACAGAAGACAAAGCAAGGGTATTCCCGGTATGCCTACTGCCAAAATGGAGTTTGCGGGAGAGTTTTTAAAGCGTCTTGAGCGCGCTATTGAGGGTAACAGATATTTACCGTCATGGCAGGGTGAGCTTTATCTTGAGTTCCACCGCGGAACATATACCTCTGTTGCGAAGAACAAGAAGAATAACAGAAGGAGCGAGTTTTTATATCTTGACGCAGAGCTTCTTGGCACTATCGGTAAGGAGCTTCTTGGCAAGGAGTTTGACAAGGAATCGCTTCACCGCGGTTGGGAAATGATACTTACAAATCAGTTCCACGATATTATCCCCGGCTCATCTATTGATGAGGTTTACGACCAAAGCGACAAGGATTACGCTTGGCTTATGGACATTGCAGGCACTCAAATTGGCGAGGTGAAGCGCGAGATTGCCTCTAAGATTAAAAAGAGCGAGGGATATGTTGTGTTCAATCCTCACTCCTTTGTTGGCGATGGGCTTGTAAAAATTGACGGCAAGAGTGCGCTTGTTTCGGGAATCAGCCCTAAGGGATATTCCTGTGTTAAAAATGTAAATGACAAAAACTCTGTTATTGTAACTGCAAACGGCGTTGAAACAAATGCCCTTAAGGTCACCTTTGACAGGGCTTGGCAAATTACCTCTATTTATGACAAGGCAAACGAAAGAGAGCTTTTGAAGGCAGGCGGGCTTGGTAATGAAATAAGGGTTTATGCCGATTATCCCGACAATTATGACTGCTGGGAGTGGCAGGGCTATGAGTGCGAGAAGTACAAGACTATTGATGAGGTGAGCGCGGTTGACATCGTTGACGACGGTGTGCGCCTCGGAATTAAGATTGTGCGTCCATTCCTGAAATCAACGGTTACTCAAACGCTTTGGTTCTATGATGACCTTGCGCAAATCGACTTTGACACGGAGCTTGACTGGCATCAAAATAATCAAATGCTTAAGACTGCGTTTGATGTTGACATTAACACCGATAAGGCGACATATGAAATTCAGTTTGGCACTATTGAGCGTCCTACTCATACAAACACAAGCTGGGACAGCGCTAAATTTGAGGTTTGCGCGCATAAATTTGCGGACATTTCAGAGGGTGACTACGGTGTGAGCCTTATCAACGACTGCAAGTACGGTCACGACATTCACGGCGGGCTTATGCAGTTATCGCTTCTTAAGTGCGGAATTCACCCATCTAAGAGAAGTGACCACGGCATACATTCATTTACCTATTCTATTTGTCCTCACAAGGGCACGCTGAAGGAATGTGATACGGTAAAGAGGGCTTACTTTATCAACTATCCTATGAGTGCGGTTTCGGCAAGCGGAAGCGAAAGCACGCTACCCACCTCATACTCGCTTCTTTCCATTGACAGGGAAAATGTTGTTTGCGAAACAATTAAGGAGGCTGAGGACACGCTTGATACGGTTGTACGCCTTTATGAATGCAAGAACATTCGCACAAAAGCAACGCTAACGCTTGGTTTTGAGGCTTCAAAATGCTATATGTGCGATTTGCTTGAAAACGAGCTTTGCGAGCTTGATATTATTGATGGCACGGTTACGGTTGACATTAAGGGCTACGAGCTTATAACGCTCAAATTCAAGAAATAATTTTGAATTTTAACAATCTTAGCCCTGCTATTTTCGGCAGGATAAGAATTTTATGAAAATGTATTGACATAGCATATGATTTATGTTATAATTTTGAACAGTTCAAAATATAAACTGTTCAAGAGGTGAACGATTATGATGACTATGTACGAGCATTTAAAGGCTGTGCGAAGCGTTTATGAGAAAATAGCAAGTGATACATGCAAGAAATATGGGGTTTCCTTTAAGGAGCTTGACATTCTTATGTATCTTGTAGATCATCCTGATAAGGCGACGGCAACTGACATTGTAAAAAGGGAGAACATGTCAAAATCTCAGGTTTCAATGTCGCTTAAGGTGCTTGAGTCAAAGGGATATGTTGTCGGCGAGCATATAGGAAGCAACAGGCGCACTATATATCTTAGAGTGACCGAAATGGCTGATGAAATCATTGATGAGGCGCGCAACTCAAGAAAGGTATTCGCAGAGAGCCTCACCTCGGGCTTTTCGGAGGACGACATACGGGTGCTTGTTTCTCTGCTTTCCCGAGTGAAGGAAAATGTATTTCGCAATTTAAAGAAATCTAACTAATGGAGTTAATTATGGACAATATTCAAAATCAGGAAATAGCAAAAAAATCTCACTTGCCTAAAAACAAAAAATTTTTCTGGCTATTCTTTATCTTTGGCATCGGATTTGCGGTGCTTGGCACCTCGCTCATTCCTGTTTGGGCGGGAACAAATCTCCCTTGGGAGAGCTTGGGAAATGACTTTTTCAGTCTTATCTTCTCTCTTATTATTTTAGTTTACATTGTTGGCTATCTTTTCAAAAGAATTGCCCTTGAGAAAAAGGTAGCGGTTAAAATACTTACCGTGTTTGAGGCAGGCTTCTTCTCCGCTATTGCAATCGGAAGCATTATGGAGCAGTACGATATGGTGAGTGTGGCAGGTCCCTGCACTATTCTTGGCGCGGCTTTATGGCTGAGGGGCTTTGTTTACATTGTAAAGGCGTATCTTTGCAAGCATGATGAGAGCGACAGGTATCCGCTTTGGATGCTTATAGTTTCGGTTGGGCTTGTGACTCTTGGCTCGGTTATGATAACTAAGAATATTTTTGAGGTTTATCATATTCTTTGGGCGACGGGCGTGATTTTAATTATCACGGGTATCATTCTTTTTGTGCTTGGATTTGTGAGCAAGCCTAAGGTTGACAAGGCACTTAAGAAGCTTAAGAAGCAACAGAAAATTCAAAAGCGCGAGGAAAAGGCACTCAAAAAGCAGGAGAAGAAAACATTTAAATCTCAAGAGAAAACCGCAAAGCTTGAGGGTAAGATTGAAAAGAAGGGCGAAAACGAGGGCGAGGCACTGCCTCAGCTTGAAGCGCCCAAAAGCGAAGGCGACGAAAATTAAATTATAAAATAAAATCCACCCGTTTGGGTGGATTTTGTGTTTTTAGTGGTTTTGGCAAGGCTCTTGTGGGATTGAGTATTTTTTAGTGTATGAGCCTGTAAAACACGCATTTTTCGGGGTATGTGTGCGATTTTTACTATTTTTTATAGCAAAGGCAGGCGCCGTAGCAGGCAAAGGTATTGAATTTATAGCAGTCCTTGCACTTATTCCTTACGCTTTTATGTACTCTTACGGAGTCTATCCACATAAAGAAGTAATTTTTAAGGTCGTTTATATTTTTGAAGTCGGAAATGCTTACCTTGACATCATCATAGCATCCGAAGCATCTTGTGGCACTTCCGTCGGGATAGATGTCAATTATTGGCGAGCAAACCGATGCTTTGCCGAGAAGAAGCGACTTTTCTCTTGGAGATAGGGCGGGGAGTGTGTCTATAAACGCAAGCTCCTCATCTGTAAATACGCACTCGGGAATGATGTTACAGTCGGGGCAAGGGGCAATTCCCTTTTCCTTCAGCTTTTTATACAAGGACAAAAGAGTCGGCTTCATTCTTGTAAAATACGGTATCGCTCCCTCGCTCTTATCATTTGGAATTGACACGCTAAGGCGTACACGCCTAAAGCCGAGGCTTGATGCGATTTCTACAAATTCGTCAACGCTTTGGTTCTCCTTATAAAGATTTATGCCGAGGGTGATATTGCTCTTCATTCCTCTTGAAATAAGAAGATTGACATTATCCTTGATTTTCTCTACGGTGTCAGCACCTATATCCTCGCTTGAATTAAGGTTTACAAGTATTTGGATTTTGGGGTGGCACAAAGCATCCGCATGGCGGTCGATAAACACGCCGTTTGTGAATACGGTGACGGTATAAAAGCGCATATCCGCCTTTAAAATGTCAAGGACTGTATCTATATTTTTATAAATAAGCGGTTCTCCGCCGATAAGACCCACCTCGCCGTCGGGGGCGATAAAGTCAAGCGTGCTATCAAGCATTGACATATCAAAATCCGCGCTTTGCGAGGCTGTAAAGCCGTCGGCGAAGCAATACGGGCATTTAAGATTGCATTTTCCGAGAAGAACGATATTTGCCATTTTTATCTCCGTTATTTTTGATTAGCTTTCACACATACATTTTAGCACATTTAAAAATTCGTTTCAAGTGAGTATTGATTTTTAATTCAAAATATGATAAAATATTTATAATATAATTGGATTTAAAGGAGATTTTTATGAATTACACCATCGAAAATGAATTCTTACGCGCAAGGATTGATGAGCGTGGGGCGGAGCTTGTTTCGCTCGTTAGCAAAAATGATGATTGTGAGTACATCTGGCAGGGTGATGAGAAATATTGGACCGGTCACTCACCTATTATGTTCCCTATTTGCGGTAGGCTAATTGATGGAAAATATACATATAAGGGCAAGGAATATGAGCTTGGCTGTCACGGCTTCGCAAGGCATAGCGACTTTGCGCTTTATTCGGTTAAGGGTGACGAAATTACTCTTTGTCTTAAATCAAGCAAGGAAACGAAGGAAATTTATCCCTTTGATTTTGCGCTTTATGTTACCTTTTCTCTTAAGGGTAATGCGCTTACAACAAGCTACAAGGTGGTAAACACGGGAGAAACGGAGCTTATCTTTACGCTTGGTGCGCACCCTGCGTTTAATGTTCCGCTTTCCAAGGGTGAGAAATTTGAGGACTATTACATTGAATTTGCGCACGAGTGTGATGCAATTACGCTTTCAATGAACGACAAGTGCTTCCTTGACGGAAAGGATGAGCTATATTCGGGCAATAATATTAAGAGAATTGACCTTAGACATTCTCTATTTGATATTGATGCGATTTTCCTTTACAATACTGCGAAAAAGGTATCGCTTCTTTCGGAGAAATCAAAAAAGAGCGTTACGCTCACCTTTAATAACTTTAAGTATCTCGGTCTTTGGCACAAGCCACAAAGTGATGCGCCGTATATTTGCATTGAGCCATGGTGTGGCTCACCCGACCTCGCCGGCGGTGTTGGTGATATCGAAAACAAGCCCGATATGATGAGATTGCCATGTGGCTACTCCTACTCTAACAAGTATAAAATTGAGGTTAAATAACTTAAAAAGTCTATCGCACTTGCGATAGACTTTTTTGTAAGGGATAGCGAAAGGGATACAGAAGTGGGGAACACGAAGCCGTCGGCATACTTCGTATGGTAGTGCGAGTGGTCGCCTCTAAAAAGCAGATATAAAAAAGAGGACAACTTGCGATTTTAATCACAAGTTGTCGACCTTACTATTAATTAGTTTGAAAATTTTTAGTAAAACAAACGCTTTTTGGGTTTAAGGTATCTGCTTTTGGTCTGTGCCATTGCAGCATCCCTTATTACCATTCCTCGCGCCATGGCTCGGTGATGTCCTCGGTGATTTCGGGGTAGCCTGCGTCAATTGCGATATCCTCGATGAAATAGCAGAGCTTATAGCTTATGCTTTCATCATCGTCCTTGCTTCCCTCAAGCATACAATAGTCGCTATTTCTATTAATCTTATTTAATTCAAGGATAAGCTTCTTCATTTGCTTCAGGATTTTTTCTTCCTTTCCCTTTAGCTTGGAAAGTGATTTTACATATTTGATAACAAGCTTTCTTACCATCATTACCTGACGGGAGTTAAAGCCACAGTCATCATCCTCATTCCTCTTTTCTATAAGAGGCTCAATTATTTCATCATCAAGTCTTTTCTTGTATTGCTTAAGCTCCATATTTTCTCCTAAGTCCACGCAAGAGGGGTTATTTTTTTCGCTTTAAATTAGCCGATATGCTCCATACCGCAGTCAATTATTGTTCTGACATGCTCATCAGCCAAGGAATAGATCATTGTCTTTCCCTTTCTTCTTGACTTTATAAGTCCGCTTGTTTTAAGAACTCTTAGCTGATGTGATACGGCGGATTGGGTGATGTCAAGAAATGCTGATATTTCGCTAACATTCATTTCACTTTGTGTAAGCGCGCAAAGAATTCTGACTCTTGTGCCGTCGCCAAAAACCTTGTAGAGGTCGGCAAGAGCATCAAACAGCTCATTATTTCTCAGTATCGCTTCTCTAATCTTTGATACATTTTCGTTTTCCATAATGCTTCTCCTTTAATGGGTTTTGTTTTCTCTCATTTTTACAATCGTATTCAATATATGAATAGATGTTCACACTTTTCATTATTATATATTGACATTTTCAATTTGTCAAGTCTTTTTTAAAGTATTTTTCAGAAATTTATCTCTTGCCTTATATATTTATTTTAAAAAGGTATTGAGATTTTTTTAGCATTATGGTAAAATTGTATTAGTGCGAAGGCACCAAAATAACTTATATGAGGAAGAATTTATGTTAAACAATGCAAAGTGGATTTCATATCCTACTGACATGGGCTTTGAGTGCCCTGTTATTTTTAAGAGCTTTAAGGCAAAAGGCGAGATTAAAAGGGCTACTCTTACTATCAGCTCCCGTGGCTGTTACTATGCTACTATAAACGGCGAAAGAGTTGGCGATTTTATTTTTGCGCCCGGCTGTACCTCTTTGAAGAGAATTCAGGTGCAGACCTATGATGTTACAAAAATGATAGACGGGGACAACCTATTTGAGGTTACACTCTCAAAGGGCTGGTTTAAGGGTAGAATTAACTGGCGCGGCAGACAGGATTATCCAAACGACTATGAGGCGGTAATTTGTGAGCTTAACATTCAATATAAGAACGGTGAGTGCGATGTTATTGTATCAGATGAGAGCTGGAGCGCTAAAAAGAGCCCTATCCGCTTCTCCGATTTTTATGACGGTGAGCATTTTGACGCATGCTATGAGGACAATAATGTGCTTGGCGTTAAGGTACAAAATTATCCCTACGATATTTTAGTTCCTCAGCAGGGTGAGAAAATCTGTGAGCAGGAAAGAATTGCTCCTATTTCTATTTTCACAACGCCGAAGGGCGAAAAAGTAATTGACTTCGGTCAAAATATGACCGGATATTTTGAAATTGCGCTTAACGCTAAGAAGGGTGACAGGGTACGCCTTTCCGTTGCGGAGGTGCTTGACAGTGAGGGCAACTTCTACAATGCTAACTACCGCACTGCGAAGGCGGAGCTTATTTACACCTGCAAGGACGGCTATCAGACATACAAGCCGAAGCTTGCGTTTTGGGGCTTCCGCTATATAAGAGTTGATGAATTTCCTGTTGAGGTAACAAATGACAGTGTTACTGCCATTGTTGTTCACTCGGATATCAAGAGAACAGGACATCTTGACTCTTCAAGTGCGCTACTTAACAAATTGTTTAAGAACATTGTATGGGGTCAAAAGGGCAACTTCCTTGACATTCCTACCGACTGCCCACAGCGTGATGAAAGAATGGGCTGGACAGGTGATGCTCAGGTATTTTGCAGGACTGCGTCCTACAATTATGATGTTGAAAAATTCTTTGAGAAGTGGCTGACTGACCTCAAAACCGATCAAGGTGAAAACGGATATGTTCCAAGCGTTGTTCCTCAATTTTGGGGCGATGACTGGAGTGGCTGCGGCTGGGGTGATGCTGCGGTAATTTGTCCATGGCAAATTTATCTCACCTACGGAAATAAGGACATTCTTAGAAAGCAATACGGCTCTATGTGCAAGTGGCTGAAGTACATTGCAGAAAAGTCAAAGAACAGATATCTTTGGACCGGCTGTGAGCATTTTGCGGATTGGCTCGGACTTGACGCACCTGCGGGAAGCTACAAGGGCTCATCAAGACCCGATTTTCTTGCCTCTGCTTACTATCTATACTCAACCTCTCTCGTTATAAAGGCGGGTAAAGTGCTTGGTAGAAGTGTTGCTAAATACGAGGCGCTTTATGAGAAAATTTTGAAGGCGATAAGAAAGAAGTTTCCGAAATATAAGACTCAAACCGAGTGCGTAATTGCGCTACACTTTGGAATATGCGAGGACAGAGAAAGGACTTCAAAGCAGCTTGCTGATATGATTGTTGCAAACGGAACAAGACTGCAAACAGGCTTCCTTGGCACTCCTTATCTTCTCCATGCGCTTTCAAGCAACGGATACACCTCACTCGCATACGACCTGCTTTTGCAAGAGGCGTTCCCGTCATGGCTATACTCCGTTAAACAGGGCGCTACCACAATTTGGGAACATTGGGACGGCATGAACGACAAGGGCGAATTCTGGTCTACCGATATGAACTCCTTCAACCACTACGCATACGGCGCGGTTGCTGACTGGGTTTACGGTGTTGCCTGCGGTATTCAAACGGTTGATGAGTTCCCCGGCTTTGAAAGGGTTGTTATTGCGCCTCAGCCGACTGACAAGCTTGACTTCCTCAGCGCTTCAATCAACGCAAGACACGGTCTTGTTTCATCTAAGTGGTATCACGAGGGTGACAAGGTAAGATACGAAATTACGACTCCTTCAGATGCGCTTATCGTTATTGACGGTAAGGAATATAATGTATCTAAGGGAAGCTACATTTTCTGATGAAAAGGGCTTTAATTGCTATAAGCGGAGGGGTTGACTCCTCCGCTACTGCTCTTATCATGAAGCAGGACGGATACGACTGTCTTGGCGTTACTATGAAGCTACACTCCGAGGGCGAGATTTCAGGTGACGGATGTGTGACAAGCAAGGATACTGATGACGCAAGGCGTGTTTGTGAAACGATAGGAATACCGCACTGTGTGGTTGATTTTTCGGGGGATTTTGAAAGGTTCGTTATACGGAATTTTGTCGAGGCTTACGAAAACGGTGCTACTCCTAACCCGTGCATTGAGTGCAACTATCACCTTAAATTTGACAAGCTTTTTGACTATGCTATGGAAAATGGGTATGATACGATAGCGACGGGGCATTATGCAAGGATTGAGTATGATGAAAAATACTCTCGCAGGGTGCTTAAAAGGGGACTTGATGAGTCAAAGGATCAAAGCTATGTGCTTTTCAGGCTTTCAAAAAAGCAGCTTGAGCATACGGTTTTTCCGCTTGGCACGCTATCTAAGAGCGAGGTAAGAGCGCTTGCCGACGAGGCGGGGCTTGATGTAAGCTCTAAGAAGGACAGTCAGGATATATGCTTTATTCCCGACGGGGATTATGCAAAATTTATTGAGGGATATACTAAAAAAAGCTACCCCTGCGGTAGCTTTGTAACCCGTGATGGGCGCATACTCGGCACTCACAAGGGCATTATCAGATATACGATCGGTCAAGGCAAGGGGCTTGGTCTTGCGCTTCCTCACAGAATGTATGTGTGCGAAAAAAGACTTGACACGAATGAGGTTGTAATCGGCGAAAATGAGGACCTATACTCCACCGAGCTTTGGGCGGGTGATGTGACGCTAAGCGCGATTGACATCATTGACGAGCCGATACGCATTAAGGCTAAGGTGCGTTATAAGCAAGAGGCGCAAAGCGCTACCGCAACGATTGAAAACGGGCTTTTACACATTGTTTTTGACGAGCCACAAAGAGCGATTTGCAAGGGGCAGAGTGTCGTGCTTTACGATGGCGACACAGTGCTTGGCGGTGGTAAAATTTTGTAATTTATTACAAAATTTTTATCAAGGCGTAGCCTTGCATATCATCAACCGAAGG
Organism: Clostridia bacterium; assembly: GCA_017466455.1. Next base: position 17,796 of record JAFTUD010000009.1, read on the forward strand.
TTGTATATCATCACCGAAGGTGCATATCATCACACCAAGGGTGTGTATATCATCACCGAAGGATACATTTTGAGCAGGGAGAGTAGCCACGGTCGGTAAGGAATGTAATATCCGAGGTGAGTCTGCGATGCTCCTCGCTTATATCCCTTGCGCTTGTGCAGGAGAGGATATGGAATTTTTTAGTTTTTGTATTTACTACGAACATTCCGTCCTCATCATTTTGAATTTCCTCTACCTCCTGCTTACTGCTATTCTCTATTTCCTCGCTATCGGAGCAGGAGAAAAGGGTGATAAGGCAAGCAAGGGCGAGAAGCACGGATACAATTTTTCTCATAAAAACCTCTTGATGTATCGTTAATTTACACCTTTCATCATATTATTACAAATATTTTACCACACAAAGGATATAAAATCAATGGAAAAGGAAAAAATTGACAGAATAAACGCTCTTGCCAAAAAACAACGCGAGGGCACATTGACCGAGAGCGAAAAGCAAGAGCAGGCTACCCTTCGCGCGGAGTATATTGCGGAGTTTCGCGCCTCGCTTACAGGTACGCTTGGCAATACCTATATTCAGCGTCCTGACGGAACAAGGGTAAAGGTTGAAAAGAAGAAATAAAAAGCATCTTTACAAGGATATAAAATAAAAGCGACTCGTTTGAGTCGCTTTATTTTTATGAGTGATGTGTCGATTTTTGAGGTTTTTTGATAGCTTTTTATATCCGCACTCAAGTTGACTTATTCCCCGTCCTCATCCCTTTTGGCTTGAAGCTGTGATTTTATCATCATATCCTTAACCTTCATAAGGCGAGTACGGTTTCCTCTTTCGTTTTCCTCAAGCTTCATAGCGATTGACTTTATCGCTCTTTCATAGCTTGGTATCATAATATGCTCAAGGGCGTTTACTCTGCGCCTTGTTTTTTCTATTTCGTTACACAAGAGTGTAGACGCCTTTTCTGCCTCGGCAAGCATTACCATATCCTCAAGCATTGAGGCAAGGGCATCAAGCGAATCATCAAGCTCACTTGAGGTAAAGGCATAGCCATAATTAACCCCTGCATCGGTTGATTTTTTAAATTCAAGCTCGGGAACGCCAACGCTCATTATGTTTTTATAGGAAACGCTAAGGCTTCCCTGTGCCTTTGGCAAAAGAAGGGATTCCTGCATTGCCTTTTTGTCGGTGGTTGCGCTTGCGATTTCAAATTTTGCGTTATAGGATTTATAAAGAGTGGCGACCCTGCGCCTTAAATCTCTTGCCTCCTTAACCTTTTCAAGGAACTGTCGCATAAGCTCATCACGCTTATCCTTTAAAAGCTTATGACCTCGCCTTGCTACGCTTAGGCGTGATTTTAGCTTTTTTAGCTCCATTCGGGTAGGGTTTACCTTAATCTCCGCCATGGCTCGCTCCTTTCTTTGGTTTAGATTGCCCAGTATTTATCAAGAATTTTCGGCTTTATTCTCTTCATTTCCGCACGGGGGAGTATCTTTAAAAGCTCCCAACCGATATCAAGCGTTTGCTCTATTGTGCGGTTTTCGTAAAAGCCTTGGTTTATATATTTTGCCTCAAATTCATCGGCAAATTTTGCATAAAGGCGGTCAGTTGGAGTAAGCGCATCCTCGCCGAGGACTACCATTAGCTCCTTTGCCTCCTTGCCTCTTGCGTACGATGAGAAAAGCTGGTTCATAACTCCTGCGTGGTCCTCTCTGGTTTTGCCCTCGCCTATTCCCTTATCCTTAAGACGGGAGAGCGACGGAAGAACATCAACAGGTGGCATATATCCCTTTCTGTACATCTCTCTTGACAAAATAATTTGTCCCTCGGTGATGTAGCCTGTAAGGTCGGGGATTGGGTGGGTTTTATCATCCTCGGGCATTGTGAGAATAGGAATCATTGTAACGCTACCCTCGCTACCCTGCTTTCTTCCCGCCCTTTCATACATTGTTGCAAGGTCGGTATAGAGATAGCCCGGGTATCCGCGTCTGCCCGGAACCTCTTTTCTTGCTGATGAAATTTCACGAAGTGCCTCGGCATAGTTTGTAATATCGGTCATAATTACAAGCACATGCATGCCCTGCTCAAATGCAAGGTATTCTGCGCAGGTGAGCGCCATACGGGGTGTTGTAATTCTCTCTATTGCGGGGTCAGATGCAAGGTTGACAAAAAGAACTGTTCTATCAATAGCGCCTGTCTTTTTGAAGTCGGATATGAAGAAGTCCGCCTCCTCATATGTTATACCGATGGCGCAAAATACAACTGCGAAGTTATCCTCACTACCCTTAACCCTTGCCTGTCTTGCAATTTGCGCACCAAGGCTTGCGTGCGGGAGTCCCGAGCCTGAGAAAATAGGGAGCTTTTGTCCTCTTACAAGGGTATTAAGACCGTCAATGGTTGAAACGCCCGTTTGAATAAATTCATCGGGGTAAACTCTTGCCGAGGGGTTAATCGGAGAGCCGTTTATATTTACGCTCTTTTCGGGGATCAGCTTTGCTCCGCCGTCAATGGTTTCGCCCATTCCGTTAAATACTCTGCCGAGCATATCCCTTGATACGCCAAGCTCTACTCCGTGTCCGAGGAAGCGCACCTTGCTGTTTGAGAGGTTAATTCCTGCCGAGCTTTCAAAGAGCTGAACGAGAACATTTGAGCCGTTTACCTCAAGAACTCTGCAACGACGGATGCTACCGTCGCTTAGCTCAATCTCGCCAAGCTCGTCAAACTTGACATCCTCAACCTTTCTTACGAGCATAAGAGGTCCTGTTACCTCCTCTATCGTTCTATATTCCTTTATCATTATAAGTTACCGTCCTTTTTCAGACTGTTCATTTCCAAAGCAATTTGCTCGGAGATGGATTTATATTCTTCCTCATAGGTATCAGAGGGTGCGCTCTTTGCTCTTGAAATTTTTTCTCTTACGCTAAGTGATGAAATTTCCTCGATATCAGCACCTGCGTCAATAGCCTTTTTCGCCTCATCTCTGAACTTGAAAATCAAGGCAAGAAGCTCGGTTTGCTGTTTTAGCGGTGTATAGGCATCATCAAGGTCAAAGGCGTCCTGCTGTAAATAGTCCTCTCTTATAGAGCGAGCCACCTCAAGGGTGAGTCTATCCTCCGCGCTAAGAGCGTCCATACCGACGAGCTTTACAATTTCATCAAGCTCACTCTCGGCTTGGAGAATACGGCTTGCCTCGGTTACGCGCTTATTCCAGCTTGAATCTATATTTTCGGTATACCAGCTATCAAGCCTTTCCTTATAAAGTGAGTAGGAATTCAGCCAGTTTATTGATGGGAAGTGTCTTCTGTATGCGAGTGAGGCGTCAAGTCCCCAAAATACCTTTACTATTCTAAGAGTTGCCTGTGAAACGGGCTCCGATATATCTCCGCCCTGTGGGGAAACGGCGCCGATTGCACTTAGCGCGCCCTCACGGCCGTCGCTACCCTGACAAATTACTCTGCCTGCTCTTTCGTAGAATTGAGCAAGTCTTGATGTGAGGTAAGCAGGATAGCCCTCCTCACCCGGCATTTCCTCAAGTCTACCCGACATTTCTCTTAGCGCCTCCGCCCAACGAGATGTAGAGTCGGCAATTACGGCTACGCTATATCCCATATCTCTATAATACTCGGCAATGGTAATGCCTGTATAGATAGATGCCTCACGGGCAGAAACGGGCATATCAGAGGTATTTGCTATAAGAACGGTACGGTTCATAAGCGATTTACCCGTCCTTGGGTCTATTATTTCCGGAAATTCGTTCAAAACATCGGTCATTTCATTACCGCGCTCACCACAGCCGATATAAACAACAAGATCCACATCACTCCACTTTGCAAGCTGGTGCTGAACGACGGTCTTTCCGCTACCGAACGGTCCCGGTACGCAGGCTGTTCCGCCCTTTGCAATTGGGAAAAGGGAGTCAATGCTTCTTTGACCTGTTATCATTGGCATTGTTGGGGGGAGCTTTGATTTATACGGTCTTGGCACACGCACGGGCCATTTCTGCATAAGCGTGAGCTTTTCGCCCTTGCCGTTATCAAGGGTGATTTCACCTATTTTATCCTCAACGGTATAATCTCCCTCGGCGATTGCTTTAATTGTTCCCTTTAGTCTTGGGGGGAGCATAATTTTATGCTTGATAACCTCGTTTTCATCCACATATCCGAGGATATCGCCACCCTCAACCCTATCACCCTTCTTGACTGTGGGGGTGAAGTGCCATTTTTTCTTTCTATCAAGGGCAGGAATATCAACACCCCTGCCGATATTTGAGCCATACAGCTCCCTCATTGCGACAAGGGGGCGCTGTATTCCGTCATAGATGCTTGTAATAAGTCCAGGTCCGAGCTCAACCGAAAGAGGGGCGGATGTTGACTCCACCTTATCAAAGCGACCGAGTCCTGCGGTTTCCTCGTATACCTGTATTGATGCTTTATCTCCGCGCATTTCAATGATTTCGCCGATTAGCCTGTCATTTCCTACGCGGACAACATCGAACATATTAGCCTCACGCATTCCCTCTGCTACTACGAGAGGTCCTGCGACCTTAATTATTTTTCCTTCAGTCATTTCTACCTCTTAATCAGTTTTTGGAGAGTAGGTCCGCACCTGTGGCGCGAATTACCGCTTCCTTTAATATTTCTTCTCCGTAATCGCTACCGCCACCCTCGTTTGGAAGGATTACTATTGACGGAAGCTTGCTCGATGAATATTTGTCTATTATTGGTTTTATTTCCTTTGCAAGGGCTTGAGTGACAAAGATAAGCGCGTAGCCGTCATTTGCCATTTTCGTAACACATTCCCCTGCCATTTCGGCGTTTTCCGCCTCGCTCACTCCAAATCCGAGTGCCATAAAGCCGAGCACACTGCTCCTTGGTCCTACAACGCCTATTTTATAGTCCATAGCACTCTCTCCTTTATTTTTTCCTTTGGAAGTGACGAGCTAAGCCCTGCTATTACTATTCTTGCGCTTTTCGCCTCGTTAAGGGTATTTACAAGATAGAGGCAAACGACCTCTGTGCCGAAGGGAACGAATTTTTCCTCGTTTATTCTCTCGGCGTATATTCTTTCAAGCGCCTTTTCGTACACATCAAGCGGGCTTTCACTGTTTTTTGCAAGGAATGTAATTTCCTTATATCTTGTGCCGTCAAGAGCGTCGGATAGCGTATATCCCTCATCCTGAGCGACACGGATCAGATTGCACTTCGGTATCTCACCGCCATCAAGAAGCACACTGTCAAGCATGCTTGGCTTATCGGGGAGTGAGGATTTAAGTATTCTTTCAAGAGTTATGATATTGATCTTATCTATTCTTAAAAGAACAATATCACGGGCAAGTGCGTTTTTGCTTTTTTTGCTGTTTTCAAGCATATCCGCAAAGCACGCCTTATCAATTACAGCATCAATTACGCCCGCGTCCTTAGTCAGATTATAGGCATCTAATGCCTCAAGCGCGCCGTTTGCCATATTTTCAGGAAGCACATCGGTAAAATCTCTCCTTTTGAGCGCCCCCTCAAGCTCTTCTACCGACGCAGATGAATACGGATAGGTCATACCGTCATATGAAATGCCTCTTATCATACACTTGATAAGGGTTTTCAGGTTACACGCATCATATTCATATAGAAGAAAATCAAAGCAAGATGGGTCGGGGGCGTCCTGCCTTACAAGCTCAAACGCCTCGCTTACCTTATTTTCAAAATAAGCCTCAAGCGCCTCTCTTTTGCTATTGCCCTTCAGGTCGGCAACGGACGACACTAAGGCATATAGCTCATCAATGGTATTACATTCGGTATAGGCTTTTATTCTCTCGGCGTAGGTGCTTTGTCCCTCTCGCGCCTTGATTTTTGCGGAAATATACATATATTCCGTGTCCTTAAGTGCCATAGCGTCTCCTTCCTAATTAGTTATTTTGAAAAAGTGCCTTTATAACTTTCGCCTCGCACACCTTTCTCACCTCACTAAGAATGGTGGAAAGTGAGCAGTTTATTTCCATTTCTCCGCATTTCAGTATAAATCCGCCGTCAATTTCGGCAAGCTCCTTTGACAGAACGATGGGAGTGCCCTCGGGTACGGATTTTTTGACGGATTGCAAAATTTGCTTTGCTCTCTTTTTGTTATCGCTTTCGTTGAAGATAGCCTCGGGTATTACATCGTCGTTTTCTACGCCGTTTTCGGTATTTCTTCTGCGCACTTCCTCTCTTTCCTTCAGAGCATAGGCAAGCGCGCCTGAGATGAGGTCAACATACTCCTTATCGCCAAGGGAAAGGATTTTTCTTTTTGCGACCTCAAACGCCTCGTCAACGAGAGCATTTTTCTGACTGAGAATTATATCGTTTGCTTCAAGCGACCACGAGCTTTGCGCCCTTGAAAACAGCTCGGCGCTCTGCCTTTCGGATTGTGACATATAGAAAATTTCCATATTCAAAATCTCATCGAGTGCGCCCTGCTTCATCGCCTTGATTTCCTCCTCACAGGCGGTGGTGTATTCGTTCGCCTTGGCTCTTGCATCGGATAAAATTCTTTCTATTATCTTTTCAAGTCCGTTCATTTTTTGATTACGCTATTGCAGATACATCTACAAGGAATATTGGAAGGATTGAGATAAGAAGCGCGAAAATTGCGTATGTTTCAACAAGCGCTGCCGAGGTAATTGCCTTTACAAGCTCGCCCGGGCGCTTTGCAACGAGGTTTACGCCGGCTGCGGCAACCTTACCTTGGATAATTGCTGATGCAAGTCCAACTATTGCTATTGGAAGTGAAACCATGAGATAGAAGCTACCCTGTGCTACGGTAAGGCTTACGCTACCGCCAAGGAAGCCTGCCTTCCAAAGTATAAGGAATGCGGTAACAAGTCCGTAAATTCCCTGTGTGCCCGGAAGTGCTTGAAGAACCATTGCCTGACCGAACTTTGAGGGGTCCTCGCTAAGCATTCCGCTTGCTGCCTTTCCTACTATTCCAACGCCCTTTGCGCTTCCTATTCCTGAAAGGATTGCGGCAAGAGCTGCGCCGACTATTGCGATATTTGTGCCTGTGAAAATTTGTTGTAGCATTACTAAATCTCCTTTTATTTTTGATTTTTATTTGAGTTATTATTCTTTCTTACTTTTGAAGCGAACATATTTGCTCCTTGGGGTTAGCGGGGTAAAGGGTGTACCGCCCTCCTCGTAGAACTTTCCAAAGAACTCAATATATTGAAGTCGGCTTGCGTGAACGAAGGTGCCAAGAAGGTTTATTGCCATATTGAGCGCGTGTCCAACAAGCAAAACGACTATTAGCAGGATATATCCCACTATTCCGTCTCCGCCAAGGCTTGCTATAATATTTACAACCTTTGCAATTACTGCCGAGGCAAGGCCGAGGGCAAGGATACGGCTATATGAAAGCAGGTCAGATGCGTATGAGGTCACATTATACAGTGCGCCAACGCCCTTTACGAGCTTCATTATTATATTTTTTTGCGCCCTTCCCTGTGTGAGAATGAGCATAAGCACGCCGACAAGCGCAGTTATAAGTCCTATTTTTGTGCTTATAAGAGCGAGCGCTACGCCGACAAAGATTACAATCCAGCTACCCACATCGAAGATTGCCGAAAAGACCTTTTTTTGCTTTATCAAAATGACCATTTTTATTACCATTCCCGTTATCATGTGGATAGCTCCTACCGCTATTGACAGGACAAGGAAGGTAATTGGATCGGTAATCGGGTCAAACCACAGGGCGACATTTGCATCTATTCCCAAAACGGTGCTTGGAAAATCTCCGAGATAGCCACCGAGGATAAAGCCCCACGCCATACACGAAAGGCCGCACAGGGCGAACATCATAAAGAATTTTTTTAGCGTGCCCGTCGGATACAGAAGCCTTATTGCAAGGAAGCATCCTATCGCGAGAATGAGTCCGTATACTACATCGGCAAACATAAGCCCGAAGATTATCATATAGAAGAAGCTCATTACAAGCGTTGGGTCAAAGGTTTTATATTTTGGAAGTGAATACAGGGATATTACCGGCTCAAACGCGGTTGCGAACGCGTTATTTTCTATCAGAACGGGAACATCCTCGCCCTCATCGGGATCGCAGATTTCATATGCGACATCGTGCTTTTTCAAGCAGTCCTCAACCTTTTTTGCGCAGTGGGTCGGTGTCCACGCATTGATTACGCACACGCCACCTGTTTTAAGAACGCTACGCTTTGCCTCAAGCTCGGAAATGTCGGTTGATATGATATCGTACACTATTTCAAGCTGTGGTAAAATAGCTGTAAAGGATGCAATGCTTGCCTCGGTAAGCTCAATTTTATTTTCAAGCTCCGATATTTTTTGGTCGAGGTCCTTTATCTCCTCGCTTGCGGTTGATTTGATATTAAGCGTGATTTTTGAAAAGCCCTTTGTTGAAAGGAAGGACTCAACCTCGCTCTCTACCGAGGAAAGATAGATGACGCAGACAAGCCTTGAGTGCTTATCCTCTCCTACCTTATAAATGCAGGCAGGAAGCCTTTCTCCAAGCTCCTTTGAAATTGCTCCTACATTCGCCCTTTTACCAAGAGAGCCGAAGATAATTTCGGTGTAGGTTGTATGTCTTACGCTAAAATCAAGGTTGGTATTTTCCCATGCCTCAAGCGCGCGCCTTTCATCCCTTAACAGGCTAAGCTCATCAAGAAGCGACAGGCGAAGGGAAAGAAGCCTTTCAACGCTTTCAAGCTTTGACATAGCAAGGTCGTATCTTCCCGACTCCAAAAACTCGTGGGAATCAACCGTTCGCGGTGGGGAAAACATCCTTTTCTTACTGTTACCGCTTATTTTTCTCCACTTTTTAGTGTCGTAGCGCGCAAGAGATGAAAATACCGACTTCAATCTTGAAAGAAGCTTATTTTTTTCGGTGATTTGTGCCTCAATATTTGGAAGCGACTCGAAATCATACTCCTCGGGATCGTGTCTTCCGTGCTTTATATCGACACAGCAAAGCCACATAAGCTTTTTTATGAGCTTATCCGTGTCGCTCTCGGGACAAATCACCGTGAGTCTTTTCATCTCGGTTACTGCCATAGCGCTTTTATCTCCGCTATGATAATATCCGCAACCTCATCAAGGCGTGCGCTTGCATCCTTCTTTATTTGCTGAGCTGTTTCGTTTGCTGACGAAATTGCCCTTTCCCTCTCGGCTGACGCATTTTCACGAGCCTTGCTCAATCGCTCGGCAAGCATACGCTTAAAGCCCTGCTCCGCCTCTTGCTTTGCCTTTTCAATTTCAATGGCTGTTTGCTCGGTACGGTATCTCGCCTCGGTCCTTGCATTTACTATAAGCTGAGATGCGTTATCCTCCGCCTTTTTGATTTCGTTTATTGCCTCATTTGTCATAGGAGTACCTCCTTTCGGTTTAATCGCATACGCGTATATACTGTAATTTTAACACATATATTCTAAGAAATCAAGAATTTTATTTTCAAAAGTTATTATTTTAAAATGATTTGGAAAAATAATTTTGGGCTATGCTTTATTCATCGCCTTTTTGGTAAAATATTTTTATGTTGTTTTAACTTTTTTGTCTTTCTTGCTTGAATTAGTTTACCCGATATGTTAAAATAAATGTGTATCGCCATTTGAAAGGGGGAAATTTCATGTATCTTATCATAGCTGAAAAGCCATCGCTTGCGAAAAATATTCTTGCAGGCATTGCGAAGGTGCAAAGCAACGAAATGAAGAAGCGAAACGGATATTATGAGGGCGGAAGCTTTATTGTATCCTGGGTTTTCGGGCATTTATTCTCGCTTGCGGATATTGAGGATTACTCCCCTACTGACAATCCAAAATGGACAATGGACAATTTGCCGTGCTTCCCCTCGGAGTTTAAATTCAATCTCAAAAGAGGCGCGGACAAAAAGGTTGACTCGGGTGTTAAAAGGCAGTTTGAAACGATAAAGATGCTTTGCAATCGCTCCGATGTTGACACGATTGTAAATGCGGGAGATGCTGACCGTGAGGGTGAGATAATTGTAAGAATTTGCGTTTCTCACGCTACGGACATTACGAAAAAGAAATTTGTGCGTCTTTGGCTCCCCGACCAAACTCCGCAAACAATTCAAAGCGCTCTTTCGGAGATGAAGGATGAGAGTGAATACAACGCTCTTGCGAACGAGGGCTTTGCAAGGACATATATTGACTGGCTATACGGAGTTAACCTCACGCGGTATGCTACGCTTAAGACGGGTAAGCTGCTTCGTGTAGGCAGAGTTATTGTTCCTATTGTTAAGGCGATATATGACAGGGATAATGAAATAAAGAATTTCGTTTCCGAGAAGTATTATGTGATGTATTCTCACGAGAAAACGAATGATGAATTTGTTGACCTTACCTCAAAAGCTCAATTCAAGAAGGACAAATATGAAAATCCGCTTGAGGAATGCGCCAAGATGTGTGAGGTATACAATGCGGAAAAGGCTATTGTTACCTCGGTTAAGAAAAAACGCACGACAATTTCTCCGCCGAAGCTATTCTCGCTTTCAAAGCTACAAAGCTATCTCGGCAAGAAATACAAGCTTTCGATGGACGACACGCTAACGACGGTGCAAAAGCTATACGAGGACGGATATGTTACCTATCCCCGTACGAACTCGGAGTATCTTGCGACTGCTGAGCAGGGTAAGGTTAAGTCAATTTTGCAAAATGTTGCTAAGCTTGGCTACCCTGTTGCGTTCAAGTTCTCAAAGAGCATTTTTGACGATGCTAAGATTGAGTCGCACTCGGCGCTTACTCCGACATATAAAATACCCGACCCTAAGACGCTTAGCGACAGGGAGAAAAAGGTTTACACCGCTATTTTCAAGCGATTTGTTGCTGTATTTTGCGCACAGGACTGTATTGCGGAAAAAAGCGAGATAAAGATTAAGGTTGGCGAGCTTGAGGAATTCACCCTTAGCGGAACTGTGATTATTGACAAGGGCTGGACCGCTTGGGATGAATACACGCAAAAGGACAAGATTTTACCGAGGCTTGAGGAAGGTGATGAGGTTGTAATTAACTTCAAGCCTACCGAAAAGGAGACGACTCCGCCGAAGCACTACACGATTGAAACGCTCAACAACTATCTCAAAAATCCGTTTAAAGAGGACAAGGCAAGCGCTGATGAGAGCGATGACGACGAATATCGCGCTATTTTTGAGGGTCTTGAGCTTGGCACTGAGGCGACAAGAACGGGAATTATTGAAAATGCGTGCAAGAGCGCGTATATATCTCTAAAGAAGGATTCATACTACATTCTTCCCGACGGCGAGTATCTTATTGAATCGCTTTCACAGCTTGGCATCAGCATGGACAAATACAAGACCTCGGAGCTTGGTCAGGCGCTTAAGAAGGTTTATCGCGGTGAGTTTAAGATTGAGGACAGCATTTCTCTTGCTCAAAACGAGATACAAAATGTATTTAGCCTTTCAAAGGAGCTTACCTCGGCGCCCGAGCAGGATACGAACATCGGCTTTTACGGCGACATTATCGGGCTTTGTCCGCTATGTGACGGAAATGTTATAAGGACTAAGTACGGCTACGGCTGTACTAACTTCCGTGAGAAGGGCTGTAAATTTACGATTTCAAAGACAATTTGCAAGCGTACGATTTCAGTGGCGAATGTTAAAATGCTACTTGCTACGGGCAAAACGAGCAAAATTCAAGGCTTTATTTCAAAGAATGGAAAGAGCTTTGATGCTTCATTAAGGCTCGAGGACGGGCGAGTTGTATTTGATTTTCCAAATCCACCGCCACCAAAGGCGAATGCGACGGGTAAAAACAACAAAAAATAGACACATCACGCACTTTTTTGCATGTGATTAGTTAAATAACAAACAGGAGAGGACATTATGGAAAGAGTTTCAAAGCACAATTATTATCTTGATATTGCACAAACTGTATCGGAAAGAAGCACTTGCTTAAGAAAGCGCTACGGTGCTATTATCGTTAAGGACGATTCAATCGTTTCAACGGGCTACAACGGTGCGCCAAGAGGTCGCATTAACTGCTGTGACATTGGCTCATGCACAAGAGAGACGCTCGGTATTCCAAGAGGTGAAAGATACGAAATGTGTCGTAGCCTACACTCGGAGATGAATGCGATTATTTCAGCTTCAAGAGAGGAAATGATCGGCGCTACTCTTTATATGTGCTGTACTGACCCTAAGGACGGAAGCATTGTGGGTGGGGTTACATCCTGCATGATGTGTAAGAGATTTATCATAAATTCGGGCATTACTAAGGTTATTATTCGTGAAAACAAATTTGAATATACTGAGGTTGATGTTGCTGATTGGATAAAGAATGACGACAGCCTTAGCGGTAAGTTTGGATATTGATTAAAAATGAGTGAAAAAATTGTCATTGAGGAAGCGGACATCGGCTCACTAAGCGGAATTGCGCTCGTTGAGCTTGAATGCTTCTCTACCCCTTGGTCAAGGTCTGCGATTGCGGAGTCAATGAACCATGAGCCGTGGCACTTTATTGTTGCTAAGTGTGGCGGTGAGGTTGTTGGATATGTTGGTGTTTACATCATTCTTGACGAGGGTCAGGTTTCAAACATTGCGGTCCTTCCTGCCTTTCGCGGTAGGGGAATCGGCAAATCGCTAATTGAGGCGCTTTTTGAGCTTTGCTTGGGGCTTGGGTGCGAAAAAATCACGCTTGAGCTACGAAAATCAAACACATCTGCGCTTTCGCTTTACAAAAAGTGTGGCTTTGAGATAGTTGGCTCCCGTCCGAGATTTTACTCAAATCCGACAGAGGATGCAATTTTGATGAACAAAAATTTAAAGTAAGAATATAGGTTAGAAGGAATTTTGGGACTATGTATATTTTAGCATTTGAATCATCCTGTGATGAAACAGCCTGCTCTGTATGTGAAATGAGCGAAAAGGGGCGCTTTATAAAATCAAATATTATCGCCTCGCAGGTTGATACACATGCGCTTTACGGCGGTGTCGTGCCCGAAATTGCAAGCCGCGCACATATTGAAGCGATTTCAAAAATCACCTATGAGGCGCTTGAGGTGGCCGGGGTGAGCCTTAGTGAAATTTCCGCTATTGCGGTAACAAACGGTCCCGGTCTTATAGGTGCTTTGCTTGTTGCGGTGAATTTTGCCAAGTCGCTTGCGTTTGCGAACAACATTCCGCTTGTTCCCGTTGACCATATCAAGGGGCATATTGCCTCAAATTATATCACGCATCAGGACCTTGAGCCACCGTTTCTCGCCCTTGTTGTTTCGGGCGGTCACACCTCGTTTTTTGATGTAAAATCGTACACATCCCTTGAGGAAATCGGTTCTACGCTCGATGATGCGGCAGGCGAATGCTTTGACAAAATAGGCAGGGTTATGGGTCTTCCCTATCCCGGTGGGTATGCTATGGACATGCTTGCCCGCGAGGGGGATTTTGAGGCTATTAAGTTTCCTTCGCCATCTATAAACGATTCGCTAAATCTATCGTTTAGCGGTCTTAAAACATCGGTAATTAACTACATAAACAGCAAAAGGCAAAAGAATGATGAGCTAAACAGGGCTGATATCGCGTCGTGCGTGACAAGGTCAATAGTTGACGCTATTCGCTCAAAGATTGGCACAGCACTCCGCCAAACAGGCTATAACAAGGTTGTTTTAGCGGGGGGAGTGAGCGCAAATTCACATCTCCGCCTCGGAATTCAGCAGGAATGTAATAAATTTGGCGCAAGATTTTACGCACCTGATCTTAAGCTTTGCGGTGATAATGCTGTTATGATTGCTTCACAGGGATATTATGAGCTTTTAGAGGGTAACCTCGCTGACGAGTCGCTCAATGCTTATCCGAGTTAAGGGGGAAATATGAAAATCGACATAAAATATACGGGTAAAATACTCAATTTGCCCGCATCTGTGGCTGAATTTGCCCCCGACGCCTCTCGCGAGGAGCTAATTGTAATCATTGGGCTATTTTCCTGCACGGAGTATTTTGACGCATTTGACAAGTACATTGACATCTTTGCCGAGAAGGTCGGGATTGGTGTTGAAAGAATAATGAAGGCTCTTTCATTTTGGGCGGACAAGGGTGTTATTTCGCTTGAGGGCGGACTTGACATCGGAATTGGCACATCATCAAGGGCTTTTCCTACATACACGGGTGAGCAAATAAAGAAATTCACCGAGAAAAACGAGTCGGTACGCTCACTGTTCTTTGCCTCGCAAAGGGTGCTTGGCAAGGAGTTTAACACAAGTGACCATAATCAAATTATATTTTTGAAGGAATTTTATCATTTTTCAGGTAATTACATCATACTTCTTCTCTCTTTTTGCAAGGAGCTTGAAAAAACGAGCTGGGCTTCTATAAAAAGCACTGCAAAGTATCTATATGAGGAAGGAATTGACACATTTGCCGAGCTACAAAAACATCTTGCGGGTAGGCAGGACAAGGATTCGCTTGAATACAAGCTACGAGAGCTTTTTGACATCGGCAAGCGTGATTTCAAGAGGACTGAAAAGGAAATTTTTGACAAGTGGATAAGGGACTGTGTTGATTTTGACCTTATTCGCCACGCCTATGATTTGATGATTAAGGCTATTGGAGATGGACAAAAATCCTCTCTTAAATACTGCGCCCGCACGGTGGAAAATTGGCTCCGTGCAGGTATTACCACCGCAGGTGAGGCAAAAAGGAAATATCCCATTCAGACTCGTGAGATGTCCTTTGATGTTGATGATTTCTTTGAGGCGGCGCTCTCTCGCTCATACGGTGCGGGGGGAAGCGTTTCCGGCGGTAATATAAATGGTAATATAAATAATGTAGAAAACACTAAAAAGGGGGATAAGAAATGAGCTACTCAAAAGAGGTTGTAGCGGCGGTTGCGCAGGATTTTGAAAAAAAGCGCGCGCTTGCGGAGGAAAACAGGCTTATTGCTCTTTCCAAGGCTTACAGAGCTTGTCCCGAAATAAAGAAAATTGATGAGCAGTTAAAGGGCACTACAAAAGAGATTATTTCGGCAATTTCCCTTGGCCGTGACGGTTACAGTGAGAAAATTAAAGAAATAAGGGAGAAAAATCTTGCGCTTCAAAAAGAGCGTGAGGCTCTACTCATTAAAAGCGGGCTTGGCGCGGACTTTACCGATTTGCGCTTTGAGTGTGATAGGTGTGAGGACACGGGCTATATTGACGGCTTTATTTGCGATTGCCACAGGCGCGCGCTAACCTTAAAAAGCTATGAACTTTCGGGAATTGGCTCGCTTATGCAGGCGCAGAGCTTTGGCTCATTCTCTCTTGACTTCTACTCGGGCGAGGACAAGGCGCTTATGGAGCAAAATCTCGCTTATCTTGTTGATTATGCGAAGAATTTCAGTATTAACAGCGACTCTTTGCTTCTCTACGGTGGAACGGGTCTTGGGAAAACGCACCTTTCGACTGCGGTTGCTAAGGCGGTAATTGACAAGGGCTACTATGTTGTTTACGAGAGTGCGCAAAATATTTTCTCCGATTTTGACAATGATAGGTTCAGAGATAGATTTAACGGTGACGAGCCTGTTGCGGGCAAGTATCTTGAATGTGAGCTACTTATTATTGATGACCTTGGAACGGAGATTATAAGTCAGTTTACTGTTTCTTGCCTTTATAACATTGTAAACACGCGTCTTAACAGAGGGCTTCCCACGATTATAAATACTAATTTATTGAGCGCGGAGCTACTTAAGCTATATCAGGAGAGAATTACAAGCCGTCTTTTCGGTGAGTTTAATATTCTTCATTTTAAGGGTAGCGATATCAGGCGACAAAGGCTTAAAAGGCGCTAAGGTAGCGACAATTTCGCGATTTTAAAATAAATTTCAAAAAATTTCAAAAAGCTATTGACAAAGGTTATTCCTTGTGGTATAATCTTGTCGTTAATCCAAAGACAGCAGGTTTCGGTAATTGCTTATGCTCCCTGCCGAGGAAGAATTTAAATTGAATAAAGGTTATAGTCAATAGACAATAACTTTGGATTTAAAATCTTTTTTCGGTGTTGCATGCAATTTCGGAGAAAGATTTTTCTTTTTGCTGTACGGAAATAATACAGGAGGTTGTTTTATGCCAAGTAATTCAGTTCTTGAACAAAAGAAAGCCATTGTTGCCGATCTCGTTGAAAAAATGAAGAAGGCTCAATCCGGTGTTCTCGTTCAATACCAAGGTATCACAGTTGAAAACGATACCAAAATGCGTGCTGCATTCCGCAAGGCAGGCGTTGACTATATGGTTCTTAAGAACACACTTATCGGTCGTGCTTGCGATGAGGTTGGATACGGTGCTATGAAGGATAAGCTCCATGGAATGAGCGCTATCGCTATTAGCTACGAGGATCCTATCGCTCCTGCAAAGATTGCTAAGGAGTATGCAGACAAGGTTGAAACCTTTGAAATCAAGGGTGGATTTATCGACAACGGAGTTGTTGATGTTGATGCTGTTAAGGCTCTCGCTGAAATTCCTTCAAAGGAAGTTCTTCTTGCAAGATTCCTCGGAAGCATCCAAGGACCTATTTCCGGATTTGCTCGTGCAATCCAAGCTGTTATCGACCAAAAGGGCGAGGCTGCAGCTGAATAAGGTATGTGTCGCCTAAGAGGACACGAAAAATTAAATTAATTTATCTATTTATGGAGGATTTTAAAAATGGCTAACGAAAAAGTTACTCAAATTCTTGAAGAAATCAAATCTCTTACACTTCTCGACCTTGCTGACCTTGTAAAGGCAGTTGAGGAAGAATTCGGCGTATCCGCTGCTCCTGTTGCAGTTGCTGGTGCTGCTGTTGCTGCTGCTCCTGTTGAGGAGAAGACAGAGTTCGACGTAATCCTTGTTGAGGCTGGCGCAAGCAAGCTTAACGTTATCAAGGTTGTACGTGAGCTTACAGGTCTTGGACTTAAGGAAGCTAAGGACCTCGTTGAGAGCGCTCCTAAGGCTATTAAGGAAGCAGTTTCTAAGGAAACAGCTGAGGACGTTTGCAAGCAACTTACTGAGGCTGGCGCTAAGGCTGAAGTTAAATAATTTGGCTTACTAAAAACTATCCTGAAAAAAGCTCCGACAAATGTCGGAGCTTTTTATTTTCGGTTTATAGCATTTTAACAAATGATTTATACTATTTCAACAAAAATTACCTCGGGGCGGTTATTGAACCTTAGGGGACAAAGGCTATTTCCAAGTCCTCGACTGATTACCATTGAGGTATTTTTCTTTTGGTGGAGTCCCTCGCTATATTTCGGGAAAAAGCCTTGGTTTGGTGCGATTAGTCCGCCGATAAAGGGGATTTGCGCCTGTCCGCCGTGGGCGTGACCCGTCAAGGCAAGATTGATGTCTGCGCTGACATACTCGCAAAATGCCTCCGGGCGGTGGGATAGCAAAATTTTGTAGTTTTCGCCGTCCTCTGTCAGGGTGGTGAGCTTTTTTGCTATAACTGATTTTGATTTTTCTAAGCTATCCTTTGGAATTTCAAACATTGGGTCACGAATACCGAGCAATGTGTATGATTTTCCGTCCTTTTCAAGGGTGATTTTTTCATCCTCAAGAACGGTTACGCCAAGGCTGTTAAGTGCGGTTTTAAGCTCGTTATATTCTTTTGGTATTCTGCTTTCATGGTTGCCCGGCACATAGTAGCAAGGTGCGATTTCGACAAGGTTTGAAACGAGGTCGATAGAATTTTGAACATTTGTATGGCGAGAGTCAATAAGGTCGCCTGTGATGGCGATTATATCGGGGTTGGCGTTTGATATAAGGGTGAGCAATTTTTCGTTATTATTTTTGAATTTTGCGTTATGAAAGTCGGAGATGTGTGCGATTTTGAGCCCTTTTATTTCTCCGTTAATGGAGATTTTCGTAAGCTGTACTGCTCTATTTGACCAGATTATCCAAGCGACAAATGCGACAAGTATTCCTATTGCGAGGGCGACAAGTGATGATTCTATCGGGTGCGTTTTTATAAAATCAAGCATGTTTTACTCCATTCGAGAATTTTCTCTACTTTTTCTTTAAGAGAAGAAAAAGTAGCAAAAAGAAGCGGTGAGCCACCGCGGGCAACTATGCGGGTGAGAATCAAATGATATTGTCACTGCATGTATACATACTAACACAATAACCGACAAAAATCAAGATATTACAAATTTTTAATTATTTTTCGCTTTATTTTAATTTGTTTGACATATACATATACTTGCAGCTTACAATCGTGTAGAGTGAAATTGATACATCTTTTTTGTGCAATTTGCACAAAAATGAGCCCCCCCCCCCCCGCTTTTTTCGCAAATTGTCTTGACATTATATTTTGTTTAGTGTATTATATAATTACCAAAATTTATATGCCCGTGGGGGCTTCCCCACAAGGAGAAAAACATGAAGAAAAGATTACTTTTAATCGCTTGTATGGCAATACTACTTTGTCTTGCGTTTGCTATTAGCATTTGCGCGGAAGATGTAGTTTTAGACGGTGTTACATACACGACAAGCGACAACTCAAGCTTCGAAGGATACAATGGTAGTGCGACTGTAAAATCAGCGACTGCCGAAATTGTAACTATTCCCGACTTTATCACCACAGATAGCGGAAACAAATATGTTGTAAACGCTATTGCAACCGGTGCTTTTAGGGGAAACACAACTGTTAAGGAAATTAGAGTTTTAAGTGACTATATCACGGCAATTCCTCAAAATTTCGTTAACAACACTTCGTCCGGTGCGCTTGAAAAGGTATTTATCAACTTTTCAAACATCACTTCAATTGGTGCATCTGCATTCAACCAATCAAGTAACGATAGTTACGGAATGAATGCGACAACTACAACCTTTGACTTTTACGATGCCAAAGCATTTAAGACTGACGGAAGTGTAGTAAAGGTAACAAATCCTGACCTTTCGAACCTCAAATCAATTGGCAACTACGCAATGCAAGGTGTTAAGTTTGACACGCTCACTCTCCCTTCCGCTATTAAGTCGTTATCGGCAAGATGTTTCCAAGCGGCACAAATCGGAGTGCTTAGAATCGAGGGTAAATTCACCACTATCGAAAGTAGCACATTTAACCTAAAGGTTGCGCCTACTGCCGTTTACATTGATATGTCAAGTGTTACAACGGTTAAGGAATACGGGTTTCTCTTTAAATCTCTTGGCTCTACCAACACAACAACACAGTGGTTTGACCTAAACGGCAATCCTACACTTGATATTTCAAATCTAACAACTATTGGAAACCAAGCATTTGCAAGCTCAAACATCGGTTCTGCTACCAAAATTTCTTGGCCTAAAAATCTATCCTCAATTGGCGATCACGCATTTAGAGGTTGTAACATGAGCGGTGTTGCTTACTTTGGTGCGGATAGTACAAAGAGTGTTACTGTTTCATACTATTCATTAAACGGAAACAATTTTAGCTCTATTATTTTCGGCGAGGGTGTAACTAAGGTTAGCACAAGCAACTTCTCATCGGGTGTTAAACTTATATTCTTGGCTGATACAATAACTTTCTCGTCAACTGACTCTATTCCGTCAAGCTCAACAGTTTATGCTAAAGCCACCAGCGGAAGCACCCAATCAAGCAGTGTTTCTATTGTTGAAATAAACCGTAGCGAGCTTACAAACTCGGGTCTTTGCGGTGTTATGGTAAATGTTTACGACAAGGCATCAAACAAATTCACCTTTGGCGAACTTAACCACACTGAGGGAAGCGGAACACCAACCACTCCTTCATGCACTGTTCCGTCGGGTATTGAGTATAACTGTTCCGTTTGTGGCGCATTTATACGCTACGAAGAAACTGCACCCGCCCCTGGACATACTTACGATGAAAACGCGCCTGTTTCTGTATCAAAGCTAACTTGCACAACCGATGAAAAGAAAACTTTCATTTGTTCGGCATGCGGTGAAGAATTTGAAAAGATTACCGCTTATGCACCAGGACACGACCACTCGATAGTTTCATATCCTGTTGTTTCAACTGACGGCACTCCCGGTATCAAGCGTTTAACTTGCGCTAATTTCGACGGCGAATGCGGTGACTACTATGAATATGCTTATAGAATTTCTCCTGCCGACCTTTCTGTTTATATAACATTTACCGACGGCACATCACTTACCGTAACAGGTAAAGATATTTTCGATTTTGAAATCGCAGTTACAAACAATGTTTATTCTTGCGTTCTTAACTCAGTAAAAGGCTCTTTTGAGTTTGGTGGAAAATCGTATAGCAGAAGTAACATTCAATCCATTACAATCCCTTACGGATTTACATCAGTAAAGCCAGGTTTTGCGCCAGGCATTGCTGTTATTGACTTCACATCTGCAAAGGATATTCAATTCTCTAACACTTTCCAAGACAATGGCACATTAAGAGAAATCACTTTAGGTGACGGTGCAAAAATCGGCGGTAGCATGTTCCGCGGTGCAGGTAATGTTTCGATAATTCGCATTGCCAACAACGCAACTGTTATTTTCCCTGCCGATGTTAATCCGTTCTATGATTTCAGAGGTCTTGACAAGTTTATCATCGGTGACGGTGCAACCGTTCGTTTTGAGAGAAACAAGACATTTGATATCACCATGGCAAACGCTGTTAGAGCAAGACTTAACGAAATTGTAATTGGTGACAATGCAACAGTTTACTTTGGTTACAACACATTTAACGGTGAGCCAAACCTTACTACAATCACCTTTGGCAAAAACGGCAATTACACATTTGAGCAATATGCATTTAAAGGTTGCACAGCACTTAAAAACATTGTAATTCCCGAGGGTTCAATCGTTACAATCAAGGGTAATGCGTTTGAAAATTGCACAGCGCTTGAAGAAATCTTCTTACCAAGTTCTGTAACTTCTATTCCTGCAAGTGCATTTAGCGGTTGCTCTGCGCTTACAAGTGCAGTTCTTATGAATGTTACCTCAATCGGTGAGAACGCATTTAATGCTACAAGCAATGTTGCACTTACAATCTATGCTCACGCAACAGGCGACCTTACACTCGGCTCAAATGCTCTTGCAAACCGTTCAAATGTAACTCTTTACACAAACAGCAAAAATATCACTTCGCTTTCAAATGCGACTTGGACGATTTATTCGGGTCTTGCCCATGCTCAAGCTCCTTACACCGAGGCTGAAACATGCTTTGAAAACGGATATATCGGTTACAAGACTGACTGTCCTTGCGGTCAAGTTGTTTACGGTGTAGCTTACACAGTTTACACAAACGAAAACACTGAGGGCGTTTCATCTACTCTTGATAACATCACAGTTATTGATGAGTTTGACGGACACAACCTTTCAGTTTCAGTAACTTACGCAAATGGTTACGACAAAAACGGTGTTAAACATCAAATTTGTCTACGCTTCTGCGGTGCTACATTTGAAGATGTTTCACTCAATCCTATCGTAACTCACAAGGGTTACTCATTTAAGGAAAACGGTGACGGTGCGCTCGGTCTTCAAAGTGGATTCCACCTCGACCTTGATGCACTTAACGAATACAATCTCTACAATGAAGACCTTGTGCTCGGTCTTGCAATACTCAATCCTAAATATCTTGGTGAGTCGTTCTTTGACGGACAAAGCCTCAACTGTGAAAAAGGATTTTTACAGGTTGACATTGATGTATTCACATATTCAGAGATTAGTTGCATGATTAACTTCCCTGAAAATACAAACCTTGCAGGGCTTGAGCTTTCAATCTTCGCTTACATCTTTGACGGCGATGATATGCAATTGATTCAAAAGCAATACACAGTTGGCGAAAAAGCACCTGTGGTTAGCAAGGTTACAAAGACTGACGGAGTGCTTCACACAGTAAATCTTACAAATGTTGTAGCTCCTGTCGTTCTTCCCGACTCTATTAAGGAATACGAAATTCCAACCGCATAACAACAAAACCACACTCGAAAGAGTGTGGTTTTTATGTTTGGTGGGTTATTATAGGATTACTTTTTTGTAGGATTTTTTGCCACGGCGAAGGACTACGCCATTTGCGATTTGGTCCTTTGTGAAGGTTGCCTTTGTATCGGCTACCTTTTCGCCATCGGCGCTTACTCCGCCTTGCTCGATTGCGCGCCTTGCCTCGCCCTTTGATGCGACAAGTCCTGCCTTTACGAGCATTGAGAGAATGTCGATTGCTCCGTCGGTAAAGTCAGCGTCGGTGAGGGACACGCTCGGCATATTTTCGCTATCGCCTGCCGAGAAAATTGCCCTTGCGCTCTCTTGCGCCTTTTGCGCCTCTTCTTCGCCATGGACTAATTTTGTAAGCTCGTATGCCAAGATTTCCTTTGCGCGGTTGAGCTGTGCGCCCTCCCACTTATCCATTGCGTCGATTTCCTCAAGGGGTAGGAAGGTGAGCATTCTTATACATTTGAGAACATCGGCATCGGCTACATTACGCCAGTATTGATAGAAGTCAAACGGAGTTGTCTTATTGGGGTCAAGCCATACTGCGCCTGACTGGGTTTTACCCATTTTCTTGCCCTCGGAGTTGAGAAGCAGGGTGATTGTCATTGCGTGGGCGTCCTTGCCGAGCTTTCTTCTTATAAGCTCAGTTCCGCCGAGCATATTGCTCCATTGGTCATCACCGCCGAACTGCATATTACAGCCGTACTTTCTGTAAAGCTCAAGGAAGTCGTAGCTTTGCATTATCATATAGTTAAATTCAAGGAATGAAAGTCCTCTTTCCATTCTTTGCTTATAGCACTCGGCTGTGAGCATTCTATTTACGCTGAAGCATGCGCCAACCTCGCGAAGGAGTTCAACATAGTTGAGGTTTAGAAGCCAGTCGGCATTATTTACCATTATTGCCTTATCCTCGCCAAACTCAATAAAGCGGGACATTTGCTTTTTGAAGCATTCGCAGTTATGGTCGATTGTTTCCTTTGTCATCATTGAACGCATATCGGTTCTTCCCGAGGGGTCACCGATATGGGCAGTTCCGCCACCGATTAGGGCGATTGGTTTATTGCCTGCCATTTGAAGTCTTTTCATTAGGCAAAGTGCCATAAAGTGTCCAACATGAAGGCTGTCGGCTGTTGGGTCAAAGCCGATGTAAAAGGTTGCCTTTCCGTTGTTTACCATTTCTCTAATTTCTTCTTCGTTTGTTACCTGTGCGATAAGTCCACGGGCAACGAGCTCTTCATAAATTTGCATTTTTGTTTCCTTTCTTTCTTGTTTATTTGAGATAATTTAATAAGCATAATTTTTGTCAAAATCCAACTTGTATCGTAGAATAGCCGACAAACAAAAAAGCCCCTGCAATAATGCAAGGACGAAAAATCGTGTTACCACCTTGTTTTGCGCATATGTTACCACATACGCCTCACGGACCGCAAAAACGGTCTACTCCCGATAACGGTGGACACCGCCATAGCCTACTATTATTTCGGTATGGTGCTCCAGAGTGTATTCACAGGTGCCTGCGTGCGTCTTCCATCAACCGACTGCTTTCTGTACCGTGGTGTGCCTGCTACTATTCTCTTTCACTGCATTTAGGTCATTTTAACACACTTTTCCTTTTTTGTCAAGAGCTTTTGCAAAATGGTAATAAATAAGGGCGAGATTTCTCGCCCTTGGTTTAGTATTTTTCGATTGTGTTGATATTTACCTTAATTTCGGTTATACTTTCGGGAGAAACTTTTCCAAATTCGCTTCTTGGAATTGCATAATAATCCGCATAATAATAGTAAAAAAGTTTGTCATCATCCTCTATGTAATCACATTCCAGTATAAGCGTAGTTTGTTCTATACTAAGATTCCTATATCCTACATGATCGCCCGGATCACCGTAATCATAATTTGAATAAGTCGCTTCTAAAATGACAAAATCATCAAATATCGTTTTATCAATATTTTCTTTGTTATCTTTGCCAGCCCAATCGCTTTTTAGGAACTCATCATAACTTGTAAAAATCGAATAATTCCATTCTGATTCCCTATTCGTAAAATCCGTAGCCAAAATACCTTCGCGACTCAAGTCTGGAATCTTATCGTAAATCTTTTCATCTTTGCAAGAAACAAAAATCCCAAGACAAAATATCAAAGATAAAACAAATGCCAAAAATTTTTTCACGAAATAACACTCCTTTTTCACCGCGTGCTTTATAAAATGTTATTTATTCAGCAACGGACTCTTCTTGTGGTTTCAATCTATTTAAAGAAACAATAATTTCGGATATACTTTCCGGGGAAGTTGCGCTAAATTCACTTTTAGGTATTTTATAATAGCTTACATAAACATAGCGAGCCATGTTCACCCTGCTATCTTCGTCAAGAGTATAATCAAGCGTTAACGATGCCGTGTTTTCATTTATGACAATATCTCGATAACCCAAAATATCCATACTGCATGATGTTGATGTATAATTTATGACTTCAAAAACAACATACTCATCAAAAACAGATGTATCAAGATTTTTCTTTTGGTTTGTGTAAGCATAGGCATCACTCATAAATTTGTCGTAGTTTGTAAAAAACGAATAATATGACCCAATTTCCTTGCCGGGCAAAGAATCGGTGCCGGAATCACCCAACCCCCAAATCCGATCGTAATAAATATCCGAAGTATTAGTTTCGCTTGCGCTTTCGGTGCCGGATTGAATTTGAGAAACGCTCTCGCTTGATGAAGTTTCCTCGTTTCCGCAAGACACAAGAGTGCCAACGCAAAGAATGAGTGCCAAAAGTATTGATAATATTTTCTTCATAAAATCACACTCCTTTTATTAGGGGCGGGCGAACCCGCCCCGTTTTTCAATCATGGCAAATTTTCAATTTGATATTCATGAACAATTACATCTTTGAAATAAATTTCAGATGTATTAACTTTGGCAAGGTCACACAATTCCCTTGGAATTACAACAAAATCAACTTTTCCGGGAACTTTGTTAAAAATAACATCCGTAAAAATCGTGTATTCATATGACAAATATATATTGTCATCCTGTATCTCGAAATTATAATATTGCAAATTCATACGACTGTCAAAACTGCGATATACGACAATTACTATGTTATCATCAAAAGTTGATTCCGTAATTTCATCAATGCTTGTTTTTAGAGTAGCATTTGTTAAAAATTCTGTAAAATCGGAAAAGTTTTCAATTACAGGACTCGACAAATATTCTTTGATTGGATTGGGCTCCCGCGTCTCAATCCAATATTTAAGTCCAACCGTATATGTTGAGAGTTGGTTTTGGCTTGTCTTAATAATAGGCCAACCGTTCGAATCATAGCCAACTATTCCGGTTATCTGATTTTGAGTTGAGGTTTCACTGTCATTATCATTCTCCGAAGATGAGGCTTTTTCGCTACTGCTTGAATCTTCGCTCGTTTCGCTTTGAGTTTCGGTGTTACTTTCCTCACTTACAATTTCGCTTGCACTTTCGGTGCCGGATTGAATTTGAGAAACGCTCTCACTTGAAGATTCACTCTTTGTTTCGCTTTGTGATGATGAATTTTCCTCGTTACCGCACGAAATTAGTGTGACAAAGCACATGATAAGCGCCAGAATAAGTGACAAAAGTTTCTTCATAAAATCACACTCCTTTTATTTAGGGGCGGGCGAACCCGCCCCGTTTTTTAATTAAGATATTGCTATTGTTTTCGCAAAGTAATCATATACAAATGTAACTTCTCTTGTTTGAACATAAGAATATTGTCCATTGTTTTCTATAATAACACAATACGAAAATCTAACAATTTTCCCCGTGGGTATGATTTGAACCGAGGTGTTTTCATGAGGCTATAGAGTCGTTTTACTTATAACACACGCATAAATACTGTAACATTATTTTCGCCTACAAACGATTCATCAATCAAAGATCTTGGAATTATTATCAATGCATCCCTATACACATCTATTCCCGGAGAGTCCACATTTTTGGGGTTTTCATAATGGAATTGTATGGTAATTCCCGGCTTTATCATTTGGGGGCTTTCTCCCAGAACATACCCTCCATTTTGGAAGCCTATGCTTGTAAATCCGTTCGACGGCATGGCATTTCCAAGTAATCCGTTTATCATTAGTATATAGTTGTCATCAAATACACTTAGGTCAAAATTATCCAACGGTTCTTCAAGTATTGTCAATAATTTCTCATAACTATTATATAGTCCCGATTTAGGCGCTCCCGCTTTTAACGTGAAGTCTTCAATTTCATCAAAATAAACAAATTCTTCCCGATTGTCTTCCGTTTCTTTAACACTGCTTTCCTCGCTGACAATTTCGCTTGCGCTTTCGGTATTGGATTGCGTTTGAGAAACGCTATCTCGATTACTTTCACTTTCTGATGATGAATTTTCCTCGTTACCACAAGAAACAAACGCACCCAAACAAAGAGTTAGCGCTAAAAGTATTGATAAAAGCTTTTTCATAAAATCACACTCCTTTCAAAATAAGTTATTTGATTTAACACTAAGAAAGTGTTACGGTTTGCTCATAATAGTCTATTGTTATAGTAATAGACGGGAATGTAATAAAATCCACCATTCCATTAGCA
This sequence comes from Clostridia bacterium, assembly GCA_017466455.1. The sequence continues at coordinate 44,249 of JAFTUD010000009.1, forward strand.
TTTGGTGCTTCTATAATCGCCTCAAAGGTATGTGTGCGTATTTCTCCTGTCCATGTTTGAGTAACATTATATCCTGCCGAATCCACCCTATGGCATGTATATCCATTTGGAACATTTACTACAACATCTATGGTATAATACTCAAACGATGTAGTTGGAACTTCTACAAGCTTTTGCGGACAGTAATATACCGTAAGGGTTATTGACATTCCATTTGATAACGATTTTGTTATTTGCGTTGTATCGTGATACTCGTTGATTGAAAATTCGCACTCCGCATTAGCGCAGGATATTGTATGTTTATCAACTATGCAATTGCCTTGACTTAGTACTTTTTCAGAACAACCACAAGAAAGAATAAATGTGGCACTTGTCATTCCCAAATATTCAAGCTCGCTTGAAGCAACAATTCTAAATGTATAATTTCCTGTAACATCAAAGGTGCATTTATATAACTTTGCGTTATTTATCATATCGGTAGACTTGAAAATAATCTGTCCTGTTGAGTCAATAATTTGAAGTTCAAAATCATATCCTGTTACAAAATCAAGTCCTTCTTCTTCCTCTTCTTCCGAATACATAATTTTTTCGCTTACCACACCAAACTCAACTGTTGTTCCTGCGTTAAATCTATACTTTTGACTTACAAATCCTTCAGGAGAATAATCAAAATCAATATAATAGAACAAATCGCTTTGAGCCATTCTTATAGATGCCGGTATATTTAGAAGACCTGCTCCGCTTTTTTCTCTTAAAACAGTTGAATCAAGAGATATCTTATTAGTGTTCAAAACGGTTGGAATTGATGAAACAAGTTCATTTTCCAAAGCACCTTCCGTGTCGTTATAGTAAATAGCTTCTTCATCGGCAGAGTTCATAAGAATTGCCTTTACTGCGCTTGGTTTACCTATCAATTTGGGATTTGCCTGCATCATAAGAGCAACTGTTCCAGCTACCATAGGCGCTGAAAAACTGGTTCCGTATCCCAAATTAGTTACCGTTTCGTTGCCACTTAGCATATAAACATTAGTTCCTATCGCAGATACATCTGGTTTATTTGATAAATTAGTTTGTTCATTATAGCAGCTGCTGTTATGCATAACATATTCTTCATTTGTTGTATCATAAGCAGCATTCCCAACGGCAATAGCGTTATATGCCAACGCAGGATTTATTACATTTTTAGATGAGTAATCATTTCCAGCGGCATTAACATATGTGACTCTATATTGAAAGACATACTCGTCTAAAGTTTCGGAATAATCCAAATATATACCACTGTTACTAGTAGAGCCTCCGCTATAATTTATGACGCTAACATTTTCCGTTATGATAAGCCATTCCATTGCCTCAGAAAACTCCCCGCTTCCCACAATGTTTGTCAACGAAACCGTAGCGTATGGTGCAATCCCTTGATATATTTCTCCTGTGTTAGAAGGAATCGGATTTCCACACAATATTGATAGAACTTTTGTTGCATGTGTTGATATAGCATAAGTCGGTTGTTCGCTCAAAGATGCTCTGAAATTTATTTGTTTTCCAAGCAAATGAGGATTTGATGTATCATAATATCTATATGGTATATTGTTTTTGTAAACCGCTTCTATCACCCCTATTTTAATCCCCGTTCCGGAATTTGGAAGATTGTAATCATTTTGTAACATATGGTATGCACCATATGTTTCGTTCTCCTCACTATCAAATCCATTATCTATAGAAAACTGTGTTTCTATGTGATGTCCAATCTCCCGAACAACATCCATATTTTCAAGATTATCAACATATGATTTCTTGCAATCCATTCTGACATATGCGAGGAGTGGGTCAAGATAAACATTTTTACATTTATCAAGGTCAAGGAGCTTATAAAATTGCTCATTTGTTGCGTTATTTAGGCTTTTACGAGCCATTCTAAAGTCGGACAGGAATTGTGTCCTCTCGCTTAGGTTAATTATTTCATCAGAGGTCATTCCGCTTTCAATGCAATTTTTAATTTCATCATTTGTCATTATCTCGGGAATGTTTGCTTGGGCTCTGAAAACATCGGGGGTGAGGTTTACTATATCAATAGTTCCTGTTGCCCTTGCTTGCAAGGAATATTCGGGTGTTTTTGCAAGGTTTTCAAGTCCTTTGGAGAGAAGCTCCGCTTTAGCTGAAGCTTTTCTTTCTATATATGCTTCCTCGCTATTTTTTGTAACGGTCATACCAAGAGTCTTGGAAAGAACTGCATATACCATTTCCTCATCTTGTTCATTTAGCCATATGTAGATAGGGACATATTCATCATTTTCTACTGTTTCAAGAT
>JAFTUD010000029.1 GCA_017466455.1 Clostridia bacterium
TAGGCAAAAAAGACAGCCACTTCAGTGGCTGCCTGTAAAGATGATGCGATTGGCGAATCTTTCAATATGTCTTGAGACATCGCAAGTATTATGCCCTTATAGGGCTTGTGCATACCACTAGTTTACTAGTGGTTTTGATTGTTATTTTTTGATTTTTTCTTGAATTTTTCGCGCACATCGGAGCAAAAGCCCGTAAAAGCCTTGAAATCCACCGAAATGCACACAATAAAGGAAGCGAGTGTAATTCCGATATACATAGGAATAGCGTACCATAAAATCGGCACATAAAAGCCCGAGGAGTTGCCCCCCATAAGAAAGCTCGGAGAAAAAATACCGATTATCTTAATAAGCCACTCAAACCCCTGTGGCGGAACAATAGACCAGCACGGATTTATCTCACAAAGGCTTGCATAAATATCGCTCGGATTTGTCGTTGGATAAAGCCCAAGAGCAAGGAAAATAATATCGTTTACAATAATTATTCCAAGCATCGCAAGGAATAAAAGCCCGATTTTCCAAAAATGTCGCCACCTAAGCTTAACAAGCCCCAAAAGCGGCGGCAAAATCGAAGAAATAAACAGTAGCGAGTGGCAAAGATAAAAGCGATATGCCTCACTTTGAAACGCGCTTTGCCCGATAAACCAATAAGGCACAAGCATCGCAATCATTCCCGCAATCGTGCCAAGATAGACTATGAAATTTTTAAGTAGCTCACCGCCAAAAAGCCAAATAAAGGGTGAGCTTATAATAAGAAACGCACAAACATTGTAGGCACTGCTAAGATGCGGAGAAAAATCCCCCCAGTAATGCGGATAAATAACCCCCTTCAAAAGGTGCTGAGCAAGATTTATAAAGGAAATTATCAAAACCGCCCTGTGCCGAATTGCCTCGGAGCGCCCCCTCAAAAGAAAAAATAACCCTACACAAGCGCCCACCGCCAAAAGAATGTACGCAAAATACATAAAAGAGCCGTATTCAATCAGCATAAAAACTCCAAAATAATCGTTTTTGTTAGGATATGCAATAATTTTAACATTATTTTTATATCAAGTCAATAAAAATAAGGCAAATATTGTTGCAAAAAGTAAAAAACTATGCTAATATATTAAAATAAGATATTTTAAAGTAGAGGTGATAGCTTGTGATTACCCCAGAAAGACAGTTTTATATATTCGGCATGGGACATAGAGAGAAATATGTCTATAAAGCAGGTGGTGACCTTATTCGTGTGTCAAATGGCGAGGTCGTGCATCACTTTGATGTTAAAAATGAAAAATTCCTTTTTGATAGATATATGGTAGTCGTTTGGACAAATGACGGAAAAATATTTAATATCGTTGAAGATGAAAGCGGACTTTATTTAAAGGACATTACAAACGGTAGCGAAATCATAATAGAGTGCCTTGCCTCGGGCGAAAAAATCAACCTTCCCGACTTTGAGGATTGTAAATACAGCGCCCAGCTTCGCATTCTTCATCAAGAGATTTTGACAAGCTTTATAGGGAATGAGCCTGTGCCTAATATCTATGTATATAATAAAGCGTGGTACCGTGACGGCGCAATGATGGCTCTCGCTCTTGAAAAAACGGGAAATATCAACCTATTAAAGCCTTGGGCGCTTCTCTGTTACCGACCTTTATGATAGGAATAATAAGGGTAATTGTGAGCCGGATAATCTCGGTCAGCTCGCCTTCGTTTTGTCCTTCTTCGTTGATAAAACCTACCCACTTATCACTAAAATAGTAGATGAGGCAAGGCGCATCACCGAAAACGGACTTTTAACAGGTCTTACCGACTATAATCACCACGAAATCTACTCAACCCTTTGGCTAAAGCTCGCGCTTGAAAGGCTTGATATTGATACATCATTTATCAAAATTCCAAACGAATTTGATAGCTATGCCCGTATGCTTTGGATGTGTAGACAGGATGTTGAGCGCCAAACCCCATACGAAAATAAGTATGATGAATGGTACCCCTACCTTTGGTGGGCAGTAAAGCATTTTGAAAATGAGCCGATTGATGAAAAATATCTTGAAATAAAATACCCAATGAGCTGGGAAATATGCGCTTCTGAGGCAATCTACGAAAATATCGCCCCGCTTAGCGAGGAATACGCAAAAAATAAATGTGGCGCGCCTCATTCGTGGCACGCAAGCGAAATGCTTTTATACCTAATCGAAATGAAAAAGTAGGAGAAAGTTATGCCGGGATATGCAAATTACAAAAGACTTTATATAGAAGAGTATAAAACGCTTTTTGAAGAAGGTTACGATGTCGAAAAATATATTGTAGATGATGAAAACAGCGAAGATTTTTGCCCAAATCCTCAAAATGTAGATAATTATCCCACAGGCGATGACTTTTGGCAAAAACCTTATGAAAATCTTGTTAAGGTTATGGATACACCGCTTCGTGCCGATTTTCCTTATATAGAGCCCAATACCTTTGATGAAATAAAGGCACAAACCATACTCGCCCCCGTCCTTGAACCGATTAGTGATGAGGAATATGAAAAGAGAATACAAGGCGGATTTTACGGAAGATGCGCCTCGGTAATCCTTGGAAAACCGCTTGAAATGGGACTTAGCAAGGATTTTATCAAAAAATATCTTGAAAGTGTCAATGCTTATCCACTAAACGACTTCGTTCCCGAAAAGAGTGAAAAGCTTGACTTCACCCTTCGTCAGGACTGTATTTACAGCACAAAAGGTCATGTCAAATTCGCACAAAGTGATGACGATATAAACTATACCTTGCTAGGACTTCGTTTTATCGAAATCTACGGCTTTGAAATTGAGCCGTGGAAAGTAGTTACCAACTGGGCGGACAATATCGCATATCAATGGTGTTGGTGCGCTTCAAGAGTAGCGTATTATCACTATGTCAGAGACGAAATCCCCTACGAAAAGCGCCCCTATGTCATAAACCCATGGCGTGAATGTATCGACGGTCAAATAAGAACCGATATTTGGGGATATGTTTTCCCATCTCAACTTGATAAGGCTATGTTGCATTCTTTCAAAGATACATCAGCAACCCTTACCAAAAACGGAATTTATGGCGGAATGTTTGTTGCAGGCGCAATTGCGGGTGCACTTTCCAAAAATCCAACAGTCGATAAAATCATCGACTCAGGTCTTGCCTCGATCCCTAAAAAATCAAGACTTTTCGAGGCGATTTCGCTTGTTAGAGAGTGGTTCAAAGAAACTCCCGATTGGAACACGGTCGCTGACAAAATCCTTGAAAAATACGGACATATTCCGTGTGAGGGAACAATAAATAATATGGCAATGGTTGCCCTTGGCATTATCGCGGGTGAACTTGATTATACAAAGAGTATAACAATTGCCACAATGTGCGGTCTTGATACAGACTGCAACGCAGGAACAGTCGGTAGTATTGTCGGCTGTGCCGTTGGTATTGATAATATTGAAAAGCGCTGGATTGACCCTTTAAATGACACAATAAAAAGCACCGTTGCGTGTTTTGGAGATTGCAAAATTAGTGAAATTTGCAGAAGAATTATAAGCGCAAAGAAAAAGGCGGATAGATTGTTCGCCGAGAAGTAAAAAGCAAGAAAGGTCTAATCAAAATGTCGGAATTACGCTTTAAATTAGCAATATTTAAGGAGCTTCCGTTTATCATCACTCACTTAGGTAAGGCGAGAAGAATGATAAGAGAAACCGATAAATATTCAAGCGAGGATAGATTTAGCTTTGCCTCATCTATAATGGATAGAATGAGAAAATCAGCAAAAACAAGCACCCTTATCTACGGTATGGAAAGCCTACCAAGCGAGGGCGGATATGTAATGTACTCAAACCATCAGGGAAGATATGACGGAATAGGAATTTTAAGCTCCTTTGGCAAGCCCTGCCGTGCCCTTTGGAAAAAATCCGCCGCCGATTATATCGTGGCAAGAGAGTGCGCAGGACTCATAGAAGCAAAGATAATAGATGTTGAAAATGAGCTTCTTGATACCCTTAGAAAAATCAACCAAATCGCAAAAGAGGTAAGGGATGAAAACAGAATATACCTCATCTTCCCCGAGGGCTACTATAAGGATAATAAAAATACCCTTCAGGAGTTCAAAAGCGGATGCTTCCGTTGCTCCTCAAAGTCCCAAACCCCAATCGTTCCAATATGCCTCTATGACTCTTGGAAATCAATGAACCAAGGACTTTTTAAGGGTAAGGTCGTAACGCAAATTCACTACCTTGACCCAATCCCCTACGAGGACTATAAGGATATGAAGGATACCGAAATCGCCGAAATGGTAAAATCAAAAATCCAAGAGAGAATAGACCTCATAAATAGCGGAAAATTTGAAGGCACTCCCTCAAAAATCCTCGGAAAAATCAAATCAAAACCCATTGATTAAAGCAGAGAACTAAAATGCGAAATTAACAAAATAAAAGGTTTTTGAATTTTTAAATTCTAAAATTTTAAAACCAATCAAAAACCCACTAAACAAAAAACAGTTGCGATTTTTTGCAACTGTTTTTTGTCGTTTATTTAGTTGTATTTTGTTTAACTGCGTGTCCAAATATCATCGCAATATGTTGATGTTAGATATTTCGCAGCAGTAGATGTATCTGATAAAATGCTTGAGAATACGCTTGTAACAACATTACAGTACCATCCATTTGGATTTTCAAATGTTACGCTTGCAAGAGAGGTGCAATTCTCAAACGCATAGGGTCTTATCGTAGTTACACTATATGGAAGTGTTACGCTTTTAAGAGAGGTGCAGCCCTTGAACGCAGCGTCATTAATCGTAGTTACGCTATTGGGAATTGTTATGCTTGTAAGCGAGGCACAACCCTCGAACGCTTCGCTTCCTATCAAGGTTACGCTATCTGAAATTGTAACGCTCGTAAGTGCGGTGCAATTTCTAAAACTAAAATCACTTATTGTGGTTCCACCGTTTATAATTGCCGTCTTTAAGCTTCCCTTAGGAATATGTGAAATTGCGGAAGTAGGTATGGTTACATTTTCTATTGGACAACCACTAAATGCCATTTCTTCTATTTCAATTTTATCATTGGTAATTGTCACGCTTGTAAGAGAGGGTAGGTAATAGAACGCTTGCTTCCTTATTACGCTTATGCCGTCTCCAATTGTTACACTTTCAAGTGATTCGCAGTTTAAGAAGGCCTGATACCCTATTGAGGGGAGTGTTCCACCAATTATAACTACCGTTTTCAAATTATATTTAGGGATGTATGAAATTGCATTGGAAGGTATGGTAGCGTTTTCTATTTTGAGATCGCGGAACGCACTGCTTCCTATTGTCTTTACACTATTTGGAATTGTAATGCTTCTAATTGAACCACAACTATAGAACGCATAGTCGCCTATTGAGCATACGCCATTTGGGATTTCTACACTTGTAAGCGAGGAGCAATACATGAACGCATGGTTTCCTATTGAGATTACACTATTTGGGATAGTTAGGTTCGTAATTGAGACACAATCATAGAACGCATAGTCCCCTATTGAGGTTACGCCATTTGGTATAGTTACCTTTTTTATATCGTAACACTTGAAGAAAGCGTATTGATAGGTTTCATAATCATTATTCTTATAGTTATCTGGCAAGATAAGCTCGGTTTCAGCGCCTACATATCCTATAAGATAACATTTATCTTCCCAAGTCATAAACATGTGATTGTTTACCGTTTCGAGTATGCTTGACTCGTCAAGAGAGGCGTGTACTATCTTTGCATAACAGCCTATATATCCATTATCATTAGAGCCTACAGCTATATTGAGTGAAGATGGATTATATACCTCTACAAGCTTGTAGCATTTATAAAACGCATAGTCTCCTATCGAGGTTACACTATTTGATATTGTTACACTCATAATAGATATGCACCCTCTAAACGCGTTATCTTTAATTTCCGTTATTGTAGTTGGTATTACAAGGTCGGTTACAAGTTCTCCGTTTAGATATAGTTTTGCTCCATTAGACAGTGGATTTGAAGAAGAATTGTCAAATGAAATATTACACCACTGCTCTATTGTGCCAAGATAATTTACTCTTTCAATTGATGGGCAATCCTCAAAAGCACCATATTTCATCGAGGTTATGCTGCTGGGGATAGTTATACTTGTAATTGAGCGACAATCCATTGCAATATCTCCTATAGAGGATACGGGCTTGTCATTATATGTGCTTGGAATTACAAGACTTGTGTCAGTGCAAGTGCCTAGTCCGGCTAAAATGTATGTATCAGTTGCCCAATCAAGGTGAAATTCAAGTCCTTGACTTGCTTGTTCTATCTTGCAATGCTTGCATTTCCCAAGCTCGTATGTATGAATGCCGGTCGCAGGGATTTCTTCTTCTACATGTTTACCGCATAAGCAAGTTTTTCTTTTAAGCCCTTTTTCAATGCATGTTGCCTCTGTTACTGTTTGCCACTCTCCAAACTCACATATATGAGGCTCAGCGGAGTCATCTGTACTTGATGCTTCTTCATCAACGGAACTGCTTGAGTTTTCCTCTGCGCTTGAGGAACTTTCTTGTTCGTTTGATGAAGCTTGCTCACTACTTTCTTCATCTTCCTCGCATGATGCGAATGATATTAATATCATCATAAGCATCAATGCCAACACTAAAACCAATACTTTTTTCATTTTCTTTTCTCCTTTGATAAAAGTTTTTCTTTTTACTGCAACAAAAAAGTGCCGCCCTAAGAAGGAAGCGGCACCTGTAAAAATGCACCTTCCGCCTTGTTGCGACACAATTGATACAATAATCTCAAAGGAAAATTTGTATGCAGAAAAGGATACACCTCTACCAAAGTGTATTTTCCTCTGAGATATTCAATTATGTCGCACCCTTATTTTACCACAATAAAAAATCAATGTCAATAAAAAATAGGGTATTTTTGAAAATACCCTAAATTTAATAGTCATTTATTCACAATATTCCTCGGCTCACCCTTTAAAAAGGCTTCAATATTTGAAAGCACCGTATTAAAGCACCTCATTCGTGACTCATAAGAGCCCCAAGCCATATGAGGAGTTAGCGACACATTTTTAAGCCCATAAAGGCGCTCAAACGGGTGACCATCAGGCAACGGCTCAGCAGAGAAGACATCACAGCCCATACCGCCAATTTTACCGTCTAAAATCGCTTGCGCAACCTCGCCCTCATTCCAAATCGCACCACGAGCCATATTTATAATAATGGCATCATTTTTCATCATATCAAGCTCACGCTTTGAAATCATACCTCTTGTAGCATCACTTAAAGGACAGTGAATTGTGATAATATCGCTTTCTCTAAGTAGCGTATCGAGGTCAACACATTCATACCCCTCAATTTTCGTGCGCTTGTTCACCAGTAGCCTACATCCAAACGCCTCGGCAATTTTGCCAACCGCACGGCCAATATTGCCAAAGCCAATAATGCCCCAAGTCTTGCCCGAAATTTCATGATAAACAGGCACAAGACAATTCGCATTACCGCCCCTTGCATAATCCCCGCTTGAAACGCAGTCCTCATATTCTCTTAAATGCGTTAAAAGAGAGCATACCATAGACACAGTTACCTGCGCAACACAATCACTTGAATATGCAGGAGTATTAGCCACTAAAATCCCACGCCCACGGCAGTATTCTATATCAATATTGTCATATCCTGTCGCAGTTTCGCAAATAAGCCTTAAATTCTTAGCGCTTTCAAGTAGCTCCCTGTTCATTTTCACCTTATTTACAATAACAACATCAGCATCTGTAAGCCTTTCCTTAGCCTCTGCCTGAGAGCTTCTTTCATACCTTATAACCGTGCCGAATTTTTCCGCCCCCGAAAGGTCAAGGTCATATCCAAGCGTGGCATAATCAAGAATAACAATTTTCATTTAAATAACCTCTTTCTCTCCTTGTAATCGGGCAAAACACTCTCAACAAACGCCCAAAACGCCCTTGAATGGTTAAAATGCTTAAGATGCGCAAGCTCATGCACAACCACATAGTCAATAGCCTCGGTAGGATATCTCATAACCCTGCACGAAAAGTTCAAATTCCCCTTAGCGGAACAGCTTCCAAACCTTGTTTTTGCGCGGTTTACCGAGATTTTTTGAGGCTTTACCCCCATTATAGACGCAAAATACTCCACCCGAGAGGGAAGCACCGCCTTCGCCATTTTTGTAAGCTCTGAAAGCTCGCCCTCGCTTAGCTCGGGATATCTTTCAAGCCTGCCCTTAACCTCGCTGACCTTTTTCTCAATCCAATCACTATGCGAGCTGACAAACTCCTCAATCCTTGTCAGCTGAGTGCGCCTCGGGGCTCTGACAACAACCTCACCCGTCCTTGTAATCTGCAAGGAGAGCGTGCGCCTGCTTGAATAAACTATTTTGTACTCCATAAAAAGCCCCCTTATCTACCTAAAATTTTATCATAAAGCAAAAATTTTGTCAACAACTCCGTGACAAGAAATACCTAAATACCTATTGAAAATTTAATTTTAATATGATATACTATGTAAGCAAGATAGCTTTTGCTAATTTTGACCTGAACTAATTTTAACCGAAAGGAGAATAGCTATGGCTGATAAGTCAACGAAAATAATTGCTCAAAATAAAAAAGCCTATCACGACTATTTCGTAGTCGAGCGTTACGAAGCAGGCATAGAGCTCTTCGGAACGGAGGTAAAATCAGTAAGGGCAGGACAGGTAAACCTTAAGGACTCGTTTTGCAAGGTCTACGCAGGGGAGCTTTTGGCTCTCGGGCTTCATATTAGCCCATATGAGCATGGCAATATCTATAACAAGGACCCAATGCGACACAAGCGACTTCTTATGCACAAAAGGGAAATAATGAAGCTAAACGGACTTCTCAGTGCCGATGGCTATTCGCTAATTCCCCTGTCACTGTATTTTTCAGGCTCTCGCGTAAAGGTTGAGCTTGGACTTTGTAAGGGTAAAAAGCTTTATGATAAGCGTGAAACCGATGCGAAGCGCTCAGCAAACCGTGAGATTGAAAGAGCGATGAAAGGAAATAGAGAGGACTAAAATGAAGGATTATATTGTATACCTAATGAACGAGCTTGATTTTGATAAGGAAGCGCAGGATTCGCTCCTTAGCGACCTTGATAAAATTGAGCAAAGCGCCGAGGCAAAAAAGGAATTTTACGACTGCGTCAAAATGTACGAAAACGACATCAATGCAGACTATAACACAATTCTAAAAAATGCCGAGATAGCGGGAGAAAAGGTAGGCGTGCATAAATATAGCGCAGGACTCCTTGTGTTTATGTGTATGTCAAAGCACCTTAAGGAATGCTATATCGAGCAGGGAATTGACCTTCAGATTTGGCACGATAGTATGCTTGACCTGAAGTGGAAGCTTTGGGAATGCAAGGCTGTAAAGGGCATGTGGGGCTCATTCGTTGCATGGTGGTTCCCGGGCTTCTTCAATATGACAAGATTTGCCCTTGGAAGATTGCAATTTGACTTCGCTCGCTTTGGCGATACATATAAGGATGAGGAATTTGACCTCACCCCCGATACAAAAATTATCGGTGTTCATATCCCAAGGACAATGACCCCATTTGATAAAGCATCAAGAGATGACGCATACGAAAGGGCAAAGAAGTTTTTCGCTCCTAAGCTAAACGGAGCGCCAATGATCTTTACCTGCTGTAGCTGGCTCTTGTATCCTGCATTTAAGGATATAATCCCTCAAAAATCAAATACTCGCTCCTTCATGGATGACTTTAAAATCATAAAGGAATATCATGATAAGGACGGAGAGTATAACGATGCTTGGCGACTCTTTGATATGGACCAGCCAAAGGACTTGAACGAATATCCCGAAAATTCCTCACTCCGTCGTGCAATCAAGAAATACCTTCTTGACGGCGGAAAAACAGGCGAGGGCTTGGGCATATTCAAAATGGAATATTGACCCAAAGGAAGGGCAATAATACCTAAAACCAAATCAAAGCGAAACACCAAAACAATGAATTTATAAATTTAAAAATTCATAAACTTAAAAATTCATAAACTCAAAAATTCAACAAGCGGACAAAAATCCGCTTGCCATATGGGTCTGTAAAGGCTTCGACGGGGATTTTGAGATGTGATAAGCGTGGCGGGCTGGCTAATCCCGTATAATGGCTAAATTAAATAATAAACGACAACAGACAAGTTGCAATGGCTGCCTAACTAATTGCCCCTCGTGGGCAATTATAGGGCAGTGCTGTGGTCAGTGTACCACCCGTCTTCCCGAGGAATACCGCGCCCTCGGCTAAGGCGTCAAGTAGCGGTGAACATGCATCGGTGGTTACGCTTGAGCCGATCATGCAAAAAAGCGTTACTAATTCAGATAGCCCGTCAATCGGCGATCTGATGAGGGAAAGCTAAACGGTTGACTGTCCACGAAGAAGGTTACATTAACGAGTTTTCGGACGCGGGTTCAATTCCCGCCAGATCCACCAACAAAAAGAGAACTTTTGTTTACCAAAAGTTCTCTTTTTGTTTATCCAAGCCGCAGGCTTGGCATATCATCAGCCCCTGCGGGGCTGGATATCATCACGGCAACGCCGTGTATCTCATCACGCGCCGGCGTGTATTTTCCTGCGGCTTGATGATA
>JAFTUD010000010.1 GCA_017466455.1 Clostridia bacterium
AGGCAATACGGTATATAAATCTATTGAAGGCAACCTCTATTCCAAGGATGGGGAAACCCTTATTCGATATGCTCAGGGAAAGACGGATAGTAAATTTGAAATCCCTAATAGTGTAAAATCAATAGAAGATTATGCGTTTTTTGACTGTTCCTCACTTGCAAGTATAACAATCTCCGACAGTGTAACATCAATAGGAGAAGGGGCGTTCTATGATTGTTCTTCACTTGCAAGTATAATAATCCCAAATGGTGTAACATCAATAGGAGAAGAGGCATTCTCGTGTTGTTCCTCGCTTACAAGCGTAACAATTCCAAATAGCGTATCCACAATTGAAGGTTATGCGTTTTATGAGTGCACATCTCTTACGATAAACTGCGAGGCAGAAAAGAAGCCCGACGGTTGGAACGAAAATTGGAATTCAGATAATCGCCCTGTAAACTGGGGGTACAATCCTGCCAAGCAGGAGAAAAAATACAAAGAGGTAGGGAATGTAAAGCCCTCGCCGATAGAAAACTTCAAAATAACAAGCAACGGAGCTCTAACTAAATACCTCGGCGCGGAGGAAATAATCACAATTCCCGAGGGCGTAAAGCGCATAAGTGCCGTTGCCTTTACCGAAAAATATGAGGCGCAGAACACCGTAAAGCACATAATTTTGCCAAAATCCCTTGAAGTAATAGAGGATGGCGCATTTGCTGACCTTGCAGTGCTGGAGCAAATTGTAATCCCAAAGGGCGTAAAAACAATCGGTAGAGTCGCATTCCGTGGCTGTAAATCGCTCACAATCTACTGCGAGGTAAATGAACCGCCAAAGGGCTGGGATACCCGCAAATATAGCCTTTGGAGCGCAGAATGCCCCGTCGTCTGGGGATATAAGTCAAAAAAATAAAAAGGGCAGGATAAACCTGCGCGCCCCGACAGTGCGTTGCACTGTATAGGAGATGCGTTGCCTGTGGCAACGAGTCACGCTGAGCCTTACGCTAGCAAGCTGACGACGGCTTTCAGCGGACTTGCGAACTCTATTCAAAAACGCTCTGCGTTTTTGAAAGAGAGTCGAATCGACCGAAGGGCGAGATAAACAAAAAACCACCCGTTTGGGTGGTTTTTTGTTTATGGCGCGCCCTGGGAGATTCGAACTCTCGACCTACCGGTTCGTAGCCGGGCACTCTATCCGCTGAGCTAAGGGCGCTTTTGTCTTGTGCTATGTAATAATAGCACAATATTTTGGAAAAGTCAATAGTATTTTGAAAAAAATTAATAATTTTAAAGAATGAATTAAAAGAAAAATAAAAAAACTATTGACAAGCGGAACAAAATTGTGTATAATTGTAAAGCAAACTACCAAACGACGGTTTGCAACCTCGCTAAAATGCGTAGGTTTTAACAGCATGAAGGTGTACTCAAGCTGGTCGAAGAGGCGGCCCTGCTAAGGCTGTAGGTAATTTCGGTTGCGCGGTGGTTCGAATCCACTCACCTTCGCCAAAAAGGCAATACCCAAACGGGTATTGCTTTTTTATTTATGTTACGAGTGGATTCGAACGCAGTCGTTAAGAAACGATTGATAATCGTTTTAGACGGTGACCGAAGGATTTTACAAAGCATAAATAAAAAGGTCGTGTGCTTGCCTTTGGAAAATCCAAGAGCGAGCCACTCACCTTCGCCAAAAACAAAAGACAGGACTTGTTCCTGTCTTTTGTTTTTCAAAATAAAACGAGTGGATTTAAGCGCCATAGGCGTATATCGAAAATCTCAAACGATTTATATCGAAGCGTGTTTTTTAGTAAAAACACGCTTTTATATTTCAAATGTAATCTTGCTTTTAGATTTGAACATTCTTGCCGAGCGGTAGGTAATAAGGAAGGAAAGGTCCTTGCCGAGATTTTCTTTAGCCCAAAGGTCACGGATTTGGTCGTTTGATGACATTTTAACATTTTCATCAAAGCCGAGGTTGAATATCGCATACGCAAAGGTGCCGTCTTCAAGTTCTTTTTCAAGAATGTCAATATACCGTGTGCCTTCTTTAATTCTTTTAACAACTGTCGGCTTTTTAAATGTGCAGTCCTGATTTATCGCAATAATTTCCTCATTACAGTAAACCGAAAGTTCAAAATCCGACACATCCTCAAGCGTGCTGCTGATTTGAATAGGCGAGCTAAGGAATGCGCGCATGGAATATTCCATTATCTTTTCATCATCGGTAAGCGTTCTCCAAAGCGTTTCAAGGTTGCAAGTGCCAAAGTCAAGCATATCAAGGTCGAAAAAGTGCCCCTTTTCAAAATGCTCCCCAAATTCAAAATAGCTCTCATACACCTTGACAAGATTTGTAAAGTTGCAAAGTGTATCCTCGTTTGACCTGAATGAACTGCAATATTTGGTAAAGTATTCCCAATAATCACGAATTGCCTTGACTGTCACGCAAAAGCCAAAATCACGCCCAAGCGAAACGAGCTCACGGCGCATAAGCTCCGCATTTACGGTATCGGTTGGCGCCCAGTCGTATTTTAGGTAGTCAAAGCCCCACTTTTCCCATTGCAAAGCATTGTTTCTTTCCTTGCGGATAAGACCGATTCCGCCATTTGTCGATGCAAAGCGGTAGTCTGCCTCTCCAACTGTGCAGCCGGGAATCGACTCCCTGTTTTCGGGACAGCCCCAAGCATTGAGCATTGGAGTTGAGTAAATTCCGCATTTAAGACCAAGGGCGTGGATTTTGTCCGTCATTTCCTTCATATTTGGGAACTTTTCGTTTGGCATAACGGCATCAAATTCACCACCGTATTCGCCCTGCCAGCCCGAGTCAGTATTGACATAGGAGTAGCCGTATTCGCTGATTCCAAGCTCGACAAGCTTTTTGGCAATGCCCTCAACCGCCTTTTGGGAAACCCTTGATGCAAATGCGTTCCAGGTCGTGTAGCCGAGCAATGGAGTGACAAGCACATTTTGAGGCGCAATTTCAAGCGTAACCGTCTTTTTTGCCTCCCCAAGAGCGTTTTTAGCGGTGATTACGATTTCGTAATTCCCCTCATTTTCAACCGCACCCGAGATTATGTTTTCATTAAGCAAAACACCCTGCGGAAGACCCGAAACGGAATACTCCATAGGGCGTTTTCCCGATACGGGGATGCGGAAAAGCAGCGGCTTTTTCGGTGAAGCGCCGATAATTGATGCAATATTTATGCTTGGCGCACCCTCAAACGGAGTGGCAAGCGCAATTTTCGTTCTTGTATTTATCATAAAAACCTCACTTGTATCTATGTTATTTTTATTTTACCACACAAGGCATGCGCAGTCAATGAAAAAAGGCAAAATGATTTCTTAAAAATCTTGATTTTTTACGCTGAATTTGGTAGAATTAAAATATAAATCCCAAGGAGAAACGATATGATAATAACTAATTGGAAAATGGACACGGTGGGACACAAGGGGCTTGACTGCGTAGTGCCTTGTAGCATGTATAGCGTGCTATACGAGCAAGGAAAAATCCCTCACCCCTACTACGGAACAAACGAAAAGGGGCTTACCGCACTTTCAAGAAACGAAACAACCTTCTACACCGAGGTTCAAATTCCCGATGAAATTTGTGCGCGCGAATTTGTCGAACTCACCTTTGAGGGTCTTGATACAATATGCGATATTTTCGTAAACGGCACTCTTATAGATAGCGTAGAGAATATGCACCGTGCATACACTTACGATGTTAAAAATCTTATAAAGGACAAAAAACTTGACCTTCGCCTTGAATTCAAATCCCCACTCGATTACTTTGAGAAATGGGATAAAATCCACCACACCTATACGGACACAAACTGCACACAAGGAGCAATTCATTTAAGAAAAGCGCTCTATATGTCCGGCTGGGACTGGGCGCCAACTCTTTCCGATATGGGCATATTCAGACCCGTAAAAATAGAGGGCTACGACACCGATAAGATAAACGAAGTCGAAATCCTTCAACATCACGAAAATGGCGAGGTTACATTGTCCATTAGTGCAAAAACGAAGAAAAATCGCAACCTTAAAATCACGGCGGAAATCGACGGTCAAATTGTCACACTAAAGGACGGCGTTGGCGAAATCACCATCAAAAACCCGACCCTGTGGTGGGCAAACGGACTTGGTAAGGCGCACCTTTACGATATAAAATTCACACTTTACGATGGTGACACCGCCATTGATACATTAAACAAGCGCATAGGTCTTCGCACCCTCTATTTAAGCACCGAAAAAGACGAAATAGGAAGCGAATTTTGCTTTGTCCTAAACGGCAAGAAGGTTTTCGCAATGGGCGCAAACTATGTTCCAATGGATAACATTTTGCCGTGGATGAATAACGAAAGAATAAGTGACCTTATCGACTCGTGCGTATTCGCCAACTTCAACTGCATAAGAGTATGGGGCGGTGCGTTTTATCCCGATGATTACTTCTACGACCTTTGCGACGAAAACGGTCTGATCATATGGCAAGACTTTATGGTCGCATGTGCAAATGTATGGATGCGTCCCGAGTTTGAAAACGAATTTAGAGAAGAGGCAATTTATAACATAAAGAGAATTAGACATCACGCATCTCTCGGTATTCTTTGCGGTAATAACGAAATGGAAGAGGCAATTTGTGGTTGGCCATGTGCCGACGGACAAAATCCGCTTGTCCGCAGTGATTATCTAAAACTCTATGAGGATATTTTGCCTACCCTGTGCGTAGAATACGCACCTCAAACCTCGTATGTTCCGTCAAGCCCCACCTCGGGCGGAAACTTCGATTTCCCACAGGACAACACAAGAGGAGATGTCCATTTTTGGGAAGTTTGGCACGGACAGGGCGGATTTGAGGAATACCGCAAGCACAAATTCCGTTTTTGCTCGGAATACGGCTTTGAAAGCCTGCCGAGCATGAAAACTATTGAAAAAATTTGCCCCGAAAACGAAAGGTTTTTGGAGTCGGAAACTGTATCGCACCACCAAAAGTGCATAGGCGGTAATGAAAAAATCCTTTACCATATGGAAAAACAATATAATGTGCCGTCTGACCTTTCCAAAATAGTCCACGCATCGCAAATTGCACAGGCAAGTGCTATAAAATACGGAGTTGAGCATTTCAGACGCATTCGTGGATACTGTATGGGCTCGGTTTACTGGCAGCTTAACGACTCATGGCCCGTTGCGTCGTGGTCAAGCGTTGACTATTACGGCACTCTCAAAGCCCTACATTACTTCGCAAAGCGCTTTTATGCACCACAGCTTGTGTCGATATTTGTCGAAGACGGCAAGCTCGCAATAAATGCTGTAAACGAAACACTCTCGTCCTTTGACGGCAAAATCACCTTGAAATTTATGAAGAACGATTTTACCGAAATTTACAAAAAGGACCTTGATGTATCGTTAAAACCGCTTTCATCGACCGATGTGATTGAAATGACACTCCCCGACCTAAACGAAAGCGAGGACTATATTTTTGTCACTCTTACCGACAAAAACGGCAATACCGTGTCACAAAATACCGAGCTTTTGACAAAACCGAAGTTCTTCAAGTGGCAAAACCCCGAAATTGTCGCCCAAGCCGAGGCGTGCAGGGACGGAGTAAAGCTCACACTTAGCGCAAAATCCCTTGCCCTAAATGTCAATATCTCGTTTGATAATATTGAGCCGAAGTTAAGCGACAACTTCTTTAATATCGCAACCCCCAACCCCTACGAAATTGTCGTAAAATGTGACCTTTCGCCCGCCGAGGTGCTAAAACAGCTTCAAATCCTAACAACAAACGACCTAAAATAACAAAAAAGATTGCGAAAGGCAGGTTCTCATAAGGATATTAAGTTAAATTCAAGAGAAAATGCCGATTGAGAGTGGCTAAACAAGAGAAATGCAACATGGACGAAAAGTCTGTGTTGCATTTTTCTTTATGCTTCCGCTCCCCAAAATTTGCGTCGCAATAAACAAAGAATAAGCCCAACGAAAAAGTTAGATTTATTTTCGAAAAAGTGCTGGACTTCCGCAACCTTCTGTGGTATGTTGTTGTGCTAACAGGAGGTGCAACGCATGAACAACCCAATAAAAGAACTATGGCACGGAAACATCATTCCGCAAGAGGGCAACAGAAACAACTCAAAGGAAATGAAGGCGCTTCTCGGATACATGGCAAGGCATCATGAGGACTTGGAAAAGAGCTTCACAGACGAGCAGAAGGAAACATTCGAAAAGTTCCACGATTGTTGGAGCGAGTATATGAGTCTCGCTGAAGCAGCTATCTTCGAGTATGCTTTCAAATTAGGAATGCAGATAGCCATTGAAACCTTAACTGAATAAAATAGAAATTGCCTTAAAGCGATTAAAATTCCATCAATTTCGAAATAATATTAAGGAAATATGCCCTTAAAGGATTGACAAATCCCTCATAATATGATACTATTTAAGGGAACGAAAGCGAGGCTAAGGTTATGAGAACGTTTAACTACTCAAAAATTAATGAACAAAAATGGGATTCTGAGCTTCTCGGCTTGATAGCTGCTATATACAAAGAAGCCGGAAAGCAAGAGATGTATCTCAAGCAACGCCCCGAAGAGCTTGAAAAGCTCGTCGAGATTGCAAAGGTACAAAGTACGGAGAGTTCCAATGCTATCGAAGGTATTGTTACGACGAATACAAGAATTAGACAGATTGTAGAGGATAAGACTACACCTAAAAATAGAGATGAGCAAGAGATCGCCGGCTACCGCGATGTGTTAAATATCATCCACGAGAGCTTTGATGCCATCCCGATTACGCCAAACTACATTCTGCAGCTCCATAAAATCCTGTACAGCCATATGAACAATCCTGTGGCAGGCAGAACAAAAAGCGTGCAGAATTATATCAGCGCAACATACCCCGACGGTAGTACAAGAACGCTGTTCACTCCACTTGATCCGTTTGAAACTCCGACTGCGCTCGAAAGCATATGTA
Organism: Clostridia bacterium; assembly: GCA_017466455.1. The sequence goes on from JAFTUD010000010.1 coordinate 6,937, forward strand.
ATGAGTTTAATCGAGTAATCGGAAATAACGAGTTAGAGCCGCTCATAGCCATTCCGATATTCATTCACGACTTTCTCTGCATCCATCCGTTCAACGACGGAAACGGAAGAATGAGCCGTCTGCTCACTACTCTACTCCTTTACAGAAGTGGCTTCTATGTTGGAAAATATATATCTCTCGAAGCAAAGATAGCCAAGAATAAGGATTTGTACTACGATGCACTTGGCGAAGCACAGAACGGATGGCATGAAGGAAATGCGGATGCTGTTCCGTTCATAAAATATCTGCTCGGCACGATACTTGCAGCCTATAAGGATTTTGAAGATAGATTCGCACTCGTAGAAACAAAACTATCGGCGCTTGAAACTGTGCGTCGCGCAACGATGAATAAGATCGGCAGATTTTCAAAGCAGGATATCAGAGAGTTGTGTCCTTCACTGAGCATCAGCTCCATCGAAGGTGCGCTCCGTAAGTTAGTTGCCGAAGGCGAGATCAAACGCGAAGGTAACGGAAAGAACATTCGTTACTTTAGACTTAAGTAATAATTAAGGTTTTCGATACGTGAAATTTGTGTTGCAATAGGAAATATCTCGTGTTAATCTTAACTCGGATTACTAAGCATGGAATACCTGCATCAAATGATGCAATCTTTGTGAGATCGATGTGTGAAAAAGCAAAGACAAAATTATCAAAAAGAAAGGATAATCGATAAATGAGCATAGATTTTTCAACTATGGATGGTTACCAATTTGAAGTGTTTGTTTGTGATTTGTTTCGCAAATTGGGATTCGAAGTTGAAACAACAAATTATTCAAATGATGGTGGAATAGATTTGGTAGCCACCTACTCTCAACCAATTTTCTCGGGTAAATATATAATTCAGTGTAAAAATTGGGAAGGTTCTGTTGGACAACCTGAAGTCCGTGATTTATATGGTGTAGTAATGGATCAAAGAGCCAATAAAGGAATACTAATAACGCCATCAGATTATACCCAACAAGCATACGAGTTTGCAAGAAATAAAAATATAGAGCTGATTAATGGCAGTATATTAAGAGTGCTCATTGATAAAGAAACCTCATGTTCGTTGTCAAGTCAAACATCACCTAAATTTCATAACGATCGATATTCTTATTATCAAAAAAATATTTCTGAAGAACCAAACAATGCATCTAACTATTTACAAATGATTGAATATCTGCGAGAGTATGTTAAACAGCAAGATGATGAATGTTGTACAATTGGATTGTTCGATGAAATAGTTGATTGGACAAATAAAATGATTAGCAGATGTTTCAAGACCTCATCAAAAAGCGCAGATAAATCAATGGCTTTGCGTATTTTAGCCGAAGCATACATTCATTGTGGCCGTTTGTCCGATGCAACTGAAGTTTTGTTAAAAAGCGAACAATTTTGGATATTTGGTTTTGATAGTCAGCGCTATTTTATTAACACTGACGGCAATGGTTATTCATATCAACGAGCTATGTCGTGGAATCTATATGCAGCATTTAAACATATTGGATATGATAAAGGGTGCAATTTACTTATATCTAAATTGAGAAGCTCAAACGGAAAATTGGCAGAGGAATATTATCACACAGGTTTGTTGGGAAATTTATTTGTTTATCCAAGATTAAGGATGACAGCAATAGGTGCCGGAAAAACCAAGCATTTGGATGTATCAGAGTTTTTTAAAAAAGATTTGAAAGACCCGTCTTATTTTTATGACAAATTCTACACCCTATCTAACGATGAATATGCCAAGAAGATAGATGAGGTATTAAAACTTCATGGAATTCTTTGATCATAAGGAGTTTTGATATGGGATTCACAGACAACGGTGGTTTTGATTGGAACGGAAACGGAAAAAGTGATGCATTTGACAACTACATGAATATGAAAGTTAGCGGTAGTGATAGCTCAGATAGTGATGGAGATGAAAGTGAAACTAATTCAAGTCCTACTGTAACTCACAAAAAATACAGCAACCTCAACGAAAGCAAAGAACTCAAAGGAATTCTATAGGCGGTAAGCCATTGTACGACGCAACTAAAGATAGCGACGGAGTTACATTCTGAAAAGTTTATTAGTAACCGCACTGTGCATTGGTGGCATAGTTTTGCCTGTTGCAGCAGATATAGGGACACTTGGAACACTCATTTGTATTTTCAGCGCGATAGGGCTAAGTATATTAATATTAAAAAACATTTGAATGAATTTTGTATATAAAGCAAAATAGAGGGAGGTTCAGAACATGGAAGAAATACAATTACGACCATATCAAATTAAAGCGATAACGGCTATTCAAGCAGCTTTCGCACGTGGTCAAAGACGTATGATTGTTGAAATGTCCCCCGGAAGCGGAAAAGGAATAATTCTAATTAAGACAATAGAATATCTTCAAAAATTAAAAAGCGGGAATATCCTTATTGTGACAAACGCTTTGGCAATCAAAGAGCAATTAAAGCATCGACTTTTTACAGCTTGTAATGATGTTATAGATGTTAATAAGATCTCGATTGAAACTGAGCATAAGCTGCTAAAGGACACGAATAAAGAAACTGAATATGGTATCATCGTTTTTTATGATGCCATTCCATCGATAAAAATCTATAACGCTCTTTTGTGTGAAGAAAAGACGGTCATTGTTTTCACAACCATTGGCAACGAAATATCACATAACAACAAAAGTCAGAGGAAGCAATTTGAATCAAGCGAGATAGTATTCTCCTATACATTCGAAGAAGCCATAAATGATGGATACATGACTCCGGCAATGGATGCAAGAGCTTTGGAACCTGCAATAGAGGTATTTAGTAAACAACTGTTAGCGCAGTTTGGATGTGTTCAAGTCGACGGTATATCCTATGAAAAAGATCAGCGTTGGGATCTAATTTTGCAAAAAGGCAATCAAAAGCTATTAGTTGAGTGCAAATCTTACAAAAGCCAAGTTGTCTCCCCCTTCGCCGCAAATGAACTATTAAAAGCAATTGTTATGAAGAGAATGAAACAGAATATTTCACGTGATGAGGTAATTTTGTTAATAGTTCTAAGTAGCATACCAAGTTTTCAAAAAGATGATATTTTCAGAAGATACCGAGTTGTTGTTTGGGATATCGAGAACCTTGTTTTTTACAGCAAAAACAATCCAGCGTTACTAAAACAATTATCTCAAATTACATATTTCCCGATAGACCATATTGAGGGCAAATCTTCTGCGGAGGCAGAATTAATCAAGTTGGATTTCATTCCTACTCAGGACAAGCATTTAGAAGATGCCGAAAAGGAAGATAACAAAACGGCTCTTCTGATAAAAAGATTATCAAACTGCACTGCTGGCAGAGAAAACTCAAGAGAGTATGAGGAAATTTGTGAGGATATAATACGTCATCTTTTTGAAGCTAACTATTTTAACAGGCTGACAAGTCAACACAAGACCAATGATGAACATTTTCGAATGGATTTAATTGGTGCTTTGAAGACAACTCAGAACAATGACGAGAGTATGCATCCGCTGTGGCAAATGTTGGTACAGCATTACAACTCACATTTTGTGGTTTTTGAATTCAAAAACTATACCGATAAAATTGATCAGAACCTTATCTACATTACGGAGAAGTATCTGTTTGATGCAGCTTTAAGAAATGTTGCGTTTATTATATCACGCAAAGGCTTTTCAGATTCTGCAAAATTTGCAGCGGAAGGTTGCTTGAAAGAACACGGAAAATTGATTCTTGATGTTACTCAAGATGATCTAATTAAGATGCTTAAATCTCCAAGTGACAACCCGGCAGACCATCTTCTGACCAAGTTGGAAGAGTTCTTAATGGGGATAAGCAAATAGTAAAAATATTATTTTTGTGCGGCGAGAAATCAACTCGCCGCATTTTTTAAATTATCTAGTTTTCTCAAAAATCTGTGACAATCCGAGAAGCAAAACAACGGTATTTTAGACTGATTGGGTTAAACTAAATATTATTTCCAAAAAGCGAAAAAATTATTCAAAAAGCTATTGACAAAGTAAAAATCTTATGTTAGAACAAAGCCCCTCACGAAGATGTGAGCTTCAAAATCTAATAGATGAATCAAGTGCTAAATTAACTCTTTGGAGTAAACATAAGAGGTCGCTCGACGATCCTCAAAACTGATCTGAGTCAAAAGACTCGTACTTACATATCGGCACGGAGCATCCAATTTTTTAGCGAACGAGTGCCGTTCGCTTATTGGTGTTTCCGTAAAAGCCCCTGTGTAAATACGAGTCTTTTTTATTGTTATATAGTCTTTTCAATAAAGATTACACTGTTGCGCCTTACCTTTAGAGAAAGCGCGTTGTCCTTGATTTTATACTGTGATAGCTCATTCATAGAATAGCTCTCATCAAGTAAATAAACCTTAGCACCGTCAAGGCTCGCACCATCTATGCTGATGGAAATTTCCTTATTTCCCGCATTGTCATCATCGGTGTAGTAGCAAATAATTGCCGAGTGGCTCTTGCCATTTGTAGCGCAAGCGGTGTAAATATCCGTATCATCACTTTCCGAGCTTACGTACTCACCAAGCTCAAAAAGACGGCTAAACATAACAAAAGGATAATATCCCTTTAGCGCACGCATAGTGTAGAAATCGAACATTCCATTCATAGCGCACGGACGGGCATCATAGTACATAAGCATGTCAATCGCAGGATTTTTTTGACCCTCACACATGCAAGCAGTAATAAAGGAAGCCCCCTTAATGCCAATCATTTGCTCAATGCTGTAAATCCATTCATCACCCCAGCCACGCACATAGTTCCATTCGTTCAGAATAGACTCAAAGCCCTCGTAGCCGAAGCGCCTTGCAATCTCGCAAATTCTCGTACCCTTTTCGCTCATTTTCCTTGGCTCAGTTCCGTACCAATGCCAAGAAAGAAAGTCAAGTGGCACACGCTTGCCGTTTACCCTTTCGATGCGCTCAAAAAATCTCTCAAGCCAATCCTCATTCCAAGCAATCGCAGGACCGCCGATTTTAAGGTGAGGGAAGCGCTCCTTAAGGTATGTTGAGGCAGTTATGAAAAACTCGGTAAACTCCGCCTCAGTTCCGCCCCAACAGCGCTTATTCGTGCTGTCATCGGGGTCAAGGTCAGGCTCGTTCCAAATCTCCCAGTATTCCATATCATAGAAAAATCCGTTTGCCCAGCCCTCGGTGTAGTGCATAATAATATGCTCGCAAATTTGCGCCCATTTCAGAAAATCCTTAGGCGGTAGCGTGCCGTATTTTTTTACCTCGTGTTCGATTTTTGAGCCAAGGCGATAAAATGGCTTTGTGCCAACGGAGAAAATTTGCTTCATATAGTTGTCCGTGCAGGCAAAGTCGTAGCTTGCCTCATCGTTTACATCAGCATCAAAGTTAGGAAATACCGCGCCTATGTCAACAGTATGCTCACCACCATAGGGAGCGTAAAACGCTGCATCATGTGTCCTTGCATAAGGGATTTTAGCCTCGGCATAAAGCACCGAATTGCCTCTTGTCTGGTCGCCCCTCGCTATTTGAGGACCGTTGTTCACCGCGTGCATCGGCTTGATTTTGCCAAGCCCCTTAGAAAAATCAATTAAAACCTTACTCATGTTTATCTCCTAAAAGAAAATTTTACACCTTAATTATAATCTCTTAAGAATTAAATTTCAATAAAAAACTTGAAATAATATGAAAATAGGAGTATACTGTTAAATGAAAAGAGAAATGGCTAAAATAATCATATAAGAAATTGACATAGATAAGGAGAGCCAAATGACAAAAATAAAAAGCACTCTTATAGAAATTTTAAAATCAAGCTACCTACCGCTAATCATCTTTGCAGTAATCGTAGCAATATATCATACCACACTTCCCCTACTGTTTGCCGATGATGCGTGGTTTTATAACATTCTTGAGGGCAAGGATGATATTTTCACCGCCTGCCGAGATTTCCTTGAATATAGATATAATGAATGGTCATCAAGGACACTGATTGAGCTTGCACTAATCCTGCTCGTGCGTGTGCCACTTTTGTGGAAAATCATTGACACCGTGGCAATAGTGTATGTAGTGTGCGCCATAGCAAGCCTTATAAACCCCGAAAAATCCCGTACAAAAAACATAATTTTGTGCCTTGTCGCACTGATTTTCCCACCCGTGCTTTTTGAGGTTGGAAGCGTTGCCACCTCGATAAACTATATTATCCCGTTTTCCGCCGCCCTTGTGGGTATTTCAGTAATGTATAAGCGCTTTGCACAAATGAGCGTGTCAAGGGTGGAGCAGGCGCTCTCAATCCCGCTTTTAATCTTTGCGTGCTTTAGCGAAATTCTTAGCGCCACCGTGCTACTTATCACCCTCGGCTGTGGCGCATACTATATCATAAAAAACAAAAAAATCCCCGTTTGGGAAATTGTCTACGCCGTAATATGTATACTCGCCCTCATTTACCACCTTACCTGTGAGGGAAATGACGCAAGATACGCACTTGAAAGCGTGTCGTGGCTTCCCGAACACCCAAATCTTAATTTGTTCTTTAAAGTTGAACTTGGCTTTTGCGCAATGATGCAAACGCTCTTTCTTACCGATAAGGGCTTTTTCAGCGTATTTTGCCTCTCAATCTCAATTATCGTAACACTAAAAAGCCGAAAATGGTATAATATCGTAATCGCATGGCTACCAAGCGCATTTTCGCTGATTTTCGGCACTATGTATTCGCTTTTCGGCAAAATTCCACCTGTAACCGCACTGAAAAATCATATGCTTGCCGCCTGCGGACACCCAAACATCACAAGAAACGCAGTAATTTGCGACATTGTCTTTGTCCTTCTCCTTGTATGCATAATGTATAGCCTGAGGGTGGTAATCTCCGATAATAAAAAATACCTCTCGGTATTCTATATTCTGTTTTGTGGCGCGGCGTCAAAAATGTCGCTTGGTCTTTCCCCCACCGTGTGGACTTCATCAGGCAGAGGTGCAACCTTCCTCTATATCGCCATAGGCATAATTTCAACGCTTATGATAAGCGAAACGGTAAAACACCTCACCCCACACATAAAGCACCTAATAGAGGTCTTTAAAAACCGCACAAAACAACAAGAAAAAAGCGAGCAATAAACAAAAACCGACCACAGGGTCGTTTTTTTGTTTAGATAAAAATATTTACAATTCCGATTATAAAGCCAATTACACCGCCAAGATAAACGACGGAGTTCAGCTCCTTTTTCATAACCCTTAGGCAAAGCGCCTCAAGGTCGCGAATGTCCATTTCGTTGATTTTCCTCTCAACAACGCTTGAAATGTCAATCACGCTCACCGCACCCGAAACCGCCTTAACAACCGCACTCTCGTAAAGAGAGGAGATTGCCGAAATTAGCCTTTCGTTCTTCGCAAGCGAGATATTAAACTGCTCATTAAGTGGCAAGGCGGTAAGTGAGGAAACCTCACCCTGTATCGCGCTAAGTGCCACCTCAGCGCCCCTTTCGTCAATAAATGTATTGACTTTTTCGCTAACCTCTTTAAGTAGCGGGTCAACAACGGAGTCCGTAAGGAACATACCAAGCATGCCAAGCGACGATTTTTTCTCATTTATCGCGTCCTTGCCAAGCGTTGAAATCATTTCGCCAAGGTCCATACGCTTTGTAGCGGAAACAAACCTGTCGGCAAGCAGGTGCGCAAGCTTGTCCTTTACCGCCTCTGCCTCACTCTCGGAGCAAATTGATGATGAAATATCATCAATTGAGCGAGCTAAAAGACCGTCAAGCGTGTCCGTAATAGATGACGCAAGCTTAGCCTTAACCTCGGGGGAGCAGAGCATTTTTGCAATGTCCTCGGGGGTGAAAAGCGACTCTGAAATTTCTCTTCCGATAGCCTTGGCAAGCGCCCCTCTGCGCTTAGGAATAATACCGGGCGTAAACGGCATAGTTGCCTTGCCGATTTTTATAGGGCGAAGCGGATGAAATAGCATCTTAACTGCAAGGTAGTTCGTAAAAAGACCGATGATAGCGCCGATAGCAGGACCCGAAATATATCCCAAAACAGTTTTAATAAGCTCCCAATCCATTACTTGCCCTCACTGTCCTCGCCCTCGCCCTCATCACCGTTTAAAAGCCTTTGAGTGTTCTTTTCAACATCGTGATTGATGATAGCAATTCGCTGAATTAGGTGATTTAAGCGGTGCTTTGTTATTGACAAATCAATAGCAAGCTTGAATAGCTTTATTATAATTAAGAAGATGACAAACAGGAATACGAAGTTTACAGGAGAGGCAATTCCCAAAAGCTGAGTAAAGAAGGTCACAACCTGCGGGAAAATGCTCATAATAAGGAGCATAACCGAGAAGCCTATCCAAAACACCGAGTCATCAATGTTAAGCTGTGATTTTCTTATCTTTCTTATCGTATAGAACACCACGAAGATGGAAGCAACGATAAGAACAATTCTAAGAGTAAGCGTCATTTCCTTGCCCCCCTTCTGATTTTTGCCTTTTTTCTAAACCATTGAACAAATAAAATAGAGAAGAACATATGGAACATATACTTGATAGAGCGACCGAGATTTAAGTAGCTCTTACCCGCCATTCTCTCGCTCATCTCAACCTGTACCTCCTTAACGCGCGCCCCGCTTCTGATAAGGTGAGCAAGCGTATCGGGCTCGGGACCGTAGTCCGCAGTCCTTGACATCGCCTTGATAACAGGACGGGAGAACATTCTCATTCCCGAGGTAGGGTCCTTTATTTTCTTGTGAACGGTAAGAAGCAGAGCCATGCTGATAAGATTAGAGCCGAGCATTCTGCCCGTAAAAGGCTTTTTCTTTTCCACAAAGCGAGAGCCGATGCAAATATCGCACTCGTCCATAGCCTCAACCATTTTTGATATGTAAGACGGGTCGTGCTGACCGTCACCGTCAAACTGAATAGCGTAGTCGTATTTCTTCTCGTAAGCGTACATAAGACCTGCCTGCACACCGTCAGCAAGACCGACATTTATCGGCATGTTAAGGTGATTGTAGCCCTTGCTCTTGCAAATTTCAAGAGTCTTGTCCTTAGAGCCGTCGTTTATTACAAGATAGTCATATTCGGGATAGCCACAAATAAGGTTGTCAACAACCCTTTCAATGCTCGCTTCCTCGTTGTACGCAGGAATGATAATTAAAACCTTTTTCATTTTACCTTATATCCTTTTCAAAATCAAAAGCAAATAAAAGCGAATAATAGATACATGTCGCTATTTTTTAGCGCAGGCACGCTCGCTCTCGCGCTTTTCTATGTACTCAATTACCGCATCGGCAGTAAAGCTCCATTTACAGGATGAAACAACCGTATCGTGACATTTTTGCGATGCGCTTTTTCTGTATTCCGCCCTGTCAAGAACGCTCATTATAGCCTCATACACACCGTTTTCCTCATTTGTAGGAAGTACAATTCCGTACGAGTCGTCCTTGATAAGCTCCTTTGCGTCACCTCTTGCAGTGGTGATAACGAAGGTGTTACACATGCTCGCCTCAATTACACAGGTGGCAAAGCCCTCTGAAAATGACGGCAAGCAAAAAATGTCACTCGCAAGGTGCATAGCGCATACCTCGGCAGGGCTTAGCCTACCAAGAAAGATTGTGTTTTTGCTTTTTGTAGGCTCAAGCTCCTCACGAAGGTAGCCCTCACCTGCCAAAAGGCAATATACATCATCGCGCGTTTCGTTTATGCGCTTCATTACATTGATTAGCTGGCGCACGCCCTTTTCAACAGTGAGCCTTCCAACAAAGTCAATAACAATAGCACCGTCAGGAATACCAAGCTCCGCCCTGAAATCACGCACAGGGCTGTCAATATACCCCTGAAAGCGCTCAACATCAACCGCGTTATTAAATAGCACATCGCTCTTTATTCCAAAGTGCTTTATCCATTCAAGCGATGCCTTTGACGCACCGCCAAAGTGCTTGCAATGGCGCTTTTCACACCAGGTAATCCAATGCTCAAACACCTCGGACAGCTTAGTCGTGAGCTTACCCCCCGTGTTAAGATGGCTTGAGCCGTGGTCGATTATTATGCACTCCAAGCCCATTTTCTTTGCAAGCTTGCACGCCCAAAGCGAAACGAAATAGAAGCGCATATTTATAATCATAAGGTCAAAGTGGCGCTCTTTAAATTCCCTTGTAAAGGCACGAAGCTCCTTGTTCTTCTTCAAAACAGGGAAGCGCCCACCCATAAACTGCCTTGTCGGCAGACGGTAAATCTCAATAGCGCCGTTTTTCTCGTAATTTGGCGCACCGTCCATTTGTGAGGTAAGAATAGTCACCTCGTGTCCCTGCCTCTCAAGCTCCCTTGAAAGGTTGAACACATAGTTCTCAACTCCGCCGACATGCGGTAGATATTGAGAGGATACAATACAAATTTTCTTAGACATATTTTCCTCAAAGATTAAATTAAAGGGTTAAATCAAGCCGGTAGCGGAATGATTTTTGAAACATAAACATCGTAAAAGCTCATAATCACATTAAGCGTAAGGAAGCCAAAGACAAGACCGTTTATTACACGCTTGTCCATGCTGTGGCGCACCTTGGAGCTTCCGACACAGTAAAGGAACGGAATTAAAACAGGGATTATGTATCTCCATTGACAGCCGTTTATCGTGTAAAGACCGACGGGCGTAAATGTGAGGTAAAGCGCAGTCGCAATAAGGCAGGTAAGCCCGAAGCATGTGAAGATTGTCACCGCCTTAAGAGGTGTGCTACCCTTGAAATCATCGCACTCTCCCTTGTCCGTGAATGCGCAAAATGCCATAATGCAAAGCGCAAGCGTGCCCCAAATTATCTTTGCGTTTCCTGCGTAGGAAAGGGCAACGGACATATTTGTCGCATTTGTGAATGATACATATTCGCCGATAAATTTCAACAAAATCTTTGTGTATTCCCAAGGATGCTCAAGAATCCAAAGCGCCTGCTTCGTTGTGTCAACATCGCTTCCGCCACGGTAGTCACCGCCAACTGCACCGCTTGCAGTATTTGAAATAAACGGAAGGATAAATGACCAAAGCATAATCATCATAGCGCCGACGCACGCAAGGCGATATAGCCAAACGCCCTTTTTTGTATTGAACTTTGTCTTGCTCATAAATATCATCGGGAACACAAGCACAAGGTAAATTGTCTTAGGTCCTGAGCCGATGATAATCGCGCCAAGCATCAAAATTCCGTCCTTTAGCGTGAACTTCTTTTCGGGATTTTGAAGCTCCGAGATAAAGTAGCAAAATGCGTAGCAAACAAACGCCGTTATAAAGTAGTCGTATGTAAAGGTTGATGCAATCATCAAAGCACCAGGGATTAAGCATACCGATGAGAATATAAGCGCACCGTGCCTTAGCTTCTTAAGACCGAGATAAATAACAAACGCATAGGTCAGAACATTAGCCATCTTCGCAATAATAAACATCGCAAAGTAGTTAAGCCCCGTAGCGTCAGCCCCTGCCATAGCAATAGCGCCGGGAATGTGTCCCACAAGCTTGTAGCAGTCGGGAGTTGCGCTCAGCACTCTGTCATACTCAACCTGATCATTCTTTATAAGATTAAAGATAAAGTCCTCGGTATTCTTCAAAAACCTATCGGTATTAAGCACGAAATTTCTCTCGCACTGATAAACATCGGAGTATGTCTCCGCATTACCGAACAGGAACACCTTCATATCAAGGCATCTTGCGTAGTGATACTCCTCATCCCAGCCGTTTGAAACCTCAATAGGCAAGGTAGAGGCAAGCAAAAATCCGCAAATTACCGTAATAACAAGGAACATAACAGGCGCATTTGCCCGTGATGAAAGTACCATTTCCGCAATAAACAGCGCAATAGTTATTATAGATATGAAGAAAAGATAGCTTATTGTGCCCGTTTTCATCGTTGCGGTCATAAGAATAACCGTGTACGATACGCAAAGCGTGATAACCGAGAGAATAAATAAAGCTCTTACAATGAATTTCGCAATAGCCCTTTTTGAAATCAGAGCTACCGTATCCTTATAAATCGCCTTACCGATAGAGTAAAGCCATCTGTAAAAGCCGAACCACAGCTCAACACCGCCAAGGATTGCCAAAATCACAACGAGTGCGAGGGTAGCACCGACATTTGCGCTCCTTGCCATGCCGATAAGGGTCGTTGAGCCAAGGTCTATTGTATCAAGTGTAAATGTGCAGTTTACATCAAGCCTTATCAGCGAGTAGGTCGTATCCTTGGGAAGGATAAGCTCAACCGTTTTTCCGTCGGGCGACACCCTTGCCTTAACCGAGCAGGGCTCGCTAAGGTTCTCACCGTTATATGAGTAGTAGGCTTGTATTACATTCGTGTTGGGAATGGGATTTTTAAAATTAAGCGTTACCGAATTGAAGCTTAGATCCGCCCTTGGCGCAAGATAGATTTGCGGGTCGCTGTTCAGCGGAGTGTAGGTGACATCTCCCTCGGGGGTCACTACCTTGTCGTAGGCAAAAACCCCGAGCGAGGGAATTTCATCATCAAGCGTCAGATGCTTGCTTCTTTCATACTCAATTCCAAAGGAAATCAGCGAAATCATAAGCAGGGCAAGCACAAGACAAATAGCAACATAAAACACTCTTACATGGCGCTTAAGGAAATCCCAAGTAGCCTTAAGCACCGAAGCAGAGGTAGCCTTTATTTTAGCCTTATCAATCATTTTATACCAAAATCCTCTCTTTCAAGCGTTAGATTTGGATTGTAATACGGGTCGCCTGCATCACGCACGCCACGCCACTTGCTTAGGAAGTTGTTAATCTCGGAATTGAATCTTGCAACCTTTTCAGGAGTCGTTTCAAGTCCGCGGGATTTAGACTCATAGTGATAAGCCTCGGCAAACGGAGTCCAAACGATGAGATAGCCCGCCTGTCTTATCTTTAGGCAAAGGTCAACATCGTTAAACGCAACCGCATAGCTCTCGTCAAGCCCATTAACCTTCTTAAACACCTCGGAGCGAATCATTACGCACGCCGCAGTTACCGCGCTTAGGTTTTGAGCGAGGCAAAGGCGTGAGGCGTATCCGTACTCACCGCGCTTAAAATACTTGTGGGAGTGACCGGCAACCGCCATTTCGGGATCTGCTCCGATACCGATAATAACGCCCGCGTGCTGAATTGTATCATCGGGGTAGTAGAGCATAGCGCCAACCGCGCCGACATCGCTTCTTTGCGAGAACATTAGCATTTCCTCGATCCATGACGGAGTGAGTATTTCAATATCATTATTAAGAAGGATAATATGCTCACCCTTAGCGACCTCAAAGCCATAGTTGTTAATGCTTGAGTAGTTAAAGCCCTTACCCTCCCAGTAAATAACCTTAACCCTGTCGTCCTTAGCGCTAATCATATCATAATACTTAAATGTGTCGGGGTCGGTTGAGTTGTTTTCAACCACGATTATTTCGTAATTCTTGTAGGTTGACCTTTCAAGTATTGAGGTAATGCACTTGTCAAGGTCGGAAATATAGTCCTTGTTCGCAATAATAATCGAAACAAGTGGCTCGCCCTGAATGTCATAATTGATTTTGTAAACAGAGGGGATTCGTGTGTCCTCGCTCTTGCCCGAAAGACCGATGCGGATAAGATGCTCATCAAGCGCCTTCTTTGCCGCTACAAGCGTGTAGGGCTTTGCGGAAATGTCCGATGCAACCGATGCCTTGTGACATCTCCAGTAGTAAAGGATTTTCGGAATGTGGACAATGCTTTTTGCCTTTTCGGTAAGGCGCAAAATCATATCATAGTCCTGGCTTCCGTCAAACTCCGAGCGAAATCCGCCAACTATCTCATAAAGCTCTCTTGAAAATGTGGTAAGATGGCAAATATAGTTGTAGCTCCTTAGCGTGTCGGGAGAGAAGTCGGGCTTGAAGTGAGGGTGATATGCGTCGGCAGGAGTCTTTTGGAAGGTGTTTTCATCAGTATAGATAAAGTCCGCACCCTTGTCGCAAATCGCTTCCATAACGCAGTAAAGCGCCGATTCGTGAAGAAGGTCATCGTGGTCAAACAGAGTGATATAATCACCCGTGCTCATATCAAGACAGGCATTCGTATTTCCCGAAATGCCGAGATTTTTCTCAAGCTTAGTATACTTAATGCGACTGTCGTGCCTTGCGTATTTCTTAACCACGCTCTCAACATAGGCGTGCTTGTCATCACTGCCGTCAGCAAGACAAAGCTCCCAATTTGAGTAGGTTTGCTTAATTACCGACTCAATCATTTCCTTGAGGTAAGCCTCAGGGGTGTTAAATAGCGGAACAATAACGCTGAATTTTATATCTTTGTCAAATTTATGCTCTCTTTGCGCCTTGATTTGCGCCTCGGTAAAGAGTGGAGCATTCGCTTTTTTGACATTCTTTTTTCTGAATACCTTGCGCCAAGCGCATCTGAAGCCCTGCTCGCGCCAGACCTTAAAGAACTTCTTAATCTTTAGGAACGGACCGTGCTTGAAGGGGTATTTTATAATATCAAAAAGAACCCTGAACGGCTTTGTAATCTTCCACCAGCCCGCGTTTGAAATTACATTGTATTTGTTTGTAATATCAGCAAGCTGACGCTTTAGGTCCTCTCTTTGCGAGATAGCGACAAAATAGTGTGTCTTGTAGTGGTCAAGCTCTCCCTTAACCTCGCCAAGATAACTGTCAAGGCGGGAAATCTCTGTGTTCGCCCTTGCAAGCGATGCGTGAGTAAGCTCATTCTCGGCCTTGAGCGTTGCAATTATGTCCTCAAGGTTTAAAATATGGTTTTGCTTGTCCTCTACTATTTTCCGAACAAGCTCAAGATTTTTGCTTGTTTCGTTAAGACATTCGCTGATTTCATTTAATCTGAGTAGCAAAAGCTTGTTTTCCGAAATTGCCCTCTTACAGTAATCAATAAGCGAGCAGGGAAGCGCCAAGGGGTCGCTGTCCGTGAAAATACAGGAAATGCTACCCTTAATTTCAACCCTTTTAGCACCGCTTGGAATATCAACATGGATTTGCGGGTCATTGCCCAAAAGATATAGACTGTCCTCAATTACATCAATGCCTACAAGCTTAGAGGGAGCAACAAAATCCCCGTCAACGGTAATTTCAAGTCCGCGCACAAAATAGCCCGAGTCCTCGCAGGGGTCTATTCTTATCGCCTTAAGCCCTTCCTTTACATCAAAGCCGAAGCTAAACTCGCCGTCGGTAAGAGGATAGGTAAGCGTGTTATCCTCACTGATGCCATTTCCCTCATCAAGGTAAATTTTTGCGAAGCGACGGGCAAAGTCAAGCGCCCATACCGTTTCAATATCGTTACCCGATGCAAAATCGCTCTTTATGGCGCAAACCACAAACTGATAAACGCTTGAATAGTCGTGCATATATGAGGCGCGGAAGGATGCAGAGCTTTTGTCCTCAATCGCCTGCTCACTTGACCCCGCAGGGCAAAGCGTGCCTGTTATAAGCGTTGGAAAAATTTTTGCCTCGGTACAAAAATCAACAAGATTTTCCTTAGCAAAAAAGTGAATATGCGTGTCGTCAAGCAGTCCGATCTCCGAATAGTCAAAGCGGTTGTTGATAAGCTTCAGAATAATGTCTGCATGCGCGATATTAGGAACGGAGAAGATGATTTTTCCGTCGTCCTTAAGAAGCGAAAGCGCGCGTCTGATAGCCTTGGCAGGATCTCTTAAATGCTCTAAAACATCGGCAAAGATGAGTGTGTCAAACTCTACATCAAAGGATTTTTCCCACTCATAATTCTCAATGTCACAGCAAACATAGCCGTCAAGATTCGCCCTTGCCATCTCAAGTGCCTTTTCGCTTATTTCAATTCCGTAGGTCTTACAGCCAAGCTCGTTTTTTAAATGTGCCGAAAGCTCACCCTTCGCACAGCCGAACTCCAAAACACTCTCCCCACCCGAAACAAGTGAGGAAATAATTCCGTGCGAGGAGCTATCTCCTGCAGAAAAGACAATTTCCTTGTTGTACTTAAACATAAATTACCTCTGCTCCTAATTTATTTGCTAAGATGATCTTAGCTAATCATTAAAGCCGACGGGAGTAGTAATTACCCCCGCTTACTGCATATTTTTATATTCCGTGCAAACCGTTACCGTGTCGCCAATCATTCTCGTTTTTCCGTGGTCAAGCCACAAAATGCGAGAGCAAAGGCGCTCAATTTGCTCAATAGAGTGCGAAACGATAAGTACCGTTGTGCCACCCGACATCATCTCGGCAATACGCCTTTCGCACTTTTGCTGAAACAGGAAGTCACCAACCGCCAAAATTTCATCAACGATAAGAATATCGGGCTTTACAAGCGTCGCAATAGCAAAGCCAAGACGGGCAACCATACCCGATGAAAAATTCTTTATCGCTACATTCTCGTAATCCCGTAGCTCGGCAAAGTCAAGAATTTCATCATATTTCTCACGAATGAATGAGCGCTCAAAGCCAAGCACACTGCCGTTCAAAAAGATGTTTTCCCTTGTCGTAAGCTCGGGGTCAAAGCCCGCGCCAAGCTCAATGAGTGGGGAAATCGTTCCGGTTGTGACAACCTCACCCTCGCTCGGAGTGAGAATACCCGAAATGATCTTAAGCAGAGTGCTTTTTCCGCTACCGTTAAGACCGATAATGCCGACAACCTCGCCCCTCTCAATATCAATGGAAACATTGTCAAGCGCGGTAAACTTGTCATAGCTAAGTCGCCTTTTAAGCTTTCTTATGATATATTCCTTTACATTGTCAACCTTTTCCTTAGGCATGTTAAAGTTCATGGTGACACCGCGTACGGAAATTATAGGCTTTTCCACAGCTTACCCCCCTTGATTAGATGTGAAGAACAAATTTATCCTGATTTTTACGGAACACAGTAATACCGATAGCAAGGAATATAAGCGCGTAGCCTATGCAAATAAGGTTGTCCGCAAGCGACGGAAGTGTGCCGTAAATCATAACATTTCTAAAGTAATTTACATAGTGATAAAGTGGATTTAAGCGGATAATACCCTGTAACCACGAGGGAACAAGGGTGATAGGATAAATAATCGGTGTCGCATACATCCACACAGTCATAAATACGCCCCAAAGATGTCCTACATCGCGGAAGAATACATTGAGCGTCGCTACAATCAAATTAAGTCCGAGAGAGAACACAAAGACATAAATCATCGGCACAAGGAACAAAAGCATTGTCGCGTGCACCTCAACCTGACCTGTAATTAAAAAGATAATAAAGACAATTACAAACGCAGTAAGCGAGAAGAGCATATTTACAAGCGAGAAAATTGTCTTTTCAAGCGGAAATACATATTTTGGAATATATACCTTTTTGATGAGTCCGCCCGCATTGATAACCGAAAACAGCGAGAAGTTAGAGGACTCGGAAACAAAGTTGAATATAATATATCCCGTCAGATAGAACAGCGCAAAGCCACCCTCAACCTCAACACGGATAATTTGTGAAAATACCGCAGTTAAAACAAGCATCATAAGAAGCGGATTTAATACGCTCCATAAAATGCCAAGCACACTGCGCCTGTATTTTGTCTTTATATCACGGGTAACAAGGTCGTAAAGCAGATATTTGTACCGCTTCATTGACACAATGTCCTTCTTGAATGATACCTTGTCGTAAAGCGCGTTGATAATTGCCCAAGCAACACAAAGCGGAACAAGGAATAAAAGCAGGGTAAGAAGAACATTTATATTTAAGCTTGTAGGGTTTACCTCTGCAACCGCATCGTCACTCGCTAAGGAAAAGGCGACTGCGTCTGCGTAAACATCAAAATTATAGTAAAGGTCATCATTCTTTTGCGTAACAGATGAGGGTAAAACAACCTCGCCGGTACTACTGTAAGCAAAAACGCTTTCAATCTCTCCCTTTACCTTGACATTATTCAAATAAGCACCGTTAAGGACAACCACCTTCCCGTCAGGGTGCAAAACCTCGGCATATTCATAGCCGTTTTTGCGGTTCTCTAAATTGTCAGCGCTAAAATGAATGACGCCGAAAAACACCGCAAGCGCAAGGCAAGCCACCGCCACAGCGCATAGTATAAGCTTCTTTTTCAAAATAACCTCTTGTGTAGAATAACGGGGACACTGAGCGCGCGCCCCCGTAGCTACCGTTTTGATTTTGCTAATTGTTGTTTATGAATTAAAATGAAAAGCCCAAATCCTTAAATAAGGGATTTTTCTTGTCCTTTTCAGAGAGCAGAACCTCGCCGTCAATTCCCCAGTCAATTCCAATCTCGGGGTCGTTCCAAAGAAGACCGCCCTCGCTTGACGGGTCGTAAAGGCGTGTGCATTTGTAAACAAAGGTCGCATTCTCGCTCTTTACATAAAATCCGTGAGCAAAGCCCTCGGGCACATAAAATTGACGCTTGTTCTCAGCCGAGAGGGTAACACCGTACCATTTTCCGTATGTTTCGCTGTCACGGCGCAGGTCAACCGCCACATCAAAAACCTCACCCTCAATAACCCTTACAAGCTTGCCCTGCGGGTTAGCCTTTTGAAAGTGTAAGCCACGAAGCACACCCTTCCTTGAGCGTGATTCATTGTCCTGAATAAATGTAGCGGGCGTTTTGTCAAGATGCTTAACATATGGCGCAAATTCATCATTGAATGTTTCCATAAAATACCCACGCTCATCTCCGTAAACGGTTGGTTCAATAATGTATAAATCCTTAATGCCTGTTTCTATAAAGTTAAATTTTCCCATTTTAATCCCTCTATATTTTCGTTGCAAAGCAACATATCGTGTCCCTTGGGGACATATCGTTCACCATAGGTGAATATCGTGTCCGTAGGACATATCGAGTTTGCGTCAGCAAACATATCGAATCATTCGTTTCCTCATTGCGACTCACTGCGTTCGCATGCATGGCTACCACCAGCCAATCGCACTTCGCCAAGGCTCGTGTTCTTGGGGTGTGCGCACATCCGCACTCGCGTCAGCGGTTTTCGTACATCTTCTTATAGTAGTCCTTGTACTCACCGCTTATGATATTTTCCCACCACTCACGGTTTTCAAGATACCACTTAATTGTCTTCTTAATTCCGTCGGCAAACTTCGTTTCGGGAAGCCAGCCAAGCTCGCTATGGATCTTTGTCGGGTCAATAGCGTAACGCATATCGTGACCTGCGCGGTCCTTAACATAGGTAATAAGGTCCTCGCTCTTGCCAAGCTCCTTCAAGATGATCTTAACGATGTCAATATTTCTCATTTCATTGTGTCCGCCGATGTTGTAAACCTCGCCAACTCTGCCGTTGTGAATAATAAGGTCAATAGCACGGCAGTGGTCCTCAACATAGAGCCAGTCACGCACGTTGATGCCCTCACCGTAAACGGGAAGTGGCTTGTCATAAAGCGCATTCGCAATCATAAGAGGAATGAGCTTCTCGGGGAAATGGTAAGGACCGTAGTTATTTGAGCAACGGGAGATTGTAACAGGCAAGCCAAAGGTCCTGTGATAAGCCTGAACCAAAAGGTCCGCGCTCGCCTTAGAGGCAGAATACGGGCTTGATGTATGAATAGGTGTTTCCTCGGTGAAGAAAAGGTCAGGACGGTCAAGCGGAAGATCTCCGTAAACCTCATCGGTTGAAACCTGATGATATCTCTTAATTCCGTACTTACGGCACGCGTCCATCATAACCTGAGTGCCCATAATGTTAGTGTTAAGGAATACACCGGGGTTCTCAATAGAACGGTCAACATGGCTCTCTGCCGCAAAGTTTACAACGATGTCGGGATGCTCCTCTTCAAAAATAGCGTAAATAGCCTCTCTGTCAGTAATGTCAGTCTTGCAGAAGCGGAAGTTAGGGTTGTCCATAACAGGGGCAAGCGTCTCCATATTTCCCGCATAGGTAAGACAGTCAACGCAAATAATCTTGTAGTCAGGGTGAGCCTTTAGCATATAATGCACAAAGTTACCGCCAATAAATCCGGCACCGCCGGTTACAATAATTTTCATAGTTCTAAAACTCCTTTTTCATTAGATGTTAAATTCAAGGCTCATTCGCCCTTGTAGTTTTCAATAAAGCAGAGAAGCGCGTCCTCCCAATGCCTGAACTCGTTTCCAACAGTCGCGCGAAACGCCATATTGTCAAGCGCCGAGTAGGCAGGACGCTTAACAGGTGAGGGGAAGTCATCGCTTGTGCAGGGTGAAACATCGGCATCAATTCCCGCAAACTCCACAATTCTTTGCGTAAACTCGTACCAAGAGCATTCGCCCTCGCCCGTGCCGTGATAAATTCCGTATTCCTCACAAGGAACGAGCTTCAGAAGATGATGCGCAAGGTCGCAAGCGTTTGTAGGATTTCCGCGTTGGTCGCAGACAACCTTACATTCGCCCCTCTCTCTTGCTATATTCATCATAGTTTTTACAAAGTTTTTGCCATAGTAGCCATAGAGCCACGATGTGCGCACGATAAAATACCGTGAGCATTGCTCTCTGATATATTGCTCGCCAAGTAGCTTAGTTCCGCCGTACACGCTCTTAGGGCTTGTCGCATCGTATTCTCTGTAAGGAGATGAGGCATCACCCGCAAAAACATAGTCCGTTGAAACATGAATTAGCTTAGCGCCGTTTTCCTCGCATACAATAGCGAGATTTCTCGGTCCTATCGCATTAGCCTTGAACGCCACCTCAGCGCCCTCGCCCTCAGCCATATTTACATTAGTGTAAGCCGCACAGTTTATTACAGCATCGTATTTATTTGCCTCAAACACACCGCGCACCGCCTCGAGGCTTGAAATGTCAAGCGTGTCAATGTCAACATAGTCAACATCGTTGTCGCATTTCAGAATTTCGGGAGTGCCAAGCTCGGTATATCCGCGCTCAAAGCATTTTCTGATCTCAATGCCAAGCTGTCCCTTGGCTCCGGTAACAAGAATTTTCATCAGTATTTAACCTTGCCCTCCGCAACACGCTTTAGATGCTCACCGTAGGTGGATTTTCCGTATCTTTCGGCGCTTTCAAGGAGCTTTTCCTTAGAAATCCAACCGTTGATATACGCAATCTCCTCAATAGCGGAAATCTTAATGCCCTGACGCTTCTCAATCATTTGAACAAATTGACCTGCCTCAATAAGGGAGTCCATTGTTCCCGTATCAAGCCAAGCGAAGCCCCTGCCAAGAAGCTTAACATCAAGGTCGCCATGCTCAAGAAAGATGTTGTTAAGAGAGGTGATTTCAAGCTCACCGCGCTTAGACGGCTTTACCTGCTTAGCATACTCAACGCATCTGTTGTCGTAGAAGTAAAGACCCGTTACCGCATAATGCGACTTTGGATTTTGTGGCTTTTCCTCAACGGAAATAACCTTATTGTTCTCATCAAATTCAACAACGCCGAATCTTTCGGGGTCGTCAACATAGTAGCCAAATACGCTTGCGCGGTGGTTTTCCTCTGCGTTCTTAACCGCTTCCCTTAATACCTTGGAAAATCCGTTTCCGTAAAAGATGTTGTCGCCAAGCACCATAGCGCAGGCATCGTCACCGATAAACTCCTCTCCGAGCAAAAATGCCTGTGCAAGTCCGTCGGGTGAGGGCTGTACCTTGTACGAGAGCTTAATTCCGTAATCACTTCCGTCGCCGAGAAGATTTTCAAAGTTTGGAAGATCTCTTGGAGTAGAGATGATAAGAATATCCTTTATACCCGCAAGCATAAGGGTTGACAGAGGATAGTAAATCATGGGCTTGTCATAAATTGGAAGAAGCTGTTTTGATGTTATCATTGTAAGAGGGTAAAGACGGGTTCCGCTTCCCCCTGCAAGAACGATTCCTTTCATAGGTTAATCTCCTTTTTATCATGTTTTTTAAAATTATATCTGCCAAAGAGGTACATCAAACGGAAAACGATACCCTCGCTAAAGGTTTGTCTGTACATTTTAGTAGTGAAAATATATCCGAGGCGGGTAAAGAAATTCCTTTGATTTTTGAAATATCTCTTAGCCTCTTTTTTGTATTCTTCGGGAATTTTATCGCCGTATAGCTCGCAAAATGCCCGTAGCTGATATGAGTAGCGACGGCTCTTACCGCTTTTGAGCCTCTTAAGACGCTTGAAGAAGTTCTTAACAGGTCCCGTTTCATAGCCGATAGCATTGTTTCCGTGCTGACGGTAGAGAGTAGTGCGCGCCCTATCGTAATGCGCGCGCCCGAATGCGGTAGCAACGAGGTAAACCCAAGAGTCATGCACATCCATATCATCGCTGAAGTATGGCTTTAGTATGTCAATTAATGATCTGTTGCATACCTGAGTATGTCCAACACACGCATTTTGTATCATAGCGTTGTAGAAGGTCAGTGGTCTTTTTGCCACAACCGTCTTGCCCTTGATCTTCAGATCATCATCGGTAATGTGTGAGCATGCGGAGTATAGGCACGGCTCATTCTTGTCCGCCGTGTCAAGCCAAGCAACCGCACGGCTTAGCTTGTCGGGTAGCCAAACATCGTCTTGGTCGCTAAACGAGAAGTAATCGCACTCACCATCACAGCGCAGAATAAGCTCGTGCAGGCTCGCATTAAGTCCAATATTTTCGCCATATATTACCGTCCAACCGTATTTTTCGGAGTATTCCTTCAAAATCTCACGCGTTGAGTCGGTTGAGCCGTCATCGCGAATAAGCACTGAGCAGTCCTCATAATTTTCAAGCGAGAGGTAACTGTCAAGCTGTTCTCTTAGGTGATTTTCACCGTTGTAGGTGGAAAGCAGAATTTGTATTTTCCTTTTGCCGTTTGCTTTTTCATTTGTCGGCAAGGCACTTTCCTTGTCCGTGCTTAAATTTTGCTCCACGAGCCGTTACCCCCTTTCTTGCTTGCCTAAATAGTGCCAAGCGCATAATCATTCAACGATAGTATACCACCATTTTACTAAAATGTCAATATAAACAAGTAATTTTATATTATATAATACGGGCAACCGAGAGCCTCGGTAGGCTATCCAACGCAACGAAGTTGCATATCGAGGACTCGCAGAGTCCATATCGAGTTGAGCGTAGCGAAACATATCGTGCGACGGAACGGAGCATATCGTGTCCGTAGGACATATAAGAACCTAACACTCCGTTTTGTCAAACGGATTGCTTCGCTTTGCAAAAATCAAATAGCATTTTTGCGTGTTAGAACCTTGTTACTCGCTTCGCTCGTAATCGAGCTTGCGATAGCACCATTCCGCATTCCTCATTCCGAATTCCGCATTCCGCACTTGCGACAGCACCGTTCCGCACTCCGAATTCCGCATTCCAAACTCAATTACAGCCACAGGGTCGGCTATTTTGATTTTTTAAAAATCGCCACAAAGCTCCCCCGAAAACGCAAATTATAGATACATATCGCCACATTTTGCCCGAAATCAAGCAAAATTCAAGCCAAAAGCGCCTCGCCCCAAGCTAAGCATAAAATGTCAAAAAATCCAACGCAAAACCGCCCGTAATTTTGCAAATGCACAGCCCAAGGCTATCTTGTATCGCTTCCGTCAAGCGTTGCTTAGGCTACAAAAGCCTCACCCTCACCCACAAAAAAGGAAAATGCCCACATAGCTTATGTGAAAATTAGATGAAAATTTCAATTTTACAAAATATTCTTATTGATTTTATTTGTTATATATGTTATACTTAATCTTGACCTAATATACGCGTGTGCGTGTATTACTTGAAATGAAAACGCTAAAGCAAAGGAAAGGCAAGAAAATGATAGAAATCAAAAATCTTGTAAAGAGGTATGGAAACCATTTTGCGGTTGATGATATATCCTTTACGATTAACGATGGCGAAATTGTCGGCTTCCTCGGTCCAAACGGAGCAGGAAAGTCAACCACTATGAACATCATAACAGGCTATCTGTCCTCAACCTCGGGCACAGCCGTAATCGACGGACACGATATTCTTGAGGATACACTTGAGGCAAAAAAATGCGTGGGCTTCTTACCCGAGCAGCCGCCCCTTTATATTGATATGACCGTTTGGGAATATCTTTCGTTTGTCTACGACCTTAAGGGCTGTGACTTCAATAAGCAAAAGCATCTTGATGAGGTGCTTGCCCTTGTCAAGGTTGCCGATGTAAAAAACCGTCTTATCCGCAACCTCTCAAAGGGATATAAGCAAAGGGTCGGTATTGCGGGCGCGCTTATCGGCAATCCGAAAATCATCATTCTTGATGAGCCAACGGTAGGACTTGACCCTCAGCAGGTCATAGACATAAGAAACCTTGTGCGTAATCTCGGCAAAAAGCACACAGTTATCCTCTCAACCCATATAATGCAGGAGGTGCAGGCTGTTTGCGACCGTATTATCGTTATAAATAACGGTAAGATAATCGCCGATGAAAAGACCGCAAGCTTCAATAACGCAGTAAATCAAAACACAAAATACCGTGTCAAGATTGCAGGACCTCAAAGAGAGGTTTTGCGCCATCTTCGCTCCCTTGTTGGAGTCGTTTCCTGCGAGTTGCACGGTGAGCGCGAGGGAGATGCCTTCTCCTACGATATTGAAAGCGCTCCAAACATTGACATCAGAAAGACACTTTTCCGTACCCTTGCCGAAAAGGAATGGCCAATGCTCGGCATGGAGGCAGTCGGTATGGAGCTTGAGGAAATCTTCCTTCGTCTTGTAAATAAAGGAGGTAACAAATGATAGCAATATTCAAGCGTGAAATGCGCTCTTATTTCACAACCTCCACAGGATATGTTTTCTTGGCAGTTGCCCTCATTTTGTCGGCAATCGCCTTCGGCGCAAGCACTCTTATGCTCTCGTCAAGCGACACAGGGGCATACTTCACAATTATGCTTTTCGTTCTTCTTATTATCCTTCCTATCCTTACAATGAAGACCTTTAGCGAGGAGAGAAGGACAAAGACCGAGCAGCTTCTTATCACCGCGCCAATCACAACCACGCAAATGGTAATGGGCAAATTTCTTTCATGCTTCTGCATGTTCTTAATCGCCCTTCTTATCTCGTGCGTAAACTTTATTCCGCTTTTTGCATACGCCGATACAACCTCAAGCGCCGCAACAAGCCTACCGCCGAATGTGGCTCTTATCGTAGGAAATATGATTGCGCTTGTTCTTGTCGGAATGAGCTTTATAGCAATAGGAATTTTCGTGTCCTCACTTACTGAAAATCAGTTTGCCGCAGTCGTTATAACAATAGCAATCCTTTTAGGACTCTTGCTTGTCGGACTTTTCAATAGCTTTATTGAGTCCTATGCGATAAGGACAGTTATCAGCTGGCTCTCCGTTTACAGCAGATTTATAAACTTTACATACGGAATTTTTGATATAGGAGCGCTCATTTATTACATTTCAATAAGTGGTGTGTTCGTATTTCTTGCGGTGCGCGTGTTTGAAGCGCGTAAATACCGCTAAGGAGGTAAGCGATGAAGACAGGATTTTTAAAGTCGCTCGCCGACTCAAAGAAGATTAAATACTCAACCCTTAGCACAGCATTTATCGCAGTCGTTATCGCCCTTGTAATAATGCTTAACGCAATAACAACCGTGCTATCAAGCAAGCTCGGCTGGTACATTGATATGACTGATGAGCAAATGTTTTCTCTCTCGGACGATGCCAAGGACCTGCTTGACACAATAAATGACAATGTAGAGCTTGAAATCGTGTTCCCCTGCGACAAGGACGAGATAGATAAGAATTATGCAAACACAAAGACCGCAGGCGCTATCGGCTATGTTCACTCAACCGCCGAGCAAATTTTAAAGGCTTGCGATAATGTTACCGTTTCCTACCACGATGTTGACAAGGATTACCTGTTCTATAAGGAGGCAGGAGTGCTTGGCAAGGCAGGAGATGATAAAATTCTCATTCTCAGAAAGGATGTAAACGGAAAATATGTTGAGGGCGACTTCAGAGTTTACCCCGTAAACTATTTCTTCGTAGGTGACACAAACGGCGACCTCTATGGCTATAACGGCGAGCTTATGTTCCTATCCGCCCTTCTTGCCATGTCCCACGACACAGTCCCCGTTGTTTACTTCACAATAGGTCACTCCGAGTATTCCTTTAACGATGATGTTACAATCAGCTATGAAACAATAAACGAGGCATTTCTCGCAGGTAAAATCAACGAAAAGGCTCTTGAGCTTATGCGTGTATTTTGCGACAGTGGCTTTGTAGTAAAGCCCCTTGACCTCGTTACCTCGGAAATTCCTGCCGATGCGAGAATTATCGTAATCAATCAACCGCAAAGCGATTTTGATGACGGCGAAATTTACAAGCTAAATACCTACCTTGAAAAGGAAGGCACTGTATTTTGCTTTACCCCGCACAGCGTTGACCTTCCAAACCTATATACCACCCTCGAGGCAGTATACGGCATTAAGGTTACACCGAGCGCAACACCCGTTGAGGACACCTCAACTCAATTTGCAAACACAAAATACACCCTTCTTGCAAATGTATGCACAACCGACAACAGCTTTGCGACAAAGCAGTATTTCGGCTCACTCAATTCATTTGCGTCGGCAAGGGCAAGGCTTATGAACTGTGCAACCCTTAAAATAGATGAAAAGTTTATGACCACCGAGGGCTACCAGACAGGAAGCATTATCAGATACACCTACCCGCTTCTTGAAACAACGAGGAACGCAGTGTACGGCGACCAAAAGGGCGTATATAACCTTATGGCAATAAGCTCAAGAGAGCAGTGGAGCTATGAGGGACAGTACAGCTCCTTCTCCTATCTCTTAGTGTGCCCGTCAAGCGATTTTGCATCAAATGAATATCTTAGCTCAACCTCTGCGCCAAACAAAAATATGATTTTATCACTTATTCAGTCAACATCAAGCGTTCAAACACCCGTAAATCTTGAATACAAGACCTTTATGACATATGAGCTTGATATTACTGACCGTCAGGCACAAAGCGCAACAATCCTTCTTGCAACGATTGTTCCCGCACTTGTTGTCCTTTGCGGAGTTGTAATAATGGTAAGGAGAAAGCACAGATAATGAAGATGAAGAACAAGAAAATAACACTAATCGTGCTGTGCGCGGTGTTACTTGCGGTAGTATTGCTTTACTTCTTCGTTATTGCACCCCTTATGGATGAGGACGATCCCGAAAGACCTACGCTTGAAACAGGTGAGGGCGAGGGAAATTATTACGGATACCTTATGATGTATCCCGAAATTGATACAAGCGACTTAATTTCAATAAGCATAACAAACTCCCACGGCACATTTTCATTTAGCAATAAGATAAGTGAGGATACAGGCACAAAGCAGCTTGCCCTTACAAATTATCCAAGGCTAAAGCTAAGCCAAAACGCACTCTCAAATCTAAGAGTTTATACTCTTAATACGCAGTGCAAGACAAATGAACCGCTAAGGGACTGCACCCCCGAGCAAATGGCGCTCTACGGCGTTACAGAGGATACCTGTCAGGCAAGCTACACCGTCAAGTTCAAGGAAAACGGTGTGGAAAAGGAGCATACCGTGTATATCGGCGACAGGACTCTTTCCTCATCGGGCTCATACTTTGCTACCGTAAAGGGCAGAAATGTTATTTACGAGATAGGAAGCGGGCTTGAAAGCGCGCTTATGATAGCAAGAGAGGACTTCGTTGATCCCCTTATATGCGCGGTTTATTCCGAGGCACAGGTCGTTTTTGAAATCCAACGACTGATGATAGGAAATTCAAATGAGTCATCGCCATTTATCGGTATAAATGCAACAAGAGATACCGAGGGTGAGGAAATATCCGTTAAATACAGCGTTCAATTCCCAACAAATGCAAAAAATGTAACCGCAAACACAACCTATATTTCAAATGCGCTAAACAACCTTCTCGTTAATTTCACCGCGCAAAAAATCGTTGAAATTGACCCGAGCGAGGAAACCTGCGCAAAATACGGACTCGGCAAGGACGATGTCACAAGGGTAGTGAGCCTTCGTACCTTTGACCTTACCGAATACAGATACACCATCAGTAAAAGGACCGAAAGCGAGGAGGGAAGCTTCTATTATATCCTTATCCCCGCAAAATCCTCTAAGGATGTATCGCTTATCGCAAGACTTAATGCAACAACCTATGACTTCTTGGAAAGCGAAAATGCAATAAAATGGGTAGCGACAAACTCCGTTGACGCAGGCTTTACAAAGTATATTCAAGCAAATGAGCAGGCAGGCGAAAGCGGTGTTGCCGACATTACAATTATGTCAAATACAAACGCCCTTTCAGGCTTTAGCGATAAGTTCATTCTGAATTATGCTCCCCACCCAACCGATTCGTCAAAGCGAGATGTGCTTACAGTCACAAGTGAAAGCGGAAGATATACCTTCACCGATGACCTGAGCGCAACCGATTCGGAGAGGAAGAACCAGTTTAATAACTTCTATGCGATTTTGGTAAATTACCCGATGCCAAACCGCTTTAACACAATGACCGATGAGGAAAGGGCGAGCGCAAAGACAGAGCAAAGCCTCATTCTCAGTATTCGTATAACAATGAACGACGGTACAAAAATGGGCTATGATTACTATAAGCTTGACTCCGCTAATGTAATGTGTGAGTTCTTTGATGATGTTATTACCGAGCCTACGGTAGTTTTTGATACCACCCTTCAGCATGTAAATATTCTTGCCACCGCCCTTGATCAGCTAATCAGCGGTGAACAAGTAGAAAAACACTAAACGAGAGCCGAGGCTCTCGAATTCGGAGTGCGGAATTCGGAGTTCGGAATGGTGCTATCGCAAGCTCGATATGTCCTACGGACACGATATGCTCCGTTCCGTCGCACGATATGTTGCTTGCGCAACTCGATATATCGGCAAAGCCGATGTGATTCGCCCGCGGGGGCTTCCCCGCCCCGAGGCACTCGGGCGGAATGTAATTTTATTTTAGTTTCTTTTTGCAAGCTTTTTCTTCTCTTAAAGAAAAAGCGGATAAATATATCTAAACGAAAGGATACAGCTATGGAATACAAATATGGCTATTTCAACGAAAGCGGAGATGAATTTATAATCACCTCTCCCAAGACCCCAAGACCCTTTGACAACTTCTTATTCAACGACTCCTGCTATGCAAATGTGCATCAAACGGGAATAGGATGCTTCGACTACCAAATTGACGGTAAGGAAGGCATTCAGCTTTACACAGGCGTTGGAAGAATTTGCGACTACGATGTATTCGGAAAGGACCACCTTTACAACCGTCTTATCTTCATTCGTGACAACGAAAACGGAGAATTTTGGACACTCAACTGGGAGCCTGTTTGCCACCCCTATCAGGACTACAAGTGCGTACAGGGCATGGGCTACACCGAAATTACAAACAAGACAAACGACCTCGTTTCAAAAATGAGAATTTTCGTTCCCGTAGGAAAGGATGCGACCGAGATATGGAAGCTCTCCTTCAAGAACGAAACAGGCAAGAAAAAGTCATATTCAATCTTTACATACAGCCAAATTCAGTTCCGCTTCAAGTGGGGCTTTGACAGCTACGGCGACACAATGTACCGTGCAACACGCTTTGACAAGGAAAGAAACACCTTCTATATGACAAAGCACCCATTCATCAAGCCACATAACTACCTTACCGCCTTTATGACAGCGGACAAGGAAATTGTAGGTAGCGACGGATGCCAGAATGTATTCGTTGGCGAATACGGAACAATCGGCGCACCCGAGGTAGTTCGTGAGGGCGCTTGTAAGAACTCCATCGGCTCGGCAAACGCAACAATTTGCACGCTTCAATTCAATATTGAGCTTGAAGCAGGAAAGAGCGAGGATATCTCCCTCATGCTCGGCGTAGGTAGCGAGGAAAGCGACTCTATTGCCCTTAGCGAAAAATACCTTAGCCATCAGGATGAATACTTTGAGGCTATGAAGGCTCACTATAAGGCAATGTATAACCAAAACCACATCAGCACAAGTGATGAGCATTTTGACCGCCTTATCAACTACTGGGGCAAGCACGCTACCCACTTCGGTGCGACATGGTGCCGTTGGGGCTATAACGGCTACCGTGACATCGTTCAGCACGGCTTTGGCGTTGTATCCTTCAAGACCGACAGAACAAAGGAAATTTTAAAGGAAGCAATCCAAAATCAATATTCAAGCGGTATGGCAGTGCGTGGCTGGAACCCTGTTGATACAAAGGCATACTCCGACTCCGCCCTCTGGCTTGAATTTACACTTACCGCATACCTTCGCGAGACCTGCGATATAGACTTCCTTAGCGAGGTTTACCCCTTCAGAGATGAGGGAGAGGCAACTGTCCTTGGACATATGGACAGAGCCCTTGACTTCCTTGAAGCAAATAAGGGTCAGCACGACCTTCTCCTTATTAAGTTCGGCGACTGGAACGACTCACTCACAGGCGTTGGTAAGGAGGGTAAGGGCGAGAGCGTATGGCTCTCAATCGCATACGCACAGGCACTTTACGAAATGGCAGAGCTTGCGCGCTTTATGAAGATGCCCGAAAAGGAAAAGAACTATCTTGCCCGCCGTGAGGCAATTATGAAGGCAATAAACGACAATGCATGGGACGGCGAGTGGTATAGAAGATGCTACACCGACAACGGCTCACCTCTCGGAAGCGTTGAGAATAAGTATGCTAAGATGTTTATGGAGCCACAGTGCTGGTCACTTATCTCGGGCGTCGCAAGCGAGGAAAGGGCAAATACCATCATCAAGGCGATGGATGAGAGAATGCTCACCCCCGTTGGCTATCTCCTTCTTACCCCATCATATAAGGAGTTTGATGCGACAATCGGCCGTATCTCCTCAATGGAGCCGGGCATTTGCGAAAACGGAACAATCTACTCACACACAAACATCTGGATGATTTTGGGACTTCTCAAATACGGAAAGGCAGACCTTGCATACGAGCTGTTTAAGAAGATTGCCCCCGGCTACATCGTTGGCGATAACACCGAAATCAAGAATAAGTGCCTGCCATATATGTTCTCCAACTGCTACTTTGGACCTGAGCATAAGAATAGCGCATTCCAAATGGAGTATAGCTGGATTACAGGCTCGGTTGCTTGGTATACCAACACAATGGAAAACTACCTCGTTGGTGTAAGGGCAACATATGAGGGACTCGTTATTGAGCCACATCTTCCATTTGATGGCGCGAAAATGAAGCGCTCCTTCCGCGGTGCTGAATACGAAATCAGCGTTTCCAACCCCGACGGCAAGGCAAAGGATTATACCCTTGAAATCACCGTTGACGGCAAGAAGCTCGATGGCAACATCGTTCCTTCCTTCGGCAATGGCAAGCACACAGTAAGCGTTACCGTAAAATAATAAATAACCGCATAAAACAACAAAAACCGACACTCTGTGTCGGTTTTTTGCTTTGATTTATGAAAAATAAACAATTATTCACCCGTTGGCGGATATGTCTTAACCATAAAATTAAGACTGTTTTCTATATATACCTTAAGCCAATCAAGATGCTCACGCCATGTTTGCAGGCGGTTAAGCTCGCTCGGGTTAGGGTAAACATACCCACCGAGAATATCCCAACGCTCAAAATTCCTGTTAAATGACTCCTCATGCGCCTCAAGATAGATATAGCACGCCTCAAGCGTTTGGCGAATGGTGGGAAGATATTTCTCGAGCTTTTCGCGAACAAGCATTTCAAACTCCTCGTGCATAAAGAGTCCTAAGAACCACATATTGTCCTTCCTTGCCCAAAGCGTGTCATAGTAGCGTGAGTCGCCCTTGTTTTCAACATTACCCATACTGCGGTCAAAATCCCACACAGGTCCGGCTGTAAGCTTGCCACCCGCTTCCTTATACATATAGAAGCTTGCAAAGCCGACATCAACGCACTTGAACAGCTCGTAAATTATATAAGCCTCGGCAAAGGACTCAACATCAACAAGCTCGCAAACCTCGCTCCAGCTCTTTTTTAGAATTGTGCTGTGTGCCGATGAAACATATCTAAAAATGTAGGTCATTTGCTCCGATGAAAGCTCGCCCTTGTTAGGGTTAGGAGTCTTTATCGCATGGAATTTTCCGAATACATAAAAGCCTCGGTCCTCGGCACGGGAATCAAGCTCGATTAAATAGCCCGTGTCTACTTCCGTTGAACCCTCGGTGATGTTCACACGGTTTTCCTGCACCTCAACCTGCTCACAGACAAGATACACCCCTCGGTATTCGCCGTTTACATATAAGTCAACAAACTGATTTTTAGAAGCAAACTGTTGTGTTTCAAATTTAGATGCAACCGCATACGCAATATAATTTCTTACAATACTAAGGTCAAAGTGGTTGGAAATGAGCGCCCAATCTCGCGCATCGCCCATGCCGAAAAGGTCCGTGCGCTCATCAAACTTTATCTTATAAGAGCATTTATCAACCTGAAATGAGGTATTGCCCCTGCCACGCACCTGACCGAGCGCCCCTTCCATGGCATAGCCCTGTGCCGTGTTTGAAACGGTGATGTAGCAGTTAAGATATTCTTCCTTGGAAACGATAGGCGCAGAGCCCTCCGTGTCAATGTGAATGGCAGGAAATTGCAGAGATGACGGCACAAAAATCGCAGTAATCTTCGCATTGTCCGTGGGTGTAATTTTTATTGTCGGTGATGCTTCGCCGTTATCCCAGCAAAGGAACCTGAAGCCTGCCGAAGGGCTTGCGGTAACCTCGGTTGTGCTTTCTCCCGCATCTATGTGCTGAACAGCCTTGCCCGAGATCGTTCCTTGCTTAGAGTCGCACGCAAAGGTCACAGTATGAAATTTTTCAAATCTTGCAATATATGTCGCATCTCCGTTTACTAAATCGGAGCGACGCATAAGCATTATGCCGTCGTTCCAGCCAATAAACCTATATCCGCTGTCCGCCTTGACACGCACCTCCTCGGTTCGCTCGCCAATGGCAACCCTTTGCTCGCCAAGACCGATTATCGTTCCGCCCTCACCCGATATATATTTAACGGTAGGGAAGGACGATGTATCAATTTGCGTTTCACTCTCACTCGCGCTCTCGCTTTGTGAGCCAACCTCGGAAATCTTTTCACTTGACTCCTCGCTCTTCGAGCTGCTTGACTCCTGCAAAAAAGGCTCACAGGAGCAAAAAAGAAGCAAAAGCATTGCTAAAGCGGTAAATACAAAAGCGATTTTCCTCATAAGAGCCCCCTTTCAAAAATTACAAACAAAAAACTAACGAAGTAAGCCAATACCTTGAAAAAAAGAAGCCTCGCTACTTAGTAGCGAGGAGCTCCTCTGTGCTTAATGTTGTACTCTGAGCGCGGATTGATAAATTCGCGGTAATCAAGCTCCCCTCTTTCAAGTGCGGTAACAATAACTTCTGCTGTCGCAATGTTTGTTGCAACAGGAACATTATGCACATCACAAAGACGGAGCAGATTTTGTTCAACTGCGTTGACCTGTGAGTCTGTGCGCGGAGTGGTGGAACGGAAGTAGAACAAAACATCAATCTCGTCAAATGAAATTCTTGACGCAATTTGTTGCTCTCCGCCCTGAGTTCCCGAAAGTAGCTTTTCTATTTTAAGTCCGGTAGCCTCTGAAATATATGCACCCGTTGTGCTTGTAGCGCAAATGGAGTGCTTCGACAGCGTACCGCAATAAGCGATACAAAGCTGAGTTATAAGCTCCTTTTTAGTGTCATCTGCAATAATAGCGATTTCCATATGTCAACCTCCAAATCATCATTCCGTCAGATATATCAAAAGTAAATACATACTTCTCTAAAATAAATAATATCATAAAAATATCCGTTTGTCAATGAAAAATACTAAATTTTTTAAAAAAATTAAAAATAATTCACAAAAGAACATCTAAAAACGCCTATATTTTTGTGGAAAACATACAAAAGCCCTGACCGAGAGGTCAAGGCTTTTATTTTTGAAAAGCTATTATTTATCAAGAATTAGCTTAATGACATTTCCGTTTCCGTTGAGTCGTTCAAACGGCGGAGTGCGAACGAAGTCAACCGTGTGTCCCTCGATGCGATATGAATTTACATTCCAAGGCTCCGCTGTCGAAAGCTCGCGTCCGTCGCAAAGCAATCTTGCACCCTTTATTTTGTAAGGACAGTCATAGAGCGCAATATGCTCGGAGCAACAGTCCTGAATATAGAGATAAAGCGCATCCTTGCCCTTTGTAATCCTACCGAAATCGTGCTTTTTGATATCGGCAATTCCGCAACCGTAAACGCTCTCACCGTTGAGGCGCATCCATTCGCCAACCTCGGTAAGAATTTCAATACTGCGCGCAGGTATATTTCCCTTGGCGTCAGGACCTACATTAAGAAGCAGATTTCCGCCCTTTGAAACGCACTCCATAAGCATATTTATAACATTTTTAGCACTCTTGTAGTTTAGGTCATTTGCATTGTAGCACCAATGGTCGTTAAGAGTAATGCAGGTCTCCCAAGGAATAGGATCCCCGTTTACATCAGTCATTCCGCCGGCAGGAATCATTTGCTCGGGAGAGCCAAAGTCACCTGAGTAAATCTCGGGATCAGCCGATGTGATGTCACCGCCCATACGGTTGTCAATTATAAGGTCGGGATTTATCTCTCTTGCCATCTTTACAAGTTTGGTCGCTTCCCATTTTTCACCCGTCATATCGCCATAGTGGAAGTCAAACCACATAATGTCGATTTTTCCGTAGTTGGTAAGAAGCTCCCTTACCTGATTGTGCATATACTCAACATATCTTTCAAAATGCTCGCCATTTTGATTTTTGTAAGCCTCATTTCCGCGCATAGGGTGATGCATATCATTGTACGCAGGATAGTCGGGGTGATGCCAGTCAAGCAGAGAATAGTAAAGACCTACCTTAATGCCCTCGGCGCGAAACGCGTCAACATACTCCCTTACAAGGTCACGACCTGCGGGCGTGTTTGTAGCCTTGTAATCGGTGTACTGACTGTCAAAAAGGCAAAATCCGTCGTGATGCTTGGTCGTAAGCACGGCGTATTTCATTCCCGCCCTCTTTGCAAGCTTAGCCCAATAGACAGGGTCATAATTTGTCGGCTCAAAGCTGTCAAAATATTTCTGATAGTCCTCGATTGTGATTTTTTTGTGATTTCTTAGCCACTCGTTTTCGGCAGGGATTGAATAAAGACCCCAGTGAATAAACATTCCAAACCTGTCGTGGCAATACCACTCGGTTCTCTTAGCTCTTTCGGATTTGATATTCATTGTAAACCTCTTGAAAGTGATAAAAAGTCTATAAAGCACTAACCCATTGAGGAATTTCTTCCCCAATGGGCATGCTAATTTAATTACCGATCGGTTAAATTATTTGCGAGGGTTCTTAATTGCAGCCTGTGCAGCAGCAAGTCTTGCAATCGGAACTCTGAACGGTGAGCATGATACATATGAAAGACCGATCTTGTGGCAGAACTCAACAGATGTTGGGTCACCGCCATGCTCTCCGCAAATACCAAGGTGCATGTTAGGACGAGCCTCAACGCCTGCATCAACAGCCATCTTCATAAGCTTACCAACACCGTTTTGGTCAATTCTTGCGAATGGATCGTTTTCATAAATCTTGTTCTCATAGTAAGCTGTGAGGAACTTACCTGCGTCATCACGGCTGAAGCCGAATGTCATCTGTGTAAGGTCGTTAGTACCGAAGCAGAAGAACTCAGCCTCCTTAACGATTTCGTCAGCTGTGAGGCAAGCACGAGGAATTTCGATCATAGTACCAACCTCATACTTAAGGTTAGCGCCTGCGTCAGCAATTTCCTTGTCAGCAGTAGCAACAACTATCTTCTTAACGAATGCAAGCTCCTTAACCTCACCAACAAGTGGGATCATGATTTCAGGAACGATGTCCCAATCAGGATGAGCCTTCTTAACATTGATAGCAGCACGGATAACTGCGCTTGTTTGCATCTTAGCAATTTCAGGATAAGTAACTGTGAGACGGCATCCACGGTGACCCATCATTGGGTTGAACTCATGGAGAGAAGCGATGATGCTCTTAATGTCAGCAACAGTCTTGTTTTGTGTTTGAGCAAGAAGCTCAATATCCTTTTCCTCAGTAGGAACGAACTCATGAAGAGGTGGATCAAGGAAACGAATTGTAACAGGGTTACCCTCAAGAGCCTCATAGAGCTTCTCGAAGTCGCTTTGCTGATAAGGAAGAATCTTAGCAAGAGCTGCCTCTCTTTCCTCAACTGTGTCAGCGCAAATCATTTCTCTGAATGCAGCGATTCTGTCAGCCTCAAAGAACATATGCTCGGTACGGCAAAGACCGATACCCTCAGCGCCGAAGGATCTTGCTGTCTTAGCGTCAGCAGGTGTATCAGCGTTTGTTCTGATCTTAAGCTGTCTGTATTCATCAGCCCAAGACATGATTGTCTCGAACTCGCCTGCGATAGTAGCATCAACAGTAGGAATAGCCTCACCGTAGATGTTACCGGTAGAACCGTCAAGAGAGATAAAGTCGCCCTCTACATAGGTCTTGCCTGCAAGAGTGAACTTCTTGTTTTCCTCATCCATCTTGATTTCTCCGCATCCGGATACACAGCAAGTACCCATACCACGAGCAACAACCGCTGCGTGAGATGTCATACCGCCACGAACTGTAAGGATACCTTGAGCGTAGTGCATACCCTCAATGTCCTCAGGTGATGTCTCAAGACGAACAAGAACAACCTTTTCGCCTGCCTTGCCCCATTCAACAGCGTCCTCAGCTGTGAATACGATCTTACCGCAAGCAGCTCCTGGTGAAGCAGGAAGAGCAGAAGCAACAGGCTTAGAAGCCTTAAGTGCCTTTGCGTCGAATTGTGGGTGGAGAAGTGCGTCAAGCTGCTTAGGATCGATCATAAGAAGAGCCTGCTCCTTAGTGATCATACCCTCGTTTACGAGGTCAACAGCGATCTTGAGCGCTGCCTTAGCAGTTCTCTTACCGTTTCTTGTTTGGAGCATGTAGAGCTTCTTATCCTCGATAGTAAACTCCATGTCCTGCATATCTCTATAGTGATTTTCAAGCTTTTTGCAAATTCCAACGAATTGCTCATAAACCTCAGGCATAACCTCTTGAAGCTTAGCGATAGGCATAGGTGTACGAACACCTGCAACAACGTCCTCGCCCTGTGCGTTCATAAGGAACTCACCCATGAGCTTCTTTTCACCGGTAGCAGGGTCACGGGTAAATGCAACACCTGTACCAGATGTCTCACCCATGTTACCGAACGCCATCA
The DNA here is from genome assembly GCA_017466455.1 of Clostridia bacterium. Next base: position 44,051 of record JAFTUD010000010.1, read on the forward strand.
TTTGTACGTTTACAGCAGTACCCCATGAGTAAGGAATTTCGTTTTGCATTCTGTAGTAGTTAGCACGAGGGTTGTCCCATGAACGGAATACAGCCTTAACTGCGCCCATGAGCTGCTCCTTAGGATCAGTTGGGAAGTCAGAGCCGATCTTAGCCTTGTACTCAGCCTTGAACTGGTTAGCAAGCTCCTTAAGGTCGTCAGCTGTGAGGTCAACGTCTTGAACGATGCCCTTCTTTTCCTTCATCTTGTCGATGAGCTCCTCAAAATACTTCTTTCCAACCTCCATAACTACATCGGAATACATTTGGATAAATCTTCTGTAGCAGTCCCAAGCCCAACGTGGGTTACCGGACTTCTTAGCGATTGTCTCAACAACCTCTTCGTTAAGACCGAGGTTAAGAATTGTATCCATCATACCGGGCATAGATGCTCTTGCGCCGGAACGAACGGAAACGAGAAGTGGGTTTTCCTTGTCGCCGAACTTCTTGCCAACAATCTCTTCCATCTTTGCGATGTATTCCATGATTTCTGCTTGGATGTCGGCGTTGATTTCTCTGCCATCCTCGTAGTATTGTGTGCATGCTTCAGTAGAAATTGTGAAGCCCTGTGGAACTGGAAGACCGATCTTGGTCATTTCAGCAAGGTTAGCACCCTTACCGCCGAGAATTTCTCTCATTGATGCGTCGCCCTCTTTAAAGAGGTAAACATACTTTTTTGTACTCATTCAAAGTACCTCCATAATAAAATAATAATCAAATGTTGATGGTGTGCGCGGGCACGCACATACTAAGTATAACACACCCGAGCAAAAAATGGAATACCTTTTTTGAAAAAAATCTACATTATTATTAAAATTATAAAAAACAAGAAAAAACCGTGAGAACTTTCCCACGGTTTTGTTAATTTTACACAATTAAGGCTTTTGGCACTAAGGCTCTTAGCGCCTTTTTCCCTTACGCCTTGAATGACCCTTGCCGTGCCTGCCATCTCTTGCCTTACCGCGAGAGCGTGACCCGCCCCGCCCCCTGCCCGAGGTGCGTCTGTCGGTTATCTTGGGAGTGTTAAATACAACAGGTGGCAATCGCTCACCCCTGTCGGCTTCCTCACATTCTACAAGCTCAAGAGTTACCCGCCTTGTGATTACATTAGCCTCAAGGACCTTAACCTTAACGCGCATGCCAAGCGCAAAAATACGCCTTGGCGAGGAAAGAGTAATGCTTCCTTCGTCAAAGTAGAGAGGACCGAGCGTCACAATCGGCACAAGTCCCTCGCAAAGGTTGTCGCACTTGACGAAAAAGCCAAAGCTCGTCACAGAGCTTATCGTGCCCTCAAGCACCTCGCCCACGAAATCACTCATATATACCGTCTTGTAAAGCTCCTCAATCTGCCTTTCGGCGAAAAGAGCCCGAAGCTCATTGTCGCTTGACTCCTTGGCGCTTCTCTCGGCATATTTTGCAAGGCGGGAAAGCTCCGATTTATTCATCTCGTTATTCAAGTAAGCCGAAATAATTCTATGCACTCCAAGGTCGGGATAACGCCTGATCGGCGAGGTGAAGTGGCAATAAAGCTTGGTTGCCAAGCCAAAGTGCCCCTTCGGCTCGTGCATATATTTCGCCTTCATAAGCGAGCGAAGCAGAACGCCCGAGGCAACCTCTGCCTTGCCCTTTTTTCTCGCGTCCTCAAGCACGAGCGACAAGGAAAGGGGAGTGATGCTTTCAGCGTCTGCAATAGGGGAAACATCAATTCCAAGATTGCCGGCAAATATAGCAAAGGAACGAATTTTTTCGGGGTCGGGGCTTTCATGCACTCTGTAAATACAGGGAAGGGAATGCTTAGTTAAAAATTCCGCAACCGCACGGTTGGCACACAGCATAAACTGCTCAATCAGCCTCTCGCTCTCTCCACGCTCACGCAGAGTAAGCTCGCAGGGATAGCCCTCGCTGTCAAGAAGAATTTCTACCTCGTCGCCCTCAAGCTCCATAGCCCCCGCCTCGTCACTGCGCCTCTTTAAAATGAGATAAAGCTCGCGCATTATATTAAAATCAGCGACTATGTGTCTATATTTCGTGTAAAATTCGCTGTTTTCACCGTTTTCAATGACGTCATTAAGCTCCGAATAAACGCCACGCATCTTTGAGTTAATAATGCTCTTGGCAAGCGTTGTATCCTTTATATTTCCCGCCTTGTCAAGCCTGATAATTGCGGAAAGGGCATAGCGGTCAACTCCGCCGTTTAGCGAGCATGCTCCGTTTGAAAGCGAGGGTGGTAGCATGGGCACAACCTTATCGGTAAAGTACACGCTTGTTCCTCTTGCCATAGCTTCCTTATCAATCTCGGATTTTTCCCTGACATAGTGCGAAACATCGGCGATATGCACGCCAAGAATATATCCGTCATCGGTGCGCTCAATAGAGATGGCATCGTCAAGATCCTTTGCGCTCTCGCTATCAATGGTGAATATCGTTTTATCCCTTAAATCAAGGCGATTACCGACACATATCGGCTCGTTTGATACCCTTTCGGCTTCGTCAAGCACAGTATTTTCAAACCTTTCGGGGATTTTATGCTCACGAAGTATAGCCTTGTAATTCGCTTCCTTGCTCTCGCTTTTTCCAAACGCTTCCGTGACCTTAACGCCAATCTTATCCCCCTCAAAAAGCGGATATTTCGTTATTTTGCAAGCTACCTTGTCGCCCGTCTCGGCACTAATAGCGCTTCCAAGCACGGTAGCAACAAAGTCAAGCCTCGGATTGTCGGGATATACAGAGCCGTAAAGCTTACCCTTGCTTGAAAAGCCCTCGAATGTGCCTGTAAATTCAACGATTGCGCGCTCTGCAATGGCGACAATCTCGGCTTCATTTCCCTTGCCGTAAAAGTGGGAGCCCTTGTCAATTCTCTTGGCGACAACCGTGTCCCCGTCCATAGCACCGCATACAAGAGCAGGGGGAATAAAGCTCTCGCCCTCATCGTTTACAACAAAGCCGAATTTTCCGTGCGAGGGCGCGTGAAAAATTCCCCTTACATACATTCCCTCGGGGGGAAGGGAAACCTTGCCCTTCTTGGACACAAATATCTCAAAGCATTCCTCCATTTCGCAAAGCGTCTTGAAAAAATCCTTGACCATATGCTCCTTATCCTTGCAAACAAGCTCAAAAAGCTCGTTTGTCGTCATCGGAATATAAAAATCCGATTTGATTATATCAAATATCTCTTTCCTGAAATCCATAATACCTCCCTTCTTTTTCTTTAGGAGAAGAAAAAGAAGCAAAAAGAAACCAACCTAATAAAAATTATTGCTCACAAAATCATCTTGGAGAAAGAAAAGGAAGCGAAAATAAGCGGTGTGCCACCGCGGGCAAGCTCCGACATCGTTTAGTGCGAGCCGTTTCCTCGCGCCCCGAAGCCCCCAAGCACCTTGGGTGGTAAGCTCCGCTTTTGTTTATTACAAGCCGTTTATATACGCCCCGAAGCAGTTTTCTTCATTCCGCATTCCAAACTCCGAACTCCGAATTTGCGATAGCACCATTCCGCACTCCGCCCGAGTACCTCGGGGGGTGAACTCCGCCCTCGCACAGTATGAATTTGTTCCACACACCCCGAGCAATATTCTAACCTATCACTCCGAATTCCGTATTCCGAATTCCGCATTTGCGTCAGCACCATTCCGCACTCCGCCCGAGTACCTCGGGGGGTGAACTCCGCCCTCGCACAGTATGAATTTGTTCCACACACCCCAAGCAATATTCTAACCTATCACTCCGAATTCCGAATTCCGAATTCATATGCCCGCCGAGGCTCACCGCCTCGGCAATAAAAAACCGCTTTGAAATTTCAAAGCGGCTTAAAAGCGTAATTATGAAGCACTTGTGGTGATTCTGCTAAGGAACCAATCCATAAAGTCGGTGTATGGTTGGCTAACATATACTACCAAAACGATAACCATAAATACAATAGCTACAATCGCGGTAAGAAGTGAAAGCTTCTTATCAAGTGACTTGCCCTTGTTTTTACCGAAATATGTCTCGGAGCTTCCACCGCTAATAGTTCCGGAAACGCCCTTTGATTTTCCACTTTGAAAAAGCACTGCAATTACAAGAAATACCGCAGCAACTATCAACAATACGCCAAGGATAATATCGATCATTGTTTTTTCCTCCAATCATAAGTTAAAAGATGTATAGCGAAGTGTATTTTATCACAAACAAAATTAAAAATCAATAGAAAAACGAAAATTTCCTAAAAAAATCAAATTTTAGTGCTTATGATTACAGCAATGTCCGCTTGAAGGGCCATTTTCAACGCTTTTTGGATTACAATCTGCGCAAAGACCGTAAATTACAGTCTTTCCCGAGCTTACAGTAAATCCGTGATCCTCAAAAATATGCTTTTCCATTTGCTCAAGAAAACCGCAGTCCATATGGATAAGCGCACCGCAGGACACGCATTTAAGGTGAAAATGCTCATCACATTCCGCGCCGTGTGTGTATTGATAGCATGCACCGCTTCTTTCGTCAACAACGAATTTTCTCACAGTTCCAAGCGCGCAAAGCTTGTCAAGCGTGCGGTAAACCGTCGCAGTGCCGACCCTTATCCCCTGCTCACTCAGATGCTGAATTATATCACGCACAGTGACATGGGCGCTGTTTTCCTTTAAGAATTCAATTATGAGCGCCCGTTGCCGTGTATTGTATTCTGTCTTCATTTAATTAGTTAGTCGTAAATAGGGTATTTTTCGCAAATTTTAGTAACCTCGGCGCGAATGTAGTCCGCCTTTTCCTCAAACTCGGTAGCAACGAGCTTAATAAGCTTGCCGAGCTTAACCATATCGTCCTCCTTAAGACCTCTTGAGGTAACCGCGGGAGTGCCGATTCTTACACCGCTTGTAACAAACGGCTTTTCGGGGTCGTTAGGAATAGCATTTTTATTAACAGTAATGTAGCATTCGTCAAGGCGCCTTTCAAGCTCCTTACCGGTAATTCCGAACGGACGAAGGTCAAGAAGCATAAGGTGGTTGTCGGTTCCGCCCGAAACGAGGTCAAAGCCCTCGCTAAGAAGCGTATCGGCAAGAGCCTTCGCGTTTTTAACAATTTGAGTCTGATATTCCTTGAATTCGGGAGTGAGCGCCTCTCCAAAGCAAACAGCCTTAGATGCGATAATGTGCATAAGCGGACCGCCCTGTGTTCCCGGGAAGATAGCCTTGTCAATAGCCTTGGCAAGCTCCGCACGACAAAGGATAAGACCACCGCGAGGACCTCTCAAAGTCTTATGTGTAGTTGTGGTTACAACATCGGCATATGGAACAGGTGACGGGTGAAGTCCTGCCGCAACAAGACCTGCAATGTGAGCCATATCAACCATAAAGTATGCGCCAACGCTCTTTGCAATCTCGGAAATTCTCTTGAAATCAATTACTCTCGGATAAGCGGATGCACCGGCAACGATGAGCTTAGGCATGCACTCCTTAGCCTTTTTCTCAAATTCATCATAATCAATAAATCCGTCATCGTTTACTCCGTAGGGAACGAAGTTGTAGTAGCTACCGGAAAGGTTTACAGGGCTGCCGTGTGTCAAATGACCGCCGTGAGCAAGATTCATACCCATAACTGTGTCACCGGGCTTAATAAGAGCAAAATATACAGCAGTATTAGCCTGCGCACCGCTGTGAGGCTGAACATTCGCATGCTCCGCACCAAAGAGCCTGCAAGCGCGCTCGATAGCGAGCTTTTCAACTACATCAACGCATTCGCATCCGCCGTAATATCTCTTTTCGGGATAACCCTCTGCATATTTGTTTGTAAGCGGTGTACCCATAGCGAGCATAACTGCCTCGGACACCATATTCTCGGAGGCGATAAGCTCAAGACCTCTTTTTTGTCTTGAAAGCTCGGCATTTATTGCCTCTCCAACCTCTTTGTCGTAGCCTGTGATTTTAGAAATAACCTCAGATACCATTTTAAATCTCCTTCTTTTTTTGCCTCTCGCAAAACGGGCGCAAGAGGCTTAATTTTTAACACAAATATTTTACTACAAATCGGCAAAAAAATCAATACAAATACCGAAAAATATCAAAAATACTTTTCAATATTGCACAAAAAAGAAACCCGCGCGCCTCACCGAAGGCAAAACAGGCTCGGGCAAGGCACGCCTATATCAATACAAAATGATATGAAAAACCTCAATTTGGTTGGGGGATGTGTCAAAATTTCAACAAAAAATCATTAAAAATATTGAAAAACTTATTGACAAATGTCTAATTTATGTAGTATAATTAGCATATATCAATAAAGAAATGCGTAATGGAGGTTCAAAATGGCATTATTAAACACATTGATGGCAATCAACCTGATAAACGGCAATATCTGGTTGTATGCGGCAATTCTTGTAGTAGCTCTTGTAGCAGTATTCTTCCTTGCCCTCAGAAAGGTTGAGGTTGTATATGTAGACCCCGACGAAGACTATGAGATTGCACACACTAAGTACGGTTGGGGCAGAAAAATAGATGTAGCTACCGCGAATAAGAACGGCAAGATCTTTGTCGGCTGGAGCTACGATGAAAACGGCGAAAAAAGGCTTGGAAAGAAGCAAATTCGCGTTTGGAAGTCAACAGAGCTTTACGCAGTTTGGCAAAAGCCCGTTGTTGGAATTACCGTTGAGGATGCAAATGCAGTTCTTGAAATCACCTTCAAGAATAAAGACGGCGAGGAAATCTCAAAGGAGATTCGTCCGTTCGCAATAGATATTCCCGAAGAGGCTGACGGTGAGAAGATTCTTGGCTGGAACTATGAGGATGCAGAGAATGAAAGCGCCGGAATCATAGCATCAGACAAGGAAAAGAATATTATTCCTGTAAATCTCGTTCCTGTTTATGAGAGCAGTGATGAGGCAGTGGCTGAGGAGCCCGCTTACGAGGAGCCTGTCGTTGAGGAAGAGGCAGTAGCTGATGAAGAGGTAGCAGTAGCCGATGAAGAGCCTGTTGCCGAAGAGGTTGTAGCTGAGGAGCAGGTAGCTGAAGAGCCTGTAGCTGAAGAGCCTGTTGTTGAGGATGAGGCAGTTGCCGAGGAGGTAGCCGAGGAGGCTGCACCTGTTGAGCCGATTATCGTTCCTACATATGTTGACGGACAGGGTCGTAAGATCAATATCAGATATAGCCGTAGCATTCAAGCAAATGTTATCCAAGCCGAGGATAAGGTTAAGAATTACTATAGCGAGCTAAAGAACCACATTCTTTCATATAAGGGTGTTAAATCAAGATTTAGCTGGAAGTTTGACAGCTATAACAAGGGAAGAGAGCAGCTCTTCAAGATCAAGGTACGCGGAAAGACCGTTTGCCTATACTGCGCACTCAACCCCGAAGAATTTGACAAATCAAAATATCATCATGAGGCAGTTGATGCAAAGATGCTTGCCGATGTTCCAATGCTTGTTAAGGTTAAGAGCGATCTTGGACTTAAGAAGGCTAAGGAGCTTGTTGATATCGTAATGGCTAAGCACGAAATCGTTGTTAATCCAAAGGCTGTTTCTGTAGATTATGTAAACGAATATCCTTATGAGGAAACCGATGCACTCGTTCAGAGGGGACTTATCAAGGTTCTTGAGGCTGATGAAAACGATGTTAAGATTGCAGCTCCTGCCGAGGACGCTGTTGCCGAAGAGGTTGTAGTTGAGGAGCAGGTAGCTGAAGAGGTTGTTGCTGAAGAGCCTGTTGTTGAGGATGAGGCAGTTGCCGAGGAGGTAGCCGAGGAGCCTTTGTTTGAAGAGGTTATCGAGGAGCCAATTCCGGTAGATGATGAGCCTGTTGTAGAGGAAGAAGCAGTTGCTGAAGAAGTAGTAGCCGAAGAAGAACCCGTTGCAGAGGAAGAGGCTGTTGCTGAAGAAGTAGTAGCCGATGAAGAGCCTGTTGTAGAGGAAGAAGCAGTTGCTGAAGAAGAGCCCGTTGCAGAGGAAGAGGCTGTTGCTGAAGAAGTAGTAGCCAATGAAGAGCCCGTTGCAGAGGAAGAGGCTGTTGCTGAAGAAGTAGTAGCCGATGAAGAGCCTGTTGTAGAGGAAGAGGCTGTTGCTGAAGAAGTAGTAGCCGATGAAGAACCTGTTGCAGAGGAAGAAGCTGTTGCTGAAGAAGTAGTAGCCGATGAAGAGCCTGTTGTAGAAGAAGAGGTTGTAGCAGAAGAAATTGCTCCTGCAACATCTGTTGAGGAAATGCACATTGTTGAAAGCGTAAGCGCAGATGAGGTAGATGACCTTGTAGTTGATGAGGTTGTTGACTCACTCGTTGAGGAGGATGTTGAATACATCACCAAGGACGACAACAAGAAGGCAATCGTAAACATTGATACAATTAGCCAAAGCTACGAGGCAGGCGAGGTAGTTGACCTTGCATCTCTCAAGGCAAAGGGACTTATTCACAAGAAGTCCAAGAGCGTAAAGATTCTCGCAAGAGGTTCTATTGACAAGGCGCTCACCGTTAAGGCGGCTGAATTCTCTGAAACCGCGCTTAAGATGATCGTATTGACCGGCGGTAAGGCTGTTCATACTGTATCTAAGGTGAAATAAGCTTAAAACAAAAAAAGGCGTTGATTTAGTTCAACGCCTTTTTATTTGTCAAGCGAAATGCTTTTTATAATAATATCATACTCAAAATCTCCGCTGATTACCACCCTTTCGGGTAGGGAAACGGAATTGTATGTGACCGTGTAGCAAATCGTGTCGGAATTAAAGCTCACTGTGTTGTATTCGTCATCACTCACCGCGCTAATCATTCCCTCATTAAGGTCAAAAATAGAGCATAGCGTCGAAATGCCAAGTAGCTCGCTCCTTTGCATCTCAAGCTCAAGTCCGTCGTAAATAATCCTGCATTTTTCATCAAAAACAAACGACACCCCCGCCATCTCGCTTGGCGAAACGACCTCGAGTTTGCGCGCGTTTCCTTCCTTTATTATATTTACCGTGTATTCTCCGTTTACCTCGCATACTGCGAAAATATTACCGTTTTGATATTCTAAAATCCCGTATTCCTGCCCGCAGGACGGAAAAATCACGAGCAAAATTGCCACCGTAATAAAAGTAAGCCAAGCCTTAAGCCTCATATAATCACCCCAGTAAATTTTATTCGCCAAGGCAAAAAATATGCAAGCAAAAAACGCCCCGCAGGGCGTTTTTTATAAAATATGAACTGAAACTGTAAGCCGTGTTCTGTAATCGACGGTCATCTATCTTTGCGCTATGTCGCCATAACGCTCCGCAAAACTGCGTGCCACCCACGAGAACGCGCAAGCGCTTATCGGGCAAATAAAATTCTCGTATGCGGTGTTGCTTCGGATAGGGTTTACACCCACCCTATGTTACCATAGCGTGTCGTGAGCTCTTACCTCGCGTTTTCATCCTTACCAGCGAACCCCCAAACCTCGACTGCGCTCGCTTCGGGGAACCCCTGGGCTATCATCAATCTTGAAAATAGGAGTTGCTTGTGTTGGCGGTACTTTTCTGTTGCACTGTTCCCGAGAGTCACCTCTGGCTGATGTTATCAGCTATCCTGCCCTGTGAAGCACGGACTTTCCTCACGATAATACCTTTCGGCGCAATATCGCGCAACCGTCCGTTTCAGTTCCTTGTTATTATAACTAAAAAAAATTCATTTGTCAAGTAATTCCACACATAAAAAAATCAAGGCGGAAAAATCCTAATTATGCTGACAGAAATCCGTCAGACATACAACCAAAGAAACGGAGAAGTATAATGTACGGAAAAAATTCATCAAAAATCCCCGTGTATCTTGCCATGAGCTTTTCATCAAATCCCGAGGCATTGCAGGCATTTTTGTCGCTGTCCGATGCGGAGCAGGATAAATTCATTGAAAGGGCAAGACGCTCAAGGGGCGTTATAGAGGCGGAGCATTTAGCGCAGTCCCTTATAACTCCGCCAAACACAAAATAAACAAAAAAGCTACTGCCGAGGCAGTAGCTTTTCTGTGATCCGAATTTTGTGTCCTATTAGAATTTAACAGGAATGAAGAAGTATGCAAGGAAGAGAATCGTTACAACGATTGCAACAACTGAAACTGTCCATTCGGGCTTTTCAGCGTTTTCGTCCTTCTTCTTAGCAACTGAATACTTAATAAGCTCAACGAGGTATGAGATAGCGCTCATAACTGTGTATGAGATCATACCGATACCGATACCCTTAGTGATTGAGTATGAAAGAACCATAACTACAACAGTAAGGAATGCGGATGTAGCGTTGATAGCATGTGAGAAGTCGATACCCTTAACATTGTTCTTCATCATAAGAACGCCTACATAGATAAGCGCTGCTGCTGTTGCCGCACTTGGAATAACCTGGAATACAGGCATAGCGAACATAGCAAGGAAGAACATGCAAGCGGTTGTGAATGATGTAAGACCTGTTCTACCGCCTGCGGAAACGCCTGCACCGGACTCAACGAAGGTTGTAACTGTTGATGTACCGAGAACAGCGCCTGAGCAAGTAGCAACAGCGTCACAAATCATGATCTTGCCATAGTTGTGAGGCTTGTTATTCTCATCGGAGAGAATTCTGTTACCGCCACAGCATCCAACGATAGTTCCCATAGTGTCGAACATATCGATCATGCACATTGTGATGATAACCATGATTACAGTAAATGCAGAGCCTGCAGGGAAGCCTGTCTTGAACGAGTCTGCGAATGAAAGGAATACTGTGTTATCGCCAGCGAAGAAGTCAGCGAAGTTTTCCCAGAATTTCCAACCACTCTTAAGAACCTCAAGGTTAGTAACACCCATAGGAATACCAACGATTGTAGCGCCGAGAATACCGAAAATGATAGAGCCCTTAACCTTAAGCTTATCAAGGATAGCAATAAGGAAAAGACCGATTAGAGCAACAGCGGCAGTCTTAGCGGCAGCAACTGCGGGAAGACCGTTACCGTTATTGATGATTTGAATGTTTTCCCAAGTTGAGAAGTTAACAAAACCAACCTGTGTGTAGTCGTTTGTTACGATGATACCTGCATTTTGGAATCCTATGTAAGCAATGAAAAGACCGATACCAACTGAAATAGCGCTTCTTACAGCAACAGGCATTCCGTCGAATACAAGCTCACGGAAGGTCTTGCCCTTAATCTTAATAACTGAGAGCAAGAGGAAGATAACACCTGAGATAAGAACCATTAGGTATGCTTGTCCAATGGTGAAGCGAACACCGTATGTTCCTGCAGCCCAAAGAGCAATAAGACCGCCAAGCATTGAGTTAAGACCCATGCCTGAGGCTTGAGCAAGTGGCATCTTAGCAAGGAACGCCATAAGAAGTGTTCCAATGATAGCGCCAAGTGCGGTTGCAATGAACACAGATGGCCAGTAAGCGCCGGCGTTTTCTACGCCAACAAGAATTTGTGCAGGGTTGACAGTCAAGATGTAAGCCATTGCAAGGAATGTAACGATACCGGCAATGATTTCAGTCTTGACGCTTGTTTGCTTCTCAACGGGATCATAGCCGAGAAGCTTTGCGAATTTGTTCATAAAAACCTCCTATTATTGTGCTTTGCACATTATTGTAGCTATATTATATCACACGCGCGACGCAATTTCAATAATTTGTTAAAAAAATGTTAATCTAAGGTGATGACTTTGTGAAAAACGGAGGCGTTTCGGCAAAATGATGTATTCCCGTGGCTTGCCAACGGAGCGTGGGAGCGTATAGCTAAAACAAAAAAGGGTCGCCAAGCGACCCTTTAAGGCATAGCCTTATTTGTTTTCATCATCAACAAGCTCGAATTCGATTTCGTCCTCGTCTTCCTTGTCATCGTCCTTCTTGTCGGCGTTGCAAATCTCGCAAGCGTCGTCCTCACAGCTGAATTCGTGAGTGTTTTCCTCTGCAGGACACCACTCAATGTGAATTACACAGTGCTTCTTAAAGAATCTGTAAAGAATAGCAAGCGCGCCCGCAATTGAGAGCATGAAGCCCGTGAAAAACAAAAATACCTTCATAAAATTCTTCATAAATACTACCTCCTAAATGTGTTATAGCTTTGTTACAATAACAGTATACCATAAAAAAACCTAAAATGCAACTACCAAAAATAAAATTTTACAAATATGTAATTGAATTTAATATGATTATGTGCTAAAATATATTGTAGATTTCACAAAAGCTAAAAAAGGTTGATGAAAATGAATAAAAAAATATTAGGCGTTGACTTCGGCGATGTGCGTACAGGACTTGCCCTTTCCGATATTACGGGCTTTTTGGCAAGCGGGGCAGGCACGGTAAAGGGTGGCTTTGAAAAGACCGCGCAAAGAGTGGCTGAGGTAGCCAAGGAAAACGATGTATCGAAAATAGTGCTTGGACACCCCATAAATATGAATGGCACTCTCGGTGAGCGTAGCGAAAAAATAAAGGCGTTTGCGCGCACGCTTGAGGAGCTAAGCGGAATTGAGGTCGTGCTTTATGATGAAAGGCTCTCGACCGCAAACGCCCATCAAATTCTCAATATAACGAATACAAGGGGCGAAAAAAGGAAAAGCATAATTGATGAAATGTCGGCATGCTTAATTCTCCAAAGCTATCTTGACAGAGAGCGCTCTAAAAATGAAGGACGCTGAACGAAAGGACTCATATGGCAAAAAATAAAAACACAAACCCCCGTCGCAACAGGGTCGGCGGTCAAGCGGTGATTGAGGGCGTAATGATGAAAAACGGCGAAAAAACCGCACTCGCAACAAGATGCGATGACGGCAGAGTTGACATCAAGCGCAACACCGTTACCCCCATCAGAAAAAAGATAAAAATTCTCGGTATTCCGATTATTCGCGGAGTAGTCGGCTTTATTGAATCAATGATACTCTCCTTTAAGACAATGACCGCCTCAACCGAGGTTCTCGGTCTTGAGGAAGAGGAAAGCAAGAGCGAAAAGTGGCTCAAAAAGCACCTTGGAATAAAGCTAACTGATATAATTATGGTAGTGGCTATGATTCTTGGCGTTGCCCTTTTTCTTGGACTGTTTATGTACTTACCGTCATTCCTTGCAAGGGATGTTCTAAACGGTATGCTTCTTATACCAAACGGCAAAAGCCTTAATCAATATGCCCTTGCGGGAATTGAGGGCGCGGTTAAGGTCGTTATATTCGTGGCATATCTCTTGGCCGTATCGCTTATGAAGGATATTCGCCGTGTGTTTGAATACCACGGAGCCGAGCATAAGTCAATCGCGTGCTTTGAAAAGGGTCTTGAGCTGACTCCCGAAAACGCAAGAGGATGCACAAGATTTCATCCGCGCTGCGGCACATCATTTATGTTCGTAATGATCCTTGTCGGCATCTTTGTTGGAATGTTTATCCCTATCGAATGGAATACATGGCTGAGGGCGCTTACCAAGCTCGCAACCCTTCCTGTCGTTATGGGTCTTGGCTATGAGTTCATTATGCTCGCAGGCAAGCACGATAATTTCATAACAAGAATTCTCTCTGCCCCCGGTCTTTGGATGCAAAGAATAACAACAAAAGAACCAAGTGACGACCAGCTCGCTATCGCAATTTGCGCAATCAAAGCATCAATGGAAGATGAATTTCCAAACTTCGATCCAAGCGAATACGCAATACCCGTTGAGGAAAACCTGAAGCATATCGCCTTTACAGGACTTAACGAAAAGGAAAAGACCGCGCTTATTGAAAAGCTGAATAAGAGGCTTGAGGAAGAAAAAAATAATGACTCTGACATCATCACCGACGCAAGCAACATCGACGCAAGCGGCACCGAGGCAAATTGCACCGATGCACAATGCGCCGAATTTGATGACACCGACATTTGCGATGATGCAGTAGAGGATTTAAAAAAGCTTGATGGAGTAGATGACGATGAAATTTGATGAAATAGTAGCCCGCCTTGAAAAGGCAGGAATTGAGAGCGCGAAGGAAGAGGCAACTGCCATAATGAAGGAAATAGGCGTTTCCTATGGAGAGCTTGTGTTTTTCAGAGGCAAGGATTACGACAGCAAGGAGCTTTGTGACCTCGTAGCAAAGCGCGAAAAGAGAATTCCGCTTCAATATGCAACACAAAAAGCGTATTTTATGGATAGCGAATTTTATGTCACCCCCGACTGTCTGATTCCAAGGGCAGATACCGAAATTCTCGTATATGAGGCTCTGAAATATTTGGAAAAGGGAAATGTCGTTGCCGACCTTTGCACAGGCAGTGGCTGTATCGGACTTTCAATTCTCAAATCTAAATGCACGCTTGAAAAAATGTACCTTGTAGACATCTCTGCACCCGCACTTGAGGTTGCGAAGGAGAATACAAAAAGGCTCCGCTTCGTTGACAAGTGTGAGCTTGTGAAGAAGGACGCAACAAAATTCAAGCCAAAGGAAAGGCTTGATATGATAGTTGCCAATCCACCGTATATTCTTAGCGAGGATATTGATGACCTTAGCGAGGAGGTTAAAAAGGAGCCACGCCTCGCCCTTGACGGCGGAAGGGACGGACTTGACATCATTCGCCCGCTTATTGAAAATGCCCCTAAGCAGTTGAAGGAAAACGGATATATCCTTATAGAATTCGGCTTTGACCAAGGACATAAAATCAAGGAAATAATGGAAGCAAAGGTCGCAAGCGGTGCATATAAAGCCTATAAAATCCTGAAGGACTATGGCGGAAATGACAGAGTCCTCGTAGCGCAGGTCTAATCACCAAAAATCAAATAAAGCATAAAATGGTATTGTTAATTTAGCAATACCATTTTTTGTGTGTTAGGCTCTTCCTCAATACGAGCCGGCTTTTGGCGGAAAATAACTTCAAAATACTGCGTTCTCGCTCGGACTTTTGAAAAAAGCATTGAAAAATTGTCACTTGGCTGTCGGTCCGCACCGACCGCCCTCGCTCCACCTTGTCTTTTTTTGTTCTTTTTTCGTCAAATTCACATAGGTAGCTCGGCTCTTAATTTCATCATCGCCCTGACCTTCCTCAATACGAGCTGGCTTTTGGCGGAAAACAACTTCAAAATACTGCGCCCTTACAGACACCTTCCGCAAAAAATGTTATTGCTACACACATTATTTGTCATCTCGCACCGATGAAAGGAGAATTTATGAAGGAAATTTGTGTTCTTTTCGGTGGAAAAAGCACCGAATACGATGTATCGCTAAGGAGCGTATTGTTCGTTTTGTCAGTTCTTGAAAAACTGCCATACAGAATACATAAAATAGGAATAACAAGGAACGGGAAATGGCTTCTTTTTAAGGGGGAAAACAGCGAAATTGCAGAGGATAAATGGCACGAAAACCCCAAAAACGAGCCGATATGTGTCGATTTTTCGCAAAAAATGCTCTTTACCGACAGTGAAAGGCTATACCCCGATGTGGCATTTCCCGTAATGCACGGAGAATATGGCGAGGACGGACGCATACAGGGCGTGCTTGAGCTTCTTGAAATCCCCGTAATCGGCGTTGACTCCTTTTCGGCATCGCTTTGCATGGATAAGGAAAAATGCAAAATCATAGCACAGTCAAGCGCTATTCCCGTCACCCCCTATGTAGCGCTGAGGAAAAACGGCGAGGATAACGAAAAAATCATAGGTATGATAAAAACCGACATAAGAAGGGGCGTAGATGTGTTCGTAAAGCCGTCAAGGGGTGGTTCAAGCGTGGGAATTTCCCATGTAAAGCACGAAAGCGAGCTTGACAGTGCCGTAAAAACCGCATTTAGCCTGTGCGATACGGTTCTTATAGAAAGGGCGATAAACGGACACGAATGTGAGGTGGCAATCCTTGAAACGGGCTCAGCGCTAACCGTTAGCGAGGTTGGAAAAATATCCTATACGGGCGACTTCTACGACTATGATGAGAAGTACAAATCAACTAATGTAAAATACGAAATCCCCGCCCAAATTACCGATAAAAGTCGCACCCTGTGTCAAAAATACGCCAAGGAAATCTTCCTTTTGCTCGGCTGTCGCTCTATGGCAAGGGTTGACTTCTTCGTTACCGAGCAGGGGCAGGTCTACTTCAACGAAATAAACGCAATCCCGGGCTTTACAAGTATAAGCATGTATCCGATGCTCATCTCGCACGAAAAAATCACCCCGAGCGAGCTTATGACAAGGCTTGTTAGAAATGCTATTCGTTAATTTTTTGTAAAACTGTTGAAAAAGGGCTGTTATTGTGCTAAAATCTAAATAACGCTCGCAATAATATATATTATGTGAGGCAAATGATGAAATCTGTTTTAAGGGCTATGCAGAGCGACCCGTCAAGCGTGTCAGTCGTTGGCTACGGCGTTTCAAGCAAGGCAGTAATTGACTATTTCCAAAAAAGAGGAATAAATCCCACCGTGCGAGTGATGAGCTATGTGCCGAATATTCCGCTTGATTGCCAAATCACAGAAAATTATCTTGATACGACCGAGGAGCTTGTTTTTCGCTCCCCTGCCATTCGCCCCGACAAAATAAAGCATGTCGGCACACTGAGCAGTGAAATCGCCCTCGCCCTTAGCCTTCTTGACGGCTATAAAATCGGAGTGACAGGCTCGGACGGAAAGACAACCACATCAACTCTTATCTATAATATCCTAAAAAGAGCGAATAAAAGCGCCACCCTGTGCGGAAATATCGGCAAAAGCGCCCTTGAAACGGTGGATAGCTCGGATAAATCCACATTCACCGTGTGTGAGCTGTCAAGCTTTCAGCTTTTTGATATGACCCCAAGCCTTGATACCGCCATTATAACCAATATTACGCAAAACCATCTTGACTGGCATACCGATATGCGTGAGTATATCACCGCCAAGCGAAATATACTAATAAACGCAAGGCATCTTGTCCTTGATTTTGACAGCGAGGTGACAAGAAATCTCGCAAATGGGCTTGAAAGCAAAAAAATCACCCTTTTTTCATCACATACCCCCACATTTTCAAGAGAAAGCACCCACGCCGTGTATATAAAGCAGGGCGTGATATACCATGATAGAGTGCCGATAATTCCCATAAATGAAATCGGACTCCGTGGCGACTTCAATGTAAAAAATGTTCAGTGCGCTATCTCATCATGCATCGGGCTGTGCGATATAAGCGCGATAAGAGAGGAATGCCGTGCATTCAAGGGTGTTAGCGGAAGAATGAGCGAGGTGTTAAACAAATCGGGAGTTACCTATATTGATTCCGCAATAGATACAACCCCCGCCCGTACAATTTCCACCCTTAGCGCCTTTGAAAAATCAAAAACAATCGCTATCCTTGGCGGATATGATAAAAACTTAGACTATGAGTGCCTGTATGACGCGGTAAGAGGTATTAAGCTCGCGGTGCTTTGCGGTCAGAGCGCAGGCAAAATATATAAAGCTATAAGCGGTGCATGCGACATAAGAGTAGCGCACGACCTTGAGAGTGCGACAAAAATCGCCATAGGCGAGGCAAAAAGCGGAGATTTTGTAATTTTATCCCCCGCCTCGGCAAGCTTTGATGAGTTTAGAAATTACAAGGAAAAATCAGAAAAATTCAAGCAAATTGTAAAGGAAACGGAGCAAAACGATGAAGGACCTTCTTAAAATGTTAGAGGAGCTGTGCGCTCTTAAGTGCGTTTCGGGCAGAGAGAGTGCGAGCGCTGACGAGCTTATAAAAATCGCAGGCGCATACTTTGACAGTGCGAGAATTGATAATCTCGGAAGCGTGATTTTCACCAAAAAATCAAATAAGCCAAACGCCAAAAAAATGCTCATTGATGCGCATTTTGATGAGGTCGGAATGATGGTTAGCGAGATACATCAGGGCGGTTTTTTGAGCGTTATTCCAATAGGCGGTCTTGACACAAGGGTGCTTCCCGCTACCGAGGTTGTCGTGCACGGTAAAGAGGATATCTATGGCGTTATCACCTCAGTCCCACCGCACCTTAGCGGTAAGGACAACGACAGCGCCCCCACCTTTGAGGACATATATGTTGACATCGGTGAAAATAGCGATAAAATCAGCGTCGGCGATACCGTTTCGTACAGAGCGAAAATCACCCCCCTCGCATTTAACCGCATAGCCTCAAGAGGTCTTGATGATAAGTCGTGCGTGTGTGCCATTCTTGATATGGTGAAAAATCTTGATAAGGAGCGCCTTGCCTACGACCTTACCGTTACAATCTCCGCGCAGGAGGAATACGGAAAAAGCGGACCAAGGCTCGTTTCCTTTGAGGACAAGCCCAATATTGCCATTGTCACCGATGTAAACTTTGCCCTCGGCGAGGGTATTGATTATACCGAATCAATTGAAATCGGCAAGGGCGCAGGCGTTGACATCTCCGCCTCAACCGACAGATGCCTTACAAGAAATATAATGAGGCTTCTTGAGGGTAAAAATATCCCCTTCCAAAAAATATGTGAGCCAAGGCGCACCTCAACAACCGCCGACGGACTTAGCATAGCATATACGGGAGTTAAAACCGCGGTTCTTAGCATACCCCTTGCATCAATGCACACTCCAAGCGAGGTTGTAGCCCTTGACGATATAAAATCACTGTCAGTAATTCTTAACGAAATCGTATGTAAGGAGGACCTTGTATGAGAGAAACGCTAAAAAGGCTTTGTCTTGCCTTCGGTCCAAGCGGATACGAGGACGAGGTAAGAAAAATCGTAGAGAGCGAAATCAGAGGCGCATTGCCAAGCGACCCCGAGCTTATTTTTGATCCCCTTGGCGGAATTTACCTTCATATCAAAAACGAGGGTAAGCCAAGGCTGATGATAAATGCCCACCTTGATGAGGTCGGCTTTATGGTAACGGGAATTTCCGAGCGAGGCGAGCTTAAATTTGAGCGCGTCGGCGGAATTGACCCCATATCCCTCAGCGCAAAAAGAGTAATTTCGGAGCGCGGAGTGCGTGGAGTTATCACCTCAAAGCCTATTCACCTGCTTGATGGCGACCAACGCAAAAAGTGCCCGCGCGTGTCAGAGATGTATATTGACATCGGCGCGTCAACTAAGACAGAGGCGCTTAGTCTTACCGATATAGGTGAGTATTTCACCTTCGACAGCGACTTTATGGAGCTTGGCACGGATAAGGTAAAGGCAAGAGCGCTTGACGACCGTCACGGCTGTACTATAATGCTTGAAATTATCAAAAGGCTTTCTAAGGAAAATAAGAAATCCCCCTACGACCTTTACTTTGCCTTCACGACAAGAGAGGAAATCGGTCTTTCGGGCGCAGGCTGTGCTACCGAGCTTATAAGACCCGATTACGCCATCGTAATTGAGAGTAAGGCGGTGCTTGATTTGCCACACATCAGCGAGGATAAGAGCGTTGGTACACTCGGTGGCGGAGGACTGATCTCCTATGCCGACGGTGGCTGTATTATGGATAGGGAGCTTACCGATGCGCTTATCTCGGTATGCGAGGAGAATAATATAAAATACCAAATAAACCGTGCCGTATCGGGCGGAAACGATACAAGCCAAATTCAGCGTAGTGCCTTTGGCACAAGGGTAGCGCTTATTTCCGCGCCCTCACGCTATATACACTCTGCCTCGAGCGTAATCAGCATACACGATATGGAGTGTATAACGAATGCGCTTTATGCGTTTGTGACAAAGGAGAAGTAATATGAAGACTCAGGACCTGTTAAAAAGGCTCGTTAATGCCTCGGGCGTTAGCGGACGCGAGGAAAATATAAGAGAAGCGATAAGAAAGGAGATTGAGCCATACTGTGATGAAATCACCGTTGACGCGCTCGGCAACCTTATCGCCCATAAAAGGGGAAAGGGCAAGAAAATAATGATTAGCGCCCATATGGACGAAATCGGTTATTTTGCCACACACATCACCGAGGGCGGATTTATCAAGGTAAACCCCATCGGCGGAATAAATTACCTTTCAAGCGCCTATACAACCGTGCGCTCCGAGCGTGGCGTTGCCGGAATGCTCGCCCCCTCAAATAAGGAAGGAGTGCCAAGCACCGACAGCGTGTTTATAGACATCGGCGCAAGTGATAAAAAAAGCGCGTGCGACAGGGTGAGGGTTGGCGACTTCTTCGTTCATACCCCGACACTGAAAAAATTGCTCGGCACTCGCTATATCGGAAGACCGCTTGATAACCGTGCGGGATGCTGTGCGCTGATTGAGGCATTAAGGCTAACAAAGAGCGAAAATGACCTCTATTTCGTATTCACCGTGCAGGAGGAGGTAGGAACAAGGGGCGCAAGACCCGTCGCTTACCAAATCTCCCCCGACTATGCGCTTGCCGTTGATGTCGCAAGAGTAGACGGAAAGCCGGGCACTGATACCTATAATGTAAAGCTCGGTGGCGGACCGACAATTAAAATAAAGGACGGAAGCGTCATTTGTAACCACGACCTCGTTCTGAGGCTAAGGGAAATTGCCAAGGGCGCAGGCATTAAATATCAGGATGAGCTTCTTTCCAAGGGAGGCACGGATACCTCTGCGCTTCAGGTGGCAGGACACGGCACCGTTGCAGGCGCAATTTGCATCCCCTGCGCATTTATGCACACAGTAAACGAAATGATAGACCTAAACGATATTAAAAACACCGCAAGGCTTCTTGCCCTCGTTGCAAGCGAGCTATAAAGGAAAAAGAAATGAAAAAAATAACTTTGATTTGCCTAACAATTTTAATGCTCATATGCCTTGTATCGTGCGAAAACGACGGCGCGCCAAGGGGAATGAAGCTTGCCTCGGATAACTCCAAGGTTGATTACCTGTTCTATATCCCCGAGGAGTGGACTGTTGATGAAATGAGCGATTTTTCGCGCGCTCACGCGGAAAGCGATGCCGTTTCGGTCAGTGTGTTTACCTTCCCGCTTAGCGAGGATATTGAAATCTCGGAGTGGTGGAGCGCGACATACCTTCCCACCCTTCAGAAAACGCTCTATAACCTAAGCTCGCTTGATAGCGGAAAAACGGGTATGGTTGACGGAAAATTCGCGGTGACCTTTGAGCTGACCTCTGAGCAGGAAATAAAGGAGGGCGAGGATTTGCTCCCCTTAACCTATAAGCATAAAATCACCGTAACAAAAAATGGCGGTAGCATGTATGTAATATGGTATAACGGCACAATTACCGATAAGGTTGACTTCTACACCGAGAGCATAGGCGCTCTTGACGGAATTTTGGCTGAGTTTAAGTTTTCACCTATCGTAGAGGGCGAGGACATCACCCCCGAAAATGATAAAAACGCCCCTGAGGGAATGAAGCTTGCGTCAAATAAGGACATAGTTTTGTACTCCCTTTATGTGCCGAACAGCTGGATAATTGATGAAAGCTCGGCAATGACCCTTGCCCATGTATCAAGCGAAAATAAATCAAGCATAAGCGTAATGCAATGGAATATAACCGAGGATTCGACAACGCTTGATGACTGGTGGAAAAACTACCATAGGGCAGAGCTTGAAAAAACCTTTGATTCCTTTACCGTGATTGAGGAGGGAACACCCTGCACGGTTGACGGAAAAGATGGAAAATCATACACATATACCGTTGAAATCGCAAATAAGACATATAAATACCTCGTTACCTCGGTAATAGATAGGGGAAGCGTGCATGTAATCACCTATACATCAACTCCCGAGCTTTACGAGGAAACACTCACCGTTGTAAAGGAGCAAATTCTTGCAAGCCTCAAATTTAACTGATATGATATATTTTGATAACAGCGCGACAACTAAAATGTCCGAAAGGGCAAGGGCAAAAATGATGTCCGTGGCAAGCGACATCTTCGGCAACCCCTCGTCGCTTCACAGCGTAGGAGCCTTGGCGGAGAAGGAAATTACCCGCGCAAGGGAAATTATAGCCACATCACTCGGCATTTTGCGCCCACAAAGGTGGGAAATTGTCTTTACCTCGGGCGGAACCGAGTCAAATAACCTTGCAATTTTCGGCGTTGTCAACGCAAAGAAAAGACAGGGTAATGAAAAAATAATGATTACCGACTCCGAGCATTCCTCGGTTGAGGAGTGCGCAAGACACCTTGAGGCGCAGGGCTACCAAATCCTGAGAGTGCCGACAAGAGGCGGAGAGCTTGATTTTGACTTCATAGAAAATAACGCGCAGGGCGTGATTTTGGCATCGCTTATGCATGTAAATAACGAAACGGGTGCACTCTACGATGTTGCCCGCGCCTTTAAGCTGATAAGAGAAAAAAGCCCGAGCTGTGTCTGCCATTCGGACTGTGTTCAATCATATTTGAAGGTGAAATTCACTAAAAAATCCCTCGGTGCGGACCTTATCTCAATAAGCGCGCATAAGGTCAACGGACCCAAGGGCGTCGGCGCACTCTACATAGCCCCCGAAATCATAAAGGCAAAGAAGATAGTGCCGATAATCCTCGGTGGCGGACAGGAGGGGGCGTATCGCTCGGGAACGGAAAACACCTATGGCATTTGCGCCTTTGGAGAGGCGGTTAAGGAGCATACGGAGTCCCTTCGCGATGAAATTGAGAAAATGCGAGAGCTTCGTGAATATCTCTTTATGAATATGCCAAGCGAAATTAAGGTTAAATTGCCTATTTTACACGCACCGCATATTCTTAATATCACAATGCCGAAAATAAAGAGCGAAACGGTCCTTCACGACCTTAGCGCAAAGGGCATTTTCGTGTCATCGGGCTCGGCATGTGCCTCTAATTCCTCACATAAGGCATCAAGAGCGCTTATAGCCTTCGGCACTACCGAGGACGAGGCGGATACATCAATTCGCATCTCCCTAAGCCCCGAAAGCACAAGGCAAGAGGCTGACGCGCTTATTGAGGCGCTAAAGGACTCGCTTTCCCGCTTGGCACGCAAAGCATAAAGAAAAAGCGCCCCTTAATAAGTCGCATATTTGCAAGGAATTAAAATCAAATATAAAATTAAAACAGCAACCGCGAGGTTGCTGTTTTTTGCTGAATTATTACTTAAATGAGATAACCATAGTGCTCGGGAATTTATATTCCTTAATAAGGTCGTGTAGCCTCATTGCACCAGCATCGGCTATTGAAATCTCCTTTGCCGTTTCAAACTTAGAGTTTGTAATGTCCGAATGGCTGACTACAACCGTGTCCTTATTTGCAAGGTAGCCCGCCCTTTTAAGGTCACTTACAAAATCCTTAACAAGTAGCGACTCGCTTGCTACAAAGTATTCAAACTCAACTAAGCGTGAGGTGAGCGCGATTCTGAAATCGAACGGCTTTTTAATCTCCTTTACCGCATCCATCTTTATCATGTGGTGACCCCAGCTTCCCTCAACGAAAAGGAACTCACCCTTCTTAAAGTAGGCAAAGCAAAACGCGCCCGTCAGCCCTTCCTTCTTGAGAGAGTGCTTAGTGTTGGTCACAACATGATATTTCTTCATGTCGTAAACAGTTACATACTCAATAAATTTCTTGTCAAAGCCATACCTGTCGTAAACCGCCAAGATAAGGTCCCTTACGCTTCCGTTCTCATCAAAGTCGATTTCAACTTTTTGCCTTAGATTAAAAAATGTGCATTTCATAGTAATACCCCCAAATTTGTTTTCTCTAAGGCAATTTTACCACAGATCAAATCCCATTTCAACCCTAAAGAGGAATTTAAATATATTGTCCCACCTCTGTGGACATGAGCGAGAATAAACACCCCGCAAAATCTAAAGGGCACAAAAAATCTCCAAAAGCCCGTGAACCCCCCGAAGGCGTTCAAAAATCATCAAAAAGCCCCCAAAAGTAGCTCAAAACCACCGAAATCGCCCTTTAAATACAATAACTGAACAAATGAACATCTGAACATATCATAAAATTAAAGCAAAAAACAAAACCGATGAAAGCGAGTCTGCCTCAAAATCATCGGTTTTTATTTTGAATATTAAGCCTATTGCTTTATAGCGCTATTTGAGCCTGCGTTGCCGTTTGCGCCTGCATCGCCGTTCCTGCCAAGAGCGTGGCCTGAGCCACTCGCTCCGCCGATTCCGCCAAAGCCACCTGTCAGAGTCGTGGTGTAGCTGTTGCTATATGTACCCGTATAGATAATAGGCGCACCGCCGTTTCCGCCATTTCCACCGTTACCGCCGTTGTAGCCACCGCTTAAGATTTTTGTGTCACCGCCATCTCCGCCATTACCGCCGTTGCCACCGCTTCCGCCGGTTACTGACAAGCCGTTTGAAAGGACATAGATATTCTCGGCGTAAAGCGCGCACGTTCCGTTACCGCCGTTTTGGGCGTTCTTTTCCTCGGCGGTATTGCTTCCGTCCTCGCCGTTAATTCCGTTCCAGCCCGTCCAGCCGTCGCCACCCTCAAGGAATAGCTTAGCGCCGTTTTCGGTAAGGACCTTAATGTAAATTGTCTTTGCCGAAACTGCAACCGTTGGATTTTCGTGTGAACGGTTAGATGAGGAAACGACCGTTGTCGTTCCGTTAGCGCCATGGAGCTTGCTTTGTCCCCTTACCGCGTTGAGCCTTAAAATGCCACTCGCAACAAGCGGACACTTACCCTCGGCGTTCTCGCTCGAGGAGTTGAAGTCATAAAGACTGAGCGTAAGGTCATCGCACTCCGACTTTACAGTAAATGCTTTCGGAGACGGATAGGTAAGGCAACTATATAGGTCAAGATATGCAATATCCTTTACCTTAATATCCTTATTGTAATTGCAGTCGGTTATGATTATATAGTTACTGCCCGAGGTGAGATAGCCGTTATTTGCGGTTAGACAATCGGAAACCTCTTTTTCGGTAAAGTAAATGCTCCTTGCAAACGAATCTATCGCAGTCGCATTAAGGGTGACGCCCTCAACAGCCTCAAATTCAAGCGTGCCTGCCTTAACCCTCTCGGTAATTCTCTCAAGGCTCTGCCTTGAAATCGCATCGAGTGAGCCGATGATTGACAGCCTTTTAAGGCTCGTCATTTCGTCCATCATCTCGTGATTGATAACCGTGTCACCGTTGTTTTCAAGCGTAAGCTCCTCAATCTTTGAAAGGTCGCAATATTTTGGAAACAGGATTCCTCTTATTGAGCCGAAGTTAATCTTTTTAAGATTAGGCATCCAAGAAAGAATGCTCACCTCATTAACCCCAACATCAGTTCCCTTGAAGTTAATTTCGGTCATAGCGCAAATTGTATTGTAAGGCACATTTTGTCCGCTTAGCTGACCGAGCGAGTCAAGTGTGTTGAAAATAGCCCTTGATACGCTACAACCACTCATTGCATAAGGAATTGTATAGACATTTCCCGATTCCTTGCACTTGAATTTAAAGCTTGACATCGAGCGCACCGAGCCGATAACCTCAATACAAGCCTTGCCGGACGGTGAGTCAGTCTTAATTCTTATAAATCCGTTATCGTCTACAATCTCGTAAAAGTCCGAAAGGGAAGCGGGAAGGGCGGAAATTTGATACCACGAGCTAAGCGTGCAGTTGTATCCCATAGCAGTTGTCAGAGCTTGATGTATGTCGTTCTCATTTGGAAGAACATAAACAGTAACAGTGTTATTGCTCTCTTGACCGCGTACCTTCATTTTAAGTGTAACAATACCCGCCTCGGATGCGGTAAGGAAAATTCCGCTGTCAGTGTGGTCAAGCGTGGTTGAGGCGCTCGACTCTACAACCTCAATGTCAACATCAATAGGCTGAAGCGTACCGAAGCCCCCGCCCTGTATCTCAAAGGAAATTTTCTCACTCTTGCCAATCGTGTAAACAGTGCTTGACGCCTTGAACGCAAAGCCCGTGTCCGTGACAGTGCTTTCACTCTCGCTCTCGCTCGGCTGTTCACTCGGCACTTGGCTTTCGCTTGATGATGCCTCACTCTGTTGTGGCGGAGTGCTTTCGCTTTGGCTTGGCGCGCTCTCGCTCTCGCTTTGCGCTTGGCTTTCGCTTGATGATGACTCACTCGTTTCAACAGTAACATCACAGGAAATTACCGTAAGCGCAAGAAATATAAGAGTCAGCGCCGTAATCAAAATTTTTCTAATCATATAATCTCCTTAGCCTTAATTACCGTCGTGGTCAATGGCTGAAAGCCTCGCCTGAAAAACGCTCTCAAGCTTGTCAAGCTCCTTGCCCTCAACGGAAACAAAGCTCTCGTTTTTTTTGCCCTCGTTAATCTTCTTTACAATGTAGTATTCGGTGGAAACAGGCACAATGGCAAGATAGCTTCCGCCGTCAACGGAGCATTCGTCAAGAATTTCGTAAAGCGTGTCAACGCCGTTTTCATCGGTTAAGGTAATGTATCTTTTACTCATTATCTGCCCTCTCCTTCAATAATGTTATCACCAAAATGCTTAACAACAACCGCATACCTTGTCGCATATGCTTCCTCAACAAGCGCATCAAAATCAAGCTTGCGCTCCTCGGCAATAACCGCCTCAAGCTCTGGGCGTGTGCGCGGATGCCTTGGAGTAAACACGGTACAGCAGTCCTCATACGGTAAAATAGATGTGTCATAAGCGCCGATGCGCCTTGAAATCTGGATAATTTCTTCCTTGTCCATTCCGATAAGCGGACGGTAAATAGGAATATCCGACATCGTATTAGTAACATTTATCGCCTTCATCGTTTGGCTTGCAACCTGACCGAGGCTCTCGCCCGTGATAATCGCATCACAGCCAAGCTCATGAGCGAGCTTGACGGAAAGCGCCATCATATAGCGACGCAGTAGCAGGGTGAAGTAGTCCTCATCGCAGTTGTCACGAATAAGCTCCTGAATATGAGTAAGCGAGATTATATGCACCCTCATTCGCATGGTGTAGTCGGTTAGCGACTTCGCAAGCGAAAGCACCTTGTCCCTTGCCCTCTCGGAGGTGTAGGGATAGCTCTCAAAGTGGATTGCCTCAATTTGAACACCGCGCTTAGCCATCATAAAGCCCGCAACAGGGGAGTCAATTCCGCCCGAAAGCAGGAGTAGACCCTTACCCGATGAGCCGGCAGGGATACCGCCCGCGCCCTTTTCCTGACCTGCGTGAATGTACGCTTCATTTTCACGAATTTCAACCTGCACGGTAATTTCGGGATTGTGAAGGTCAACCTTGATTTTACCGCCCATAGCCTCAAGCACCGCGGCGCCAACCTCACCCGCAAGCTCGGGAGAGCCGAGAGGGAAGCGCTTGTCGGAGCGCTTAGCAGTAGCCTTAAAGGTCTTGTATCCCCTTAATTTCTCGGGAATATATTTTCTTACCATGTCAAGAATGACATCAAGCTTCTTTTCGCACGCGATAGCACGGGTAACGCCGACGAAGCCGAATACATGCTTTGCCTGCTCGGTCATCTCGTCCATCATTTCGGCGCTGTCCTCATCAAGAGGCTCACAAAATACAGTAGACTGTGCGTAATGTATCTTGAAATTGCCGAAGCGCTTAGCACGCCTTTTAAGCTCCTTAATCATCTTAGCCTCAAATTCGGAGCGATTAGCACCCTTTAGAATGACCTCTCCGTATTTGCATAAAATAACTTCCTTAATTTTCTCACTCATCTTATTTGTCCGTCACCCTTGATAATATATTTCGTTGTAGTAAGCGCCATAAGCCCCATAGGACCTCTTGCGTGTAGCTTTTGAGTTGAAATTCCAATCTCCGCCCCAAAGCCAAACTCACCGCCGTCGGTAAATCTTGTAGATGCGTTTACATACATAGCGCAGGAGTCAATCTCGTTGACAAATTTGTCAGCGCTTCTCATGCTCTCGGTAATTATAGACTCACTGTGTCCCGTGGTGTATCTGTTGATATGGCAAATGGCTTCATCTACGCTGTCAACCACCTTAACCGAAACAATGTAGTCGTCATACTCAGTAGCGTAGTCCTCATCGCTTGCCGCCGAAATGTCCTTAATAATCTCACGGCACCTGTCACAGCCACGAATGTCAAGCGAATATTTCCTTGTCATATCGTAAAATCTTGTAAGAAACTCGCTTGCAATATCCTTGTGTAAAAGAATTGTTTCAATAGCATTGCATACGCTCGGACGGGAACATTTAGCATTGAGCGCAACCTCAAGCGCCATATCGAGCGAGGCGCTTGAATCAACAAATAAATGACAGTTGCCCGCACCTGTTTCAATCACAGGCACGCTCGCATTCTCACAAACGCTCTTGATAAGCCCCTTGCCACCACGGGGAATTAAAACATCAATGTAGCCACGCATGCCCATTAGCACAGTAGCGCTTTGCCTTGTCGTGTCCTCAATTAGCGAAACCATATTTTCATCATAGCCAAGAGAGGAAATTGCCCCCCTCATAATTGAAACAACGCATTTGTTGGTAAAAATCGCTTCCTTACCGCCCCTTAAAATAACCGCATTACCGCTTTTAAGGCAAAGAGAGGTCGCGTCGGGAGTTACATTCGGGCGCGCCTCGTATATCATGGCAACAACACCGAGAGGGACTCTCATTTTGTGTATTTCAAGACCGTTAGGCCGTGTAAAAATCTCACCCGAGCCAATAGGGTCGTCAAGCTCCGTAACCTTCAAAATGGCATCGCAAATGCCATCAATCCTTGATGAATTTAGCATAAGACGGTCAAGCATGGCGTCACGGATTCCGTTTTCCTTGGCATTTTTAAGGTCTATTTCATTTTGCTCAATAATCGCGTCCTTGCTCTGGCGAAGCGAGGAGGCAATAGCGCAAAGGATTTCATTTCTTTGCTTACCGCTAAGAGAGGAAAGCGTGCGTGAGGCGCTCCTTGCCCCCTCGCAAATTCCCTTAATGTATTCAAAAAGCTCCATATTAGTCCCTTCTTCCCGCAAAATATGTTCCTACATGCTTTCCATCAAGAATGTCATAAAGTATAGCGGGATTTTCACCGTTTATAATAAGCATAGGAATTCCGTTTTGTGACGCAATATCCGCCGCGTTTATCTTCGCAATCATACCGCCCGTGCCTCTTTTAGTGCCTGCGCCCCCAGCATATGAGCGAATTTTGTCATCAATTACCTCAACCCTGTCAATGAGCTTAGCGTCATCGAATTTTCTCGGGTCCTTGTCGTAAAGACCGTTAATATCGGAGAGGTTTATAATAAGGTCAGCCTTGCAGGCAATAGCAACATAAGCCGAAAGCGTGTCGTTACCGCCGAAATCAAGACCCTCGCACGAAACGGAGTCGTTTTCGTTTACAATCGGCACACAGCCCATTCTGATAAGAGAGAAGAAGGTGTTTCTTGCAAGCTCAAGCCTGTGTGGGTCGTCAACAACATCCTTAGTCATAAGAATCTGCGCAACCGTGTGCCCGTAATTTGAGAAAAATCCGTCATAAATCTTAACAAGCTGTCCTTGACCAACCGCCGCGCAAGCCTGCTTTTCGGCAAGGGTTTGAGGATATTCGCTCATCGCAAGCCTTGCAAAGCCCGCACCAACCGCGCCAGAGCTTACCATAACGACCTCGTGACCCGCATTTTTGAAGTCCGAAACCGCCCTTGTAAGAAGCTCAATGCGCCTTAAATTGAGCGCACCGCTTGGATATGTAAGCGTAGATGTACCTATTTTTATTACTATTCTTTTGCAGTTTTTGATAATGCCCATAATTTATCTCCGAAAAATCTTGAAATTTGTAATATCGTGGTGTATAATTTATATTATACATACGAAAATATTAAAATTCAATAGTTTTAGAAAAAGAGATGAGAAAATGAAACAGAAATTTTTTGTAGAAATCGCAGGAGTTAGGCTCGGAATTATCTCCGAGGAGGGACAGGAATATGTCGAGGGCGTTGCAAGGGCGGTAAACGATAGAATTAATCAAATGGTTAAAAGCCAAAGGCATTGCTCGCTTGTAGAGGCTGCAATTTTCTGCGCTATGGACTTTTATAGCACGGGCGAGGGCGATAGCAGAAAGGTTAAAAACCTTGAGGCACAGGTTGCGCTCTACCAGGCGAATGTAAACCGCTTAAAGAAAGAAAATGAGGAGCTAAGGGCACGCCTTAACGGAAACAATGGACAATAAAAGACCCCTGCCCGAGCTGCTTAGCCCTGCGCAGGATATGGATGCGCTTGTCAGCGCAATTTCAGCGGGAGCAAATGCCATCTATTTTGGCACGGACCTCTTTAACGCAAGAATGAGAGCAAATAATTTCAGCCTTGACGACGCACGCACAGCGATAAGACTGTGTCACGCACACGGAGTCAAGGCGTTTGTCACGCTCAATATTGAAATTTATGATAAGGAAATTCCCTCTATGCTTGAATATGTCAGCGCACTGTATGAGGCGGGAGTAGATGCCCTTATCGTTGCCGATTTTGGAGTAATGGCTCTTTTGAGGGAGCTTTTTCCCGACCTTGAAATCCACGCAAGCACGCAGGCAAGCGCGCATAACCTTGATGGCGTAAGGGCGCTTTACTCGCTCGGCTGTAAAAGGGTTGTTGTCGCAAGAGAGCTTGATAAGGAAAGCATAAAATACATTTGCGATAATACCGATGCCGAAATAGAAATGTTCGTGCATGGCGCGCATTGTATGTCAATGTCGGGTCAATGCCTTATGAGCTACGCAATGGGCGGAAGAAGCGGTAACCGCGGAGAATGTGCGCAACCGTGCCGACTGCCGTACACGATGGAATGCGGAATGAGGAGTTCGGATGAGCGCACACCCCAAGAGTTCAAGCGAAGTGAAGAACGATTGGCTGGTGGTAGCCATGCATGCGACCAACGGGAGTCGCAGTGCGGAATGGAGAATATTGCTTCGGAATGCTTAGAAAATTCTCATACCGCACAATGTCGGAATTTGCCTGCCGAGGCTCTCGGCCGGAATTTGCCCGCTGAGGCTCTCGGCTATCCGCTTAGCTTGAAGGACATGTCACTTTCGGGCAGTATAACGGAAATTATAGACACAGGGGCAAGCTCACTGAAAATAGAGGGAAGAATGAAGAGCGCCGACTATGTAGGCGGAGTCACACGAATTTGGCGCGACCTGCTTGATAGAAGGCAAAACGCAACCCAAAGGGAAATAAGCGCCCTGTCAAGCCTCTTTTCAAGGCAAGGCTTCACCGACGGATACTTCAAAAATAAGATAAATAACTCCATGCTCGGCGTTCGCTCCGAGGAAAATAAGGAGCAAACAAAGGCGCAAATTATAGACACATCACCCCTTGAAAAGCCGAAAATAGATATACACGCGCGCTTTTTCGTTGGCGAGGACGCAAAAATTACCCTCACTCAAGAAATCAACGGTGAGCTAAGACAGGTAAGCGTCAAGGCAGACATCGTTGAGGTCGCTCAAAACGCGCCAATGAGCGAGGGCGATATTATAAAAAACCTCTCCAAGCTCGGCTCAACCCCATACCAAGCAGGCAAAATCACCGTTGAAAAGGACGATAATATAATAATCAGAATATCAAGCCTTAATGCCCTAAGAAGAGAGGCGGTAGATGCGCTTTTAGGCGCAAGAAAGCCCAAAAAGGTGGACTATGTGTCTAAAAAACCCCAAAATAGAAACAAAAAACTGCGCACCGCAGTCTTTTCCAATACCTCGCAAATCCCCGAGGACGCAGGCGAATATTTTGACAGAATATATGTTCCGCCCTACTTCTACGACGGCGAGAACGGCGTAAACGGAGTTTGCTTCCCGCCAATAGTCCTTGACAGAGAGTGGAAGGATCTGATTTCTATTCTTGAAACATCAAGGAGCTTGGGCGCGAAATATGCGCTTGTCACTAATATCGGACAAATAAAAATCGCTAAGGAAATGGGCTTTACCGTGGCGTGCGATTTCAGATTTAACGCATTTAACCGACACACCACCGAGTATTTGTACTCACTCGGCGTTGAAAATGTAATCCTCTCCCCCGAGCTAAGCCTGCCACAGGCAAGGAATATTGTAAATGGCGCGCTTGTCGCATACGGAAAATTCCCCGTTATGACAACCTTTAAATGTATTCGGGGCGGGCGTGGAGCCTGCAATAAGCAATGCTCGGGCTACCTGAGCGACAGAACAGGCGCAAAAATGTTCTTTGAGGGCGAATACGGTCACCATACCGTAATCTATAATAGCGTGCCTATCTATATGGCGGATAAGGCGGAGCAGCTTGCCCCCTTCTCGTGCCATTTCATATTCAGTGATGAAAGCGCGCAGGAGTGCGAAAGCATCATAACCGCATATAAAAACGGCACTCCGACAAGCGAAAAAATTAGGAGAATAAAACAATGAAAATAGTCTTAGCGTCAGCCTCACCGAGAAGAAGGGAGCTTCTTTCAATGGTGTGTAAGGACTTTTCGGTTCGTATATCAAATACAAATGAGTCGTATAATGGCGAGGCGGTTGATGAATGGATAAGGACCCTTGCGAAAAATAAGGCGTATGGCGTGTGCGCAAGCGATGATGAAATTGTAATAGGCTGTGATACCGTCGTTGTAAACGGCGGAAAAATCCTCGGTAAGCCAAGAGATAGAGCCGAGGCGATTTCAATGCTAAAATCAATGTCAAACGCCTCTCACGAGGTTATAACGGGCGTATGCGTGAAAAGGGGCGATTTTTACTGTACCGATGCGGTTGTCACCACCGTTCATATGCGTAAGCTTTCGCTTAGCGAGATTGAAAAATATGTTGATACCTGCACCCCCTACGATAAGGCAGGCGCGTACGGAATACAGGAAATGGCAGGGGCATTTGTCACTCGCATAGAGGGCGATTACTTCAATATAGTAGGACTTCCCCTGTGTCGCTTAACCGAGATTTTTAAGGAGCAATTTGGAGTAAGCCTGATATGACAAAAAAAGAGAAAAAGGAAATAATGGCGCAGACCGTTTCAAAGCTTAAGGAGCGCTATCCCGACGCAAAATGCTCTCTTGAATACGAGGGCGATGCGTGGAAGCTCCTCGTAATGGGTCGCTTAAGCGCACAATGCACCGATGAAAGAGTAAATATTGTCTGCCGTGACCTATTCAAGGCGTTTCCAACCGCTAAGGAAATGGCAAGCGCACCGCTTAGCGAGATTGAGGAGCTTATAAAATCCTGCGGTCTTTATAAAATGAAGGCAAAGAATATAAAGGACGCCTCAATCCGCCTGATAAACGACTATAACGGACACCTTCCCGATACAATGGAGGAGCTTTTGAAATTCGAGGGCGTAGGGCGTAAGATAGCCAACCTTCTTTTGGGAGATTTGTTCGGTAAGCCCGCAATCGTTGCCGATACACACTGTATGCGTATTTGCGGAAGGCTCGGCATGTATCGTGACGGAATGAAGGACCCATATAAAACGGAGCAAATCTTGTCCGAAATCGTAGAGCCGAGCGAGCAAAGCGACCTTTGCCACCGCCTCGTGCTTTTCGGCAGAGATATCTGCACCGCAAGAAGCCCAAAATGCAACCTTTGCCCGCTTTTTGCTATATGCAAAAAGAGTTCGGAGTTCGGAATGCGGAGTTCGGAATGATAAGTTAGAATATTGCTTCGGGGCGCGTAGAAACGATTTACACTAAACAAAGGCGGAATTTGCCACCCGAGGCACTCGGGGCTTCGGGGCGTGTAGAAACAACTCCTACTACACAATGTCGGAGTTTGCCCACAGGGCTTCCCTGTCGCAAAAAACCACACTTCAACTGAAGTGTGGTTTTTGTTATTATACGGTTGGAATTTCGTATTCCTTTATATTTTCGGGCAAAGCCACGGGAGTCATAACATTAGTAAGATTTACGGTGTGGAGCTTGCCGTCAGTCTTTGTAACTGTGCTTACGACAGGAGCGCTTTCGCCAACTGCGTATTGCTTTTGGATAAGCTGAACATCGTTCTTTCCGTCAAATATGTAAGCAAAGATTGAAAGCTCAAGCCCTGCGAGATTTGTATTCTCAGGGAAGTTAATCATACAGCTGATCTCGGAGTATGTAAATACATCAATGTCAACCTGTAAGAAGCCCTTTGTAGCATTTACATCGCCACCATCAAAGAACGCGTCGCCAAGATACTTAGGATTGAGAATAGCAAGACCGATAACAAGGTCCTCATTGTAGAGGTTGTATTCGTTAAGCGCCGCGATATCAATGTGGAATCCGCTTTGAAGACCGAGCGCGCCGTCACCGTTTTCCTTAAACGAATAGCCCTTATGAGTGATTATCGGTTTTATTGTTTCACTGCCGAATTCTTCACCGCAGAAACGCAGACAAATTTGCGATTTAACACCGTCTTTGTCGTAACCGTTTGCGTAAGTTACGGAAATTGCAAGGTCGTGACCGTCAAACTCGTCAAGGATGACGATGTTGTCAAGAGTATAAGTCGTTGCCTCGGTGCTTTCTTTTGTGTAAACCTTGTATGTCGCGCCGTAATTGATAACTCCGCAAGGACAGTCGGTAATGTATCCGATATATCCGTTTTCAAGGCAGGTTTCGTTCTTTGTGTAAGGCGTATGAGCGTGGGCAATTCCCGAATAAATGGTGTAAGCGCTCAATGATGATTGAAGCGAGGTAACGTTCGTGCTCATCGTGTAGAGAACAACGTTTGTTCTACTGTTAAATGCGTTTGTTGGAATTGTCAAATTACCCGTTGCATGCGAGTAGATTGTAAGAACGTTGTCGGTTGCGGAATAGAGTTTGAACTCCTCACTGCTAAACGAGGTAACTCCCATAAGAACAACTGTTTTAAGCGCAGGGCAGTTCTCAAAGATTCCCTTGCGAAGTGAGGTAACGCACGACGGCAGGTAAACGTTTTCAAGAGATGTGCACGACTTGAAGGGGCAATCTCCCGTGAAGGTGATTGAAACTGTGCTGTCGGGGAAGACAAGGTTTTTAAGCGCCTTAGAATCAGAAAACGCGCTTGCGCCAAACGAGAGTGAACAACCTTCGCCAATGCTAAATGTCGCTAAGGCGTTTGAACCGCTGAACGAATCCTGACCGAAACTTACGGTTGATGAATCTCCGATTGTTAGCGAGGTATAGTTTTGGTTCTTATAAAAACTGCGAGATCCAAAGGTTACGTTGCAGTTATTTCCAATTGTAAACGTTCTAAGACCGCCAAGCCAACTGAAAGAACTATCGGCAAAGTTAACCGTTGCGCCGTCGCCGATTTCGATTTTGCTAATGGAGTTCATCGCTCCCTTAAAATTCGTTCTTGCGAAGTTTACGTTTGCTCCTTTACCGATAATAAACTCCGTAACCGCCTTAGTGTTGTTGGTAAAGCAATCGTATGAGGTGGGGAAAAGCACCGTTGCGCCGTCAGCAATTACGACCGAGGTGAGTTTAGAGGTCGAGTTGAACGCGTCGGACTGCGGTAGCGTTCCGTCACCGAGTATAACCTGTAAAACGTAAGAGTTGCTACCAAACGAATCGGTTGCGAGGATTAAATCCTTCGTGAGTGAGAAGTCGTAAATTTCTACCGCACGGGTATTTGAAAATTGATAACCGACGTGGTTGAAACCAAACGGAACGATAATTTTACGAACACTGCTAATGCCGTATACAGTTCCGCCGTAAGTGAATTCCGCGTTGAGTCCTGTAATAGACGCTATTTGTGTTTCTTCATCAAAGGTTGATGTAAAAATCAACGAGGCAAGAAGCGAAATTTCCGTTCCGTCCTCTAAAACGACTGTCATCATAGCGCCCGCAGGGTCAAGACGGTAGTCAAACTCGGTGTAATATTCACAATTTGCGCAGTCGAGTCTTTTAGTGCCAAGCGACGTGTATGTTGCTTCAAGCGGATAAGTAGCGATAGACAAATCGTGTCCGGGCGCTACGGTAACGGTAACTGTGAACACCTCGGAGCATCTTTGACACGTATACGTTTTTGTTTCGTCCTGTGTGCAACCAAGAATTGTTGACGATACAAGGTCATCCTCGGTATATTCGTGTCCGAGAGGTTCGGTCGTTTGGTCTTCAAGACGGATAAACGAACCGCAAATAGAGCAAGAGTATCTTGTTCCGCCACCTATTAGACAGGTAGACTCAACAGTTACGCCCTCGTCTTCAAACGGGTGAGCGTTGTCAACCTTGAGAGCCTCGGAACGATAGTTTGAACCGTTGCGGAGCAACATAATCATCTCGCCCGAGCAAAAATATGCGGTTATTGCGTTGCTTGCTTGATAATACCAGTTCTTTCCGTCAATTACTCCGGCGGATGTGTTGGAGTTTGGGCTGTCGCTTCTAACGGCGAGAACGAGCGTTTTGTCGGTATTATCTACGTCTGTGGAAAGATCTGTTCCGGTTAGCGAATCGGTAAGAGCGTAAGCCCACTGTCCGTCGATAAGTTTTGTTTCAACTTGCTTAACGGATGAACCGCCCGCTTTAAAGTGAATGTCACTTGCGGAGTTTTTGGTAAAATAGAATTTAAAACTAATGCTTGATACACCTTGATCGACACGAACGCTCGTCATTTCTCCAAGGAAAACGAGAGTCAAAAGATTGTTCTTGTGCGAGGCGTTATCGTTGAACGAATATTGAGATGCAAATTTAGTAAGCCCCTCGGGGAAAACGAGAACGTCGTTTTGAATTGCGCATCCACTCAAAAAGTGAGATGAACCTTCATTATTTGCGTTATTACCTATTTGAATGAGGTTTTCGGGCATATAGGGATCGAGATTTCCGTTCTCGTCAACGAAAGAAAACGTTCCGCATTTATAGAAAACAGTGTCCCCAATCACCTCAATACTGTCAGGCAAGCAAGCCTTTGAAAGTGTAGAATATTCCTTTAAAAAGTTATTTTCAAGATGAGTAACACCGTCGGGAATGTAAATCGCCGTCATTGATGTCTTTAAGGTGTAGTCCGTTCCGTCAACGTTGACGGTAGTGTTAACACCCGTAAGTTTTAGGGAATAAGGATCGGTTTTCAAGTTGTAGGTAAATAAATCCTTGAACTTTACGGTAGCGTCAAATTCATTCGTTCCGTCGGTCAAGGTAATCTTGACGTCAAGATTTGTTAGCGCGTCGTCGCTAAGTTGAGTGTATTCGTGCTTTGCGCTTACGCTGATAGCAAGCAAACAGCACAAAACCGCCATCATAGCCACGATTAAAAGAAGCTTCTTCTTCATAGTTTTTCTCCTTTTTATTTAATTTTATTTTTGGTAGGTTCTTCGCCATTTTCATTATAAACTATGACCAAAGGTCAAGGTCAAGACTTTTCTGAAAATTTTTATAAATAATTTATAAATAATTTGTAGAAGAGAGTTCAGAACAAATAAAACCCTATAAAATAAGCATAAGAAAAAGGCAGTCGAGTGACTGCCTTTTTCTTCTATACGTTTGGAATTTCGTATTCTTTAATGCTTTCGGGTAGCGCTACGGGAGTTACAACCGTTGTAAGATTTACCGTGTGGAGCTTGCCGTCAGTCTTTGTAACTGTGCTTACGACAGGAGCGCTTTCACCAACTGCGTATTGCTTTTGGATAAGCTGAACATCGTTCTTTCCGTCAAATATGTAAGCAAAGATTGAAAGCTCAAGCCCTGCGAGATTTGTATTCTCGGGGAAGTTAATCATACAGCTGATCTCGGAGTATGTAAATACATCAATGTCAACCTGTAAGAAGCCCTTTGTAGCATTTACATCACCACCGTCAAAGAACGCGTCGCCAAGATACTTAGGATTGAGAATCGCAAGACCGATAACAAGGTCCTCGTTGTAGAGATTGTATTCATCAAGCGCATCAATATCGAGGTGGAATCCGCTTTGAAGTCCCATTTCACCGTCAGCATTTAGCTTGTAGGAATATCCCTTGTGAGTGATAATAGGCTTTACGGTAATATCATCAAATTCCGTACCGCAACCTCTTTTACATGATGTGCATTTTACACCGTTCTTGTCATAGCCGTCTGCATATGTAACGGTAATAACAAGGTCGTGTCCGTCAATTTCATCAATAATGATAATTTCATCAAGCGTGCTATCAGCGCCCTCGGTGTTCTCGTTTGTGTAAGCCTTGTAGGTTGCACCGTAAGCAATCTCACCGCAAGGACAGTCGGTTGCGTAACCAATGTATCCGTTTTCAAGACATGTTTCAGCCTCGGTATGCGGAGTCACTGCGTGAGCAAGCCCTACATAAATAGCGTAGGTCGCATTTGAAAGCGAGGTAATGTTTTTGCTGTTCGTGTAAAGAACTACATTTGCGCGGTTTGCAAGTGCATTTGAGCCAAATGTAAGGTCGCCTGTCGCATGCGCGTAAATTGTAAGCACAGCATCGCTTGTCGCATTAAACGCGCTCTCGCCAATGGTGGTAGCACCCAAGAGTACCACTTTGGAAAGTGATGTGCAACCGTAGAATGTGTCCTTCTTAACCTCAGTCACATTTGCAGGTAGCCATGCGCTTTCAAGCGCTGTGCAGTTCTTAAATGCGCCGTTTCCTTCAAGGGTAACGGTTGAGCTTACAGGAATGTTAAGTGATGTAAGTGCTGTGTTTTGGAAGCACTCGGCAGCGAAGGTGTAGTTGCCGTTTTCACCAAAGGTGATTGTAGCAAGGCTCTTTTCGCCGTTAAATGTTCTGTAACCGAAGTAAACTGTTGCATTGTCGCCGATTTCAATAGCTGAAATGCGTCTTGTTGTACTGCCGTTCCAATTAAATGTTGTGTTTCTTTCAAAGCGAACATTTGCACCGTCGCCGATAACGATTTTGTCAAGACCTCTGAAGTCGCTGAACGGATTGATGCCCGATGGAAATACAAC
The DNA here is from genome assembly GCA_017466455.1 of Clostridia bacterium. Next base: position 82,512 of record JAFTUD010000010.1, read on the forward strand.
CGTTGCACCGTCAGCAATTCTGACAATTGAAAGCTTGTTCATGTATCTGAATGTGTCACCTTGAAGCTTTACATTGTCGCCGAGAATAATTTCGGTAATATCCGAGTTATCTCTGAATGTAGAAGGAAGACTTACATCGCGCGCATCAGTCAGGTCAATTATGGTCATATTGCTGTAACCGTTCTTGAAGCCTTGATCAATTTGAGTAACGCCGTAAGGAATAGAGAATGATTTTACATCATATGTGCTATATGTTACATCGCCTACAACAAAGGAGCTCTTAATAGAACCGTTGTAAATTCTGCACTTATAAACATTATCAATCTCAGTTACCTCATATTTGAGAATATCCTTCGCCTTGATAACGAGCTTTGTTCCGTCAATCATCTCAATGCGAATGTCCTGCTCATCGGGAAGAATACGGTATGCGTATTCGTAGTAGTCACCGCATGTGCCGCCAAAGTTGGAGCAGGTAAATCTCTTTATACCCTCAGAGCCGGGAACTGATACAACAGGATAAGAAAGGATTGTGTAGCTGTGTCCGCTTGCATATGCAGTCACAACAGAAACCTTCTCGGAGCAGGCGGAGCAGGTGTAATGCTTAATTTCGTTTGTCGTGCAGGTAAGTGCGTCAACTGAATCAGGAGCATTTTCATCATATGTGTGTCCGGGAGCAGGCGCTGTTTCCTCATAACGAATGAAGGAGTCGCATAGCGTACAGCGATATTCGGTTCCCGACGGAGTAGTGCACGACGGAGTTGTAGGCACGCCCTCGCCCTCGGTGTGGTTGAATGTACCGAGTGTAACCGATGTTGTATCGGCAAATATAACCTCAGCACCGGCACCGCACACGCCATAGTTGAAGATTGTTCCTGTCGCGATTTTGTGAGTGTTAAACGAGGTGTTAACAGCTATTTCCTTGCAATATACAGGAGTAGATGAGGAAACAAAGCTGCTCGAATTGATGTTGACTGAGTCAGCCAAAAGAACCGCAAAGGTTGCATTCGGGAATGTAGCATTTGATTCTGTTACATTGTCGTTAAGAACTACACCGGAGAAGGTGTTTCCGTTGAATGCCCAATAGGGAAGAGTGATTTTTGAGCCCTCGGCTCCGTTAATAACAAGCACTTGCTTAATATTACAAAGTCTGAATGCTTGGTCGGAGAGTGATGTAAGGGCAGTTGGCCACTTGATATAGTCGGCAGAGCCAAGGTTTGAGCTTGCAAAGCAAGAGCCACCAAGTGATTTTACGCTTGAAAGGTCAACGGATTTCTCGCCCTCAAGGTTATACCATTGAACAGTTGTAATGCCGTGGTCATATCCGCTTGAGAATACAAATGCGCTACCATCAATCGTTGTAACCTTTGACATATCAATGTAGAAGTCACAGCTTGGATAAGCATTATCTACCTTTTGGAAGCTAAAGTTGAAGGCGTTGTTTCCAATAGTTTGAAGATTTCTTGACTCAACTACTACCCTTCTTGCGTTTGCGCAATGAGCAAATGAGTACATTGGAATAGATGTGCGATCACCCTTGATTATAATCTCGGTAGCCTGAACCCTTCTGAAGCACTGTGAAGAAAGAGAAGCGCTTGCAGGAACTATAAGCGTTTCAAACTGCGCGCCCTGAAATGCCGCCTCTCCAACGCTTGTTAGGCTTGCAAAGTTAGGAGAGGTGATTTTAACCTCACTGCCGTCAGCGATAAACGCATCGGCATCATAGTAATAAAAATTATTTACTATCGGATTGTTTCCGTTTGTTTGAGAGGGGTTGAGTCCCGCTTGAGCAACCGATGTGATAATTGAAAAATCAATAAAGATTTTTTCAAGCGCACCGTCATAGGTGTTTGCAATCATACCGTATGGAATAGCGGTAATGTACTTGCTCAAAATTCTGAGTTCCTTTACCGTTTTGTTTCCGGCAAACGCATCGTTGTCAATTTTGTTTACGACATAGGTTTTTCCGCCTACCGTAATGGTGCTTGGGATTGTGGCAATCTCGGCAGTAGCAGTTTTGTTGCTTGTGTTTACACTTGCCGTTCCGTCGTATCCCTCGTAGGCGGAGGCGTTGTCGGTGGTGGTGAAATAAACACCGTCAACCTCAACATTCGCCGCCGAAACGCTAAGTGCGAACAGGCAACACAAAAGAGCCATCATAGCCACAACTAAAAGTAGCCTCTTTTTCATAAAATTTTCTCCTTGCGGGGTCGAGTGGCTCGACACCCATTATAAAATATTTTTGTAATATCATAGTATCATAAATTATATTATGTTGTCAAGGCATTTTGCACAAAAATAGGGGGGGGGGCAATCATTTTTGTGCAACTTGCACAAAATAGGGGCTGTTGCAATGCGCACAGAACAAAAACGACACGATTTTTTCGCGTCGTATTTCGGTAAGAGAAAAATGCTCGGGCAAGAGGAAGCAATTCATACTACACAATGTCGGAATTTGCCCGCTTTTTGCTATATGCAAAAAAGAGTTCGGATAAGTGACAGTCCAAGAACACGAGCCTTGGCGAAGTGTGATTGGCTTAGTGGAACTTATGCATGCGACCGGAGGGAGTCGCAATGAGGAATGAATTACTCGATATGTTTGCTGACACAAACTCGATATGTCCCGTTGGGACTCGATATGTTGCTTGCGCAACGCGATATGGCTAACGCCGTGAAGAATATTGCTTCGGGGCGTGTAGAAACAACTCCTACTGCACGAGGTCGGAGCTTACCCCCGAGGTACTCGGCAAAAATCGGACATCAGCCGTAAGACCGATATCCGATTAGTTAGTTATGAGTGGAAAATGACTTATTTCTTAAAATCGTTCTTCCTATCGCTTTCCCATTCCTTTTTCATTTCATACCAAGATGATGAAATTTCATGCTCCTTGTCGTTTTGCCATTTTTCAACATCCTCACTCTTTCCGTCCGACGCGCCCTTAAACGCCTCAAGCCTTGCCGAATTCTTTTCCTCAACGCTTGCGTTAAGGTCGCTAAGCTCCGCCGATTTTTTCAAAAATTCCGCATAGAGTGAGCGTATTTCATCACTTGACGAGTCAATAAGAGCAATAAGCTCGCTATTTTTTTCGCCCTTCTTCATCTCGGAAAGAATACCGAGAATTCCGTTCACCGCACGCTCGCAGTCGCTTGATTTTTCCGCATCCTCAAGCACACTGATATATTCATCAAGCTTGCTTGTGAAAAGAGCATAATGCGACTTGAATTCATCATCCTTGCCCGAGCTGCCAAGCACCGCATGAATGTCATTTATCATATCGGTAAGTCCACCAATAGGTCGCCCCGAAGCACCCTGACCATCGTTAGGTCGGTGCGGTGGTGTGCCATCCTGTGGCTTGCTTTGGGCTTTTTCGCTCTCAAGACCCTGCGGATTTTGCTCAGGCACTGAGTCTTCCTCAATTTCCTCTATGCAAGCCTTGATTTTTGCGATTAGAGCCTCAACGCTTTCAAATAGAGTGTTGAAAATATCATCACTTACAGCCTGCTGCTCCTTTTTGGTCGCCTCAATGCTTTGCTCCTTTATTTCCTTTTCCCTGTCGGAGATTTTACTATAAAGCTCACCGACGGAAATATCATCATATCTTTCGGAGTCAAGCTCGCCCCCCATATCAAGATAAGAGAGAATGAGTGCGTATTTTTGAGAATCTATACCGTATTCGCTCGCACCTGCCTCAAGCTCTGCATCTTGGACACCCGTAATTACAACACCGCGGATTTTCTTTTTTGAAAACTCGCCCGCAAAAAGAGCCTTAATCTCATTTGTCATTTTTTCATCGCGCTCACCGCTATCGGCTGTTGCGCTTGCAAGCACAGCATTGTTGTCACGCTCTGCGGAAAAATAACCAAGCTGAACGCACTTGTCAAAAAGGAGAGAAACCGCCTCGCTCGGCGTTTTTCCTGTAAGAGTAGACCCAACAAGCAAAACCTCGGCGTCCTCGTTCAAGGCGCTTACCTCGGTAACCAATCCGTTTTCATCGTACGAAATTTTTATAGACGGATTTATATCAATGATAAAATATCCGCTTGTACCGCCAAGAGGTGCATCGCCCTTGTTATCAAGTAGCATTACAGTAGCAATTAGACAAGCAAGCACAAGAATGGCAAAAAGCCAAAGAATGTATCTGAATTTTGACCTTTTGCGCTCCACCTCTGCACCAATGGCAGGGACAAGCACACCGACCTTGCCTTCCTCACTCCTGCACCTTCCCATTATCTTAGAAAAATCGGAATGAGATGATACGGATAGGTCTTTTTTTAGTTGCTTTTCAATTTCACGCCTTTTCATTCCGTTCCCTCCATATATTTTTTCAGCTTCTTTAGTGCCTCGGTGTATTTCCACGACACAGTCCCGCGAGGAATATTAAGATATACGGCAATTTCCTTTGCCTTAACGCCCGAATTTCTAAGTAGCACAATTTGCCTTTCAATCGGGTCAAGCGTATCAAGCGCAGCCCGTACAGTCATGCTAAGCGCCATATCGCTCTCATAAGAGCCAATATCATCATTTTCTAAAAAGTCAAACGCAACCTCGTGCGACTGCTTTTTAAGATAGTTCAAGGATTTGTTCTTTGCGATGGTTAATATCCATGATTTATATCCATGTCCCTTGAACTCGGCGGAGCGTGTCCACACAGTAACAAATGTGTCCTGCATAAGCTCCTCGGCTGTCATATGTACCCTTACAATTCCAAGGCAAACAGAGTAGACCGCCTGTCTTGTTTTGTTATATAATTCTTCAAATGCGCGCTCATCACCGTGGGCGATTTTCTGCGCTAACGAGTCAAGACTCATATTTGCCTCCTTATTGCGAATTTCAACTATATTTTACTGCTTTTCCGCAATAAAGTCAAGGCTTTTTGCCCCAAGGAAGAGCCCAAGGGGCAATATAGCTCGCGATTATCTCAATCTGTCAGCCTTCTGCTTTTTGAAGAATTCATGAGCGCTTTCCATCTCACTCTTGAATTCTTCGTTCAGTTCCTTATTTGCCGTGTTAAAACCCTCTTTTATTTCGCCAATTGCTTGTTTTTGAGAGTCATCAAGTTCGGTTTCGTCCTTCATTTTGTCAAGGTCTTCGCCTATTCTTTCGATGAATTTATCAAAATCTTCAAGTCTGGTTGGAAACTCATTTTCCATTTCGCCAACTGCTTCTTCAATTTTTGCGCGATCCTCGTTTGAAAGCGGATAGTCCTTTTCGCGGTAAGCGTCAAGAATAGCCTCTACCTGACCTCTAATCTCGTCAAGATGTTCCTTTGCGAGTGTGTCAAGATATTCAAAAACGCTTTTGACAGTTACAACTCCGTCGTCATTCTTTATAAATTCACCATTTTCCTCTCCGATTATAGCGATAATGGCATTTATATCTTCCTCGGAAAGCTCGGCATTTTCAGCCTTTTTCTCAAGCTCCTTGTATAGGTCCTTTAGCTCCTCGTGCTTGCTCCAAGCCTCAAGATGCTCATCACCATAAATTTCCGCAATTTGGCGCTCTCTTTCGAGCTTTAGCTCCTTCTTGCGCTCGTTGAATTTTTCCTTCAGCTCATCGCCGACAATGCCCTTGTATTCCTTAGCGTATGAATCAAGAAGCTTTATAAGCTCGCTCATTTCCATCTCAACGCCAATTTCTATTGTCATCTCGGGGTCATATTCCATAATTGACTTGATAAGGCGAAGCTTGGCAGGGTTGAAATTCTTGTAAAGCTCAGGATTTTCTTCCTTAAGAGCCTTTACCTCGCGCTCATCAGCAAGGCGTGGATTTGAGTTTACAATGGCAAGGGAGCTACCTTTCTTAGCACCGTCCTTTACCTTCTCCTCAAGCTCGGCTGTGTCCTCGCCTTCCTCCGCACTTACAGTTATCTTTACATCAGTATTGTCCTCGTTAAGATAGCCAAGCTCCTCAGCAAGCGCAACGATTTTCTCGGTTGCTTCCTCAGGGGTAAGACCGCTTAGGTCCTCATCACTGAGCAGCACGCTTGCATCATCGTTGCAGGCGCGAACGCTTTCAACCTTGCCATCAGCTACAATAAGCTCAAGCGACGGATTTATATCAATCGCTATGTAGGCGTAAGCGCCAGCGTCATTTCCCGATTCAGTGTCCGTGTTGGTTAATGTTGATAGGTCGCATGCTACAAATGACAGTGCAAGACACAGCACCAAAAGGCAAGCGACTAATTTGTTTTTCAAAGCCCTCATTTTTTCATACCTCTTTTCATTAGATTTTTTTGCCTTGATTATACTCGGGTCTTCACCCTTGCACTAAGTAAGACAATCAAGAAACGAAAACGGTTGGAAAAATTTCAAAATTTTTCAAAAAATTTTTTCGGAGCAAGCAAAAAAGGGCGCTTAAAATGTAACATACATTAAAAGAACCCTTTTTAATTCAACATTATTTAAATATGCTCCAAAATATCCGAAAGAATAAAGCTACTTACGAAAAATCCCGCCGAGCTGAAGCGTACTCGCTCATTATCCCGTATGATGTGTCCCGATTTTTCGTATTTTTCAGTATTGTATACACTGTCAAAATCAACGCCGAACTGCTCCTTGAACTCGCAAAAATCAACCCCGTCACAAAGGCGCATACGAAGCATAACATACTCATCTCGCACTTCCTCGGCGCAGGGCGTGAGCGTTGCCTCACTAATCCTTTTCGGCACCGAGCCAAGAGAAATGGCAGAGCAGTATTCAGAAATGCTCGGCTCATAGGAATAGCGCACCCCGTCAAAAAACGAATGTGCCGACGGACCAAAGCCGACATACTCCATTGATAGCCAATATTTAAGATTATGTGCGCACCTGTGTCCGTTTTTCGCAAAATTGCTTATCTCATACTGCTCATACCCAAGCTCACAAAGTCGCTCGCACATTTTCATATACATTTCGTACTGTGTGTCCTCGTCGGGCAGATTTAAAGCCATTTTTGCAAACGGCGTACCGCTTTCAATCTTAAGGCAGTATGATGAGATATGCTCGGGCTCAAAGCTCGCCACATAGTCAATCGTTTTGATGAATTTGTCCAAATTTTGCTCGGGCAGAGCATACATAATATCAACGCTTATATTGTCAAACCCGACATCTCGCGCAAGGGAAAATGCCCTCTCAAAATCCGCAAGCGAATGAAGCCTGCCAAGCGTGCTAAGCTCGTCACTGTGAGAGGATTGCAATCCTATGCTAAGGCGATTTATACCGCATTTTTTATACACATCAAGCGCTTTTTTTGTCACCGTGCAGGGATTAGCCTCAAGCGAAAGCTCCGCACTCGGCGCAAGGGCGAAGCACTCCCTTACCGTGTCGCAAATCCGCTTGAAATCATCGGGGTCAAGCAAAGACGGCGTGCCACCGCCAAAGAACACGCTGTCAACAATACACCCCGTGTATAGGTGCGACTCCCTTCGCATATGAGCGCAAATTGCAGACACATACTCCGAAAAATCGCGTTTATCAGAGCAGGCAAGCGAGTAAAAATCGCAGTAATTGCACTTTCTCTTGCAAAAGGGAATATGGATATACAGTCCTATATTCTTATTTATTGTCATCATCAAGCTTAAGCACCGCCATAAACGCCTCGGGAGTAACCTCAACCGAGCCAAGGCGACGCATCTTTTTCTTACCCTCTTTTTGCTTCTCAAGTAGCTTTTTCTTTCTCGTTATGTCACCGCCGTAGCATTTAGCAAGCACATCCTTACGAAGCGCCTTAACCGTTTCTCTTGCGATAATCTTAGAGCCGATTGCCGCCTGTATCGGAATTTCAAAAAGCTGACGGGAAATGTTGTCCTTGAGCTTCTCGGCAATCCTTCTTGCTCTTGGATACGCCTTCTCGGAATGGACAATAAAGGTAAGCGCGTCAACCATTTCACCGTTAAGAAGAAAGTCAAGCTTAACAAGGTTACTCGGCTCATAGCCGGATAGCTCATAGTCAAGCGACGCATAGCCCTTGGAACGGCTCTTTAAGGCATCAAAGAAGTCGTAAACTATTTCATTAAGAGGCAGAGAATAGTGTAGCTCAACCCTTTGTGAGTCAAGATACTTCATATCCTTGAAAACTCCGCGCCTATCCTGACAAAGGTCCATAATTCCGCCAACATACTCCGTAGGAGAGATAATATTCGCCTTAACCATAGGCTCATATGCCACGCTTATTGAGTCGGGCGACGGATAATTTGACGGGTTGTCAACATATACGACCTCACCGTCGGTTTTTTCTATCTTATAAATAACACTCGGTGCAGTAGTAATAATATCGAGATTGAACTCACGCTCAAGCCTCTCTTGAATAATTTCCATATGCAAAAGGCCCAAAAATCCGCATCTGAAGCCGAAGCCGAGAGCGATAGATGTCTCAGGCTCAAAGGACAGTGCCGCATCATTTAGCTTCAAGCGGTCAAGCGCGTCGCGAAGGTCGTTATACCTTGCGCCGTCAGCGGGATAAATTCCCGAAAATACCATAGGAAGCGCTTCCTTAAAGCCCTGTAACGGCTCACTCGCGGGATTTAGCGCGTTAGTCACCGTGTCACCGACACGCGTTTCGCTAACCGTCTTAATGCTTGCGGTAATATATCCAACCTCACCGGCAGAAAGCTCCGTGCCCTTTTTAAGACCGAATGCGTCAAGATATCCCACCTCAACAACATCGTAAACCGCCTCGGTGCTCATAAGCTTTATTTTATCGCCCGCCTTGAGCGTGCCGTCCATCACACGCACATAAACAACAACGCCAAGATACGCGTTATAATACGAGTCAAAAATCAAGCACTTTAACGGCGCATCGGCATCGCCCTTCGGTGCGGGAATACCGTCAATAATAGCGTCAAGCACCTTATCAATATTAAGCCCAACCTTGGCCGAAACCGCAGGGCAGTCCTCGGCGATAATGCCGATTACATCTTCAATCTCGTTCCTTACCCTGTCAACATCGGCAGAGGGCAAATCTATCTTGTTAATAACGGGAACAATTTCAAGATTAGCATCAACCGCAAGATATGCGTTTGCAAGCGTTTGCGCCTCAATTCCCTGTGTGGAGTCAACAACCAAAAGCGCGCCCTCGCATGCGTTGAGTGAGCGCGAAACCTCATAGTTAAAGTCCACATGACCGGGCGTGTCAATAAGGTTAAGGACATATTGCTCACCGTCGCTATGCGTATAGTCAATTCGTACCGCACGCGCCTTGATAGTAATACCGCGCTCACGCTCAAGGTCCATATTGTCAAGGAGCTGTTCCTCCATCTCGCGCTTTGAAACTGCATTGCAGTATTCGAGAATACGGTCAGCAAGCGTTGATTTTCCGTGGTCAATATGAGCTATAATTGAAAAATTTCGTATATTTTTTTGCCTGTCGTTCATTCTGAATCCTCTCGTTTTATAAAAAGCCTCTGAATAGTATTTCAGAGGCTGGGATTAAAAGCTTTTTTTAAGAAATTTGCGAATTTTTGACCCCTTCTTAAACAAAATCATTCCTGCAATGTAAACTATGTGGTTGTGCAAAAACTTGGTCTTGAAGGAAATCTCCGCCTGCGGAATTTTCACCGTGGCATCAGCTGAGTATGCAATAATCTTGCCCTGTTGCTTACGCATATAGTCTATTGAGCGAGCAACATATGAGTCGCTCCTGTCGTACAGCACATCGGTAGGATTGTCGCTGATCTTATAAAGCGCAAGCAGAGAAGCGTCAATCTCAGTAAAGTTCTCCGCAAGTATTTTATTCTTTGTATAAGCGCTTCCGTCCCTGAAGGTTGAGGGGCGTAGCTTCGTGCAATTATACCTTTCCTTGATGTACGGAATTAGGTCAAGGTATTTATTTTGCTTTGCGTGTGAGTAGTGGGAGCGAGCCATAAGCTCTGTCCATTTCTCAATATGTAGCTTAATTTCGTCCTTATGCACATTCTCGCCAATGCTCTCACTCATAGCTCGGAGCGTGTCCGTCATAGAGGTGATTTGACTGTGTAGCTTTTCCGCGCTTGAAACATTCACGCTTTGGCGTGGGTGAATACGGTAAAAGTAATATCCTGTGTGGACATTTACAACCCTTTTTGCATGCTTGAAGGCAAAGAAGTTAATCAGTGCGTCCTCGGAGTAAAGCACCCTGTCCATAGTGAGTGAAAGATGCTCAATCTCGCTTATTGCCTTTGACAAAACCTCGCGCTTGAAAATCTTGTTCCATAGCACAAAATATGAATGCTCGCGACCGCATTGAGAGGTGAAAAGAGCCAAAACATCGTCACCCTCAGCGAAAATGTCGCCCTTGATTGTGGAATCTCTTGTGCAGATATATCTTGCGCGCTCGGATTGAAACGCCCAATCGTTTATAACAATATCCGCATTTTCTCGCTCGCATGCGTCAAGCATAGGAGCATGGTAGTTGAAGGTTGATGTGTCGTCGCTGTCAAAGAAGGTGACATAGTCGCCCTCGGCAAGCTTTAATGCGTACATTCTTGCCGCCAATATACCGCGGTTTTCCGTCTTTACATAGCGAAGATGATACTTGTCAATAAAATCAGAGTATACAACCTCGCTTCCGTCATCAACAACCAAAATCTCATAATCCGAAAACGGTAGCGTGGAGCTTCTTATTGACTCAAGACACTCTCTGAAATAAACCCTGCTCGTATTATAGACGCAAATGATGACACTGAGCTTCATGCTTACACGCTCCTTTCTCAAATTTTGTAGATTTTTAAAGCATTTGACTGATGCGAAATCTATGCTTCTATCAATAATATTATATATTAACACAAAACCTCGCGCTTGTCAATAATATTATAACAAAAAATTTAATGCAAAATTTTCCGGCGGTGCGGACCGCCAGCCAAGCTCTAACATCGTGCAGTATGAGCCGTTTCTGTACGCCCCGAGCAGTTTTCTTCACTCCGCATTGCGACTCCCTACGGTCGCATGCATGGCTACCACCAGCCAATCGCACTTCGCCGAGGCTCGTGTTCTTGGGGTGTGCGCACATCCGAACTCCGAACTCCGAATTTGCGATAGCACTATTCCGCACTCCGCATTTGCGATAGCACCACTCCAATATAAAATCCCCGACACAGGGTCGGGGATTTTTGTGTTATTTGTGTGAAAAATCAAGTTAAATTGAGTATTTTTCGGAGAATTTATTGTAAGCCGTGATAAACTCCTTGTTTTCTTGATTTTTAACGGAATTGAGGTATTCGTGCGTTTCAAAGCTACTGTGAGATGTTTCAATAATAGCAACCGCGATATTTGAGCAGTGGTCCGAAATTCTTGAATAGTTGTTAAAAAGGTCGGAGAGGATAAATCCAAGCTCAATAGTGCAATTTCCTGCCTGAAGACGGGAGATGTGTCTGTTTTTCGCCTTTGCGATGAGCTTATCAATAACCTGCTCAAGTGGCTCAACGCGCTTTGCAATGCCTATATCATTTGTAACAAAAGAGTCAACCGAAAGCGAAATGATTTCGCGAAGCGCGCTTGTAATAACGCTGATTTCCGCCTTTGCCTCATCGGAGAAGGAAATTTTCTTCTTATCCATCTCATCGGCAACCATCATGATGTTTATGGCGTGGTCGCTAAGGCGCTCAAAATCGCCGATGGTGTGTAAAAGCTTTGAGGCGCGCCTTGAATCCGCATCGGAAATTGAGCGAGAGGAAATTCGTACAAGATAAGTGCCGAGGTTGTCCTCATATTTATCAATAAGCTCCTCATTATCAAGGATTTTTTGCGATACCTGAGGGTTATAGTTGTATAGATTATCAAGTGAAAGCGCGATTGTATCCTTTGCGAGATTGCACATTTCAATAGAGAGGTTTACACACTCGGAAATTGCAACCGCGGGGGACTGTGTGATAAGAATAGGGTCAATGTAAGCAACTCTGCTTCTGTTGTCAGCCTTATCCTTAACGAGCTTGTAAGAAAGCTTCATTATAAGATTTGTGAACGGATAGAGCAGGAAGCTTGCCGCGACATTGTAAAGCGTATGGAAGGTCGCAATGCTCCAAACGCTTGGAACAACTGACAAAAAGGCAGGACCGAGCGCGTCAATTATAGCAAGCGGAATCATGCAGGCCATTGAAGCGATAAGCTTAATAGCCAAGTGAGTTACCGCAACGCGCTTAGCGTCAGCGTTTGCGCCAAGGCTTGAGATAACCGCGGTTATACATGTACCTACATTTATACCGAGAATAAGAGGGATAACAACCTGATAGCCCATGCCGTCGGTGATATTTCCGCTTGCGTCAACAATCGTTGTAGCCGCAACGAGAATTTGAAGCACACCGGTTGCCGCCGATGATGACTGAATTACTGCGGTAAATAATGTACCTACGATAAATGCGAGCCAAATTCCGATGTAAGGAGTGCCGAATACATCAACCGCCTTGAAAAACGCATCTCCGTAAAGAAGCTCGCCGGTGATAGGATCCTTGTCCGAAAGGAAGGAAACCGAGTCCGACATAAGCTCCATGCCCTGCATAAGGATTGCAAAGCCAAGGCAAATTGCACCGATGTCCTTATTTTTTCTGTTCTTACCGAAGAACATAATAAGCACAATACCGATAAGGGCAATAATAGGTGTAAAGAAAGACGGCTTGAGGAAATTCAGAAACAGAAGCGATGAGCTTCCGCCGTTTAGCGAGCTAAGACCTGTAATCCACGGAGTAACTGTCGTTCCTATGTTTGAGCCCATGAGCATACCGATGGTTTGAGGCAGGGTCATAATTCCCGAGCCAACAAGACCGACGAGCATTACCGTTGTTGCCGAGGACGACTGAATTACAGCAGTAACACCGCAACCGAGGGCCATTCCCTTTAGCTTACTTGACGACGCACTTTTAAGAATACTCTCAAGCTTACCGCCTGCCATTCTTTCGAGTCCGCTTGTCATGATATTCATTCCGTAAAGGAAGAAGGCAAGACCGCCAAGAAGCATTACAATGATTTTGGAAATTTCATATCCATTCATAAAATAAATGCCTTCCTGAGTTTGATTTAATTTTATGATGAGCCAAGCTCACCCGTATATAATTTTACTCTAAACAAAGTCAAATTTCAAGAGTTATGCCAAAATTTGTTGAATATGCCGAAAAAGGTCAAAAAAACAGAGCGAAATAAGTAGCTTTTGTCAAATGTATACTTGACTTTTATTAAAATATATATTATACTATAATATATACGAATGAAATAAACCCCTACGGAGGTAGAATATGAAAAATAAGCTGTTAAAGGGCATCGTGCTTCTTCTTGCGATGATTTTGTCGCTCCTTTGCTTCGCATCCTGCGACGGTGACGAGGATGAGATAGATAAAACTGTAAGAAAGCTTGAAATCGACTATGATTTAACCTACTGCGGAATATCCTTAAAGGATCTTAGCCCGCTTTTTGATGAGCAAAAGACATCAGACCCGTTTGATGTAAACGCACTCGTTCCGTCAAGCTATCTGTTGCCGTTTGACTACGATAATGACGGTGATATTGATGACACGGACTATAACTCCAAGTTTGAAATCACCGTAAACCTTGAAACTAAAAAGCATATTGACAGCGTGTATCTCTACTATAAAGGAAGCGGACAGGTTATGCAAATTGACGCAGGCACTCCGTTCAAGTATGAGTTCACAACAACAAGCACCACAAGCGCACAGGGCTGGACAAGGGTTGATATAAATTACGATACACAGTATTTGAATTTCACCTTTAAAAACAAGTCAGCCGAGCCACCGTATGAAATTCTCGTGTATGGCTACGACCTTGGCGAAAAGCCGAAGGAAATCACCGAAAAGCACACTCCAAAGACAATGGGATATATACTCGGTATGAACGGACATAGCAATGCCGACAAGTCCTTTAATGTTGAGTGTGTCGGTTATTTCAGAGATTATAAGACATGGACCTACGCATATAGCAAAAGCGCATATCCGCAGGCAGGCACTAACTTTGTCGGCGACTATGCTACAAAGATGAACGCGCTTTATAAGGCGCTTAAGGGCAAAAACACCGAGTGCGTTCCGTGCTTTATGTTTGATTTGGGCGCTGCATCACCCGTGCTTGACGGCGCTTCAAAGAATGACCCAAGCTCGTATGTAATGTATGCGGAATTTGTTCATCAATACACGCTTAAATACGGAAACAACCCTGCAAATACCGTTGATAAGGTAAAGCTTCTTGTTGGAAAGGCTTCGGTAAACAGCGATCTTGTCAAGTGGATTGAGCTTGGAAACGAGCCGAATGGAGAGGACTCCAAGGGCTTCACTCCCTATCAGCTCGCAGCCCTTCAATCCGCCGCGTATGACGGACACTGTGGCACTATAACCTCTGAAAGCGGTAGCGGAGTCGGCGTTGTAACCGCTGACCCTAATGTAAAGGTCGCAATGGCAGGACTTGCAGGTATTCAAAACCGCTATATCAAGGCGATGTGCTTCTGGCTTGAGCATAACAGAGCTGATGGAACGCTCGGAATAGACGCCTTTAATGTTCATACATATTGCAGAAAAACTATTGAATATAACGGATTTTCCATTGAGGTAGGTGTTTCCCCTGAGGAGGGCAACCTCGCAGGCGCGCTTGCCGATATCGTTGAATTCAGAGATAAATATTACCCCGATAAGGAGGTTTGGCTCACCGAGTTCGGTTGGGATACAAACCAAAGCTATAAGACCGAGGGCTCATCGCACGCCTACGGACCGTATACAGGCAGACAGGTGCAGGCGATGTGGCTTGTTCGCTCATACTTCATTCTTGCATCAATCGGTGTTGACCGCGGTGCTATGTATATGTGCCGTGATGTAGGCGATGAGGAAACATCGGTTGGTAAATATGGAACAAGTGGCGTTATAACAAGCAACGGACTTACTAAAAAGGATTCATATTACTACCTCTATACCCTGAAAAGCACAATGTCCGATATGTACTTCGTTGAAATCGTGGATTCGGGTAATGAGGAGGTATGGATATACAAATTTGAGAATGGACAAGGCAAGACCTGCTATGCAGTATGGTGCCCGACCGCTGACGATGTAAGAGTCGATAATTACTCCCTAAGCATAGGAAATGCGACAAAGGCAACCCTTACTGAAATGGCACACGGACAAACTGCGGGCGTGTCAAGCGACCTTGCTATTGCAAACGGTAATGTTAGCGTAAATGTAAGCGAATGTCCTATTCTCGTATTTGCTGAGTAACTCAAAAATAGGTAAAAATTCAAGGAGAACTTAAAATGAGTAACAAACCACAAAAAATCCGTATCACACCCGAAATGATTATCAATGATATGGGTATTGAAAGGGTGTCTAACTTCTTTTGCGAGTTTGACACAGACGGCGACCCTCTATATGGCGTTGAGGGACAAAAGCCACAGGTGCATCCAAGACACGACCATTGGTGGGTAGGACAAACAGACCTTTCCTTCACAGTTGAGCTTGGCGCACTCTATCAAATCACTGATATGTATATCTATAACGATTACGATGAATACAAGCCCGAAAAGGATAAGGCTGACTACGGTGTTCGTAAGGTTAGAGTCAGAATGGGTACACCGTTCTCATGGGAATACGATGAGGAGCTTGCCCCGGGGGTAAGAGAGTGGACCGGCTTTAAGACCGAGTATAAAACCGAATATATCAACTTCACATTTAATAATAACCAAGCGCCAAGCGAGATTATCATCTACGGCTATGAAATAGAACCAAGCGCAAATATCATTCCCGAGCGCAAGGAGCATAAATTCAGCGACCTTAGCGAGTTCGTTGGAATGAACGCGTTCGTAAACGACGGCGATGATGTTCTAAGGGCAGTAAGCTACATTCGTGAATACCACCCATGGCTTTGGAGCTGTACTCCCGACGGAGAAAATACAAAAATCGCATTTAGCCCAAGCTTCGCAGGACCGTGGGACTTTGATGAGTTCTATCGTAAGACGCATGAGTTCGGCATTGATGTTTGCCCTACCATCTCAACACATTCAAAGAGATGCCCTAAGGACCACACCGCCGACTCCACCGACCCTAAGAACTATATGAGCTACGCAACAATGCTTTTCCAATTCGTTGCAAGATACGGAAGCAATAAAAACATTGACCCAAGCCTTATTCAGGTTGCCGAGGGACAAGAGGTTAAGATAGGTCTTGGCTACCTAAAGAGCGTAGAGCCTCTTAATGAGCCTGACGGAACATGGCTCGGAAGGGACCCGTACTTCTCACCCTTTGAGCTTGCCGCATTCCTTAGTATGTGCTATGACGGACACTGCGGAATGTATAAAAATGTCGGCGTAAAGCAGGCTGACCCCAACTTCAAAATGTCAATGTCGGGCGGAGCAGGACTTAACTCTAACTATATTAAAACAATGGCATTTTGGTGCAAGTATAATCGTAAGGACCAAAGACTTCCATTTGATGTGCTAAACGCTCACTGCTACTGCGGTAAGAAGTTTGAGGAGTCGGGCATGTCCAAGCTCGTTGATGTCAATATTGAGGACCGTGGCGACCAAGGTCAAACAGTATGGATGGGCGTTTCCCCCGAAGAGGGCGACATCGTTGGAAGATTTGACGCAATTCGTGACTTCCGCGACAGATATTTCCCCGAGATGGAAATTTGGCTCACCGAGTTCGGCTGGGATACAAACCAAAGCTGGAAGACCTCAACAGCAGCTCACGCATATGCTAACTTCACAGGCAGACAGGTGCAGGGCATTTGGCTCGTTCGTGAATACCTTCTTCTCAGCTCAATCGGCGTTGAAAAGGCAGCAATGTATATGTCCCGTGACTGCGGTCCCGAGGAAACAGCGGTTGGAAAATACGGCTCAAGCGGTCTTATCAGATTCCCGATTGAAATCAATCCTACAAATGTAATTCAAGGAAATAAGAAGGACTCCTTCTATTATATCTATACTCTTAAAGAGGTTCTTAAAAATACTCGCTTTGATTGCGAAATTGAAGCACCTAATAAGAATGTTAAGATATTCAAGTATGTAACAAAGGAAGGAAAGCCAACCTACGCAGTATGGTGCACAACTGCCGAGGGTCTTACCGTTCCCGGTATGAAGCTCAATGTTGAAGATGGCGAATATACCCTTGTAGAGCTTGAAAACGAAAGGTATAACGGCAAGCGTAGCGACCTTGAGTGCGAAAACGGCGTAGTTTATGTAAATGTAAGCGAGAGCCCAATCTTCGTAGTTCAAAAGTGAAGAAATGCTGTAACGGCACAGACCGAAACAGACAAATTTCGCTCGTAACGAGAACCTGAAAAACTCAACAAATAAACAAAAACGACACGATTTTTTCGTGTCGTTTTTGCTTGATATAAATTTCGGTAAGAGAAGAATGTTTAGAGCAAGAGAAGACTGCTTCGTGGCGAATGGAAATAATTCATACTAAACAAAAGCGGAAATTGGTTGGCGGTCCGCACCGCCTGCTTCGGGGTGTGTGGAACAAATTCGTACCGCACGATGTCGGCTTTTGCCTGCTGAGGCTCTCAGCAAAAATCGGCATCCGAGGATGCCGATTTTATGTATTAGTTAATTAGTCCATAACTACATATACAGGGTTTTCGGAAACATTGATCTTAACCTTTCCGCCGGTAACAGTAAGGTCAGAGGATACGCCGTCGATGTCCTCATCAACTGCCTCAATAAGAGTAGCGCTTGTTCCGTTTACTGCAAGCTCAAAGTTTGCAACCTTTGTTCCGTCCTGTGTTGGGCACCAAACAGCGTAAGCAATCTTGCCATCTGCATTCTTGTACTCGTATACCCAAACATCGTCACGACCTGTATTGATCTCTCTTTGGAATGTGTAATCGCCAAGAGTGTTCTTAAGTGTGTAGATGTAGTAGTAGGAATCCTTGTAGTATTCCTTACCGTCCTCAAATCCAACAACTCCGCATGTACCGTACTTACCAACTGCATATCTGTCATCAGATACATCCTCGCACATGTACATTGTAGCCTTGTCAATTCCGCAGGATGAGAAGAGGAGATATGCACGAACAAGCCACATAGCCTGAACCTGATGGTTTGTATACTCGCCGTAAGCGTGAGCTGATGTCATTGTTTCATAGCTTTGGTTTGTATCCCAACCGAACTCAGTGAGCCAAACCTCTTTATCAGGATAATACTTATCTCTGAATTCAATAAGTCCCGACATAGCATCAACCATGTTGTAGTATTCGGGAGATACACCAACCTGAATGTACTCGCCATTCATTGCGAAGGTGTTAGAGAAGTAGCAGTGAACATTGAATGCGTCCATAGCGATTGAACCGTCGCTACGGTTAGCCTTAAGCCAGTAGCACATGCTTGATACATATCTACCGCCGATACCTGCAAGACCTGCCATTGCAACCTTCATGTTGGGGTCGCCGTTTATAGCGCCAAGGTGATAGCCTGAATCAGTCTTAGAAGAAACCATTGTCTTTTCATGTCCGTCATAAGCGGCTGACTGAAGTGCAGCAAGCTGATACGGAACCATTCCGAGCTGGTCCTCACCGTTAGGCTCGTTACCGAACTCAAGCCACTTAACTGTTCCCGCACCCGCAGAGTTTGTAGCAGTTGCAGTATGCGCTCTTAGAACGCTAAGAACATCAGTAGATGTATTTGTACCATAGCGCGCTGAGTAAGCGAACATATGGTCAGCATAGATGTAGTAAACATCGGGATTGAACTTTTCAAAATATCCAACTGCTGGATAGTTGCCGTCTTCCTTTACAGGCAAGCCGTTGTCGTCAACCTTTCTTGCTACCTCGTAGTTAGGCCACTGGAAGCAAGGGATAACGAGAATTCCGGCGCTTGAGTATTCCTTGTACTTAGCGTCAAAGTTACCCATTGTACCGTTAAAGATGTTAGACTTACCGGGGTAAGATCTGTCGTTGTATGACCAACCGAAGTTGTGGTACTCACGCATTACGGTTGTGCAAAGGATTGACTTTGTAGGAGTGTTACCACCACCGATAGCAACAAATCCGCACATACCCATCATTTCGCCCATGGTAGGAAGCTCGCGTCTTTCGGTAGCGATAGGATCGCCCTCACCGCTTTGATAACCGAATACAGCAATCTCGTTAGGAGCCTTGCCGTCGTTGAATACTACCTGAACATATCTTGCCTCGGCATCAACCTCAACGGTATTCCAGTTCTTGTTAAGTCTGTTTGAGCCGTCGCTTGAAAATTCATAGTAGCCGTCCCACTCGCTGTTTTCGGCATTGAAGTTAACCTCATCCTTAGCCCATCTGATGGTTACAGTGTACTCCTCGGGAACATCCTTATAGTGGATCTTAACCTTTGTAACCTGATGCATGTACTCAAGGTCAACGATAGGGTAGAGAAGCATTCCAACCTTACCGTTCTTGTTGTTCTCACCGTCAGGGTTGAGTGTTCCATCGTTGTTCTTTTCGGGATTGTAGAGAACACCGATATTTGTTTCAGGGAAGTAGAATGGATTGTCAAGCTCTGCCTGCTCATCAAAGAGCTTGGAGAAATCTCTTAGAGATTCGCCGTGGTAAACATTGAAAATCGAGCCTGTATAATCAATAGGAATAGGAAGGTCGCCACCTGCGCGAACAGAGTGAACAAGACCGCTTAAATTGCCCTTAGTCGATCTTACGGCAATGTAGTAAGCATCGTCAAGTGAAGCTACGATGTCCTTAATCTCGGCAGTAATTTCTCTTGTACCGCTGATCTTAACATTTGTAGCCTTAGTAGCCTGCTCAAAGTTCTCTGCGGTAATAGGATTCTCGCTATATCTGATATCATAGCTAAGACCGCTAACATATACATTGAACTTAACAGTTACTGAGCTTGAGCCGATTTCCGAAACTCTAAGGTAGTAAATGTTGTCAATAGCAGTTGATGAGGCTGACGGAAGGTTGCCACCACCGCTTTCGCTTTCTCCGCCCGAGCTCTCGCCCTCGGAGCTTTCTGTGTCGTCACCGGGGCCCTCGCATGAGCACGATGCCATAAACAGGCATGAGAGTGCAAGAAGCATTGCGAGAACGACTAACAAAATCTTCTTTTTCATTGTGTTCCTCCAAATGGAAATTTTTTAAAGCGTAGTAATTGCTTATTATTACATTATATATATTACACCATTTGAAGACATTTGTCAAGGCAATTTTAAACAAAATCACATTGAATTTGTAAATAATTATTCTGTATTTGTGCAACTTGCACATAAAATCACGGCTGTTTTTGGGCAAGATGTCAATTCAATCCTTTTTATGCCTTTGAAAAAACATCGTTTCATTCTACCTCGTTATCAATCGGCGGAGAGTAAAGCGAGTCAAAGCAGTCAATTTGATATCTTGTGTCATACCTCACCCCGATTATGTGAATTAGTCTGAGATTTGCGTAATCATACTCCGAAAGTGGCTTATCAAGCGCATCGTTTGAGTTGGCGCAAATATAAATCTCACCGTCGCGGATTTCGCTTATTATGATTGTATGGTAAAAATCGCCCTCATCATTTTGAAGCTGAATAATGTCACCAATTTGCGCCCTCTCAAGCGGAGCCTCAACCCCAAACGGACCGACATCGGTGTTTTGAGTCATAAAATTGTAAAAGAAGTCAACCCCCGTCCATGAGGCGCTCCTTCTATTAGTGGAAAGATAATACCAACCGTAAATAGGCGTGTAATTCATAACACAGCTTCCCGCTAACACACATTGAGAAACAAAATTTGTGCAATTTCCGCCAATCCCCGCAAAAGAGAAGAAAAGCGGATTTCTCACAAGCGCGTATTTTCGTGCATAAAGCACCGCCCTCTCTCGCTCGTAGCCCTTTTCAAGAATCATATTTTCACCCCCATAATAATATTCTATGACTGAACGCCATTATTGCTAACGCAAATTCTTCATTCCAAACTCCGCACTCCGAACTCCGAATTCCGAACTCCGAATTCCGAACTCCGAATTCCGAATTTGCGTTAGCACCATTCCGCATTGCGACTCCCTACGGTCGCGTGCATGGCTACCACCATCCAATCACACTTCGCCAAGGCTCGTGTTCTTGGGGTGTTCGCTCATCCGCACTCCGCATTTGCGTTAGCACTATTCCGCCTCGGTAGAAAGGAGTCTTATGATTTTTCCGATTTTATTGCTTTGCGCTCTTACATTTCTAAACGGATTTACCGATGCGCCAAATTCTATCGCAACCGCAGTCGCAACAAATGCCCTTAGCATGAAAAGAGCGTGCGTGCTGTCCGCCGTTTGCAACCTTGCGGGGCTGTGCATGAGCCTCTTTATCGGCATGCCGATAGCAAGAGCAATTTTTGAGGTGGCAGACCTTACAAGTGACCCTGTGCCCGCAGTCAGCGCATCTCTTTTAGCGGTGATAAGCGTGTCAATCCTTGCGTGGATTTTCGCAATGCCCTCAAGCGAAAGCCACGCGCTTGTCGCCTCAATAGCAGGAGTAAGCCTTGCGGTAACGGGCAAAATCAACCTTATCCCCTTCGTTAAAATCATAGTGTATATGCTCCTGTCATGCCTCTTGTCCGCCCTCGCCTCATATGTCATTTTAAAGGCGATTAGAAAAAAGCGCCTTCCGTATAAGCGCCTTCAAATCCTCGCTTGCTCCGCCACCTCACTTGCCCACGGGGCACAGGACGGACAAAAGCTCGTTGGAGTTATGCTTTTTCTTGTCGGTAGCGGACAAAGGCAAACGCTTCAGGCATGCGTATGCGTCGCCTTTTTCCTCTTTGTCGGCACAGTTGCAGGCGGTGGAAAAATTACGGAAATGATGGGAAACGGAATTTGCCGTCTGAATGAAAAAAGCGCCCTTGCAAGCGATACATGTGCCACTCTGTGTTTGATTTTATGCTCAATTTTCGGCTTCGCGGTAAGCACAAGCAATGTAAAAGCCTGCTCCATTTTAGGAGCAGGCTTAGCTGATGGTGTAATTGTGAATTATAAATCCGTTGCGAAAATAGCTCTTGTCGCGCTTGCGACCGTGCCGGCATCAATTCTGCTGAGCGTGCTTTATTTCCGCCTTTTCAGCTGAAAATCAAGACAAAATCCCCTCAAAATCAAACACTCCCCACGCCTTACATACATCAAAGCGCGGATTAGAGCGAAATTCCATTTTCTTGCCCGTTTTCGGGTGAGCAAAGGAAAGATAGCAGGAGTGTAGCGCGATTTTGTCATTGTCCTTAGCTCCGTATTTTCCGTCACCGTAAAGAGGAAACGCGCGTGAGGAAAGCTGTGCCCTTATCTGATGCGTTCTTCCCGTAATCAGATGAATTTTAAGAAGCGAAAGCTCCGCCTCACCCAAAAATCCCCGACCAAGTGTGCGAAATTCAAGCCTTGCTTCCTTAGCACCGCCCCTTTTCGCAGGGCGCACAAAGGATTTGTTCCTTAGCGAGTCGTGAAAGAGAAAGTCAACCATTTCACCGCTATTTTCGGTGTGACCATGACAAACGGCGAAATATTCCTTGTCAAGCGTGCGATTTGCTACCTGCATGCTAAGTGCAGAGGCACTCTCCTGATTTAGGGCGTAAACGATAAGCCCCGTTGTCGTAACATCAAGCCTGTGAACAGGAAAGACCTCTTTCCCAGTCCTTTGAAAAAGAATATCAATCATATTTTCCCCACTGCTTTTTTGCGAGGAAACGCCGTAATCCTTTTCACATACCGCAATATCATTATCTAAATATAAGATTTCCATTCCGCACTCCGAATTTTGAATAAAGCAGGAAAGGCTTCCTTTCCTGCTTTGGTTAATTATTTAATTTTAATAATTGACTCGTCCCACATGCAAGGAGCATCGTAGCCAAGAAGATTTACAACAGTTGCCGCAACATTTGAAAGTCCGAAATTGCCCTCATCGGCCTTGACTTCGTACTTGTCAGCATAGAAGTTGTCGTAAATAATGCAAGGAACAGGATTTAGAGTATGGCTTGTCTTAGCCTTGTATTTTCCGTCCTTACCAACCTTAGCAACACCCTTCTTATCAACCTCGTACATCTCATCGGCATTTCCGTGGTCAGCTGTAATAACCGCAACGCCGTGTAGCTCATCAACAACATCAAGCAGACGCTTTAATTGAAGGTCAAGCGCTTCCATTGAGCAACGGGTAGCCAAAAGGTTGCCTGTGTGACCAACCATGTCGCCATTAGGGAAGTTTACTCTTAGGCAGTCGTACTTGCCACTTCTTAGGCACTCAATTAGCTTGTCAGTAATCTCCGCACACTTCATCCAAGGTCTTTGCTCAAACGGAACAACATCGGATAATACCTCGATGTATGTTTCAAGCTCCTCACTGAACTTGCCACTCTTGTTTCCGTTCCAGAAGTAGGTAACATGTCCGTACTTTTGTGTTTCGGAAATAGCAAGCTGTGAAACGCCTGTATCAGTAAGATACTCGCCCATAGTGTTAGTAATCTCGGGTGGGTTTACAAGATATCTTGAAGGAATGTGAAGGTCGCCGTCGTATTCGAGCATGCCCGCATAAACAACCTTAGGATAGCGTACCCTGTCAAACTTATCAAAATCAGCATCGTCAAACGCCTTTGAAATCTCAATAGAACGGTCACCGCGGAAGTTGTAGAAGATTACACTGTCGCCGTCGTTAATGGTTCCGACAGGCACTCCGTCCTTAGCAATAACAAACGGCGGAAGGTCTTGGTCAATAACCTTGTATTCCTCTCTGTATGTCTCAATAGCCTTCTTAGCACAGCAGAACTGTCTGCCCTCGCCAAGAACATGAGTCTTCCAGCCGTCCTCAACCATCTTCCAGTTAGCCTCATATCTGTCCATGGTGATAACCATTCTTCCGCCACCGGATGCAATCATAATGTCAAAGGACTCATCTCTTAGTGAGGTAAGAAATTCCTCAAACGGCTCAATATAATCAAGCGCGCTTGTCTCACCAACATCACGGCCGTCAATAAGAGTGTGAATGCGAACACGGCAAACGCCCTCGCTCTTAGCCTGCTTAATCATAGCCTTAAGGTGATCAATGTGAGAATGGACATTTCCGTCAGAGAAAAGACCGATAAAGTGGAGTGTGCTGTTATTGTCCTTAACACCCGAAACAATAGCCTTCCATGCGTCAGATGCGAACATTTTTCCGTTTTCAATAGATTGAGAAACAAGCTTAGCGCCCTGTGCGAAAACCTGTCCCGAGCCAAGAGCATTGTGACCAACCTCGGAGTTGCCCATGTCGTCATCACCGGGAAGACCAACTGCTGTTCCGTGCGCCTTGAGCTTTACCCAAGGATATTTCTCCATAAGATAATCAAGAGTAGGAGTGTATGCGCTTGTTACCGCATTACCAACCCCCTCGGGAGCAATACCAACGCCGTCCATAACGATAGTAAGAACAGGACCGGTAACTCCAACTGATTTTTTAAGTTTGTTTAGCTTTGCCATTTCCAAAACTCCTTCAAAATATAATAATTTTTTATATCTAAGTTAGACGGACAAGAATATGTCCGTAATCATTGTACCACAAAAATATGAATAAATTGTGAACAAACGCAAAAAATATTGATATTTTTTAAATATAGTGATAAAATAGCCTTGCAAGGAGATAAAATTCTCCAAAAATCCGCAAAAAATGAGAAATTATCAAAATCCGAAGGGAGAGCTTTTATGAATATAAAGGAGCAAGCGCAATTAGCGGTAAAGGAGCTGATTGAAATAGCTAAGCTTGAAAAGGGCGATATTTTAGTAGTAGGCTGTTCAACAAGCGAGGTTACAGGCGCGAAAATCGGAACAAACTCCGACCCCGACACCGCCGAGGAGCTTTTCAAGGGAATAATGTCCGCCCTGAAACCAAAGGGAATATACCTCGCAGTTCAATGCTGTGAGCATCTTAACCGTGCAATCGTAGTAGAAAAGGACGCTGTGCCATATGCCGAAAGGGTAAATGTAATCCCACAAAAAAAGGCAGGTGGCTCACTTGCAACCGTTGCTTATAATAATTTCAAATGTCCCGTTGTAATTGAGGAAATCAAGGCAGACGCAGGCATTGACATCGGTGGCACGCTTATCGGTATGCACCTTAAAAAGGTAGCTGTGCCCGTGCGCCTTAGCATAAATAAAATAGGCGAGGCAAATATCCTCTGCGCCCGCACCCGCCCCAAGTTCATCGGTGGCGAAAGAGCAGTTTATAATAAGGATATAATGTAACAAAAGCGCAACCCCAAAATCCTAACCCCCAAAAATCCCCAAAAACCAACCCCAAAAAACCCAAAAAGCAGGCAACCGCCTGCTTTTTATATTAGCCTTGATTTTCCTTACATAGTATGATAAAATAAATAAAAAAGCAAAGGGGGATTTTATGAAAAAGCTGCTTCTTTTTTTGAGCATTGTAATTTTGTCACTTGCGCTGTTTAGCTGTGGCAATAAAATAGACCTTGAGGACTATAAAATAGTCATTCCCGAAAATGCGGATATCAGCACAAAATACGCGAGCGAGATTTTTGCCGACCTCGTTGAGGAAAAATCGGGAATTCGCCTTGAAATAGTCACCGATGAAGCCGAGGAAACAAAGTGCGAAATCCTAATCGGCGAAACGAACCGAAAAGAGTCAAAAACCGACACAGTCCCCGAGGGAAACGAGTATTACCTCTTTAAAAGGAACAACAAAATCGTAATGAAGGCAAGCGGAATTTACATAGGCGCGCCCCTTAGCGAGTTTGTCAATAAATACGCAAAAATGAACGAAAATGGCGAGTGTAAAACGGGCGATGTCCCCAAAAGACCCTCTATTCGCACCTTCACCTTTGCCGAAAAGCACGAAAGCGTCATTTTTATGATAGGCGACGGAATGGGTGAAAACCATATCAAAATGGCTGAGCAAAACGGAATGAATACCTTTATCCCAAGGTCATATCCCGTAATCGGCACAGTAAAAACTCGCTCACAGTCCGAAATTGACGGCACTGCCACCGCCACAGATAGCTCCGCAAGCGCAACCGCCATGGCAACGGGCTATAAAACGGTAAACGGCTATGTCGGCGTTGATAAAAACGGAAACCCCGTGCAAAATGTTCGTGAGCTTGCGTTTAGCTTAGGCGCAAAAACCGCCGTCGTGACCACCGATGTAATAACGGGCGGAACACCAAGCGCATATCTTTGTCATAATGCGTCAAGAGAAAACGATGATGAGCTTGAAGCGGAAATAAAAGTCCTTACCGATGAGGGCAAAATTGACTATATAGCGGGGGATGTGGCTGATAATCTCCTGAATTCAACAAGAGAAGCCCTTCGCACCGTGTCAAAAAATAAATCCCAATTCTTCGTAATGATTGAGGAAGGACAAATTGATAAGGCGTCACACGATAAGGATGAGGACAAGGCAATAGAGCATGTAAAAAGGTATAACGACGTGGTAGCCTACGCAACGCAGTTCGTAATGCTCCACCCCAAAACCGCCCTCGTTGTCACCGCCGACCACGAAACAGGTAAGCTCACCCCCTCAAACGGCGCACCCTGTGGCTACTTTTTCCTATCCTACGCCCATACAAATAAGGATGTACCCGTGTTCCAAATCGGGGCAGGGCTCCTTGATGCACACGAAAAAACGATAGAAAATACCGACCTTGCAAAATTCTGCGCCGAGGCATATACAACCGCCCCCTTTGGCGACCAAGCGCAATAAAGAGGCGATAAATTCCCCGCAAATCTCGCCTTAATATATAAGTGAAGCATGATGGCGGAAGCAAAACGGTTCGGAGCTTAAAAAACGATTTCCGTGTTGAAAATTTGAATAATACCTAAAACAAAAAAGCCCAAAAGGGCTTTTTTGTTATTTGTAACGGTCAATCGTAAAAGCTGTCATTCTTGTCCCACGCAGGCGTGCAAATCACAATAACCTCGGATTTTTCGCTCTTGCCAACGACAAAATGCTTCTCATTCGGCTCAACTAAGACACAGTCCCCCGCGCTAAGTCCAACCTGCTCCCTCATAAAACTATTTACCGCCTCATTTGGCGTTAGACTACTTGGAATAATGCCACAAGGAATCATAAGGCGCTTGTGATATTCATTGTGAATTATCTATATCGTTCATCTCCTGCATAAAATTTTTAACAAATAGCTTCAAAAACTTGTTTCTCGGCTTAGCAAGCTCCCTTGCCTCGGCAGTGTTTAGTAAATCGTAAATAAGCAGTAGCTTGTCGTAAAAGTGGCTAATCGTGTCAGCCTCGCCCCCGTCATGGGAGTATAACGGTCGTCCCTTGCTTCCCCCGTAGGCAAAAGCCCTTGCCACTCCGATAGCGCCAAGCGCATCAATTCGGTCAGCATCTTGAACGATTTTTACCTCTATTCTTGTGTCCTCGCTAAGGGTAGGGTGCTTCCTGTATGATATTAAGGAAATCGCCTCTATGATAAAATCAGCCTCATCGCTTGGAAGCGAAAGACTAAGTAGCATTTCTCTCGTTTTCTCAACCTGACTAACGGGAAATAGCTTGTCATCATTCATCTCGTGAAGTAGAGCAATTAGCGTAGCAAGGCTACCGTTTGCGCATGGTATTTTTTCGCATAACTGCCTTGTCAAGCGGACAACCCTTAATATGTGGTCAAAATCATGTGCGGGATCCGCACTTAGTATGGCATTTTTTGCATAATCGTACGCGATTTGCCAATCCCTATTGCTAATTTCAAAGCCCATATTTTTCTCCCTCAAATCCCATAATCGTGCGTCCCACGCCTAAAACCAAAGCGCACCTTTTAATCATTGTACCATAAAATACTTAACTATGCAATATTTTTATTCAAAATGCAACTCTCCAATCACTAACCCCAAAGCTCCAAAAGCCTCATCTCAAAAATCTCTAATCCCCAAAATCTCAACCGCCCACACCCCCTTGCCCAAAAATCCCCCGCACCCAAACCCCACCAAAGCCCTACCCCCAAAAACCACCAACCGATAAACTCCCAGCAAGGCTTTTTACATTATTGCATATTGAATTTGTCAAGGAGATGTGATAAAATAAAATCATAAATAAAATTTAAGGAGAATGAATATGGCAAAGGAAGCAATAAAGGAGTTTTCGGGCAGGATAATCGGATATATTGATACAAAGCCAAACGGGGATAAGGTGGTAAGTAGCTGGACAGGAAAAATTCTCGGCACATATTTTAAGAGCAGAAATGTCACATGCGACTTTTACGGACGCATTATCGCCCGTGGCGAATGCTGTGGCATGCTATTTAGCTTAGACAAATAAGAAAAGCCTTGTAGAAAAATCTACAAGGTTTTTTGTTTAGTATATTGAAATACATTTTTGATTGTGTTATAATGAAAGCACCACACGAATTGAATAAAACCACGTAAGAGTACGCATTTTATTATTTGATAAAAATGCATACTCCATTTCTGCGTACTTGTTATGTGGTCAATTCGTGTGGTAACGATCGGAGGGTGTGTTTTTTGTGCACTCCTTGTGAGTGCACTTTTTATTTGTAAAAATTCATTCTCCGATTTGCTTAATATTTAGAAAGGAGGATAAAAGCATGGATCAGCATTATCAAAAAACATTTAGAATTTGCGCCACATGTCAATATTGGGGTGGCACAAGACGCTTTTCAAATTCGTTTAACAATGTAGTTGTGGTCTCAAGCCCAATGCTTGATGGCCCTTGCTATAATCCAAATAGCGGTTATAGACATCTTCGGGCAAACGGGTCATGCCCCAAATATACCCTGTGGAGCGCAATAAGGTGATTTGTTAGAGAAAAATTTTCGAATAAGAAGGAGAACAAAAATGGGATTTTTTGATTTTTTCGCAAAGAAAGAAAAATTTGTGGACAAGCAGGATGAATTTGATGCTTATCAGCTCGCAAGACTCATTTATGATTTTGGGTATTTTGAGGAAACCAAATCAAAAATGAAAATCGATCACGGTGAGGTTATGCAGGCGTTTATTAAAAAATATTTTAACGGAAATGAGAGCGTGGTTTGGTGGAACTATGTTAATATGATACATGCTTGGAAATCGGGCTGGTATAACTGTCCTGTCATAAAATTTTTAAAAACAGCCTGTGATACGGATAGACTATATCATGGAACCTCTGAACACCAGCAATCTATAATTGACTATATGGAAGGCGATAAGCCTGTATCCTACATAGAAGAGCTTTTGTACAATAAAAATTATTATAGCTATGATTGCCCGGATTACCTTATAAAGGTGTACGCCTTTATCAATTCTGATGATGCTATGTATTTTGTAGATAAAGAAACAGGAAATAGCCTTTATGATGATTTGAATGAAATAAAGGCTAAAATCGGTGGAGCAGAGGGGTCATCGGGCTTTGCGCCAAGACACGAAATTGATGCAATATTAGAAAAATATAAAAGACCTCTCTAAAGGAAAGAAGAAAACTAAAATGAACAGAATCTTTATAAAGGATTTTTCTGGAAAAATTATTGGTAGCATAGAGATACTGCCAAACGGAGATAAGGTTGTTAGAGATTATTTGTGCAAAATTTTGGGCAGATATGAAAAGTCCACAAATACCACAAAGGACTATTATGGAAAAATCATAGCAAGAGGTGATTGCTGTAGCCTCTTGCTTTCAACCAAATAAAAATAAAAAGCCTTGTAGAAAAATCTACAAGGCTTTTTAAATATCATTCCTCACAACTTGAAAAAATCAACCCGAAGAAAACAACCATCAAACCAAAAAACAAGGCGGAATTAACAGTTATTTCATAGGAATACTTGCTTTGTCGATGAGTGAAAATTCAAACATATCTCCACCGCCATCGGTAGGAGTAATGAAGCGAACGGAATTTTGCGCTTCAAGCGTAAATGAAAACTGTTCAAGCTCCCATCTCTTGGTTTCATCGGAGTTTATTTTGTCCAATGGTTGAGAAAACGAAATAGTTATTCCATCTTTTGTTATTTTAGTAATAGTGAAATCGACCCTGTAAGAGGGATTTGACTTTCCATTTGGCAAAGCATGTGTCCCGCCTTTTTCAATGTCCTCAAAGTATAAATCGTATTTTTCGTCTGCATTAAAACCGCTTATGTGCGTCACACTTACCTTGATTGCCTTGCCATCATAATATTTTTCATTTGAGCTACAAGAGGTAAGCATTAAAATAACGGTAAAAAGAGCTAAAGCAATGGCTAATATTCTTTTCATTTTGTTTTCCCCTCTCTCAAGCTGTTCTCATAATCATTTCTGCACGCCAAATTGAAAACATAATCACCGCTGTTTTCTAAATCCCAATCTATAAGCTGCTCTTTTGTTGCGAAAATGTAGAGCGTTCCGCTTCTATAATCTCTATTTAGTGTTTTGTCAAGAATGGCTTGATTTACGCTATCTCCATTCTTGGCGGTCACTGTTATGGCTATAAATTTATCCTTGGGGCAAGAAAGTAGCGCTTCATACAGGGCATCATCTACGAAAAATCCGTTCCATTCTTGATACGGCTGTGGCGAAGTGCTTCCCGATGAGCCTATTTGCTCGTTCCAAATAATTTTGTCAATATCAGTCGGTAAGACCTTGTCAACAATTATGCCACCGTCACCACCGTCAGGCGGATCGGTTGGGGCGGAAGATAAAAGAATACCTATGCTAATCGTTACAAAAAGGCATAAGCACGCTGCAAGAGCTCCCATTTTCCTTAATGGATTTTTTGCTCGGTGTTTTTCTTGGCTTGGGTCTGCGTTTAATATGAATCGTGAGTCCAATCCGTTCATTGCATCAAATAAAATTTTGCTTGTCATATGATAAAACCTTCCTTTTCTAAAAAAGCCTTGAGTTTTTTTCGTGTGCGAAGAAGGAGAACTGTTACGTGGCTTTCTTTCATAAAATATTCCTTTGAAATTTCGGAAATAGAGCTCGCATACCAGTAGCGTTTGACAAATATACGCTGAGTCCTTTCAGGTAGAGCAGAAACAAAGCGGTTTAGGGCATCCTTTAACGCAAACGTATCAACGATATCATCCGAGCCTTCGTTGGAAATACATTCGCTGAGCTCATCAAGACAAAGGGATACCTGCCCCTTTCGCTTTTGCGTATTTTGAGCGTTGTATCTGTTTAAAGAAAGCTGTCGGCAAATCGTTCCTACATATGCCTTCAAGGACTCCGGACGGTTAGGCGGAATTGTATTCCAAGCCTTTAGATAAGAATCATTTACAATTTCCTCAGCATCCTCGTCGCTTTGTAATATGTTATATGCAATGTAGCGACAGTACTTTCCGTATTTTTTGTCCGTTTCGGAAATGGCGGATTCGGAGCGCTCTAAATACAGCTCTATTATTTGCCTGTCATCCATACCCTCACTCCTTTCGCGTGTTTTGAAAGCCTTCACCCTAATAGACAGGAAAAATGATATAAATACTACAGCTTTTTACATTTTTTATGAAAAGAATTTGGCGGAGCATCTGCTCCGCCAAATTTTATAGCTGTGTTTTGATAAAATTAAATCCATATATCACCCGCGGGCGATTTCACCGAGCCTTGATCCCTTGATCGGATTAAGTGTATTATTCCCACTCAATAGTGCCTGTCGGCTTTGGAGTAAGGTCGTAAAGAACACGGTTAATGCCCTCAACCTCGGTAACGATACGGTTAGTAACCTTATGAAGAACCGCGTAAGGAATTTCCTCGATAGTCGCGCTCATAGCGTCAGTAGTATTTACCGCGCGAATGATTGCGGGCCAGCCCTCATATCTTGACTCGTTTTTAACGCCTACGCTCTTAATGTCGGGAATAATGATGAAGTATTGCCATACCTTTCCGGCAAGACCGCAAATGTCAAACTCCTCACGGAGAATTGCATCAGCCTCACGAAGTGCATTAAGTCTATCTCTTGTGATAGCGCCAAGGCATCTAACGCCAAGACCGGGTCCCGGGAATGGCTGACGGTAAACCATAGCATGAGGAAGACCGAGCGCCTCGCCAACAACTCTTACCTCATCCTTAAAGAGAAGCTTAAGTGGCTCAACAAGCTCAAACTTAAGGTCGTCGGGAAGTCCGCCTACATTATGGTGAGATTTAACAGCCTGCTTGCCCTCAGCCTGCTTAAAGCTTTCAAGAATGTCGGGATAAATAGTGCCTTGAGCCAAGAATTCAACGCCCTCGAGCTTTCTTGCCTCATCAGCGAAAACATTTATAAATTCAGCGCCGATAATTTTTCTCTTTCTTTCAGGCTCGCTAACACCTGCCAAAAGATTTAGGAAACGGTCAGTTGCATCAATGTAAATAAGATTTGCATCAAGCTCCTTGCCGAAAACCTCAATAACCTGCTCACTCTCGTTCTTTCTCATAAGTCCATGGTTTACATGCACACAGTAGAGCTGCTTGCCAATAGCCTTAATAAGAAGTGCCGCAACAACGCTTGAGTCAACTCCGCCTGAAAGAGCAAGAAGAACCTTCTTGTCACCAACCTGCTCGCGCACAAGCTTAATTTGCTCATCAATAAAAGCGTTTGCAAGCTCAAAATTATTAATGCGCTTCATTGTTTCCGGTCTTACATTTGAATTCATAATATTGTACCTCCCAACATTATATATAAGAATCAATTTTTGAATAAAAATATTTTATCACAAGGCTTTTTAAATATCAATAGAATTTTATAAAAAAATTTGAAAAATATAAATTTTCCATTTCCCTTGACAAAAAGGAAAATTTAGAATATAATTCTAATATAATCTTAATACACAAAAATCTTCAGGGCAGGGTGAAATTCCCGATCGGCGGTAAAGTCCGCGAGCGAAAGCAGATTTGGTTAAATTCCAAAACCGGCAGTAAAGTCTGAATGGAAGAGGATTAGCATTTTTATGTCCTTTTTTCGCCCTGAACGGGCGATTTTTTATTTTCGGAGGAAAAATGAGCAGTAAGAATAAAAATAAAACAAAAAATCTCGTAATGATAGGCGTTATGTCCGCCCTCGCCTTTGCGCTCACCTGTCTTGGCAATCTTATACCGATAAAGGTCGCAGGCTTTCTTGATTACGACCCCAAGGATATAATCATCGTTATTGCAGGCTTTATCTTAGGACCGATAAGCGCGCTTGCAATCACCCTTGTCACAGCAACCCTTGAGCTTATCACAATAAGCCAAACGGGCTTTATCGGCTTCGTAATGAACATAGTATCAACATCGTTTTTTGTCGTTCCGGCAACGCTTATCTACCAAAAAAAGCGCACCCTGTTCGGCGCGATTGTCGGTCTTGCCGTCGGCGTTTTGTCAATGTGCGTAGCTATGATGCTTTGGAACTACCTTATAACACCGCTGTATATGGCAGGCACAACAAGAGAAATGGTTGCTAAAATGCTTCCAACCGTGTTTCTGCCCTTCAATCTGATAAAGGGAACAGCAAACGCCTCTCTTGCAATGCTCTCATATAAGCCCCTTGTAAACGCCCTTCGCAAATCAAATATGCTTGAAAGCATAGATACGCAGGGCAAGGGCTCGGAGCGCAAAATCCTTCTTATAATCGTGTCAGCCTGCATCTTCGCCGTGTGCGTTCTCGGCTTTTTGATTATGGGAGGCGTAATATGAAAATAACCGAATTTAAGACCCGAGAGGGAATATGCGCCGTTCATATCGAGGAGCTTAGCGAGCCGTTTAGCATCTTTAAAAGCTTTGACTGCGGACAATGCTTCCGCTTTGACCCCGTATCCCTCTTTGGCAATAAAACAGAGGTCGGTGGCGTCGCATTTTCAAAATATGTTGTCTTTGCGCAAAACCACGAGGGCGAAATAATCATCTATAACTCAACCATTGACGATTACGAAAAAATTTGGCGCTCGTACCTTTGCCTTGATGATAGCTATACCGAGCGAAACCGCGCTATTTTAAGTGCGTGTGGCGACGGACATATGAAAAAGGCGGTTGCCTACGGAGAGGGAATAAAAATCCTAAGGCAGGACGCGTGGGAGTGCCTCATTTCCTTCATAATCTCCCAAAATAACAACATTCCGAGAATAAAGAAAATAATATGTGCAATCTGCGAAAAATACGGCGAGAAAATCTCATTTTTAAACGGTGAATATTATACCTTCCCAACCGTAGATAGGCTAATGTGCGTCACCGAGGACGACTTCTTCGCTCTTAAAACGGGCTTTCGAGCAAAATACCTTGCAAGCGCGGTAAAATGCGTCACCGAGGGAATTGTCAGCCTTGATAATGTCAGAGCCCTGCCGTTTGACGAAGCGGTAGCGCACCTATCTCTTATAAAAGGCGTAGGCTTAAAGGTTGCGTCGTGCATTCTTCTTTTCGGCTTTGGCAAAACCGAGGCGTTTCCGATAGATGTCCATATAAGGCGCACCCTTGATACATATTTTCCAAGCGGAATTGACCTCATCTCCCTCGGCAAAAACGCGGGAATAGCCCAGCAATACCTATTTTACTATGAAAAATACAAGCAAAGCCCTTGACTATTTATAAAAAGTAGAGTAAAATGTTAATGTAAGCAATTACAAAAAATCAAAACACGAAAAGGAAAAAGACAATGAAAACAGTATGCTTCGGCGAAATAATGCTAAGACTTAATCCGGCAGGATACACAAGATTTATTCAAACCGATACCTTCGGTGCAACCTATGGCGGAGGAGAGGCAAATGTTGCCGTATCTCTTGCAAATTACGGAATTGACGCATCATATGTAACAAAGCTTCCTACTCACGAAATCGGACAAAGCGCGGTAAACTCACTTCGCAGATACGGCGTTGATACAAGCGACATTGTAAGAGGTGGCGAAAGAGTTGGTATTTACTACCTTGAAACAGGCGCATCTCAGCGCCCCTCAAAGGTAATTTACGACCGTGCGTACTCCGCAATCGCTCTTGCAAAGAGAAGCGATTTTGACTGGGAGAAAATCCTTAACGGTGCTACATGGTTCCACTTTACAGGAATTACACCGGCACTCGGCGGTGAGCTTCCCGAGATTTGTATGGACGCGCTTAAGGTGTGCCGTGAAAAGAACATCACAACAAGCTGTGACCTCAACTTCAGAAAGAACCTTTGGACAAGCGAGCAGGCAGGCAAGACAATGGGAGAGCTTATGAAGCTCGTTGATGTATGTATCGCAAATGAGGAGGATGCTGAAAAGGTGTTCGGCATCAAGGCGGAAAACACCGATGTTGACGCAGGCGTTGTAAACCATGACGGATACAAGAGCGTTGCAAAGCAGCTCAGCGACCGCTTCGGCTTCAAGCGTGTGGCAATCACCCTTCGTACAAGCATTTCAGCAAACGATAATAAGTGGGCAGCAATGCTCTATGATGCAAAGGAAAACGAGTATTTCTTCTCTCGCTCCTATGATATACATATCGTTGACCGTGTTGGCGGCGGCGACTCCTTCGGAGGCGGACTTATCTACGCATCACTTATGAATAAAGCACCGCAGGATGTAATCGAATTTGCCGTTGCGGCATCGTGCCTCAAGCACACCATTATAGGCGACTATAACCTCGTTAGCGTAAAAGAGGTTGAGGGACTTATCAAGGGTGGCGGAAGCGGACGCGTACAAAGATAAGAAATAAATAAAAGCAAAATGCCCCTTGTGGAATGCCATAAGGGGCTTTCTTAAAAATATGAGATATAATTTAAACGAAAAAACAGTAATTTTAACAGGCGCATCAAGCGGAATAGGCAGAGAAATTGCCACTCGCCTTGT
This sequence comes from Clostridia bacterium, assembly GCA_017466455.1. The sequence continues at coordinate 118,047 of JAFTUD010000010.1, forward strand.
GAAAAATCATTCCTGCACGGTTTACGGTATTGCAAGGCGTGAGGGCGTGCTTTGCGACCTTAGGGCAGAGCTTGGAGAAAAATTCATTCCAACGCCAATGGATATCATCATAAAGCAGGGGTGGTATGACCTCGCATCAAGCCTGCAGGAAAAGAACATAGCAGTTGATATTCTTATAAATTGCGCAGGCGTATTGCCAAAATTTGCCTCGGTTGAAAAATCAAGCGCGCAGGACACTGAAAATGCAATAACGGTAAACTTTCTTTCTCAGGTCTGGGCGTGCGAGGCGCTTTTGCCAATTATTAAAAAATCCCCACAGGGCGCGATAATTTCCTTCTCAAGCTCAAGCGCGCTTTGCCCCTTCGCGGGAGTTAGCGCCTATTGTGCGTCAAAGAGCGCGTCAAGAGCATACTTTGAATGTATGGCGAGAGAAAATAAGGAAATCTATGTCGCCTCGGTTATGAACGGCTTTGTAAAAACCGATATAATGAAAAATCAAAGCCCAACCGAGAGGGAGGCAAAAATCTTTAATAAGGTGTGCGCCGACCTTGATAAAACCGTTACCAAAATCCTTCGCAAAATAGGGCGCAAAAAATCAAGAATTGTCGTCGGCGCCGACGCACATCTGATGAGCGCGCTTTACCGTCTTTTCCCTAATTTAGGACCGAAAATCATATCAAAATTCCTCAAAAAAACGAAATTTGAACTTTTTAAAGATATCTAAAAAATCACTCCCTCATCAAAAAAAGGGAGTGATTTTTTGTGCAAAATGCACAAAAATCGGGGGGGGGGTATTTGTGTATTGTGCGAATTGACTAAATTTGTCGCATGTGATATAATAATCATATAATATTTTATGCTCACGGGTGCGTACCCGTTAAGGAGAATTTTATGAAAAGAAAAATCATTGTAGTCGCTATGCTAATGACACTTATTGCGTGTCTTTTTGCAATAGCTACAAGTGCGGCTGAAATTCCCGAATGGACTGACATTACCGAGGTTGAAGGAATGTCGGACAAATCCGTTTTCGGTGATGACGGCAAGAGTGGCGCGACATCAAGAGTGCTAATGTCAGATGGAGTTACTTACCCCGCATACTACATTTGCAAAAATCAAGCCTCATTGTCATTTGACCTTGATACACTTAGCAAAAAGGTGGGAACAACCTACACAAAGTCAAGCATTATAAGACTTGAAATTCCAAAAGGAACGACATCCATTCCCGACTCGGCATTCAACAACAGTTCGGGCGGTTTTCCAAACATTGTGAGCGTTGAAATTCCATATGGAGTTACATCTATCGGTCAAACCGCATTTAGAACATCACCTATTTCAAATCCAATAGTCCTTCCTGAAACCGTAACCACAATTAAATCATACGCTTTTAAGGGAAGTAAAATCCCATCAGTTGTAATTCCGTCCTCGGTTACAACCTTTGGCACGGATTCCTTCTCTGAATGCCCAAATCTTTCCGAGGTATATTGCAAATCCGCAACAATTCCCGAAAAAGCATTCTATGATGACGATAATCTTACGGTTATAAAACTTGAAAATACGGTTACTATCGGCACTCAGGCATTTTGTAATCCAAACAGTGGATATATCAATGTAACAAGCCTTGAATTGCCAAATACAGTGACATCTATCGGACAGTATGCTTTTACAAGAACGAAAATAACAAGCCTTGTTATTCCCGCATCGGTTACAAGCATGGGAATGGGCGCGTTCCTTGGAAGCACTTCTCTTGAAAGCGTAGTGGTGCTTGGCTCAATGCTTGGCGCTCAAACCTTTGACGGCTGCACCGCATTCAAAAAACTCGTTTTAACTGAGAATTTTGAAACTTTCTCAACCTCGGCATTAGGCACTACTCCAAATAACTCCACATTTATCACATATTATACAGGAGAAGATTACAATAGAATTTTAACTCTCGGTTCTTCAACAAGCCGTTTTTATTCGGCAAAAGTCTATGAATATGAAGACTACAAGGAAAACGAATATAATGACACCTTTATGATGGTTTGGGGTGCAAACCTTTGTGAAGTTGCATTTGATGGCGCGCATGTAGAGGATAACAACCCCTGCGTTATAAACTGTGACAGATGCTCGCTTAAAGGTGTAGCGGAAGAAAACCCTGTCCATAGCGAAATCCTTTCGGACATCAAGTTTGAAAACGGATTTAATAACATCGGCAAGAAAATTACCACTTGCCAAAACAATGGATGTTTGCACAGTGTGTCGGCAGATATCGACGCAATCTTTGAGTGCCTCGGCTTTTCAACAAGCCCCGATAACACAGGAATTTCAACAGGATTTGTAGTAAATGCGCAGAGCCTTGATGAATATGAGAAGTTTATCGGTAAAAAACTCACATTCGGTGTAGTAATCTTTAATCCAAAATACCTTGCAAATGGTGACATTTTCACACAAGACGGAAAACTTAACGCATCAAAGGGCGCACTTCAAGTTGAATTTGATCTTGAATACCCGATTTACAATCTATCCGTGTCGGGAATGAGCCTTGAAAATTCGGCACATACCGCACTTGAGCTTGTTTTCGCGGGCTATGCTTACCAAGGAAAAGATACATCATCAATTCAAACATTCCAAAAGGACTATGTTGGAACACAGGAAAAACCAATTTCGTCACCTATGGCAAGTAAAGTTACAAGAGGTGACAGTGTCCTTTATACCATAAAGCTTCAAACAGTCCTTACCCCTGCTCAAATCTCCTTCGGCAAGGAAGGGCTTAACGAGTTTTAAATCATACATTAAAAAAGATGGTAGAAAATCTACCATCTTTTTATCTATTCTTAGCAAGCTCTCTTTCAATTTCCTTTTGAATTTCACTTTGCTCAAGCTCAAGGGTCGTGTCAAAAAGCGACCTTGACTGCTTGTACTCCTTGTGCTTGAAATACGAGCTAAGCTCGGGATAATTTCGCCTTAACTGCTTTGTCGTGCTCACGATAACGACTATTGAAACTATGTAAAATACCGAAATTACAATTCCGCCCGTAATTGAGTTTATAATTCTCCTTGTCGCGTCCTGCGCGCCAAGTGCCGTAACAATGGCTGTCTGAAGCGCAAGCACCGCCATAAGCGCACCGCAAAAGCTCATATTTGAGTAAGCGGTGAATATAGGATTTTTTCTCATTTTCGCCTGAAAAACCTTCACAACGCCCGCAATAAAGTAAATGCAGGTATAAATGAAGTAGCCAAAGGTAATTATAGGTCCATAATAATAGTTTTCATTGTGGTAAATCATCTGCACCACCATAACCGTCGTTGGCACGGTGATAATAAGCATTGAAAGACCGAAGAAGCGCCATACCCTGAACGAAATAGCCTTTCTCTCTCTCATATTCTCGCATTTCAGTATGTGATTTTGCTTAACGAGAAGCGCAAACTTGAGAAATCCGAATATAGCGTAAAATATACCGATAGAGGTATACCATGCCGACCTTGAAATAAGACCCAAAAACAGTGTAAAGAGCGCATAAACCGTATTGCCGATAAAGCCGATTTGCATAACTATATTTGAGCGATATTCGTAGTCGTAAACATATCGCGTGGCAAATGTGTTTTTGTAGATTATCTCCTTAACCTTATATACATGGTCAGGCAAGGGCACAATTATATTTATCGCGGTAAATGCCGTGAAAATATATGTAAATATATGAAGCCCCGTGCTGACATTAAAGGTCAAGATGGTAAAAAACAGAACCACGCAGGCAAGAATACAAGCCACCGTGAGCCAAAACCCGATGTGCGAAATTCTAAACCAAATTTTCCTTAAAATTTCCATTATATCTCCAAAAATCAAATGAATATACAGCAAATAAGAGGTAAAAATATCGCAGGGAGCATATTTGCAACCTTAAACTTAGTTGCCCCCACCATATTAAGACCGATAGCAAGAATAAGTGCCGAGCCACAGCCGTTCATCAAGGTGATAACCGCAGAGGGCAGAAAATCGCCAACGAGAATAGCAAGAAGCTCAATAAGCCCTTGATAAATCAGCACCGATACCGCCGAAAAAATCGTTCCGATTCCAAAGCTCGCGCCGAAAATCACGGAGCTTATCATATCTATCATGGATTTTGCAAGCAGAGTGCCTTGCGCCTCTCCCTGAGAAAGACCGCTTTCAATAGCGCCCGTAATTGCCATAGCGCCAACACAAAACAGTAGCGTAGCATTTACGAAGCCCGTTGAAATTCGCTTGTCGCTCCTGCCCTCGCCCTCGCTGTCCGCGTCGCTCTTTTTTGAAAGCCTTTTTTCAACCGCCTTGCCGAGCTTGTCAAGTAAATCATCAATACCGATAAGCTCGCCGATAAGCGTGCCGAGCGCAATACAGCCAATAGCAATGAGAAAGCCGAAGTCGCCAAACGCATCGCTCGCCCCCGACATTCCCGAAAGCATTCCCGAAATGCCGATATACATTACACAAAGACCAACCGCACGCATCATAGCGTCGGGGATTTTCTTTAATCGCTCGTGTCTTTCAAGCAGACCCGAAAGAAGCACACCGATAGCACCGCCTGCCACAATGCCGATGGCGTTAATTATCGTTCCCGAAAAAATCATTTTATCTTTTCCTTGTAAATAGCATTAGCAAGAGCGCAAAAATCCGTAATGGAAAGTCGCTCTCCGCGCACAGTAGGCTCAAATCCGCACTCGGCGATTATCTCGCAAATTCTCGACTTGGGTATGTACGAAATATGCGAGGATAGCGAGTTTGAAAGCGTTTTTCGCCTTTGGGCAAACGATCCCGCAATAACCTCAAATAAGGTTTTTTCATCATCAACCTCATAAGGGATTTTGTCATATAATTCAATTCTGATAACACTTGAGGTCACGCTCGGCGCAGGTAAAAAGCAGTCGGGTGTAACATCAAAAAGCCTCTTTGCCGTGCCGTAGTAGCTCACAGACGCGGTAATCGCGCCGTATTCGCTGTCGCGGTTGCTTGCGCAAAGTCGCTCGGCAACCTCTCTTTGCACCATAACGGTAATCGAATGGAGTCGCCCTCTTGCCCCCTCAAGTAATTTCATAAGGATAGGCGTAGTAATATAATAAGGAAGATTAGCGCAAACCGAAATTTTCTCATCTCCAAAATGCTCGGAAAGGAAGCTATCAAGCTCAAGCTTCATAAAATCCGCGTTAATAAGCGTAAAGTTGTCGCGCTCCGCCATCGTTTCCCCAAGCACGGGAATAAGCGCTTTGTCAATCTCAACCGCTACAACCTTGTCATATCTGTCGCAAAGCTCGCTTGTAAGCGCGCCGATTCCGGGACCGATTTCAAGCACGCCTAAGGTCTTGCCCCCGCGTGAGGCGTGATAACTGAAGCTTTCCTCGGCAATATCAAAGGGAACACTCGGATTTATAAGAAAGTTTTGACCGAAGCTCTTTTTCGTGCCGGTCGAATGACGCTCAAGAAGTGATTTTATGTGCTTAATATTGCATAAATTCATTTTTTTAAAACCCCTTGACAAACCTAATCGTTTGTAGTAAAATAATTATCGTTATATAAGCTGGGATAGCACAGTGGTAGTGCAGCTGACTCGTAATCAGCAGGTCGTGAGTTCAAATCTCATTTCCAGCTCCAAGGCCAACGGTTGTCCGTTGGCTTTTTGGTTTATATTTTATATAACCTCATATAGATATAGAAAGTATATCATAAAAAAATCCATTAGTCAATAAAAACTCTCAAAAAATCCTGTTATCGCAGGGACACATCAAGGTTACGGTATATATAAAATTGTATATCCCCCTTATTCTATATTTATATTTCCATTTTGGCGCTTCCTGTGGTATAATTTAAGCGTAGAGAACAGGATCTCATTTATCAGGACTCGGTCCTGCTAAGATACGCACACGACATAATGTTTTCTCTCTTAAAGGAAAATCGGCTGCTTTATGCAGTCGGTTTTCTTTTTTGTCCTTTAATAAGCATAATTTTCCAAAAAAGCCATATTTTTTATAGCATATTTAACTCCAAAAACCGCCTTTAAAAGAAAATTCTTGATTTTGTCACAAAAATATGATACAATAAATATATATGCGCAAAATAAAGGAGTAGATATGAACGAGGCAATAAAAAATATGATTGAGCGTCAAAGCGTTCGCGCCTTCAGGTCCGACCCGATTCCAAACGAAGCTCTTGAGCTTATCTTAGAGGCAGGAAAGCACGCTCCAACAGGAAGGAACAATCAATCCCCCATAATAATAGCTGTAACAAATAAGCACCTGCGTGATGAAATTTCAAAAATGAACGCAAGGATTATGGGAACTGATACCGACCCCTTCTACGGTGCCCCCGTAATTCTTATTGTTTTGGCAAATAAGAAATTCCCAACCTATATTTATGACGGCTCACTCGTTATGCAAAACCTTATGCTAAGCGCCACCTCGCTTGGAATAGGTAGCTGTTGGATTCATAGAGCAAAGGAGGAATTTGACAGCGACGAGGGTAAGAAAATTCTTGCCGACCTCGGTATAGAGGGAGATTATGAGGGAATAGGTCATGTCGCGCTCGGCTATGCCGATTGTGCCCCATCGCCTAAAAAGCCAAGAAAAGAAAACTATGTTTATTATGTAAAATAACGCATAAAATAATGTAACAGCAAAAAGCCTTATGCGAAAACCCCCGGCAAAAGAAAAAATGACTGTAATCAACGGGATAAACCCCCTGTAATCAAAAGGAAAATACGGTATATCCCAAAAAATATATTACCACATTTTTTTAAAATTTCCAAAAAAATGTTGACAAATCAATAATCGTGTGCTAATATATGTAAGGCAACCGATAAATTGATTAGTCAACAAAATTTAGGAGGGAATATGGAAAATTCGGAGCGTTTTTTGACCTTTGTACTTACAATAGATAGGATATCAAAGAATATCAAGCGTATAAAGGATACTGCTATGGAGAAGTATAACCTGAGGAGCGCGCATGTAATGTGCCTTTTCAACCTCGTAAAGACAAGCGAGGGGCTTAGCTCAACCGAGCTTGCCGATGCGTGCGGAGTAGACAAGGCGTTTGTTTCCCGTGTCACAACCGAGCTTGAAAAGAGGGGCTATATTGAAAGGAGCAAAAACTCACGCGGTAGCATTTATAAATGCAAATTCGTTTTGACCGAGCAGGGGCTCGAGGTAAAGGAATACATAAACAGCAAAATCTCCGAGGTTATGACAGGTGTCAGCGGTGAGCTATCGGAGCATAAGCTAAGGACATTTTATGAGGTTCTTGCAACCTTAGATGAAAATATTGCTTTCCAATTAAAGGAGGAAAAATATGGCAACTAATGCAATAAACCCAAACGATTTCAAGATTCAAATTGACAGCCTTTATGCGTACTTTGAGCGTGGAAAAAACCTCTATGGCGACAAGACGCTTTACAGATTTAATAAAACAAAGGATGAGGAGGTTAGCGTTTCGTACAGAGAAATGTTTGACCTTATCACCGACCTTGCACTCGCATTCAAGAAAATCGGAATGGAGGGCAAAAAGGTAATCCTTCTCGGAGAAACAAGCGTACAGTGGATTGCATCGTATATTGCAACCGTAACCGCCGACGGCGTTATCGTTCCTATTGACCCCCTTCTTCTTGAGGAGCAAATTATTGAGTTTACCAAGTTTGCAAAGGCATCATATGTTGTATGCTCACACAAATTTGCTGAAATCTTCAAAAATCACGAAAGCGAGCTTGAGGGCGTAGAAAAAATCATTCTTACCGACCGTACACAGTTCACCCTTGATCCAGAGGAAGAATATGTAGATGAGAAGCTTACAACCTTTAATAGTGTTCTCTCGCTCGGTAAATGCCTTGCGAGTAACACCGATATGACTCTTGATACAAGAAATCACGATGTAAGAAAGCTCGGTATTCTTCTGTTCACATCAGGCACAACAGGCTCGTCAAAGGGCGTTATGCTTTGCGAAAGAAATGTTTGCGCCGTTCTTGAGGGAATTTATCCACTTTTGGCAGGCCTTACATCCGAGGACTCTGTAATGTCCGTTCTTCCTATTTACCATACCTATGAAATGAGCGCGGGAATTCTTGCACCAATGCTTTACGGTATGACAATTTCAATAAGCGACGGAATTAAATATGTTTCAAAGAACATCAAGCAGTTCCGCCCAAGCGTAATGACACTCGTTCCACTCTTTGCAAACCAGCTTTATAAGACAATTCAAAAGAATGTTCAGAAGCAGGGTAAGGAAAAGACCCTTGCAATGGGACTTAAAATAAGCAACATTTTGATGAAGCTTCATATTGATGCGAGAAAGCGTCTGTTCGGTCAGGTTCTCCAAGGACTTGGCGGAAACATCAAGGCATTTATCGTCGGTGGCGCAGCACTTAATCCACAGATTGCAGAGGGCTTTGAAAACTTCGGTATTAAGGTAAGACAGGGCTACGGAATTACCGAGTGCGCTCCGCTTATCTCCGTTGTTCCGATTCACGAAAAGAATAACCCCGCATCCTGCGGAAAGCTTATGCCGGGTATGCAAATTTACATCGACAAGGAAAAGGCAACCGATACCTACGGCGAAATCGTAGTTAAGGGCGACAATGTAATGCTCGGCTACTATGAAAACCCCGAGGAAACCGCAAAGGTTCTCTCACCCGACGGATGGTTCAAGACAGGTGACTATGGCTATGTTGATGATGAGGGCTATATCTATATCACAGGAAGAAAGAAGAATGTAATCGTTCTCCAAGGCGGAAAGAATGTATTCCCCGAGGAAATTGAGGAGTATGTAGAAAATCTTCCACTCGTTGAGGAGGTAGTAGTAATAGGCGACGAAAACAAGGAAACAGGCGTTGTTTCAGTAGTTGCGCTTATCTATCCAAACCACGAGGAGTGTGAAAAGCTCGGACTTATCCAAAAGGAAGAAATCTATAATCATCTGAACGAGGAAATCCAAAATATCAACAAGCGCTTGGCGTCGTATAAGCACATCACAAGGATTGAAATCCGTGATGAGCCGTTTGAAAAGACAACCTCAAGAAAAATCAAGCGCCACACAATCAAAAAGGACTAATAAAAAACCGATGCCTGATGGGAATGGAATGAACCAGTTTTGGAACGTACAAAAGTCCCGTCTTCTGCGTTAAAATTTTTTGAAATATGATAGCTTGCAAATAAATTTGCAAGCTATCTTTTTTTTGACGGCTCAAACCGCCCGAGAGCCTCGGGGCGGGGAAGCCCCCGCGGGCGAAATCCGACATCGTTTAGTGCGAATTTATTCTACACTCCCCGACTCTTCACGGCGTTAGCCATATCGTGTTGCGAAGCAACATATCGTGCGACGGAACGGAGCATATCGTGTCCGCAGGACATATCGAGCTTGCGTCAGCACCATTCCTCACTGCGACTCCCTACGGTCGCATGCATGGCTACCACCAGCCAATCGTTCTTCACTTCGCTTGAACTCTTGGGGTGTTCGCTCATCCGCACTCTGAATTCCGCCCTCGTGATATCATGATATCAAAATATGCAAGGCTTTGCCTTGATGAGATACACACCAACGGTGTGATGAGATACAACGCCTGTGGCGTTGATGAGATACACTCCTTTCGACCACGAAAGGAGTGATGTTTTTGTGCATTTTTGGTAAAAATGCACAAAAAATGGGGGGGGGGATTTGTTAATTGTGCAATATTGACAAAAAGGGGGAATGTGTGATATACTTATATTGTAATAATATTTTATGGTGGGTGTTGAGCCTCTCAACCCCGCAAAGGAGAAAACAAAATGAAAAAGAAAATTCTAATCTTGGCAATTATGATAGTGGCACTAATGTCAATATTCGTAATTTCCGCAAGCGCTGCTGTCACAGGCTCAACCTCAAATGAATATGGCGATGTCACCATAGTTGATGGAATGGAGTCAAAAAACAAGTATAACGACACCGATTCAAAAGCCGTGCTCGTTAACGATGATGGTACATTTACCACATATCCTGCCTACTACATCTATAACGGTTCAACAGGAATAAACATGGACATCAACCTTGCTCTTTTGAACGAAAAAACAGGTGAAGACTATAAGGAGTCCTCGGTTATAAGAGTAGAGGTTTTTGAAAACGCAAGGCTCAATAACACCTTTAGCGGATGTTCAGGACTTATCGAGGCGTATTTGCCCGATAGCGTATATTTCCATTACGGCTCATTTACCGGTTGTAGTTCGCTTATTAATATTACAATTCCAAGCTCAGCAACTCAAATTCCACCGGAGTGCTTCAATGGTTGCGTAAGCCTTAGAGAGGTTGAAATTCCAAGCACTGTTACCAGCTTAGGAAGAAATTCATTTGTAAACTGCAACACACTTTCCGAGTTAAAGATTCCTGATGGATACACAGGAGCAGTTCCCGAAAATTTTAGAAAAATAACAAATGGCAAGGCATCAAACGCATGCACCTTAATAGTTCCTTATACATGCACAGGCTTGGTTAATAAATATTCCATTGATGGTTGTAATTTCTCAAAAATCATCTTTACAGGTGAGGAAGACAGCTCATTTATAACCGCCTTTACAACATACGGATGCACTTGGGCTCTATCAATTATAGAATACCAAAACCACTGTGAAGTATATTTTGACGGTGCACATAACTACGCTGGCGATGGTGACTGCACACACGGTGTAACATGCACACGCTGTAATGATAATATTGCAGGCTTTGCTGACCATGTATATGCTGAAACTCTTGTATATCCAAACGGCTTTGTAGCAAGCGGTGTTTATAATAAGTATTGTAAGAACGCAGTTGACTGTGCAGTTGACAAGGTAGAGAATGGCGTTAAAAAGCCAATTTTCACCGCCCTTGCAGATAACGGATATTCAACAAACGGCGACGGAATTGCATTCGGTGGCTTTGTAGTAAATACAACCGAGTTTAAGAAGTATAACGACCTTAATGAAAACGATATTACCTTCGGTATTTTCGTAGCAAATCCAAAATATCTTGGCGATACCTTCATGGAAAACGGCGAGGTGAACGCAACAAGCGGATTTTTAAAGGTTGATATGACAAGCGATGAATATACAAATATTAAGATTATGCTTGACGGCTTCACAGGAAGTGCGCAAAATCTTGAGCTTGTAATTTCACTCTACGCATATACCGATGCAAGCGAGGTAGAGTATATCCAAAGCGAGCATACCGCATGCGCAAACTCAAATGTAGTAAAATCCGACGCAACACTCTATACAGTAACACTAAGCTCAGTAGAGAATAAGCCATATAAGGATAACCTTGAGGCGCTCCCAGTATACGGAAAAGAACAAGTAGCATAAGCCCATAAAGCAAAATCAAAAAGCACTGCTCGTTAGCGTGTTATCCTTAACGGAGAACACGCATCGAGATAAATCCCTCACGGGATTTTCGATATGTTGCTAACGCAATGTGATATATGCCCGAAGGGCATGTTGAGGAATAAAAACTAACCGTTGCAATTAGCGTGTTCTCCTTAACGGAGAACACGCAGTCAAATCCGTCTTCGACGGGTGAAATCCACCTCTGGTGGATGAAATCGCGTTTGCGA
>JAFTUD010000011.1 GCA_017466455.1 Clostridia bacterium
CGTCTTCTGTGTTAAAATTTTTTGAAATATTTTTATATATCGGCAAAATTTTGCCTTGAATACAAGCCTTTTGGCTCGTTCTAAAATGCTAAGCACCTTAAACCGATGTATTTTTAGATGATTTTGGCAAGGTTGCGACGCGGTTGTATTAACATACTACAAGGAGCAAACTTGTCAAAAGGGATAAAGGCTAACGGGAATACAATTAAAACCACACTTAATGCCGTAAATACACGGTTTAAGGCTGATTCGTTCCGCTCCCGTCAGGCATACAGTATTTAAGACCAAACGCACCCTTACGAATTGAGACGGATATTTCATCTCCCTCGGAAAGCGACTTGTAATCAGATGATGATATTGACACATCTATTCTTACCTCGTTGATTTCAACGACTGCGTAATAGCTGTCATCGCTTCTTCTAAGCTCTATTATCTCCTCCGTTACGATATCGGGCTCGCTTGTATCAAGGACATAATTAAGCTCGGGAACTATCATAAACGCAAGCCAAAAGGCTAAAAGGAAGGTAAGGATTGGGGTTGTTATTCCAAAGAGGATTTTCTTGCCCGTTTTTTGGTATTTTGGGCTTTTGGTTTTCATTATGTAGACAATAGTCACGGGTATGGAAATTACAAACACAACAAGCGCTATTATGAGCTCTATTATCACCTCATTGTCATCAAGAAATGTCATTGAGGACACATCACCAAGCACGAAAAGGGACAAAACCATTCCGAGAATGAACACTCTGCTCGTTGGCTTTTCCTTTTTCTTATCCGCCCTTGCGATATTTACAAAGCCAACGCAGGCGAATATTAACGCAAATATGAGGAAAAGCAGGGAGATTGCCTGCGAGGTGAATAAAATCAAAATGCTCCAGTACAGGGCGATAAACACGCATAGCAATATTTTCTCGTGTAGCTTTACCGATTTTGGCTTTACAAGGGCAAGAAGCAGAACCGCCACGGTAAAGGCGAGCTTGAAGCCGATATTAAAGCCGAGGGTATCGGAGAATTGAAGTCCGCTATCGGTTTTAAAGAGCCATATCAAGAGCGCATAGAATACGAATATTCCAACAACAGAGAGCGCGGTTATCACGCGCTTTCTTTTAGCTATGCTTTTTACGAGCATATGCTCCTGCTCGTTTTTTGGCACGGCTATTGGGAAATAAGCCACGCGGGAGACGGGCATTTGGCTCATCATTACTCTTGTAAATTTAATGCCATCGTCAAGGAAGTGTCTGTAATCGCTATTATTTTCAATTATGACATTATTCCTCTCTATCTCAGAAAGGACATCTGCATCTAACGGAAGGCTTACCATTTCGTTCCCGCCGTTAAAGGCGATGCTAAGGGCGAGAGAAAGGCGGTTTGAGATTGCCTTGGCTTGTATCCTTACAGACACATATACGGCTATATCGTCATATAAAACCGTTTCACCGTCTATTACTGCTCCGCTTGCTTCAAAGCGCACGGTTTGATTATTATCGGCAACAAATTCTGTTTTGCCGTTGCCGTCCTTTATTTGCTCCTTAAAGGCGGTAATATATTCCTGCGCTATAATCAGGTCGTATTTTTTCGTGACTTTAAAGGTCAATATCAGCGATGAAATTGCTACGATCAGAGCGCCGACAAAAAGCATTATGTAAGCAGCCTTGTTTGTCTTCTGAGCGCTAACGCCAACGAGCAACAAGGTCATCGCTACGGTAAACAGTATAAGGCTCGGGAGCAGGCTTTTTAGCCTTTGGCGTTGGATTTGCTTCCTTCTTTCAAGGTCCATCATTTTCTCCTTAAGCTTCAATGCACAGTCCGTCATATGCGACAAAAGCGCCGAGGGTGTGTGCGATTTTTTCAGTTTCCCCGTGTGATTTATGAAGTGAGGGGGCAAGGTGTGAAAAATAGATTTTTGTCTTATCATCTATTACACCGAAGGTTTTAAGGGCGGGGAGCATTACTCTTAGCATCGGTATACTATTATGCTCGCCTGCTCGGTAATCGCCCTCATAATCTCCGCTTGTGCAATCAAGGACTGCTACGCTCAGGTGGGCGTTATGAAGGTGATAATAGGTTTTATTAAGTAGCCACGCGCCGTCGCAGGCATAGAGGATTTTTTTACCCCTTATTTCTATTAAGAGGTGGTGAGGGAATGCGTCCTCATCGTGATTTGCGACAAGACCCGTTACGGCTGTGCCCTCATTTAAGGTATATTTTTCGTATGGGGTCATTCTTACAAGCTCAACGCCTGAAATTTCATCAAGGGTTGCATCCTCTCTTAACCATATTTTAAGGGGGGTGTGTCTGTTTTTGGCGATTTGAGCTATTGCTTCAGGGTTAAAATGGTCATCGTGCAGGTGAGTTATCAGAATGTCGGTGATATCGGAATATGGAATATTTAAGATATCAAGAGAATTCAGCGTATGCGGACCGCAGTCAATGAGAATTTTTTCATCAACAAGCGCGGAGCTTGAGCGCCTTACATCCTTATCAAGGGTATTTTTAAGGTCGGTATTAAGTCGCTCTGAAAAATCGCACGCACATGTTCCGAGAAAAAGCACGCTTACCTTATCCATTAGTGATACACCTCGCCACATTCAATATATTCAACATCTATTGGGAGCTTATTTGCAAGTCGCTTAGCAAGAAGGCGCATTCCGTCCCTTTCTGACGGGATATGTCCCATTACCATAAGCGTTTTATTAAAGCCAAGGGCGCAGGCATCACGGGCGTACTCGGCAAGAGCCCATTCGCAAGCCTCGCCTGTCATAACTATCTCAATATTTTCATCACAAAGAAGGTCAAAAACGCCTGACGGTGTGCCAAAGCACGCACCGAATCTTGTTGATTTCTTATTGAGCTCGCCCGCAACTCTTAAATGCTTTATCCCAAGGTCATTTTTCATAATTTCGCTAAGCTCGCCCGCGGTAATTGGGGTGTCGCACTCGAAAATATACGATGCGCTATACGGGGTTTTCAAAAGCTTGCCTTTTAGACCCATATAGTGAATTTCGCCCTCGGGGATTTGGTCAATGTCACGGAAGTGCATTCTGTCGTGGTAGCGGTATATTACTATTCCGCTATTTTCAATAAGCGATTTTTTCGCATCGGTGACGGGGGTTTTTCTTATTACATCCATATGGTCGTAATAGGTCGGCTCATGCACGATTAGCATATCTATGCCCCTTTTAACCGCTTCTCTTACGACATCAACCGTTGCAAACATAGTAATACCGAGCTTCTTTATTTCCTTTTCGGGGTCGCCTGCCTTTATTGTATCACAGGTTTCTCCCTCTATTTTATATGCGCCTTCGTTTATTATTTCGATTATATCAAGTGCGTTCATTTTTTGCTCCTATTTAGTAAATGTAATAATCGAGGTCGTGTTGCGCTCCCGATTTATAAAGGAATTCTATAATGTCTTTATCAAGCGACAAAATCGGACTTGGCTCATCGCTATCGCTCTCAATTTTCGGCACTACGACAAGGTAGTATTCATAATGCATTTGAACTCTCATTTTGCAAAGAAGTTCCGCCTTGTCAATTATGTCCCCAAGTGTTACTCTTATCATTTCGTTTATGTCAACATTGTAATTGTCGTTATAGCCGATTATGTAATCATCATTTTCGGTCACTCGGTTGCTTATCGGTAGGCGTGTGCCTTTTTTTATAAATTTATCGGGCGATGCGCCAAGGGCATAGGATATAAAATCGGGGTCGATATCGCCTGTTATTCTGAAATATGTATGGCACTTATGCATTTTTTCTACTCCTCATAATACCATTTTGGAATTATTTCTTTCATATCGTTATACCAAAAGAGGACTTCTTTTGCTTGATTTTTCATTGTTGTTATTTCCTTTTCTCCGAAGGGGATTGCCCAAGGGAGAGAGGACAGGGTATTTGTGCAAATATAGAGGGCGAGAAGTCGCCAAAACTCCTCAGGGATTTTGTTATCAAAATATCCGTCAAGCGTGCCCCTTGCAAAGGGCTTTGATGCCTGAACGCTCCACACTATTCTATTCATCTCCTGCCACGGGTCGCCAAAATCGTAGCGGTCAAAGTCAATTACGATGAGCTTTCCGTTTTCAAGCATCATATTGCCGATATGGTAGTCGCCGTGTTGGAATGTTTGGGGGCGGTCTTTGAGAAGGTGGCGGTTTTCGTTTATAAATTCCTTGAATTTTTCGCCATTTTCGTATTTTAACGCACACTCATCGTAGGCTTTTATCTTTTTATCGATCTTTTTGCCGAAACGCACCTCCCAGCTGTCAAGCGTGTCGGGGGCGGGGATTTTGTGAATTTCCCTTAGGATTTTGCCTGCGTCAACGCCAAGGGCGTATTGAGTGTCCTTATCAAGGGTTGGAACCTTCCCCTCGGCATCCTCTCCGTCTATCCAAGAAAAGATTGTATATGTACCCATATCGCACTCGCCGTATTCGATTGGGGCGCAAATGGGCGCTTTTATTTGTGAGGCAAGGTCAAAAATCTCCTTGTAGTGAGGGGCGTTTTTCTCGCTTGCTATTCTTAGAAGATAGGCTTTATTGTCGTTTGTTACTATCTTATACTTTTCATCACCACTCCAGCCGAGGTCGATTTTGGTGATTTGCTTTATTTGGTCGTAAATCATATTATTTTACCCTTACAAAATATGGAAGTATATTAAGTGGTGATGGCACGGTGACGGTTGCGCCTCCATCGTACTCATCCTTGCCAAGATAGAGCCATTTTCCGCACGGAAGCTTGACATCTCGCTCTACCTGTCCTTTGTTTATAACGGGGGCAACCAAGACATCGCTACCGAGCATAAATTGGTCGCTTACCCTCTCGTAGCCCTGATGTGGAAATTCGTATTCCATATGGCGTACAATAGGCTCACCGCTATTGGCGCTTTCCTTTACGAGGCTTATGATGTATGGGGCGAATTTCTTGTGCAATCTTGCGCTTTCAAGACATAATCTTGCATGCTCCTTATCAAGCACACGCCAAGGCGCCCACGAAAATTGCATCATTGGGAAAAGAGCGCTCATTTGAGCCATTCTGACAAAAAGCTCCTGATCCACCTTGAAGTCTGGCATATAGTTAAACGACCACTCTCCGCCACCTACCATATCGGGGCATATAAAGGGGTGACCTATAAGCCCCTGCAAAAGTGCCGAGGGAAGGATTGTGCCGAGCCCGTGCTCGTGTGCGCCCCAGCTATGGCGTCTATCCTGAAGGCGTTGGATTACTGCCCTGCCTCCGCCCTTGAAGGTGTCCTTATATTCGTGGTATTCATATCTTGCACCGAACTCGTTCCACGCTATATTTAGCTCATCAGCGGAATATGTGCTTTGCGTTCCGTTTATGACCCTTTTGGGGTTATACATTTCGATATTTCCGCCATCAAATTTGAAGCCATCAACGCCATATTCGTTTGTTAGGTGTTGTAGCTTGGTGTCAAGAAATTCTCTATCGTCCTTACTACACATATTGAGAATTGCGCTAAAGCCATTCCACCATTCGATTATTGCGGGCTTGCCATCATCGGTACGGAGAAAATATTTCTTATCACCGCACGCACCCTTTAAAAAGCTATGGTAGGGGAAGTAGCTCATGCTAAATGCTTGTCCGTCAGCGGTAACGAGGGGAACGACCCATAGCATCACCTTAAAGCCGAGAGCGTGTAGCTCATCTATCATAGCCTTAGGGTCGGGGAATTTTGTAAAATCCCATTCCCAAAGACCGTATCTTGTGTGCCAGCCCTCATCAATCATAAGCACGCCTGCCTCATAGCCATTATCAACTATTCCGTGGGCGTATTTTAATATTCCCTCTTGGCTTTGGTGGTAGTCAAGCTCCATCCACGAGTTATATTGTGCGCTTTCAAAGAATTTGAGTGGTGGGATTTTGCCCGAAAAGGGAAAATGTGCATTTTTAGCGCACATGTATGCGTCCTTTAGGGTTTTGCCTGCGCTTACAAGTAGGATTTCATCATCTGCCACAAGGGAGATTTCGCCATTTTCCATATGGACTATCATTGGCTTTTCGCACCATATGTATCTACCGAGATTTGAGATGAACAGTGGCATTGTTTGGTTGTCACCGAGGCTCATATCATAATCGTAAAGTGAGTCTTTTGTAAAGGGGTTATGAAGTGATTCGGCAACTGAGCCACCATACCAAAGCTCACCATCAAGCATTGTTACCTTTAAATTCATTTTTTCTCTCCTTTGATTTCGGGAAGTAGTTTTGTCGCTTATCAGATTATAAGCTCGTAGGATTCGTTAAGCGTGCCATTTTCGTAAAGGACTGTCTTTACCTCGTATTTACCAAAGGCAAGGGGCAATTTTTGTCCGTTTACGGTAATGCTTGACTGAACGCTGTTTTCGGTATTATTAAGAAGGCGGAATATTATTGCATCTCTATCATCAGCCTTTTTTATAGTTGGCATGGCTATAATATCGCCCTCTACGGACACATCAAGCGCCCTGTCTTTTTGCTCTTGTGTGCCGTTCGGAACGGGGAAAATATTAAGGCAATAGGGTCTTTGAACAAATTCCGTTGCCCTTCTTTCAAGACGGTCTTTATTTGTGACTGTTAGTCTGAATGAATAGTTATTTTCGCCCTGATCTATCTTTTTTGTAAATCTATCACTTGGAATAAGCTCTCTTTCGCAGATGGGATGGGCGCAGTAGGTAACGCCACGCACAAGTGACATATAGAGGGTATTATTCTCAAAGTGGCTTCCATACACATCACGGTTGAGAAGTGCGATGCACTCCCTTCCTGTGTCAAGTGCCACAAATCTATGAGCGACATTCTCTCTTGCATCATCAAAAAGCTTATCCGTGCCAAAGGGGGCTTGACCTATAAGCGTGCCATTTTTTGCCATTGGCAGCTTTAGCTTGACAATCTTGTTTATATCGCACATATAGAGGGTGATGTCAATATCAACATCATCGTTATTTTTATAGATTTTATAGAGAATTCTTGCGCGGGTGTTATCGCACTTGAAAAACGCCTCAATTCCAAGATAGATGTCGCCGTTTTCGACAACCTGCACGCTTTTCATTCCCTTAAAGGGTCCGTTTGGATTTTCGCTCAATTTAAAGCTCTGCTCATTTGTGCCAAGGCGCGCAAGCTGGCTCCTTGCCATTGCCCACGGGTCGGCATTATCATCAAAGGCGCACAAGCCAAAGCCGTTTCCTATGTACTCCTGTCCGTTTATCTTATAGGATTTTAAAAGACCTGTTTTTTCATCAATTTCTACATGCTTTCTTCCGTTGTCAAAGGTGAAAACGGGGGATTTTTCCGTTTTTTCGGCGGGGATAAAGTCAACATAGATGCTATAACGGGAAAGCTGAAGCGGTGGCAGGGTTGCCTCAAAGATAATGCGCTTTCTCCAGTCGAGGGTGAGGTTGCTATCCTCCTTGATAACCTGATAGGGGACTGTGTTTCCGTTTTCATCGCTTACCCTTATTTTAGACATGATTTTATCGTTCCAGTTTTGGTCGGCAAGGGTGAACTCACACTCTACATTATCGCAAAGGGTGTAGGGGTGGGGATTGAAGATTACGACGGGATATTCGCCCTCGCCTGCGGTTTTTTGCGACTGCGAAAGAGCGAAGTAGGCTTTGATTTTCACGCGCTCCGCCTCAAGCATTCCGTGGTTTAGGTATCTTATGCCTGCGTCCTCTCCGCACTGCACAGATGTACCCGGAAGAACATCGTGAAATTCCGCGTTTAGCAGGTCCTCGACGGCGGTCCTTAGCTCCCTCTCGGGGTATTTTTCAAGCATACCCTTGGCGTAGGCTACCGATGATATTTTTTCAGCCATAGAAATTTCGTTTTCAAGCTGGGCGTGTAGCTTTTTTACACGGTACATAGAGGTGTAGCACCCCGGCATTGATATACGAAGTGAGGTATCAACGACCTCGCTTGGCTCTATCTCCGAGAAAAACGCCTCGGGGGTGGAGTGGATATATTCATACTCATCGCTTGGCAAAATTTCATTTTCTATATCGGTAAGGTCCTTATGCGAGGGCCCTCCGCCGTGGTTGCCGACGCCCCAAAGGATAGCGCCCGATTTGAAGTCCTGTATTCTTGCTCTATCTCGAATTGTCTTGGCACTTTTTCCAAGTCCCGAATTATAGGCGCAAATTCGTGTCGCCTTTATTTCGCTTCCGTCAAGACCGCGCCAAACGAACTGCTCGCTTGGCAGGGTCATTTCGCTTGAGTATGGGCGCATGAACATATAGCTATCCTGTCCGCATTTTTTGATGATTTGAACAAGTCCTACGCTATGGCCGAAGGGGTCAAGATTTATCGCCGTGGTCGGGCAAACGCCGAATTTTTCCTTGAAGTAGCGCTGACCCTCTCTTATTTGGCGAACAAAGCTCTCGCCAGAGGGCATATTACAGTCGGGCTGTAAATACCAACCGCCCATTATATGCCATTTACCTGCCTTAACAAGCTCCTTTATTTTTTCAAAAAGCGCGGGGGCGTACTCCTCAACATACTTATAGACTGTTACCTCGTTATGGCAAAAGATGTAGTCAAACTCCTCGCTTAGCCTTACTGCTGAATAAAAGGTGGAGAGTGTGGCGCTGACCCCCTCGGGCCAGTCCCATTGCCATATCGGGTCTATATGCGCGTTGCATATCATATGTCTTCTCGGCTTGCTATTGCTCATTTTTAATCCTTTCACGATAGGATATTACTTTATCGTATAGCTTATTGTGATTTCGTAAAGTGCGATTACCGACCAGTGGTTTATGGCCTCGCTATATTGGTTTTGAATTCTGACTGTGGGAGCGTTTACCTCATATTCATAGGTGTATGTATCGGCACTTCCTGTGTCGAGGCGATTTCCGTCTACGACACTATCACCTGCTATTACAGTTAGTGACGCATTAGTCAATTTTGAGTAGGTGACGGAAATGGAATTGATACATACCTGCTTTCCTGCAATTTCCTTGATTGTCAAGTCAATATATCCACCGTTACCGTCGGCTGCGGCGAACAGGCACATACCGTTTGAGGAGATTGGATAATTTTGAACATAGACTGATGGCGGAGTTACATACTTATAAATAAGTGAGAATTCTCCGTCCTCGCCAAAGATTTCATCTCCGTACTGCTCCTCTGCGTCGGGTGCTTCCAAATCGGAGCGATTAAGAGCTACTGTTTGGGTAAACTCGGTCCTGACATTATCGGTCCTTTCCAAGGTGATAATCGCATCGTATGTGCCGTCATCGTTTTCAATGATTGCTTCAACTGTAAATTCCCAGCCGAGCTTTTCGCCGTTATCGAGCTTATTACCGTTTACAAATTGAGATTTGAAGGTGTCCATATCAAAGGAGTCGCCCGCGCCGAACAATTTCGCGCCACTGTAAAGCTTGCTTGTTGTATTATACGGCTCGCTTGGGTTGTTTCTTATCATATGGACAAGGTCAAATTCGCTATCGGTGTGGTAGGTTGAATATGCTAAATCATACAGGTCGCCATCGGTTATTTTGCTTGTTTTATTTCCCGAATCGGAAAGGTTTGTCAGAACGGAGTTGATATGCCACAGTCTTACGCCACTGCTTACTCTATTCGCAAATGATATTTTAGAGTCATATTCATTAAGTCCTGTGGGGGCGAACAGCTCCAAAATCAGATATTCATCAAACAGGGAGTTTGCGTCGTTCCATTTATTTGTGAGTATGATGTTTTGTCCGCTTGATTGAAAATCGGATAGCTTTAGTGTTATTTTTTCGCCTAATTCATAGTCGCTTGAGGCGTAGATTTGAGGCTTTGTCCAGCCGATTTTGTTTATGTGATATGGGTCGTGACCGCCGTAGTTGGAGTCCTGCATAACAAATCCACCCGCAGGAGAATACCTTTCCTCCGAGAATTGGTCCTCATAGAGGTCATCGTTGCCGAACATATGTCCTGTTTCGTGAATTACGGTTTTACTGCTTTGCCTAAAGCTGATACTAAACACCTTTGACAAATCGGTAGCGGTCAATTGAGTGGTAGGCTCTTTACGCGCAAGGCCATACAAATCGCCTATCGGGCAAAATGCCATACTGTTAAAGGAATAGCTACTATTGTCATTGTTGAGCGATGCAAAGGCTACCGACCTATTTTCATCACTCTTTGCGCCATAGTAGTTAGCGCCATAGAGAATTATTACTCCGTCAAGATAGCCATCGTTATTCAAGTCGTAGTCGGCAAGGGTTTTGCCTGTGTGATTTTCAAAATACCAGCTGATTGCGCTTGTTGCAAGGATACGGGAATTGCTTGTTTTTTCCTCTACGCTATCGGAATAAAGCTCATATGAGGTTGGTGATGAGTAAAAATCGCTAACTGTTATATCCATTGTGATAGCGCCGTAGCTTTGAGCCTCGTAATATTGCTTTAATGACGGAAGCTCATCACTCGGTCTGCTTCCATACATTGAATATTTTATATCCTCGACAATTTGCGCCCTTTGGGAGTCGTTAAAGAACTTATCGGAGTCATTAAACCATACGGGAATAACTAACAGCTTCACTGTGCCTGAGGCAGGGAGTGCGTGGGTTTCTCCGATATATAATTTTTCAAGGTAGTCATTAACATCATAGGCAGTGCTTTGTCCGTTATATGCGCTTGCCACATAGAATTTGACATCATAGGTGACACTTGCGCTCTCACCGTCCTCTGTATATGTCAGTGTGACTGTTTTATAGCTTTCGTTTTTATCGGTGATGACAGGTGTGATTAGGGTGTGGCTTGAAATTTCCCTTTTCGCTCCGCTTTCGTAGGTTGCGTATACCCCATTTATGTAATGGAGTGTACCGTTTACAATGATGAGGTCGGCTGTGCCATTCTCGGTTGCGATAGAAAGCAGCTTATCCTTAATGACATTTATTGTTATTTTAATTTGCTCGGTATCGTAGGAGATAGTAAGCTCGCTCTCTCCGATATTTAATGCGGTTACTGTGGCTGTGTCATTATCTATCGCTAAGGTGGCGGAGCTACCTACTGTGAGCTTGCCTGCCGTTGCTTCATTATTATACCTTACATCAAGGCAAAGCTGTGCGCCCTTATACAGGGTTATTGTATCGCCGTTTTTGATTTCCTTGGCGCTTGACTTATCAAATGCCTTTAATTCGTTTGTGAAATTATCGCTTTTTTTGAGTGTTATTTTAAGGTAAACGGTATCAAGCTCTCCATCCTTGCCGATTGCCTTAATGATGATTTCGCCTGTTTTATTTTCGTTTAGCCTTGTTGTTGAGATTTTGCCCTCGCTATCAACGCTCATAAACGATGAGTAGCTTGGGTCGGCTAAATCAAAGGTTACGATATACGAGGTGTTCGAGGAAATTGAATACTTGATGTCAAAGAGACTTCCCGATTCCATCTCAAATGAATATGTAGATGTATTACTGTCAAGCGTCAAGCTTTCGTTGGTGAGAGAAATTTGAGCATATTCGCCTGTTTTAAGTGATACAAAGAAATATTTATTAGCTATTTTCTTATTTGAGCCATTTTTATAGAGGTCGACATCAATTACGAAAATTCCGCCCTGATCAAGCGTGGATTTAGTTTCTATATATCCGCTATCGGACACGGAAAGCTCATCTTTTATTTTGTCGTCAATTTTATATGTCAGGTAATAGTCATCGCCTAAAATATCATCTATTGTCGTTTTTATTTGATAGCTCTCGCCTGCGTAAAGGGTCAGTAGGTAGAATTGACTTTGCGGGTTAGTGCTATCAAGCACCATTTTTTCATCAAGAGCAAGCTCAAATGTGTCAATTTGAGTTCCCTGCTCACTACTGCTTGATGTATCGGTGGTTGGGAAAAACGCGCATCCGCTAAAAAGCAACATTAATGCTATTAGCACGGGTAAAAATAGAGCTGTAATTTTTTTCATAATTTAATCCTCTTTTAATTTACTGCGGTGAAACAGAATGATATGGACGGCGTTGCCGTTGTGATATAGCGCAACTTCGTCGCGCGTGATATACTTGCTCTCGCAAGCGTGATATAGCCTCGCGTTGCTCGGCGTGATATGCTCGGCAAAGCCGAGCGAGGAGCTAAGGTATGCTTTTATTTAACTACTCCTCTTCAACGAAGGGTCATAATCCTCCAAATATACAAAAAATCCGTTCAAGGCACTATATAATTCCTCGGCATTTTTGTATTTGCCTTTTTCGTTCCAATCAAGCTCCATAATTTTATCAGCCCTCTTAAAGCTCAGAATATAATACTTCCCTTTTCTTAAACGAATGAGATATTTTCTCTGTGTGGTAGATAGAACGACAGTTATCTCTTTGCTTGTTAGAAGAGGCTCGGTCAAGGGCTCAAAAGACCATTCTTTTTCTAATCTTGTGAAAACTATATCATATAGGTTGGAAATTTGAGACTTGAAGGTCATAAACAAAACGCTCCTTTATTTATCAATATTCTTTAGTAAGACAAGCAATCGCTTTAACACAGGTGGAAGTGCAAAGGATAGGCTTATTTGTTTACTATTACTTCTTGTGGATCTAAAATCACACAACCGATTGAAAATAAATCATATTCCCATTGATGCTTTTCGGCTTGAAAACGCGATGGCACAAGTGAAACCGATTTGTAAACAAATAGCTTTTTTCCTACACTGTTTTTAAATATAAGCCTAATAGTATATCCACTTTTAGGAATGGCGTGCCTTAGTTCAATCAAATACTGCGATGGGGAAACTTGAATTTCTTTGCTCTGATAAGCGTTTTTATAACAAATCTTATCCTCGAAAATATATAAATGTTGTTTTTCTTGCAGCGTAGCTTTTATCAAATAGAAGCATAACCATAATACAAAAACAAGTGGAATGATTGCTACAAAATATGCTTTTAGGATTAAGCACAACGCACCAAGCAACGCGAAGATTGCTGTTATTACGGCAAGCACTGCTTTTGTGGTTCTATTAGCACGCATATATGCTTTTGATTGATTCGGTATTTCTTTAAAAAGCAACTTACTCATATAATTTCCTTTCAAGACGGACAACGCTCTTAATACAAATCAAGACTCCAAAAAGTATCACTTTTCAATGCGCATTTTTTTGTGTTCACGGAGTTTTTTGATAACTTTGTTAGAAAAAGACCAAATATGATACTTACCCATACCACATTCATTTGCCAAAAAGAAAACAGATTTTTCGTTTTTTGTCACAACGAAAGCATGAGAAAGTGTGGGGGTTGCTCCTTGGATTGCTTTTCCGAAAGACAAAATAATCGGACTGTGCAAGCGCTTCCATTCAAGTTGCATAATCTTTATACCATCAATTTCTAAATCTCCGCCAAGCGGATAGTAGCCTAAATAAATTGCCTTTGCTAACACAAAGTATCTCCTTTCGATATGTTATACTAAACTGCTATAAAACTAACTTTTGACCTTTGCTCAAAAGTAACATTTGTCTTTTTTGATGATTTGACACTCCGTGTCATGAATTGATGCTATCGCATCATGATTTCTCGCTACGCTCCATGAATTGAATTGCGCGTCCTTCCTTATGCGCCCGCAGGCGAAATTCATGACGAAGCCAATTCATGAGTGCCACGCACTCAATTTATGCGCTCGCGCAATTCATTGTTGAATCTGTCGTTTGAGACAAACGACAAATTCAACATGGGTCAAGAGAGCAAAAGGTATATTTTTATGCCAAAAACGGGGGTTGTAAAGCCAAAAGGTATATTTTTTACTCGTAAATCCCATCGAAAAGCATTGAGATGCTATCATAGTCAATTCCGCATTTTCTCGTCCAACGGTTAACGGGATAAGCCGCATACCCCCTGTCGATTAACGGTAATAGCATATCTTTTTCACAAATGTGTCCTGCGGTAACACCGAAAGAATCGCTTGGATGTAAAATATTGAGGTATCCCAACATATCAATGAACGCCTCGATCTGCTCCATTGTCATTGCTAATAGCCCGGATTGCTTCAATTCTCGGCGTAGTTTTCCTGATGTTGTGTTTTGAGGTGAATTTTCTATGACCTCCATAATTTTTTTGAAATGCTCGTAATCCGAAACAGAGTGGTTGGGGCGTGGAAGTGTTTTGTATTCCTCTAAAAATATGATTGCCGTGTTAAGATCAAATTTGAATGGAATTAACGCTTTAAAATAGAAATGCTCCATATCAACGTTGATGTGCCAAAATTGCATCTTTGGCTCTCGGCTGACAGTGTGCTGATATCCGCATATCTCACAACAATTTTCGTTGTATCCGTCCTCAAATTCACCGTCCTTGCCGACTACCGAGCCGACATATTTTTTCTCAAATACGTGAGCGGGCAAATTTTTAATATAGTAGTAACAAGCGAGTGCTGTTCTGTATTCGGGTGCATTATGTGCGACACCGTAGAGAAAATCTTTTGCCAATTCTTTAACCGAAAGTGTTGCAATTAACTTTTTTGCATAGCATATTGCCTCATCGTGCGAATAAACAGTTTCGCATAGCTTCATCGTCCCCTCGCTGACGGCAGGAAGGTATTCAAGAACAGGCGTAGTCCAAAATTCTCGAAAATCCTTTCGTGCAAAACGCTTTAAGAGCTTGAGTGCGGTAGTCTTATTGCAAGGCGCAGTGGGCAAAGCTTGATACGCCTTGATTTCCTCAATATAAGCAGCATTGATTTCGCCCGATTGCGAGCCGTTTGTTTGCCAAGCTGCAAGCGGCAGAGTAAAATCTTCATCACCGACAGCATTTGCAATGGTTTCAGATATTGCCTCTATAATGTTCTTTTCTTCTTTCAAGGCGCTGCTCCTTTCGATACGTTATACTAAACTGCTGTAAAACGTATTTTTGAGATATGCTCAAAAATCACATTTGTCCCAACGCAAAATTGGGGCAGTTTTTGATTTGGAACACCAATTTTTTTAAATTGTTATCTCCAAATCGCTCAAAAAGGATTGATTTTGCCCATTTCAAACCGATTTTGGCTTATTTCCTCGTCAGACAAACGACACTTTCGACGTGGGTCAAGAGTACAAAAGGTATATTTTTGTGCCAAAAACGGGGGTTGTAAAAGCAAAAGGTATATTTATTTATCATCTGTTCTTGATAAAAAACTATTTTCTACAAACCTTTTTGCTCGGTATCCCAATAGAAAAATGATATCTTCTGCTTTAAGTTTGACAATCAAAAGATTATTTTCGCGTTTCTTTGAAATTACTATTTCATCTCGTTTGAATGCGTAGCACCCTAAATCTCTATGTCCGTGAAGGAATCCTCGAATCAAGTCGGTAGTAATGCGAAGTTCATCATTAACGACAAATATACACACATCATGATTTTTGAAATTTCCATCAGTCGAATCATAACATTTCGTTATAATGTATGGCTCTTGCAGTCCATAGTAATCTCGCAAATGGGCACATGCTTTTGAAAAAATCTCTTTTTTCATTAAAGGAATACTAAATGACTCAACCTTTTTCCACAAAGGATATGTTATTCCGTAGGTCAAAAATCCACTAACTAAGAGCAAGACAAATCCAGTGATTACTTTTCCTAAAACAACGAGAAACTCTAACCACTGATTGCTTGGATGGGGGATTATTTTGAGAAGATATATGGAAGCGAACATACAGGAGAAAAAGATTATAAACGCAACTATGCTACTGCATCTTCGCCAAAGTTTCTCTTTTCTAACAGTGCGTTGTTCGTCTTTTGTCAAAGTCAAGTATTGCTCTTTCAAAGCATTATTCATATTTTTCTTAGTGTTTTTATACTTGAAATATCGCATTTATTACCTCCTTTTCATGATTGTATATTCGATATGTTATACTAAACTGCTGTAAATTGTATTTTCGAGTTTTGCTCAAAACTCACATTTGTCCGTTAGATTTTGATTTAACGGTGGTAATTGAAGCAATCAACATTCTTCTGATTTTGCCGCATTTGTTTCGTAGGGATTTGAAATTGAGTTCATCAATTATACCGCTTTTGTACAAAACACTAAGCCAATTTTCTGTTTCGTTTGCTTCCTTTTGGGCTATTTCGAGCTTATGAACAAAGTCAGCGTTACTTTCGGCATATTTTGCTTCTGCAATGTTTGCGCTGATCGAAGAAGCACTGCGAATAAGTTGCTTTGTGTATTCGGGGCGACCTTTTATTTTTGAGCACAGCTCGGTAATTTCAACTGCGAATTCAATCGCGAGTTCGTGTGAGGTTTTTGCCATAAATACTCCTTTTGGTCCACCTATGGTGGAGTGATATAGACGGCGGTGCCGTCGTGATATAGCCTCGCGTTGCTCGGCGTGATATGCGCACTTTGTGCGCGTGGAACGCCATCGCCTTACGTCGCGCAAGCGACATATCACGCGCCGTAAAGCGTTATATCACGTCGTTTTGTCTGACCGCGGCAGACAAACGACACTCTCGACGGGGTTGTACGAGGGAACATATATTCTTCACAGTATATATTCACCTCGCGCCGGTGGCGGAGCTAAGCAGTCATTGAAAGAGCGTTTAGCTTCTGCTTCGCAAAAGCTCCACCGAAGGGCTAATGCCCTTTAGCTTCTAAGCGAGCTTTTCTCCAAGGGCGTTAGCCCTTCTCGTTTGCTTGACGAGTCAAGCAAACAACGCTCTCTATATGGCTTGTTCTTGGAAACATATTGTACGGGGTGACGGGGGAAGAAATATCGTATTTTTTAGTTAGCTTTTTGAGGTCACGGGCGAGGGTGTCGGGGTTACAGGACACATAGACAATTTTTTCGGGGGATAGGCGAAGGAGTGTTTCAATCATAAGGTCGGAGCAACCCTTTCTCGGTGGGTCAATTATACACGCATCTATGCTTCTATCAAAGTTTTTAGCGTCGCCCTCAAAAAATTCTATATTTGTGATTTCGTTAAGCTCGGCATTATTTTTGGCGTCCTTTACTGCCTCGGGCTCTATTTCCACGCCGTAGACATATGCGCCTGTGCGCTTTGCTACGATGAGTCCTATTGTGCCTGTTCCGCAAAAGAGGTCAGCTATATTTTTGCGCTCGTCAGCGTCTAAGAGGGATATTACCCTTTCATACATCAGCTCGGCACAGTCGTGGTTTACCTGATAGAAGGATTTTGGGGAAATGAAAAATTCAAGTCCGCAAAGCTCATCAATTATACCCTCCTCGCCAAGCACATGCTTGAACTGGCACGCTTCAATTATAAAATCTCTGCCTGCGCAAACGCCTGACAAGACGCTTTCAACTCTTGGAAATTCGCCCCTTAGCTTTCTTGCGTAGTGCTTTATATCAATTTGCTTTCTGAAGATTGGGCAGACCATAATTCCGCCGTTTTCGCTTGATGCCTTTCTTATGAAAAGCGCGCGAAGGTATGTAGTATCAAGCTCGCTTACGGTGAATTTTGCGATGTCATCAATGATTTTTTCGTTAAGGGGGCATCTGTTATGCGGTACGACCCTATTTGAGGCGGATTTTACATAGCCAAGCCTTCCCTTTTCGTTGAAAAGAACGACCTTATTGCGGTATGCCTCGCGCTTTGGACACACGGTACCTTCAACCTCGGCGCTTATTCCGAATTTTGCAAGGGTTGATTTTACATAGCTACCTTTAATTTCGTTTTCCTTTTCAATGCTTACATTCAAAAAGGCACAGCCGCCGCACTCGCCAAAGGCGGAGCATTCGGGGGCAATTCTATGAGGAGAGGGGGAGATGATTTTCGTTACATTTGCAACGGCGTAGCTTGAGGTGATTTTTTGAATTTCCACCTCTACGATATCTCCGCTTACGGCTCCGCAAACGAAAACCACCATTCCGTCTATACGGCAAACTGCGTTGCCGAAGTTGTTTGTTTCCTCACACTTTAGTGTATATCTTTGATTTTCTTTTAGCATAATTCCTCCAAAGCTCTTGCTTTAGCTCTCTAAATATTGTAAAATAGTGACAGTATGCAGTTACACTATCTCTACTATATATAATAACACAAATATTTTATAAAATCAACATAATATTGAACGGTTAGGTGAATATGGATAAGGAAAATTTGCTTATTTGTCCGATTTGCAAAATGGCGCTCAGGCGCGAGGGCAATACACTCCGCTGTGAGAAAAATCACTCATACGATTTTGCGAAGGGCGGATACATAAATTTATTAAATCCCGGTAAGATGAACAACGCCCATGCGGGGGACTCAAAGGAGATGATTCGCGCACGGACAAGCTTTTTTGAGTCGGGGTGCTACAAGAGGATACAGGACACGCTTTGCGCGCTTGTCAGCTCGCTATGTCCTCGGGTAGTTGTTGATGCGGGGTGCGGTGAGGGCTATTACACCTCTGCGCTTGGCAAAGCTCTTGGCACGGGGGCTGTATTTGGCTTTGATATGTCAAAGTTCGGATGCGATCACGGCGCAAGATATTGCAAAAATAACGGAATTACGAATACATTCTTCGCCGTTTCCAACATTTTTGACATGCCTCTTTGCTCGGGTGTGGCTGATGTGATTGTAAACGCGTTTGCGCCTGTGGCGGATGCGGAGTTTTACCGCGTGCTATCAAGCGGGGGGCATTTAATTGTTGTGTCATCGGGGGAAAAGCATCTTGACGGGCTTAAAAATGTGATTTACGACAATGTGTATCTAAATGAGGTTAGCGCCTCGGAATATCAAGGCTTTGAGCTTATACGCCATGAAAATTTATCATACACTGCTACGGTTTTGGGCAAGGACACGATTTGGTCGCTGTTTCAAATGACGCCGTATTTCCACCGTACAAGCCTTAGCGACAAGGCGAAGCTTGAGGGTGTGGACAGGCTTGACACGACTGTTGATGTTGATTTCTGGGTTTACAGGAAGCTGTAAGGGCTACATTAGGCAAAATAAAAAAGCGGATTAAGAGGTGGGCGACGCTCACTTCTTTTTTCCGCTTTATTTGAATATTTTGTGCTTTATTTTGCTGAGAATTGCACGAATTTTGCGCTTTCTACGCACACGGGGTAGGGTTTTTAGGTATTTTTGGTAGTCCTTATTATCAAGGGTGATTTTGGTATTTCCTCGGTAGAAGCACGAGAGCTTAGCAAGGGCGTGCGCCCTTGTAATTCCGTATTCAAGCTCAAATTGGTTATCTCCGCACATTACAAGCTCCTCGCCCTTTATCTTGACGAGCCGGTGGAGAACGAAGCTACCGTCATCACGCTTATACAAAATAACATCATTTACAGCCACATCACCGAGCGCGGAAAGGACAACGGAGTCCTCTCCCTGCCTTAGCATGGGAAGCATGCTTGTCCCTCTTGGGTACAGGCGAAATTCTCCGCCTGTGGCAATAACCTCCTCAATAATCGGATAGATGGTCTCTAAATCCATTGAGATCTTATTCATAGCTTACTCTAATACGCCTGCACCCTCAAGCTTCTTTATGAAAGCATCTACATCGGCTCTTACAACGCTCTCGTCAACATCGCCCTCAAATGCTTCAAGAACCTTTTTTACGATTTCGTCGGCGGTCGTGTCGACCTCAAGGCATTGCCACATAAATTTTGCGCTTTCATTCATTGTGATTAGCGCATGGAAGCTCTTGCTAAGCTCGCCTGTTGCGACTACCATAGTCTTTCCTGCCACATCTCTTAGGATAAATCCACTTTTAACCTTCATTTTTGTTCCTCTCTTATTTTGACATTGTATTATACGCAAGGATTGCGCTTTCTTCCGAAATATTGCACTTTAACAGCCACAGGGGTGTGCCATTTAACATTCTATCAACGATTTCAAGAGTCTTTATTGCCCCCTGCGCATCGCTTGGCATCAGAATTTGCCTTAGCAGTCTTGATGAGGAATCAGAGGCACTGATTCGCTCTATGCTATTTTTCGCGCCACGCTCAAGAAAGCATATTGCCTTGAGCCTTGCTCTTGTGTTTTTATTCCAGCCCTCTTTTCCGCACCATGGCGTGCCATAGGCGTACAAATCTCCGTCTATGTATCTGAAAATCGGCTTATCGCCATTTACTATATGCACCCTTTCGCCAAGCGCCTTGCGCCATAGGGCTATATGTGTGCTTTTTCCTGTGCCACTACGGGCAAGGAATGCGTAGGCATTGCCATCAACCTCAATTACCGCGCTATGCACCAAAATTGCGTCGCTTTTGACAATTTGAAGGCAAATGTTACGGTAAATACAAAGGCTTTCTATATATCCGTCGGGGAACGGGTACGCTGAGCTTTGCTTTTCCGCCTCCATTTCCTCGCTTGTGCAGGATACGGTAAGGTCTACATTTTCCTCATCGGTTAAGTAGGCACTGCATTGCTTTTCTATAAAATCGTATTTATTATCAATTTCTATAACGAAATCGGCGATTTTTATTCTTATCATAGCTTCCCTCAACAATAAATAATGCGGTTTTCACCGCATTACCTTATTTTTTAATATAGTCCGGCGGATATGCAGGTGTGTAGCCCTCTCCAAGCTCGGTATTCATGTTTGCACCCTCTCTAAAGGTGTCCTCCTCGGTTGACTCTGATTCGGTTGAATCCGATTCAGTCGAGGCTCCACTCTCTGTATCGGTGACGGTTTCGCTTTGCGATTCGCTTTGGCTCGATGAGGTTTCATCATCGTCATCACACGCAACAAAGGCAAAAACCATAAGAAGCGTAAGAATAAGGCATATTACCTTTCTAAAATTAGCCATGGGGTGTCCTCCTATCTCTTGGCTATGTCACAATAAAGAGTTGATAAGCAACGCGGTTTTGACGAGGAAAGAACAAAGAAAGACAAGGCGGAGCGAGGGCGCATACCGTTTATGGTCTGTAACCGAGCGAGAACGCAGTATTTCAAAGTTATTTTCCGTCAAAAAATCAACTCGTGTTGGGGCAGAGCCTAACTCTTAATAAATATAGTTTATCATAATTATGTTAATTTGTCAATACTAATATTTTAAATTGATTATATAAGCACCGCAACAAACTTTTCATTTTACAAAAATCAAAAAGGAAGTATTTAAACTTCCTTTTTGTGTTTGAAATTAGTCTTCTTTTGAAGTTGTGGGTTGAAGTGCTACAACTTGTGCAAGAGTTACGCTCTTGAAGCTCTCGCCACTTATCGTTACATCGTCTCCTGTTGAGGATTGGATATAGGTTACTGTATCGCCCTCAATTACATATGCGCAGATTACAAGGTCAAGGTCCATGCCTGTTTTTGTGCCGAAGTTGATTGAGCAATCAAAGCTTGCGTATTGCTTATCCATTTCAACCTGAAGGGCTTTATCGGAGTTTACCTTATTATTTTCATCAAGGAATGTCTTTTCTCCAAAGGAGTTTGCGTTGGCGATTATAATACCGTATTCAAGTGTGCCGATCAGTCTTTCGTAAAGCGCGAGTGAGGTAGGATTTACCTCATATCCGCCGTTGATTGCGTTTTTATCAGTATTTGTTGAGTAGCCCTTTGCTACGAATACAGGCTTAACTGTTTCTTCGGTTTTTACGCTACAACCATCGTTTTTACAGCCTACACAGTAAACACCGTCGGCGGTTATGCCGTTTGCGAAGGTGAGTGTTTCACCGTTGTTATGGCTTTCATTTTTGGTGTTTGTAAGACCGCAACCGTTTTGGCATGCGTCAGCGGTTGTGCAGTCGGTATCGCAGTCATGTGCGCCCTTACGGAATGCGTCGCAGGAATTGTAATTATAGATTACATAGTCAGCATCTGAATATGCGTTTGGATCAAGGGCGATAGCCGTTAGATAATCCTCATAGGAAACGGTGGTTGCTTTTAGGAAGTTATCATTACCATCAGTATATGCTGTTGTGCCCTCGCCTCTAAAGTTTTCTCTTGCTATGTTAAACTGTTCAAGCGTTCCGCAATAGAAGAACTTAACATTCCCTCCACCGTTAAAGGCATAAGAAACTCTATATGCGGTTTCGGGCTTTGTTGCATAGAAGGTAACGGGGAGATAGTATTCCTTTATGGTTGCAGAGCTGTATGTAAAGGACTGGTGGTCGTTTCTTATGCTTCCGTTTGAGTTAAGGTTTACAAAGTGTGTAAATGTTTCGGGAAGTCTGACAATTTCAAGACCGCTTGTGTAGCTGAGGGCATTATTGTTAATGGTTACCATTGATGCGGGAAGCTGAATTTCCTTTATCTTTGCTCCCTTAAATGCGCCACCTTGGATTTCTTTAAGATTAGAGCCCTCATCAAAGGTAAGCTGCTCAAGATATCCGCAGTTGAAGAATGCTCTACCGTTACCATCGCTACCACTGGAGCAAATTGTTACAACCGATGCAGGGATATTTACTTTTCTGAGCGATTTGCAGTTGTGGAATGATAGGTGGCTAAGCTCGGTAAAGGTAGAATTTTTATCAAATTCAACCTCCAAAGCCTTTGTTGCTTGGACAAGGCGAGTTGTGTCGGTCAATGTATTTGGGCAACGAAGGAACAAAATCTCAAGCTTGTCGGGAGTGTAGTCAACACCAGCCTGGAAGTTTACAGCGCTATAGTTTGAAAATGCGGTGATGCCCATATCGTTTGGCATATTCATACTAACTACATTTTCCTTGGTAGGAACGGGATAGCCCTCTACCTTAAAATCGGCTTCCTTAATAAACCTAAAATATCCGCCGCCGTGGTTGGTATATGCGGGGTCGGTGGAAACGAAGCTTTTTACCGTCTTTACATTGTTGGTTGTATCGGTTGCGATAACATACCATGTAAGCGGGTTATTATCCTCGTCCCACATTGGGAATTTACCCTCATACTCTGTTACAATTTTTGTCGTGTCATCAATTGTAAGGGTTAGGTAAACTGTGCCTGCCTCATCCTTATAGGTCCATTCTGCTGCGCTTGCACTTACTGCAAAAATTGCAACGAACAACGCGACAAAGAGCATAAGCATTAGAAATCTCTTTTTCATATTTTTCTCCTTTGTGAAATACAGCCCTCGCGAGCATGAAATTTTATACGCTCTTATTATAACATATATTGGAATTATTTGTCAATATGCACAATTTACAAATCCCCCCCCCCGTTTTTTGTGCATTTTTACCAAAAATGCACAAAAAAGTGCGGAATTCGGATGTGCGAACACCCCAAGAACACGAGCCTTGGTGAAGTGCGATTGGCTGGTGGTAGCCATGCAGGGAGCGTAGCGAGTCGCAATGAGTTTGTGTAGTTGGAATTTAAAGCAATCGCTCCTAACTTTTGGAAAATTGCTCGGAATGTGAATAAACAACCGCTACTGCACGAAGTCGGGATTCGCCCACAGGGGCTTCCCTGTCGGAGCTTGCGACCCGAGGCACTCGGGCGGGAGTTTGCCTGCGGTGGCTCACCGCCATGAATTGTTCGCAAGCACACAAAAAGGCTTTGCGAATGCAAAGCCTTTTAGGTTTATTTTTTACCGATAACGCCTGTCAATTTAGCGATTTCCATAAGCATGGTTGGGATAAGTGACATTGCGATGCCTATGAGGTAGAGGTGCCATTCAAGGTATACAAGACCGAAGGCAGTATTCAGTCCCGGAATAAGCATTACAAGGAGCATTACTGCAACTGAGCCGAGGGCTGCTTTATTGAGTGTCTTATTACCGAAGGGTCCTGTCTTAAATAGTGACCTTTCGCTTCTCATATTGAAGGCTTGAACGACCTGCGACAGGGCAAGAACCATAAATGCAAGTGTCCTTCCGCTACTCAGGTTAGAGGCGAAGAACGGGTTTTCAAATCCGCCAAGGTCAAGGATATTGCCAAGGGTCTCAAAGCCACCTACGCCAACGATGAAGGCGAAGAATGAAAGGAGTCCGAACATAAGACCTTGGAGAATGATTTGCACGCCGTAGCCATGGGCGAACAATCCCTCGCTCTTAGGTCTTGGCGGTTTTTGCATTACATCTCTTTCAAGTGGCTCCATACCGAGTGCGATTGCGGGGAAGGAATCGGTTACAAGGTTGATAAGGAGCAGCTGCATTGAAAGGAGTGGGGACACATGAAGGAACATCATTGCAAGCAGAACGAGAATGATTTCGCCTATATTTGTGCCGAGCAGGAAGCCAACGACCTTTTTGATGTTGGCGTAAATTCCTCTGCCCTCCTTAACCGCATCAACGATTGTTGCGAAGTTATCATCGGCGAGGGTCATATCGGCAGCGCCCTTAGCGACATCTGTGCCTGTAATTCCCATTGCACAGCCGATATCGGCGGCTTTAAGAGCAGGGGCGTCATTTACTCCGTCACCTGTCATTGATACGATTTGTCCCTTCCTTTGCCATGCCTTTACGATACGGATTTTATTTTCGGGGGATACGCGGGCATATACGGAGATTTGCTCAACGCTCGCGTCAAGCTCCTCATCGCTCATTGCATCGAGCTCTGCGCCTGTGATCGCTCTATGTCCTACGCCGAGAATACCGAGCTCTCTTGCGATTGCCGAGGCAGTAACGACATGGTCGCCTGTTATCATAACCGGACGAATTCCTGCCGAGATGCAGGTTTTTACCGCTTCCTTTGCCTCGGGGCGCGGTGGGTCAATCATTCCGACAAGTCCCATAAGGATAAGGTCGCTTTCAAGGGCTTCGCTTGTCAATTCATCGGGGAGAGTGTCTATAATCTTATAGCCTACTGCAAGGACACGGAGCGCGCCATTGCTCATTTCATCGTTTACCTCGCGCGCCCTTTCAAGGTTGCCTGCGATACAGCGCTTTGCCATCATATCAAATGCGCCCTTTACGATTACGACAAGCTTATCTTCAATTTTATTGACGCTTGTCATAAGCTTTCTGTCGGAGTCGAAGGGGAGTGAGGCTACTCGCTCATATTTTGCGTTAAGCTCCGCCTGTGGGAGTGAGTTTTTATGGGCGGCAAAGATAATTGCCGTTTCGGTCGGGTCGCCGATGTGCTTTGCCTCACCGCCGTCAAAGGTAACTGTACCGTCACAGCAAAGTGTGCCGTAGGTGAGCAGTTTTCTTATTTCGGGGGAGTTATTTTCGCTTATGTCCTCGCTATTCCCTGTTTCGTCAAGGTATGCGCGGACAAGGGTCATACGGTTTTGAGTGAGTGTTCCTGTTTTATCCGAGCATATAATTGATGCACCGCCAAGTGTTTCAACTGCGGGCAAGCGACGGATAATTGCGTTCTTTTTAGCAAGTCGGGTAACGCCTATTGAGAGGACTATTGTTACGATAACCGAAAGGCCCTCGGGGATTGCCGACACGGCAAGTGATACGGCGGTCATAAAGAGGTCCATTGGGTCAAGGTCGTTTACAAGTCCTACGATAAATACCGCTACGCATGCAAGGATTGCGACAATTCCAAGCACCTTACCGAGGCTCGAAAGCTTGCGCTGTAAGGGGGTCTGTGTGTCGCTTTCGCCCTGCAAGAGGCTTGCGATTTTGCCCATTTCGGTATTCATTCCCGTAGCGGTTACAACTGCGGTTGCAGTTCCGTAGGTGATTGAACAGCCCGAATAAATCATATTAGTTCTATCGCCGATTGGCGCTTTTTCATCTACTACCGCGCCCGCGTCCTTTTCGCTCGGAACGCTCTCTCCTGTCAGGGCGCTTTCCTCACTTTTGAGGTTTACGCTTTTGAGAAGCCTTGCGTCGGCAGGAACGAAATCGCCCGCCTCAAGACGGATTATATCGCCTACGACTAAGGATGCGGAGTCAATAATTTCCTCTTTTCCGTCACGGATAACTCTTGATTTCGGGGCGGACATATTTTGAAGCGCTTCAAGAGCCTTTTCTGCCTTGCTTTCCTGAATTACGCCCATTACTGCATTGATTACGACGATAAGGAGAATCAAAATAGGCTCAAAAAACTCCTTTGCCTCGCCCTCAATACATGCCATAACGAAGGAAATCACTGCGGCAACAAGGAGAATTATTATCATTACATCCTTGAATTGCTCAAAAAACTTTTGTAGGCTTGTTTTTGCTTTTTTCTTCGCAAGCTCGTTTTTTCCGTCCTTTTCAAGACGAGCCTTTGCCTCGCTTGCGCTAAGACCTGTAAGAGCATTCGTGCTTAACTCACTAATGGCATCATCACAGGGTTTTGCGTGAAAATTCATTTTGGGTTTTTGCCTCCTAAGTAAAATTACAGCACGCTGTGGTGCTGTAAAGTATATTACCATATTTTTATTATTATGTCAAGGTATGGTGGGTTAATCGTTTGTAAAGATTTTTTTGCGGACTTGTAACAATTCAAGCATCAAGCTGACTGCTTGACTCGGCGCCTTTGCCACCGTCAAGGGATATATTGAAGGTGCAGAGCTTGCCGTCGGTTTTTGTGCCGACTACTACTGTAAAGGTTTTTTCGCCTGCGGTCATACGGTATTCGGCGTATCTGTATGTTGTTCCGTTACTTCTCTTTGTTTGCCATGCCGTTTGCTTCAGCTCGTATTCGCCGACGCCCTTTACATAGTTTACCAAGTCCGGGTAGGATTTTTCAAAGCTCTCATCGGTGATGATATCATCAAGCAAGGCTCTTGCGTTTGCTTTATCATCGGCTATCAGAGTATCGATAAACTCGCATGTGAGGGCTTCAAGCTCTTGGTAATTTTCCGAGCATGAGCATGAGATTATAAGGGCTGACACAAGCAAAAGCGCCATTATCAGTGCGATTATTTTTACTTTTTTCATTTTTCTACCTCTATATATTTAATGTTCAGATTTTTCCTGCTTTTCAAGCTCCGCCTGCTCGTTTTCAAGGCGGGCTTTTATTTTCTTACCGTATACAATTCTGAAGAAAAGGAAGCCTACAACAACGAATGAGGAAAGAATTATTGACGGTACGATTGCCTTTACTTTATCGTTAAAAAAGAAGATAAAGGGAACCATAAGCGGAATTGAGCCAAACGAAATTGCCTCAAGCACTGCGCCAAGCTGGGCGATTTCCTTATCGTTCAGAGTGCTTGAATTTCCCGTATTCATCGGCATTTCGCCCCTTTTCACTATACTGAAGCTCCACGAAAGAAATCCGAGGATTATCATGAACATCACGCTAAGGCTTGACATTTCGCTGATTATGATATACTTGGAAAGAGCGATGATTGCCACTACATTAAGGGCGAGGGCTACTAACATATAAATCGTTTTCTTCATTTTTATCTCCTTTTATTATATTCCGCCAAGGACGGTATAGGTGATTATTAGTCTACCGATTATCCATAGGGCAACGGCAAGGACTATTTGCAAGAGCCAAAAGAGCTTGCCCTTATTCGTTATGTAATTATAGTCCTGATAGTTTTTGTAGATTGGGCGAAGTCCTGCCACGACACAGCACGGAAGTCCTGCTATTATCCAAAGGGCGGGAAAGTCCATTGGGATTAGGGACAGGGCGAAGTAGATGAAGTAAAAGGGGAGATTTGAAATCATGGCGTGAAAGAGGATTTTATCCCCCTTTTCGGGTCGCCACGATGAGTCAGCCACGATACGCTCCCTCATTTTTTTGATTTTTCGCATGCTTTTTATCGAGATGAGCATTGTTGCGACATAGCCCGCTATAAGAGCGCCAAACACTATGGCAAGAACTGCCCCCGAGCGTATTACCGAGGCGAACATAATCAGCGCATACAGGGCGAGAAATATATAGATGATTTTTTTGAGCATTTTGTTTCTCTCTTTTTGTTTTTTACAAGAATATTTTAGCATATCAGGAGTATGTTGTCAAGATATTTGGGATATGGTGAAAAAATAAGGGCTAACAAGTAGTTAGCCCCTTTATATGGTTAGCTTTTATAATCAATACATTTTTTGATGATAGCGATTATTGTATCAATTTCCGTCACGCAGTCTAATTCAATCCATTTATGCACTATTCCCACCATTCCCTGTGTGAAAAATTCAAGGAAAAATATTCTTTCGGTTTCATCAAGAATGAACTGCGAGATTGCGGGATAAAAAATGCTATTATACATTTTTTGGTAGGCGTCCTTATTATTAAACAGGTGTGGCTTTTGATTTGCCAGCTTCAAGACCTTTTTATTTTCCCTGCAAAATTCAAGATACGGAGCTAAAAAGTCGGTAGTGATTAAAAATGCGTCCTCCTTAGACCTAATTTCAAGTGGGGTTTTCAGGTTAAAGGATGTTAAGAAGCTTTTATTAAGGTTTTCTATCGTTTCCTCTAACAGCTCGTAAACATTTTCATAGTGCAGATAGAAGGTGGAGCGATTTACTCCTGCTTTTTTCGTTATCTCGGTTACTGTAATGAATTCAATGTCCTTTTTTTCAAGCAAGGCTAAGAGCGCTTGGTTCATTAGCTGGGCGGTATAAAAATATTTACCTTCGTTCTTCTTCATTTTAATATCCTTAAATTCAATCTTAATTTAAGCGATACATAGAGGCTATGTCGCTTATTCCTCGTTTGCGATTTCGTTTGCAAGCTTGATTATGTCGCTTGCGTACTTATTTTTTGACTTTGTTAGTATTTTCTTATATAGTGGGTAGTTTACGCCTGCGCCAGCAATTCCAACACAGCCGACGACAACTCCTAACGATATAATAAGAGGTGTGCCTCCACCGATAACTCCCATAGCTAAGCACATTCCCGTGCCAAGTACAAGGCTTGATACAATGCCAAAGGTATAGGTGAAGATGTTTGCAGGGGTTTTTGCCTTGGCATCAAGTCTTTTAAGAGCTTTTACCTTTGAGGTTTGCTTGGGGGCGTATTCGTTTGCGATTTGTTCAGCGTAGATTTTGTCAGTATTCATTTTTATTCTCCTTGAAATTTTAATTTGGGTTTTCTGCTTAAGCAAGATTATTTTAGCATAAGCAAAATCAAATTACTACAACAAAAAGCACTAAAAATGTTTATTTGAAAAAATTCATATGACAAGTCATAGGCTCGGTCTTATCAATGGTGGCGTGTCCAAAACAAAAAGCACTCCGCTTGGAGTGCTTTTGTTTTGGCGCGTGTTGACAAAAAAGATGCCTTTTATCATCGCTTTGTTTTTCTTTGAATAATATGGTATACGGTATAATACAGTCCGACTAAAGCGCAAAAATACATAAAAAGCCCCAAGAAAAGAAATCCGGTGGATTCCCCCTCAAGCTTGCCGATCGTTTCATCGAAATTCAATAAAACGGTTTGGCCGTTTGAAAATTCGACAATAGTGTTGCTGTTAGGGTGAATCAAAAGCGTAATATCATCATTTTTTGGCAGCGATGATAGTTGATCACGAAGTTCTTCATTGATGGATACACCATCGATAAAATATCTGTTTCCGTCTGTACAATCGATCGCAATTTCTACAAGGCTTACGGTTGGCTTGGTGTGCCATATTTCATCATACGAAAGAAACTGCGTTTTAACTACTCTGCACTCCTCGCGCGGTATGTTTTTATTCCAACATTGCATGCCAAAAGTAAATATGCTTCCAAGAAGGATGCCGATTGCAAGCATAAACACAGCAAGCTTAAACGGCATAGGATCTGACTTTCGTTTTCTCATATCTCCACCGCCTTTCTGTCATTTGACGCTCGCGTCAAATAGTATTATAGCACATTTTGGGGCGTTTTTCAACATTATTTAAGTTTTTTAGGATATTGCGCCACTGCGACTCGCTTGCGCTCGCGTGCATAAGCTCCACTTAGCCAATCACGCTTCGTTTCTCTTGCGTTCTTGGAATGTCGCTTACCAGATTCAAACCTATCGCCAAGGGCGACGGTCTTATCAATGGTAGCGCCCCCAAGGAACGAAAAAAAGCATCCCGTTTGGGATGCTTCGTTCTTGCTTGAACACACAATATCGTTCTAACCCCTCCACCGTCGCATAGTCGTCTACCTTCTCCTCGACGCTTCGCTTACACTCGGCTCGGCACACTCCTTGCTTTGGGCGGTTTCACTCGCCAAAAACGATATTCAATCGTTTTTGGCTTCGTTACCCATCACGAACCGGACTATGACGAGTCATAGACTCGGTCTTATCAAGGGTGGCGCCTCCAAGGAACGAAAAAAGCAACCTTGTTAGGTTGCTTC
>JAFTUD010000028.1 GCA_017466455.1 Clostridia bacterium
ACCAATCCTCCTTCGTCGGCTTGTATAAAAATTAAAGCGACCTCAAAGGGTCGCCTTAATTTTTGGAGGTGCCACCCAGATTTGAAATGTGGATAGAGGTGTTGCAGACCTGTGCCTTACCACTTGGCCATGGCGCCTTATTAAATTAAGGCAACACCCGTTGAGTGTTGCCTAAGTGGAGCGGATTACGGGGCTCGAACCCGCCACCTCAACCTTGGCAAGGTTGCGCTCTACCAAATGAGCTAAATCCGCATATTTATGGTGCCTCCGGTCGGAATCGAACCAACGACACGAGGATTTTCAGTCCTCTGCTCTACAAACTGAGCTACAAAGGCAAGTTGGCGACGGTAGCGGGGCTCGAACCCGCGACCTCCAGCGTGACAGGCTGGCGCTCTAACCAACTGAGCTACACCGCCGTAAGTAAAGCGGATACGGCTGTATCCGCTTTGGTGGAAACAATAGGGCTCGAACCTATGACCCTCTGCTTGTAAGGCAGATGCTCTCCCAACTGAGCTATGCTTCCATGTGAAGTGCAATCTCACTTGCGACGGATATGATTATATCATAGAGTTTTTTATTTGTCAACACCTTTTTTAAAATTTTTTGAAATTTTTTTATTTTTTTAAAAAAGCCCCAAAAATCGCTATAAAATATGGCTAAAATCACGCCTTTTTGGCGGTGCTTCTACTATAATATATTATTATAAATTGAATATGTGCTTGACTATACATATATTTTATGATAAAATGATAAAAAGGTATAAACAATTCTTGCTAATATAAATAAGGGATACTATATGATTTACACACCGATGACAAAGAGGGCTATTAAGCTTTGCTTTGAGGCGCACAGGGATCAGGTTGACAAAAGCGGGCTTCCCTATGCTTTTCACCCGTTTCATTTAGCGGAGCAAATGAGTGATGAGAAAACGACTGTTGTTGCTCTGCTTCACGATATTGTTGAGGACACGGAATACACGCTTGGTGATTTAAGAAAAATGGGCTTTGATGATGATATTATCACGGCTATCTCACTTATGACTCACGGTGAAAATGTCCCTTATATGGAATATGTAGCGAAAATCAAGGAAAACCCCA
The DNA here is from genome assembly GCA_017466455.1 of Clostridia bacterium. Next base: position 1,098 of record JAFTUD010000028.1, read on the forward strand.
TTGCAAGGGCGGTTAAGCTTGCGGACCTTAGGCACAACAGCGACCTGACGCGACTTGACACAGTTAACGAGTGGGATATTCAAAGGGTGGAAAAATACAAGGAAGCAATCGCCATTCTTGAGTCTTGATCCTTATTATAAAAGGCAGAGAATTTTTGGAGTTACTATGAATCATACAGGAAAATATGAGTTTCAATTTCACAAGGATTTAAAGGAATATCACGCTAAGATTACAAAAAGCGCCGAGGTGCTTATTTTGCCGTCAACACGAAGGGGTTATCCCGTTACCTGCTTTTGGGGATTTGAGGACTCGCCAGAGGGATTTCGTGAAACGAAGGAAATTATCATTCCCGAGGGGGTAAAATCCCTTGAAGGCGATGTGTTTAGTTGCTTTTTTGCGCTTGAAAGAGTGCATATTCCTCGCTCGCTTGAAGAAATTGGCGATCATGTGTTCGGTGCGTGCTACTCAATCAAGGAATTTATTATTGATGAGGGGAATGAGCATTTTACCACCCTTGAGGGCAATCTCTATTCCAAGGATATGAAAACGCTGATTAATGTGTTAAATTCGCCGAGAAGCGCTGTGCTTAAGGTCCCCGAGGGGGTTACGCACATCAAAAACGGCGCTATTACATGGAACAATTATATAACTAAGATTGAGCTTCCCGACTCCGTTCAGCACATTGATGTGAATTTTCCGCGGTGTCCAAGGCTTGCCGAGATTTGTGTTGATGAGAAAAACGAGCATTATGCAACGGACAATGGCATTTTATATTCAAAGGACTACAAAAAGCTTTATTATGCGCCTTGTGCCATTTCGCAAAGGAGCATTTCGTTGCATCCAAGCCTTATAAGCATTGAGGCGTGTGCGCTTCAAGGGTGTAAATTTTCAACGGTAAAGCTACCGAGGGGGCTAAGGTCTATCGGCTTCTATGCCTTTAAGGATTGCGAAAGCCTTGAAAACATCATACTTCCTAAAGGACTTGAAAGAATTTGTAGCGACGCATTTGGCGGATGCTCATCTCTACAATACATAAAAATACCCCTTTCCGTCACACATATCGATGGATTTCCGTTTTCGGAATGCAAGAGGCTTTCAATAGACTGTGAAGTGAGCGAGCCACCGAGTGGCTGGGAATACGGCAAGAATTTTGCATTTTGCCCTGTGCGTTGGGGTGTGAAATAAAAAGGCTATGCTTGACTACGAATTTCACAAAAGGCTTCGGCTCAGCTTAGTGTCATTTTACAGGCTACATTTAGAAAACGGCTATGACCGTAAAAAATATGAGCTTAGGATATCGGAGCTTCGCAGGGCTAAGCACGAGCTTGTTGAGAATGGGTCTCGGTGGGAGAGGGACATTTTATTCTACTCACTTGAAACGCTTTTTAAAATTCTTGACGAGAATGACAAGACAAAAGTTCGCGATTTTGTTTTTGCGATAATGCATGCACCCGAAATATTTATGGGCACAAGAAACATGTTTTCTCTGCAGTATAACATAAGGGGCTTTCGGTATAAATACGGTGAACAGTATTTTCCGTTTATCACTCGGCTAAAGCCGTTTTTCAGAACGAGAGCGCCTAAAAACGCGCTCCAGTATTTTTCGCGTCATTCCGATACGGATTTCAAAATGCTTCACCCCACTATGTATCCGATTATTTCGCTTATTGGCGTGCTTTTACTGTTTTTGCCGACGGTGTTGCTTTTTGCCTCTTTGATTTATCTCAAGCTTCTTAGCGAGGATTCATGGCAGGTGATTATCGGGCTTGTTGGATCGTTTATGATTGGTGTGGGGCTTTTCAACATTGTATCGGCGTGGCTACATCAGCATCTTGGGCATTTTTTGACGGTAATTTCCCTTTTTGTGGGGGGCTGTATCGTCGGTTTATCGTTTTTATTACTTTTAATTTAATTTGTTTAAAGCCCGTTAAGGGTAAAAATAAATCATCAAAGGAGATTTTTCTATGGGACTTTTTTCACAAAGGCAGGCGGGTGCGCCACAGGATCAGCGCTCGCTTCTCACTAATCAGTACAACGCGGGAAGAAACAATTTGCTCTTAGTTGCAATCTTTACAATAGTAAATGTAATTTTGCTTATCACTAACAGCGATTTGTATTTCCTGTTCTCCGCATCGCTACCGTATATGATAGCTGACATATTTATGGACATTTGCGGAATGTATCCTGCCGAGTACTATGAGTATTGGTATGAGGTAAGCTCGGTTTCAGAGCTTGAATTCCTACCTGTTAGCGTATTTATTGCGGGAATAGCTATCGCCTTCATTTTTGCGCTTGTATACATACTCTTCTATTTTCTTTCAAAGAACGGCAAGGCACCTTGGCTAATCGCTTCGCTTGTGTTCTTCTGCATTGACACGCTTGTTATGTTTATATGGTATGGATTTTCACTTTCAAATTTGATTGATATTCTTTTCCATGTATGGGTAATTGTTATCCTTTCAATGGCTATAAGAGCGCATTTCAAGCTAAAGGCTCTTTCAAACGAGGAAAGCGTTGCAAATAACACATTTGATAACGGGGCTGACGCAGTTGAGGTAAGCTCCGAGGAGTCAGGTGACGAGGAATAAGCCCTGTAATCTTACACAGGGTCGCAAATTTTGGTTTTTTCGCCAAATTCTTGCTAAAACATCAAAAAAACGCCCTTTTTGGGCGTTTTTTATTGACTATGTGAAGATAATTTGTTATAATGATTATACCGAATTTAAATTTAAGGAGATTTTTATCTATGGCGAAAACTGTTCAAGACATTCTTAACTTAATTAAGGAAAAGGGCATTAAGATGGTTGACTTCAAGATGGTTGACATCAACGGTCAGTACAGACATGTTACCATCCTTGCCGAGAACTTTTCCGAGGCGACGATGAAAAACGGCATCGGCTTTGACGCCTCAAACTACGGCTACGCAGTTGTTGAAAAGAGCGACATGGTGTTCATTCCCGACCTTGACACAGCTGTTGTTGATCCATTCTGCGAAATCCCCACCCTTTCCATGACCGGTAATGCGATGATTATTGACTCACCCGCTAACCGTCCGCTTCCACAATATCCAAGAAACATTGTCCTTGCTGCCGAGAACTATATGAAGGAGCTTGGAATTGCCGACACAATGCTCATTCTTCCCGAGTTTGAGTTCTATCTCTTTGATCAGGTTGGCTGGGATGTAAGCGGAAAATCAATCAGCGTTAATATGGACGCAAAGCAATCATATTGGAATAGCGCTACCGAGGGCAAGGGCGTTATAGTTCCTAAGCAAAAGAATTACCACATTGCTAAGCCATTTGACATTTCATACGAGTGCAGAAGCGAAATGTGTCTGCTTATGAAGGAGATGGGTATTGATATCAACTACCATCACCCCGAGGTTGCGGCATCAGGTCAATTTGAGATTGAGCCACAGCTTGGCAAGATGTCAACAATGGCAGATGCTACTATGATGATTAAGTATATTATTCACAACACTGCTCTGAAGTATGGCAAGACCGCGACATTTATGCCTAAGCCTATTTACGGAGAGGCAGGAAGCGGTATGCATGTTCATATGCTTCTTTTGAAGGACGGAGTGCCTGTATTCTCAGATGATGACGGATATGCTCATCTCAGTAAGGACGCGCACTATTTTATGGGCGGACTTCTTAAGCATATTTCTTCACTTTGCGCTCTTACTAATCCAAGCACAAACTCCTTCAAGCGTCTTGTTCCCGGCTTTGAAGCGCCTGTTACTGTTGGATATGCGACATCTAACCGTAGCGCGGTTATTCGTATTCCCGCTTACGCAAAGGCGCCCGAGCTTCGCCGCTTTGAGCTTCGCAACCCCGATGCTACATGTAACCCTTACTTCTGCTATGCTGCTATTCTTATGGCAGGACTTGACGGAATTAAGAACAAGATCGACCCACACGCAAACGGTTGGGGTCCATACGATGTAAACCTTTATCATCTTAGCGATGAGGAAAAGGCTAAGCTTCGCCACTTGCCTACTTCTCTTGATGAGGCACTTGATGCGCTTGAGGCTGATAATGACTACCTCACCGCAGGCGGAGTATTCCCGAAGGAGCTTATTGACAGCTTTATCAAGGCTAAGAGAGCCGAGGTTGCAGAGCTTTCAAAGATTCCGACACCTGCCGAGTTTGACAAATACTACAATCTTTAATAAAAAACACCCTTCGGGGTGTTTTTTGTTAGTTATTATTGAAATTGTGCGTGATGTGTGCTAAAATTGAGATATAAAGCTTATGAGGTGGATTATGGAAAAATACGACCTTGTGATTATTGGCGGTGGTCTTGCGGGCGTTTGCGCGGGTATTTCAGCCTCAAGGCAGGGGGCGAGGACTTTAATTGTTGAGCGCTCGGGCTGTCTTGGCGGAGCAAGCACAAATGGGCTTGTCACCCCGTTTATGCCATACTGGACAGAAATCAACAAAGAGCGTGTGCCACTTTGCGGTGGTATTTTTGCCGAGATTTGTGACAGGCTTCGCTCCAAGGGCGCGATGCTTTGGGAGAGCTTTTCCGAGGAGATTTTAAAGGAGCTACTAAACGATATGACGCTTGAAAGCGGTGCGGAGCTTCTGTTTCATGCTACTCTTTTCAAGGTAAATCGTGATAAAAATCGCATTTTGTCCGTAGATGTGGCTGTAAAAAGCGGTATTTTGAATATTGAGGCAGACTATTTTATTGATGCGTCGGGTGATGCGCTACTCACTTATCTTGCCGATTGTCCAACCGTTCAAGGGCGCAAGAGTGACGGGCTTTGTCAGCCGATGACACTGTGCTTCAGGCTCGGAAATGTTGATACAGATGCGTTTTTCAGAAGCTGGAAGGAGCTTGACCGTGCTTACAAAAACGCGAGGGAGTGTGGCGAAATTACAAACCCTCGTGAAAATATTCTCGTTTTCAGAACGCCTGTACATAATGTTTTGCATTTCAACTCAACAAGAGTTATAAGGCTAAATCCCACCTCGCCGTTTGACATAACGAGGGCGGAGATTACCGCGCGAAAGCAGGTTGGCGAGCTTTATGAATTTATGAAAAAGCACGCACAGGGTCTTGAAAACAGCTTTATTTTGGCTACTGCAGGTGAAATTGGCGTGCGTGAAAGCCGTAGAATTATTGGCGATTATGTGCTGACTCAGGACGACTGCAAGGGCTGTGTCAAATTTGAGGATGCGATTGCGTGCTGTAATTATGACATTGACATTCACAATCCCGAGGGTAGCGGAACGAGTCATTATTATTTTGGCGCGGGAGAGTATTACACTATTCCCTACCGTGCGTTAATCCCACAGGGGGTTGACAACTTGCTCGTTGCGGGAAGGTGCATTTCATCCGATCATGAGGCGCAGGCGTCATACCGAATTATGCCCGTTGTTGCTTGCTTAGGTGAGGCGGCGGGTACAGCTATGGCGATTGCAATTCGGGGCAAGGCTTCGGTGCGCGAGATTAGTGTTTCGGAGCTTCAAGGCACTTTGCGCAAAAACGGTGCAATTATTAAAATTTGAGAGGTAAATATGGAAATAAACGATACATTACGGGGGATAAGGCTGTTTTTGTTCGATATGGACGGAACGCTATACCTTGGGAACAGGCTTTTTGATTTTACGCCCGAGCTTCTTTCAAAAATCAGAGAAAACGGTTGGCGATATATGTTTATGACTAACAATTCGTCAAAGAGCGTTGCCGATTATATAAAGAAGCTCGAGGGGCTTGGAATCAAGAGCGAATATGAGGATTTTATCACCTCGTCGCAGGCGACTGCTTATTATCTTAAGAAGCACCACTCGGGGCAGACGCTTTATGTTTGCGGTACGGAGTCGCTGAAGGCGGAGCTTAGGCAAAATGGCTTTGAGGTGAGCTGTGAGCTTGATAAAATTGACTGCATTGTTATGGGCTTTGATACGGAGCTTACCTTTAAAAAGCTACATGATGTGTCGTATTTGTTGCTTACTCGCCCCGATATTCCGTATATTGCAACTAATCCCGATTATGTTTGCCCTACCGAGTTTGGAAGCGTTCCCGACTGCGGTAGCGTATGCGATATGCTTTACAATGTTTCAAAGCGCAGGCCTATCGTTATCGGCAAGCCCGAGGCTCTTATGCCTCTTTTGGCTTTGGAAATGGCGGGGGCTACAAGGGAGCAAACGGCGGTCATTGGTGACAGGATTTATACCGATATAAGAAGTGGGGTCAACGCAGGGGTAACGACTATCCTTGTGATGAGTGGCGAAACGACTCGCGAAATTCTTGATGCCTCGGATATCAAGCCCGACATCGTGCTTGACAGCGCCAAGGAAATTTTAGATGCGATAAAATAACGGTATAAAAAGCAGTCTGCTAACAGACTGCTTTTTTTGGGATTGCTTGTTGCTTTAATTGTTATCAAACGATGATTGCAAATTTCAAGCATCGGCTAATATCGGTTGGAATGTTGTCTTTATTTCGCTAAGTACATTTTTATTTTGTTCTTTATTAACAAAAGGCTTGACAAGCGGAGTTATTTGTGCTAAAATTATTACGCAAAAAGCGGTAGCACGGACAACTGCTACCTAAAATTGAATAAAACATATCGAGGTGTAGCGCAGCTGGTAGCGCGCATGGTTCGGGACTCCATCACCACGCTCGGCGCAGAATTTTCGAGAAGAGCCGAAAACCCTTGAAAACACTGACTTTTTCGGCTCTCCCGAATGTCGAAAAATCATTAAATCTTTGGTTTGACCACATGTTTGACCACTTACAAA
>JAFTUD010000012.1 GCA_017466455.1 Clostridia bacterium
CGGAAATGGCGGTCTTGCAGGCGGTTGGACAGTTGATACTGACCTCGTTACACTCTTTAACGACTATAACGAAAAGGATGTTCAGTTCGGTATTTTCATGGTAAATCCGTCACATCTCGCATCTGAGAGGTTTATGACAGGCTATATGCCTAACCTTGCTGACGGTAAGAGTGGCGCACTCGTTGTTGAAATGACAGGAACAGAGTATGCAAGCTTCGCATTCCAAATCTCAGGCTTTAACTCCGATGAGCTTAAGAAGCTTGAGCTTGTTATCGCCGCATATGCATATGTAGAGGGCGAGGATGTTGAATATATCCAAGCTGCTAACACAGTATGCAAGGTAACAACACTTGACTACGCAGACGGAAGCCTTTACACAGTAACCTATGAAAAGGCATCAAGCGAACTTCAAGCCGTTTCAACCGATGCTATCGTTCCTACCGTGAAAAAAGAAAATTTCTAAAAGGTGATGCTGCAATGGTACAAACCAAAAGCAGACAAAATCCCCCAAAAATCGCTCTTTAATTGTGATTGCTAACAAAAAATAATGTTGATAACCTGCAAAGCCTTGCAGGTTATCTTCTTTTTATGTCTACTTTTTAGCGGCGACCACTCGCACTGTCGTACAAAGTACGCCTACGGCTTCGTGTTCACCACTTTTGTACTCATTTCGCTATCACCTTGAATACAAAAATGCGACACAGTGTGTCGCATTTTTTGCTTTATATAGCTTTTTGCTTTTATTTTTTTGCAATTTCCGCGCGGAGCATGCGAGAAATTTCGCACATTTTATCGCTACTTAGCTTGATTACCCTGCGGTCATAGGTCATTATTCCGTTTGTTTCGTCCTCTACATCGGTGATTTGTGTGAGGATTGAGGCGCAAAGTCCGTTCTTAATTTGCGGAATTATCTGCTCGGAATAGAGGGACAAAACCGCACGCTCATACCCCTCTACATCTTCAAATTTGCCATAGCCGTAGGTTTTATAGATATTTGCGCTATGCTCGGGGATTTTATAGGAATATCCGCCGAACTCGCTAAGGATTATCGGCTTTGCGCAGGGCTTCATATCCTTTATTTTCTTAAAATAGACATGCTCACTGACGACATCGCTATCAGCGCCCTTGAACCAGCCCGAGGCGGTGTCTATCACTCTCGTTTTATCAAGGTCGCAAAGGAGCGAATACATTCCTTGGCTGTCAATTTGACCCCAGCCCTCGTTAAAAATTGTCCAATAAACGATACAGGGGTGATTATATAGCGCATTTACGGTCCCTTCCATTGTGAGAGCAAAGATAGCCCTTTGAAGCCTTCTTTTGCCTCTTACGCGCCTGTCGCGACGGCGCTTGAAGCCGATTGTGGGAAGGGCGGTATCTCGCAGGAAGGAGTATTTTCCGTTATTTACCATATCCTGAAAAACTATCATTCCGTGCTTATCGCAGTAGTAATAAAACAGCTCATGCTCTACCTTAATATGCTTTCTCAGGGTGTTGAAGCCGAGGGATTTTGCGATAAGTATATCGTTTTCTATTGATTTTGGCGACACGGGGGTGTAAATTCCCTCGGGGTAGTAGCCTTGGTCAAGCAGACCGTGGAAAAATATCGGCTCACCGTTTAAAAGAATTCTCGGCACGCCGTTTACTTCCTTAATTTCAACCGTGCGCACCGCAAAATAGGAGCTTACCTTGTCCTCACCGCAGACTATCTCAAGGTCGTAAAGATACGGGTCGTCGGGCGACCATTTTCGTGGGTTATCAAGCTTGATTTCGCACACAGAGTCACTGATTTCGTACTCTGCCTTGCCCTCGGGGGTGGTGACGGTTGCCCTTCCGCGGTAATTCGGGAGTCCGAGAAGCTCAACGCGCGCGCCACTCTCGTTTGGCGTGATTTTCAGCGCCCTTATATGCCCTATGGGCACGATTTCAAGCCACACGCTTTGCCAAATACCGCTGACGGTTGTGTACCACATTCCGCCGCGCTTTTTTCTTTGCTTGCCGTAAGGGAGTGTGGTATCGGTTATATCATCGTATACTATTATATGTATTTCGTTTTCGCCCTCGCGCACAAGGTTAGTTATATCAACACTGCTCGGAAGCACTCCGCCCCTGTTGCGACCCGCGCATACTCTGTTTATCAGCACCTCGGCTGTTTGGTCGGTTGCGCCAAGATTTAAAATAAGGCGGTGCCCTTCGGGAATTTCGGGTGGGGTGAAGGTCCTTTTATAGTGTAGCTCACTGCCTCGGCACTCCCCTATTCCCGACATCTCGCTCTCGGGGGGGAAGGGCACGGTGATTTTTGTCATTTCCTCTCCTGCGAAGTAAAAATCCCACTCGCCGTTCAGAGGAATAAAGCTATTTCGCCTTAGCTGTGGGCGAGGATAGATTTCGTTCCATTCATTTCCCGTCAGAGCGTCGCTCTCAGGTGTTTTGAGGCTTTTTAGCTTAATTTTGCTCATTTTTTCTCCTTTTTGCGCCGATTATCTGCATAATAATGAGATAAAGGGCTACGACTGCAAGGGCGCAAAGTGCGCCTATGAATATTTTTTCGTTAGGTATAAACGAGGTTGTGCCGTCATTATTTACAACCGTTTCCGCATCCTTAAGAATTGCCTCTCCGATTGCGGGTCCGACAACGCCGGGAATCAGCACCTGTGAGGCGATACGGAGTCCTTGAAGCATTCCTGCCTTGTTTTCGGGAGTCCTTTCTCTTATTATCGCGCCGAATACTGCCATTCCCGCAAGGTATCCGCACATCATAAGGAGTGAGCCGATAAATACCATGGCGGTATTTTTCCAAATTGACAAGGTTACATAGCCGACAAGGAGCAAGCCAAGGGCAGGATACACTGCGCGCTCAAAGCCGAGCTTATCGTAAGCTCTGCCCCAAAATACCGTAAATACCGAGGCAAGGATAATTGCAGGCGCCATAACAAGCACATAGTTATCCATTTTCAGCCCCTCGGTGTAGTAAAGGATCAGATAGGGCATAAAGATTTGAATTGATATACCGAAGATTGCAAAGGCGATAAAATACAGATACAGGGTGATATTTTCCTTAATCACGCTTGGGCGGAAGCCGTAGATGATATTCTTGAAATAGCTCTTGTTATCATCAGTTTTGATTTCGGGGTCGCGAATGAGGAAGAAGGACACGATGCCGATTACAATAACCGCTATGCCGATTACGGCAAATACGATGCTCCAGCTTTGTTGCTTTGAGAGGTCAAGGGACATAAAGCCACCGAACACGCAAAGAATTGCCACAAGAGGCATCATGGAGTTTATGCCCTCTGCCTTGCCTCGGTTTTCGTTATCGGTTACATCGGTCAGCCACGCATTAAAGCACGCGTCATTTGCGCTTGAGCCAAAGAAGGTCATTACGCAGTCCATAATGATAACGAGCGTTATACAAACGGCAGGCACGGCGCTAATGGGCGCAAAATGCGACACAAGGTCGCGTCTGATTAGCGCAAAGGACAAAATTGATATTCCCCAAAGGATATATCCGCCCGCGATGAACACGCGCCTTTTTCCGAGCTTGTCGGAGAGCGCACCGATGATTAGCGTGGTAAGGGTCGCGCTAACGGCGCTTGCCATAACCATTGTGGCAATATCCGATGCCGATGCGCCAAACATCTCATAAATGAATACATTGAAATACATATTTTCAACTACCCATGCAATTTGTCCCGTAAGGGATAGAATTACAAGGGCGGTGTAGAATTTTGCTTTACTCTTTATCATAAAAGCCCCCTTATGAAATACAGTCCTTGATTAGCAGATATTTAAAAAGCTCGTCACAGCCCTCGGCAATTTCCTTATAGGCGGTTTCAAAATCTCCGCTGTACCAAGGGTCAAAAACATCCTTTTCGTTTAGCTTCATTATCTTTTCATCGGGATCAGAGCCGAAAATGCGCATCATGCTCGAAATATTCGCGCTATCCATTCCCACAAAGACATCGTAGCTATCGTAGTCCTCACGCACGAGCCTTTTGGCGTTATGCCTCTTGAACTCTATTCCGTGCGCTCTTAATACGCTCTTTGCAGGGGGGTAGATGTCGTTTCCCACTCCGTCCGCGCCGATTTCCTCATCGCTTGTCGCGCGTGAGTAGCAAAACCACTCGTCCGAAAGTCCCCTTTTCCGTATTAAGTCCTTAAAAATATACTCCGCCATAGGGCTTCTGCATATATTCCCGTGGCATACAAACATTATTTTCATTCTTTTCTCCTCGCATATATAATATTGCTTATATACATTGTATCAAAAAAGCCGTTGCTTGTCAAGACGGCTTGCTCCAAAAAGGGGCTGTTGCTACCGCGACAGCCCCTACCTTAATGATGTGTTTGTTTTTGTTCTGTGCGCATTGCAACAGCCCCTTAATCCTCAATTACGATGCAATTCACACTAAGCGAACGCTTTGTGCAGGCATCAAGCGCGATTATGCCCTTATCGCAGAACGGAGTGAGTATGTCGTTTACGCCAAGGTCTGTACCCTCATTATGAAGCCACGAATGTCCCCACGAGGTGCGGTAATGTCCGCATACGACGGTCTTTCCGCTTGGCTCGGTAACGCCACATTTCCACGATGCCATTCCGTTATACCATCTTGCCCTCTCCCATTGCTTTTCATCGGCACAGCGCCAGTCGGTGCTAAGCGGAGTATAGGTATACTCGCCCGAGCGATATACCGTTTGATGGCACGGAATCCAGCCATGCACGAACACATAATTATCCGTTTCAAAGTAGTCCACCATTGCGGGGATTATCTTCTTTATATAGAGCGAATTTCTTACCGTATTTACAAATCGTTGCGGATAGCAATCAAGGTCGTGCCTGTTCATGCGGGACAGGGTAAGCGCGGTCTTAAATGTGCCGTTTTGGTGGTGATGTGTGCATTCAATAGAGCCGGGGGCGTATAGATATTCCTGTAAATGCTCAAGCAAATCAAGCATTAAATCCTCGTGATTTCCTCTTATAAGGATTACCTCATCCTTATCAATCAGATCGGCTACAAATTCCTGCATCTTGAGCGTTTGCGCTCCGCGGTCAAAGAGGTCTCCGCAAATTATCAGCTTATGTGGCTCTTTGTCCTTAAAATATCCCTTTTCAGCAAGTGCGTCTATCATTATATCGTGATAGCCATGCACATCGGCTACTACATAATATCTCATACTCTCTCCTTTCATGCGTTGGCATAATTCGGCAAGTCTCATTGCTCAATTTAGTTAAAAAAATAGCCAGAATGCTCCGGCTACCTTTGTTTTGATTCGTTAAGCACAGCACCGGGGGCTTATCCGGCTTGTGAAATAAGCACTGTCAGTCTACATTAATAGTATATCAGCTTCGCTCTTTTTTGTCAAGTGCGATACACTATTTTTTTGCGCTTAGCCACGCATTGTCACTTTTCTGTTCTTTTCTCGCCTTATGTGTATATTTTAAAGCCTGTTTTCCACGCACAGGTCACGCCCTTGTAGACAGTGCGGGGAAGCCCCCGCGGGCATATGTCGCCCGAGTACCTCGGGGGGTGAACTCCGCCCTCGCGCAGTATGAATTTGTTCCACACACCACGAAGCAGGCGGTGCGGACCGCCAACCAATTTCCGCCTTTGTTTGGTATGAATTGTTTCCATACGCTACGAAGCAATACTCTTCATTCCGAACTGCGACTCCCTGCGGTCGCATGCATGGCTACCACCAGCCAATCGCACTTCGCCAAGGCTCGTGTTCTTGGGGTGTACGCTCATCCGAACTCCGAATTCCGAATTCCGCATTCCGAATTCCGCATTTGCGATAGCACTGTTCCGAATTCCGCATTTGCGAAGCACCGTTCCTCATTCAAAAAAGCCGACTCATACGAGTCGGCTTTTTGTTATTCGGTTAGTGTTGGAGCAGTAGAATTATAGCTTACGGAGTAGAGTGTGGCGTCTGCCTTTACAAGGCTTACAACCTCTGCGCTTGTTTCGGCTTGATAGAATGATGTATCTATAATTTCATCATTTTTCTTCTCTATAATATATGCGCTAATGATGATGTCAAGGTCCATCGTGTCCTCATCTATTCCTCTAATCATCACATTTACTGTTGATATTGAGGTTTCGGTAATGCTTACCTGAAGCGCCCTCTCGGTTGAGGTGATTATGCCACCGAGCATAAAGCTGTCAGCTGTTACATACTCGGGGTTTAGAACGATTATTCCAAAGTCAAGCTTGACTTCGTTTAGTGCTTCGTAAAGCGCTCTTAGACTTTGATTTATCATATAGCCACCGCTAAGTCCGAAGCCGTTTCCGTCATCGCTTCTTACGGAATAGCCGATTGAGGTGAGCATTTTCTCACACTCCTCGCTTTTTTCAAGTGAGCAAATGGAGCATTTAAGGGTGATTTTACCTGAGTTGTCAAATCCGCCCTCATACTTTATCGCAACCTTATCATAATCGTGCTCGCAGCTGCTCTCAAATTCTATGCAGTATTGCGCGGAGCTTATCCACTTGGAATTTACAAAGTCACGACCGCGTACAACGGTTTTTCCGTCGTAAATATCAACTGCGTAGCCTTGGCTTCCGTAGAGGTTTTCACCCTGTGTCTTATTAAACGCGGTCCATAGGTAGCTAACCGATGCGCAGTTGAATGCGTGAATAGGAAGCTCCTCGGTGCCCTCGAAGATGTTGCCCTTTGAATCCATTTCCCAGTGGGAGTGTCCGTTAAAGAGCATTACCTCGGGGTATTTTTTGATAACCGCAACAAATTCGTCCTCGTTGGTAACGCCGTCCCAGCCCTCACCAGGAAGGCTTCCCGCTACGGTATTATAAATTGACTGATGAAGGAATACGAAGGTCGGTCTTGCGTCGTTTCTGTTCTCGGCGAGCTTTTCGTCAAGCCAGGTTAGCGTCGCCTCGTTGAAATACGCCTCAAGTCCGTTTGCGTTGTCGCCACCGAGAATGATATAGTGATATCCGTTTAGCCAAAAGTCGTAGCTTGTGTCCGTTGGGTGTGTTCCGTCAGGGAGAGCTGCATACTCCAAGAACGCGCCCGTGGCTGACGGGTAGTCGTGATTACCGATTGCGAAAAACAGCGGATATTCGCTTCCGTCCGCGCCGTTTTCGGTCATCACCTCGTTAAATATCGACATAAGCTCGGCGTATTGCGCCTCGGTTCCGTTATCGGTAATATCTCCCACGATATAAATGGGCGCACCGTTTGGATAAAGCGTAATAGCGTCCTTTAGCATGAGCCTGAAGTGTGTAGCTCCGTACTGTGATCCGATATGCACGTCACTTATAACGAATATTGAATCGTTCGGCATGCCAAAATCACCGCTTGCGCTGTTTTCGGGAAGGTCGATGCTTATAAACTCATCGGAAAGCGCGCCCGTGGCTCTGTCCTCGGAATAGACCAAAAGTCTCGTCGCTCCGCTTGGAACAGTAACGCTCTTGCTTATCGTATGAGTAACTATGGAGCTATATACCTTTACCCTTGCAAGCATTGTGTAGCCGTCAAGAGTGCCGTTTTCGTCAGCCCAGTACATTACCGCATTGTAGTTGCCGAGCGCCTCGGTCGGCATAGTTACAGTAACCGTTCCGCCTGCGTAGCCGTTACCGCTTGGGGTGTATTCCGCGCCCTCTGGAGCTACAACACCGTCTACGGAGCCCGCACCGCCCGAGGTCGTTCCACCGTCGGTTGCGCCGTTTGCGTCGTCCTCAATATCGCCTACCGAAATGTTTATGCTAAAGGTATAGGTATCCTTCAGATACTTATCGTTTTCAACGAGGTAAATTGTGTAAAGACCCTCGGGAATGTCGGCGTAAGCACTTAAATTTCCACCGATGTTCGGCGCATTTTTGATGTTATATTCAACGCCGTTTCCCGCAGTTCCTATAACATAATACCAGCGGATTGCAGCATCTTTGTTTCCGCGCTTTGCAATACCTATCCAGTCCTTTGAGCCGACTGCGGTGGCGGTTACTAAAATTTCCTCGCCAACCTCAAATCTCGTCTTATTTACGCTCATTGAGTGCGTGCCGTTTGAAACGGTTACGTTCTTTTGCGCGGGTGCGTAGTTGTCATATGTATCTACGGTGTCCTCGCCGACGGTTACCATTGTGTAGGCAACCTTAGTTGAATGGTCGCCCGCATCATGTGGAACAAGACAAATCATATAAATGCCCTCGGGGAGTGACATGCCCTCGGTTGCGTCGTAGGCAACGCCGTCACCGTTTGTTGAAACCCATTCCCACACGTACGATTTACCATTGCCGAAGGCGTCAAAGCCGTAAACACCAACCCACGAGTCGGTGCTATCGGGCGTCATATGAGGCGTTACCATAATAGGCTCGCCAGCCTTATAGGTTTGCTTTTCAACGCTAAGGAGCGTGCTATCGCCGAAAACGGTCGCTTCGGGGCTTCCGATTGTAATTCTGACAAGCGCCCTGTGTCCCTCATAGCCATCTTTTCCGTTTGCCTGCAGGCGGATAACATACTCACCCTCGGGAAGTGAGGAATACTGATTATACATACCGCCCTTTACATAATTTTCCGTTATGTCAAACCAAGCACCGCTACCGACGTTGCCAAGGTATTGATACATAATAGAGGTATTATCCTGTACTCGGTAAAGACCGATCCAGTCGTTATCAAGCGGACCCTTACCCGAAACAAGAATAGGCTCGCCCGCCTCAAACATCGTCTTATTTATGCTAAGCTCGTACTCGCCGTTTGTTATAGTTACGGGGCCGTCGGTTGGTTTTACCGTTTCATCTCCCTCGCCCTGCTCGGGGGTGTCGGGATCAGTTCCCTCGTTTCCATCGCCAACGTCGGGGTCGGGTGTTACCGTGCCACCGCCCTCTGTGCCACCTTCTCCGCTATCTCCGCCCGATTCGCTTGGAACGATAGAATCATATGAAACGGCTGAGTCACCCTCAATGAAAAGGCTCGTGTATGCAAGAGCGTTTGCCACATCCGTTGCGCTATGTGGAAAGAGATAAACCGCATACTCGCCGGGGTTAAGGCTCCAACCCGACTTTAGCTCCGTTGTAATATCGAAGGGAACGCCGTCTCCCGCATTCACCTCGTTACCACCCTTGTTTGGGTTATCAACCCACGCCCACGCACTTGCTGTTTTTCCGTGCTGGTCAAATTGATACAAGCCTACCCAAGTGTCCGAATTCACATACGATGCCGTTACCATAATAGGCTCTCCGACCTTGTAAACCATCTTATTGAGGGAAAGGAGCGAGCTGTCGCCCTTAATTCCCGTGTCGGGGCTTCCTACCTTGATTCTTACAGTCGCCTTTGAGTCGGCAAAGCTTGACGAGTCCGACGCCTGCAAGCGAATAACATACTCGCCCTCTGGAAGGTTTTTGTTGGCGTTAAACTCCACACCGTCACCCATAGAATCAACATAATAGTAATAGCTGGAACTATTTTGACATATATCGTAAACGCCAATCCAATCCTTTGAGTTTGGACCCGAGGCGGAAACGATAATCTCCTCTCCGACCTCAAACACGGTCTTGTTTATCGTAAACGAGTATTCTCCGTTTACAATCTCTACGGGAGCAAGTGACTCCTCGTAGGTTTTTGGCGTAGTCTCAGTATTCGTTTCGCCTTCATCTGCAAGCGCGGAAAGCGGAAACACGCCCAAAACGAGCGCAAACGCCAAAATAAAGCTAAAAATTCTCTTTTTCACTCTCATTCGTTCTCCTTCTAAATGATTTGAGCAATTTAATCAAGTGCCCTATGCTTTTGCTATTTTTAGAAAAATAGAAACACTTCTTGATTTTCGCTCTACACTTATGTTATAATACATTTGAGCAAAATTGTCAACTCTACAAGATTTTTTGAACAAAATGCTCAATTTATGATTATTCATTTACAAGCTTCAATCAAATTACTAAAAAAGAGGTCAAATATGTCATTCAAGGATAGAGAGAACATAATACTCGATTATTTGCGTCAAAATCGTGAGGCAAGCATTGATGAGCTCTGTGCAAGGCTCTTTGTCAGTGCGCCAACAATGCGCAGAGATTTAAAGGCGCTTGCAGACTCGGGCAAGATTATAAGGACAACGGGCGGTGCTGTTTTTAACAGCACTCAATGGGAGGGTACGCCTCAGGAGCTACGCGAAAAGGAATTTGTCTTAGAAAAGGATAACATTGCCAAAAAGTGTCTTGACCTAATACATGATGGAGATACAATAATGATTGATGGCTCATCAACCTGCTTACAGCTTTTAAAGATTTTAGGCGCAAAAAGCTCGGTAATAGTTATCACCAACAGCTCAAAGGCGCCATCTGTTCTTGCAAAGACGGGAGTAAAGACATTTGTCACAGGCGGTGAGGCGTCAAAGACCTCGTTTGCTTATGTCGGCACATTTGCCGAGGAGTTTATACGGAAATTTAATGCGGATATTTGCTTTTTCTCCGTTTCCTCGCTATCCCCCGATGGCAAGCTAACCGATAACTCAATCGCTGAAAATCAAATATCCAAGGCTATGATGAAATGCTCCAAAAAATCAGTCCTGCTCCTAAACTCGCAAAAGGTCGGCGCGCCATATCTTAACACCGTTTGCACTCTTAATGATGTGGATTTTGTCGTGTCCGAAACGGATATTTCCGATATGTTCCCCGAATATAAGGAAAAATTCATCTAGTCGAGAGCCTCGACGGGCAATATCCGACCTCGTTTGGTATGAATTGTTTCCATACGCTACGAAGCAGTTTTCTTCATTCCGAATTCCGCATTCCGCACTCCGAATTCCGCATTTGCGATAGCACCATTCCTCACTGCGACTCCCTGCGGTCGCATGCATGGCTACCACCAGCCAATCGCACTTCGCCAAGGCTCGTGTTCTTGGGGTGTACGCACATCCGCATTCCGCATTTGCGATAGCACCGTTCCGCACTCCGCCCGAGTACCTCGGGGGGTGAACTCCGACTTCGTTTAGTGCGAATTTATTCTACGCTCCCCGATCAATACTCTTCATTCCGAATTCCGCATTCCGAACTCCGCATTCAAAAAGGGCTACTCCATGAGTAGCCCTTTTATATTAGTAGCCCTTTTATATTGCTTCAAATACAACTCGTATGCTTCTGTCGTGCTTTTTAAGCGCCTTTGCGTACCTCTCGGCATATGTTCCCTTTTTGCCGAAGATTACAAACGGGTCGGCGCAGTTATAAAACGCTTCCATATCAATTTTTGTCACCGTGCTTGGAAGAAGCACGCCCTCAAGAGAGGTACACGCGCTAAACGCCCTTTCCTCAATTTCGCACACTCCCTCGGGGATTTCAATAAACGGTAGCCCTCTTAGCTCCGTAAACGATCTTTCTCTGATGACACGCACGCTACTTGGAATTTTTATGCTTTTAACGGTATCAACACCTGTAAGCGCACCGCAGGCAATTTCCTCTGTGCCATCGGCAATTACGACCTCGCTATCGCCCCTTGCCGTGGGGTAAAGCACAAGCGTTTTTTGGTCCTTTGAGTAAAGCGCGCCGTCTACTGTCTTAAAATGCTGATTATTTTCGCTGACGCTTATTGTATCGAGCGAGAGAAAAAGCAATGCTCTTTGCTCAAATTCGCACACTCCCTCGGGGATTTCAAGCGATTTTAGTCCACTCATTCCAAAAAACGCGCCGTCGCAAATTTTCCTTACCGTCAGCGGAATTTTGAGCGATTTTATTTTGTCATTGCTCGCAAAGACATCAATGCCGATAATCTCCGTTCCGTATGCAATCTCAACCTCTGCGCCTTGCCTTGCCGAGGGGTAAAAAACGAGCATTTTACCGTCGGCGGTATACACTCCGCCGTTTACGGTCTTATAATTTGTTTCCTCTCCGAGAATTTCAAGCTCCTCAAGAGCTATCGTTTCAAAGAACGCACCGTCCTCAATGTATCCGACCCCGCCCTTTACGGACACGCTACGAAGGTTCAGGCACATGCCGAATGCGCCATAACCGATTTCGCCAATGCCGAAAAGCGCCTCTACTCGCTCAAGATCGTTACATGAATAAAAGGCATTTCGCTCTATGGCATCAAGCTCACCCTCAATCCTTACGCTCTTTAGCGAAAGATTGAAGTAAAACGCGTCCTCTCCGATGACCCTTACCTCGCTTGGGATAACGACATGCTCGCTCTCTCCCGTGTAGCTCACCAGCACTCCGTCTTCAATCAAAAAATCGGACATACAAGCACCTCATTAGCTACCGCTTATGCGTTAAATTCGTCAATTATTCTCAAAATATCGTCGGGAGTGTCGGCAATATTGAGAGCGCCCGCCTCACTAAGAAGCTCCCTCTCACGATATCCCCAGCTGACGCCGATTACCTGCATTTGAGCATTTATCGCGGTTTGCACATCGACATCGCTATCGCCTATCATCACGCACGATTCTGCCTTTACGCCGAGCTTTTTCGCTATCGCTATGGCTGAGGTGGGATTTGGCTTCGTCGGCATATCCTTATGACCTACCGCAAGATTGAAAAAGCCCTTGCCGAAGATCTCGGTAACTATCGTTTTTACAAACTCGTCCTGCTTATTTGACAAAACCGCAAGCTTATAGCCCCTTCTCTTAAGCTCGGACAGCACCGCCTTTATTCCGTCAAACGGCTTCGTTTTCTTGCAGTAGCACTTGGCGTACTCTGCTCCGTAAACCTCAAGGGCGCTATCTACGATAAAATCAACCTTCTGCACATCGCGGGGGAGTGAGCGCCTTACAAATTCCTTTGCTCCGTTATTGATATTTTTAATCAGCTCGGCACGGCTCCTTGTCTTATATCCGAGCTTTTGTAGCATTGCGTTCATCGCTGTGCGAAGGTCGTCCATTGTATCGCAAAGCGTGCCGTCCAAATCAAAAATTACTGCCTTTATCATTTTTCCTTACCCTTCCTTCGGTGTCCTTCTGTTTCGCCGACTGCGTAAACGGTAACCGTTGTTACCCGTCCCTTATATTCTAACACATCTTGAAGGAAAAATAAAGTGTTTTTTACTTTTTATTATTCATATCTTTAGCAAAATATTCAAAAGGCAGTGCCCTTGCCTCACGCTTCCCCTTGCTCGGGGGCGCTTGACTCGGCTTTTTCGCCTATGCGCTCGGCTGTGTCGCTGTTTTGGCATTTTGCGTCGGTAATAGCCTCGGCAAAAATATAAGCAACAAGCGTACCGAGCGCACCGATAAGGGCGCAAATTTGCTCCACCCTTAGCTCATCAATGCCAAAAATCACGCCAAGGGCAGACACGAAGCCGATTATCGCTATCCACAGCTTACGGCTTGTTAATTTTCTTATGAAATTTTTCATTTTACTGCTCCTTTTACATAATCGCACAAACGACCGTTGCCACCACTGCCGAGATTAGCGCATCAAAAACCTTTGAAAGCACGCTTGACGGTCTTTTCTCAAGGCTATCAAGCCTCGTTTCGTGGTCCTTTAGTCGCTCGTTGTGTATTTCAACCATTTCGGTGAGCTTTACCGAGCAGGTCTTTAATGCGTCAATCGTGTCGGCATGCTTATCAAGCCTGCGTCTTGCTTCCTTGCTCCTTTCATCGCAAAGCTCCCTTTGTACTTCCATTACTGCACCTCCAAAATGAGCGTTTCGCTCCTTGATGTATCTGTAATTTCAATTTCTCGCTCAGTAAGAAGGGCATAATCCTTCTCTCCGAGGGCTACGCTTTCAACATAGCAGATATCGCCCACTCTGTGCTTGGGGTCCTGCATCAGGCGCACCCTGTATTGATGCTTTTTCCTGTGAAGCTTGAAAAGCTCCCTCGCTCTTGCGTAGAATAAGGCTCTCAGCTCCGTTTCGGTCATCGCCCAAATATACGGATTTTCCACCATTGCGCGCTGACCCTCGCCGACGGGAACGCGCTCAAAGATAAAGCTTTGTACCTCGTGAAGCGAGTTTATCTTCCACACAAGCTCTATCTTGTTTTTGTAATTTGTCAGGTCTATATCCGTTTCAATATCGGAATAAACATCCATTCTGTCCGAGATGAAGGTAAGCTCGCTTGCCTCGTGAGTTGCCCTGTCACGCGCATCGAGAATATGAAATCTAAGCTCCCCTGTGTCAAAGGAATACACAATTCTGAAGCCGAGGGCGTACTCGTAGCAAATGCGGGAGATTATATCGTAAAGCGACTCGCACCACTCCACGCCCGAATAAACGCGCTCGTCCTCGCCCTGCATTGAAAAAACCTTATAATTAACGCCCTCAAAGGTCATTTTCACCGCATAATCGTGCAAAATCTCCGACGGCTTAGCGGTAAGCTCAATGCCCTGCGTTACATGCTGATGCTTGAACTCGGAGAAAATTCCAACGCCGTAAACACGGATAATCCCGTCTACATACCACCGTCTTTCCACATTGAACACAAGGTCCTCAACCAAAATTCTGCACGGTGGCTTCAGGCTCTCATAGAGCGATTTTTCAAACGCAAGCTCCATATAGAGCTTACCTGCGTCATAAAAGCACTCGCTATACCGAAGGGTGCGGGGAGTGTCTATAACTCCCCTTAGCTTAAAGCCCATATCAAGAATTTTTACTTCCATATTTGCCCCCTTACCTTATATAGCGAGGAATGTATTCAAGCGTCATATGCGCTACCCCCTCGGACACGACAAAGTCTATCTGATTTTGACCCTTATCAAGTGAAAAGAAGGTTGAATCCGGGCTTACATATTCTATCAGCGAAACAAGATCGTCCTGCCCGTCCTTTTTGAGCATTACGCTCTTTTTGCCCGATGATGTATCTATAATTACCGTATCGAGAATGTCAAGGGGCTTATTGATTTTTATATACTCACTGCCCTTTCTGAGGGTGAGGAAGTTCGCACTTGTATTCATAAGAATGCTTATATTAAATCCGCTTGGGACATGTCCCTCGTTCAGAACCTTAAGAGCGCTTTGGTCGGTCGACTCACCGCCACAGCTGTAAAAGATATATTTTTTTGCGCTGATTGCGCTCCAATAGGGGCTAAGGCACAGTGCCCTTATGGTAAAGCGAAAGAGCTTGTCCTTATAGCGCCTCTCATCACTAAGCTCGGGCGCTCTCAAAACGGTAATCTCCATACGGTAATCGCCATCGTACAGCCACAGGGTCTTAAGCGGGGCGCACATTTTATAAAGGTAATGGCGATTTTCCTCTACATCACCCGTGATATACCCCTCAATAGTTATCTCCCTTGGCAAAACCGTGCCACCGAGAAGATTGTAATGCTGTGCGTCCCTATCATAGCCGAGCTGTGGCTCTACTGCCGACCCTGTGATTTTAACGCGCTCTGCCCTTATTTCGTAATCAAGGTCGAGAAAAATATTTCCGTCGCTAATCTTCATTGGAAATCACCTCCGTATATACCGCAAAGCTACCAAGCACGCGAACCATTCCCGATACGCTATCGTACTTTATAACCGTGCCCTCAAGCGATATTTCAAGAATGTCATTATCCTCAGAGGGAAGGGCGTCAAGCCCTGTGCAAATCTTATCAAAGCAAATAAGCGCCTCGGCATAGGTCAGCCCCGAGCAGGTGAGGTGCAAAACGCTTGCGCACACGCCCGAATCATACTCCTTAGGCATAATTTTGGCAACAACCTCGCCCCTTTCAAGGTCGTAAAGGCGGTCATGCACCGAAAGCCCCGAGCATTCGCGTATTTTATCTATAATCTTATCAAACATCGCTTTCCTCCCTCAAGGCGTACGCCCCTGTGTCTATAATTTGCACGCTTTCAAGATGCACGCTATACTCCGTGCCCGATTTATCAACGCTTATCACACGGAGCCTTTCGCCCTCATAGCTTGTGATGTCGCCCTCTCTTATATCGCAGGGGTCAAATAGCCCACGATAGGTCTTTTTCAGATACACGCAAAGGTGATCCCTGTCCTCATCACGCCTATCAGAGGTGAAATAAATATACGCTCTTGCAACAAACACGCCCGTGGCAAGCCTTGTTTCCTTATCTATGCGGTAAACGGGGTAATGTCGCTTTTCCCTCTCAAACATATCACACGCTCCTTAGCCTTTTCATTGAGGTCAGAATTGTCATAACGGGCTCGGAGTAGCCATCGGCATACTCCTCACTCGCTCCGCCCCTCGTTCTTTTTGTAACTCCGTAGGAGCGACAAAAGTCCTCTGTGCTCATTCTTACAAGTATTGCGCTTGGAATAACCTTTTCCCGTGTGTATGCGATTGCATAGGCGTATGCCCCCTCAACGATGGTCTCCAAAAGCTCATCCTTCTCCTCACCGTGGATGAGGAGAAGGTTTTTTACGCAGGAGATTATCTCGTATTTTTCTCTATCTGAAATTATCTCCATCATAGGCTTAGTCCTTTGTGTAGGTGTACTGCTCGTATCCGCTTACAACACCTGTGTCGCTCATTGCCTCAATGATTGTGATGACCTCGCCCTTTGTCTTCTTCGGGATTTCAAAGGTGCTCTTATCAAGCATTTCCCAGCCGTCGCTAAGGTCTACAACATCACCGTCAAAGAGGTCAACCCTTTCAAACTTGTAGTAGTAATCGCAAATCTCCGACGGAGCGTAGGCAAGTGGCTGAATTTGAACCGTTTCAAAGTTCGGCTGCTCATCGTATTGCCAGTTGAACTTATTTGGCGCTCTGCCGATAAGCACGCTTCTTGTATCGTCAACAAGGGCGATAAGTCCGTGACGCTCATAAACTACGGTATTATCCTTTGTTTCAATATCGCGCGCCTGCTCTACGCTTGCGCTCTTCTTAACAAAGAAGCGTACCGCGTCCTTGCCTGTGATAACTACTCTGTCCTTTGGAAGGAGCTTTGAGAAAAGCACGGGGATTCCGCAAATTGTGCCGAACTGTCCGCTATAAATGATTTCGCCCTGCTTTGCGGTAACGAAGTCGGGGTCCTTGCGAATATCCTTGCGAATGTCCGCGCCCATGATGATAAACAAATCAGGCTCTACCTCGCAGTCAATCTTTGCAAGAGCATCAACGAAGTCGTTATAGGTGATTACCTCATCATAGGTAAACTTTGTGCTTACCTTGAGAATTTCATCAATATATTCTCTGTTGATTTCGTTTGCAATCTCGGTAACTGCGCCCTGCATTGCAACATCAACGATATAAGGGTCTGCCATTGCGTCCATATCGTTATACTCAAAGGTTTGCTGATATCTCTTAACATCATAATATTCGGGCACGAATGAAACGCTACCCTTTACTGTGTTTTTCTCGCCCTTTTGAAGGTTTTCAACGCTTCCCTTATAGGTATAGCGGTTGATCACCTTTCTTAGTCCCGCGCTCTCGGTAAGAGAGGTATCAACCGTCATAAGCGCTCTTGCGTCAAGACGGGTGTTGAGAAGGTCGGTCATTTTGTTTTCGATAATTTCGTTTTCGTAAATTGTGTTCATTTGTTTTTATCCTTTCTTATTTTTTAAATTGATTTGTCAGCTCTCTGTAAAGCTGTTTGTCTGTTGAGTAAATTTTTTGCATATCGCCAAGCGACATTTTTTGAAAGTCCGAGTAGCTCGGCGACATCGACCTTGCAGGTGGCGGAGTTACTGAGGTGAGCCTTGATTTTACCTCATCTCTTACCCTTTCGCCTACGATTTGCGAAAGCGTATCAATGGCGCCCTTCATCGCATCAAGGCTGTTTTCGCCTATTACATTGACAAGGGAAAGCGGTAGCCCCTTTTCCTCAAGATAACGGATACATTCATACTTGTTTTCCGCTTGGATTCGCCTTGCTCTCTCCGCCTCAAGCTCGCTAAGAAGGTCTTGTAGCTGATTTTCCTGATTATCACCCTCTGCGCCCGCCTCGTAGGAGCTGTTTTCCGCCTCGCTCCTGTCACAAGGGTCTTGACCCTCGCCCTGCGCTTCCGTGTCGCAAGAGTCTTGGCTTGCGTTTTCCGCTTCTGTGCCACTATTCTCGCTCTTTTCCCCGAGTCCCTCGGGCTGTACCTCTAATTCCGTATCGCTTGAGCTGTTTTCGCTATCTATGAAGCAATTTTCTTCATTTTGTATTCCGCACTCCGCCCGAGTACCTCGGGGGGTGAGCTCCGCCCTCGCGCAGTATGAATTTGTTCCACTCTCCACGAAGCCGTTTTCTTCGTTTTGCATTCCGAACTCCGCCCGAGTACCTCGGGGGGTGAACTCCGCCCTCGTGCAGTACGAATTTGTTCCACTCTCCACGAAGCCGTTTTCTTCGTTTTGCATTCCGAATTCCGCATTCCGCATTCCGAATTCTTCCATCTTTTCTACTCCTCGCTATCGCTTTTATTTGATACGCCCACGGCTGTATCCGCCATTTCGCTTTTTATTCTTTCAAGCTCGCCCTCGGCATCATCAACCATCGGAAGTGCCTCAAGAAGCGTGCGCTTTGATACAATACCACTCATTTTCTCGGCATAGACTGCGCTATCCGCCGGATTTTCGGGGATATTTCTTGAGAATACCATCTTGATATTACGCCAATCGTAGCTCTTGCCAAGCAACGAGAGGAGTGTGCAAATCATTTCGTATCTTCTTGCAAGCCCCTTTTTGAAAAATCTTTCGGTAACGCTCACCCTGTTCTCAAAGTTGAGCAGGCGGTATTTTATCGCTATTCCCGACGCGCTTTGTCCTATTGTATCATCGGTCATATCAACTGAGCCCGAGAAGCGGTAGATGTCCGAGGAAATTCGGCTTTTTAGGTTTTCAATATAGCCGTCATTTACGCTCTTGACAAGCCACTCCGCGTGTCCGCCCTCATCAAGAAGCAGGACCCTGTTCTCGCGAAGGCGCTCTATGTCCTCGCTTTGAGTATCACTCATGCCCGTGATTGCAAGATAGGAGTCCGCGAAAAGCTCAAAATCGTTCACGCTCTCGCTTTGGAGCTTATTATAGGCGTCAACGAGGGTGATTATCGGCTCAAAGTCGCCCGTTGCATCGGAGTTGTTAAAGTAGAAATTCAGCGGAACTGCGCCAAAATAGTGGGCATATGTGTCTGTTTTTTGCATATTTCCGCCCGCATCAAGGGAGTAAATGCAAATTTCCTTATCATCGTACACCTCAACCCTTGTATGTGAGCTATCCTCGCCCGTGGCTAAGCGAATTGCGCCTATAAGCTCCCTTTCAACGGTGCTTGACCACACGGGGATTACGCTCGTAATGTCGCACGGAACGACTCTTATCTCCTTATTCTCATCAAGATAAAGCATTTCGCACGCCATTCCGTAAACGCTAAGGTCCTTTGACAGACGGCTATTGACAAACTGCTCATCATTATAGTTATTTATCCTGACAAGCTCGGAAATAAGCTCCTTATCATCTGAGCCGTAGCTGACGGGTGTGCCCATAAAGTAGCCGACGGTTGTATCGATGATGTTTTTGCAAAAGTTATTTACTATTTTGTTTTGAGGCTTACCCGCTTCCTTTTTATCAAGCAAAATTGCGTGCCGTCCGTCGTAATAGCCCTTAAGCATACGCAAACGGGGAAGCGTGCCCTCTTTAAATTCCTGTATTAGCTCTTTGATTTTTAAAGTATTCATTTTTCACCTGTTCTTTTTTGTTTCGTTTTGGCTGTACTGCGCATCTACAAGCCAAGCCTTGATTTGGATATCGCCCCAAGCCTTCTGCCCCTTCGCTCGCCCTCTATGGCGTATCTGAGTGAGGCTATACAGTCGTCATTTACCGATACAGGCTCGTCTGTATAGTCCGAGGATATGGGGTCACGCTTCCACTTCCATTCGCCGATTTCTCGGATCAGGTTTTCGCATTTCGGGTCAATCACTATGCTATGCGATTTCAAATAATCAATCTGCGCGCTAACGCTACCGGGCTCCTTCTTTACTGCCTGCGCTCGGTAGCCTGCCTTTTTCCACGATTTTATCCTGTCGGGCTCGGCGCTATCGCACCACATTGTGACATTTTTAGGAATAAGTGCCTTGCTCGCCTCGGAAATTATCTCGGCTGTGTCCTTATACCTCGTATAAAGCTCATCAAGCACGAAAATGTTTCCGTCACGAAAGCCAACCGTCAAAATGCAGTTCGCGTGGTTAAAGCCGAAGTCCTGTCCTATCGCCACGCTATCGTACATTTCATGCCTTTTATCGACACATTGTACGGTGTAATGCGGTAAAATCAGTCCCTCGCTCTCGCCCCACTCGCCAAGTCCGTAAACTCGGTAGCCCTCGGGGTCAAGCTCCCGCCTTGCCATCATTCGGCGGTGGTAGCCCTCATCTATAAAGGCGTTTTGAAGGTAATTTGTGCGATTTGTAAACACATCGGGGTCGCATCTGTCAAAAAAGCGCTTTTTTATCCAGTGGCTTGCGCTAACGGGGTTAAAGGTGAGGGTGATTTGATAGTAAAGCTCGCTGTTTTCAAGCTCTCCGCGAAGTCGGTCGTCTATGATGTCAAGATCGCTTGCATCAAGCTCCGTCGCTTCCTCTACCCACACCCAAGTGATTTTTCCGCTTACCGCTTGGATTGATTTCAGCTTTTCCCGTTGCTCATCATCTCGAGTTCCTCGGAACATTATGAGCGCGCCCGTTATCTTACTTCTCATTCTTAAGGGGGAGCGTGAGATTTCCCAGTATTTTGTGTACTCCTCGCCAAAGATTTCCCGCACGGCTCGGCTAAGCTCGGCATATGTGCTATCAAGATGGGAGTTCTCCGTCTTTCGTACGCAAAGCAGGTTCGCTCCCTGATATTTCTTGTCCGAGAGCTTCATTATAAAGTCCCGTGCGACATTTACGCTCTTTCCGCTTCCTGCCGAGCCACACTCTACCCTGTATCGCTTTTTCGTGCTGTTTGACTCGCGAAACGATTCATTCATAAGAAGGCTTTTAGCTTTCATTTCGGTCCTTCGGAGAGGTGTAACCGTATTCTACGAGCAGGCAGGAGTCACTTGCCCCGCCCTCGCCCGCGTCCTCACACAGCTTGAAGTAAAGCTCTATCGCCTTT
This sequence comes from Clostridia bacterium, assembly GCA_017466455.1. Next base: position 20,901 of record JAFTUD010000012.1, read on the forward strand.
AGCTTATCAAGGAGCTTTATGTCTATGTCAACGCTCCCCTTGTCGCTCTTTACTCTCATTGACGATATCGCTCGGGATAAATCCTTGCTCATCTTTATCTCGCCTGTGCCACTCGCTCCGCCCCTCGCTATCTCTATCGCCTCAGATGCATCGGCTACCGCTATGCTTACCAAAATCCTTTTCAGCTTTTCCTTGGTTTTTTCATCAATCACGCTTCTCCCCCCCTTTCAAGGCTTGCCTTATTCCTGTCCGCCAAGGGTGTGCACCCCCTTGACATCTACTATCATATCACAAAAAAACGGACAAAACGGACAACCTGCCCGAGAGCCTCGGGTGGCAATATCCGACATCGTTTAATAAGAACCGTTTCCGCACGGTCCGAAGCAGTTTTCTTCACTCCACACTTTGGCAAAAAAGCCTCGACGGGCAAAATTCGACATCGTGCGGTATGAGCCGTTTCTATACGCCCCGACCCCCGAGTGCCTCGGGTGGCATATGGGGAATGATAATAAGTGTGTAGCCATATCAAAACGCGCCCATATTGTTTAAAATTGCTTCACTCCGCACTACAAGCTCCGCCCGAGAGCCTCGGGTGGCTATCCAACGCAACGAAGTTGCATATCGAGGACTCGCAGAGTCCATATCGAGTTGCGCAAGCAACATATCGAAAATCCCGCAAGGGATTTATATCGATGCGCAGTGTCCTTAATGGCACTGCGCCAACGGGTAGTCCTTTTAATTTTGTACTCATTTCGCTATCACCTTAAAAACAAAAAACGACATCGCTTGAAATGAGCCTTAGCTCACTCGTTTGATGTCGTTTTTATTTAGATTGAGCCTTAGTCCTCTTCGGGCTCGTTAAAATATTCCTTATCAAAAAATTCGGAAAGTGTTATGCCTGCGCCCTCGCAAAATCGCTTTACTGTAACGACCTTTGAGCATTTTGTTCTGCCCTTAATAAGGTCGTAAATTGCCGACGGGGACATTCCGCCCTTTAGCGCGATATCGCACACATTACTATCCTTTTGTGCGCAAATCTCCTTTATTCTTCTTATGATAGCATCGTTCAATTTCATATTTTATCCTACCTTTTTGTGGAGTTCCACAATTATTCAGCTTAAACAAAAGGCTTCAATGAAGCCTTTTATTTTGTTTTATTCGTAGTTTACTGTAAGAACCTCGAGTCCGTACTCGGCAAGCTCCTCGCGGATTTGGTCAATTTCCTTCTTCGCCATCATTGCGTGGTCCTTTTCATCCTTTACATCTATTTCTCTGTTTACGATGTGGTATGTAAAGATAAGGTCCTGCTTACTCTTTGTAAGGCGGTGGAATTGATTTTCAAGAAGCTCTCTTGTCTGGTCAATATTAAGGCGAAGCGCGATTGCGACATATAGAAGCGTGAGCTTCTTTGCCTTTTTGCCCTCTTCCTTTTCATATCTTGTGATAAGGTTATGCCAGTTCTTTCTTCCAAGACCGATTGGCTTCCACACATCAACAGGGTCGTCAATGCCGTTTTCTCTCATAAATTTATAAATAAGCTCGGATAGCTTCACATCTCTTTCCCCCTTATACATAAACAAATACGCATGCACGCTTGTCGCCATCTTAGCAATGTCCTCATCATCCTTAAGGATAGGGTCAAACGCGTGCGTGCTGACTGCATCAAGTGATGAAATATCAAGCTCATCATCTTGATCGCCGATGATTTCATCAATTGTCTCCCTTGCGCCCTCATAAAAGCTTGTATCGCCGTCCTCAATCGCCTGCTCAAGAAGTGTCTTAAAGGAGTTAAGCAATTCTCTTTGCTCGTCATTTATATTGCTTTGGGTGAGTGTCCTTTCAACGATTTCAAGGGCGTATCTTGACTTCATCTCGCCAAGGGCGGACAAATCAGAATCATTTTCGTTTAAAAATGCCGTAATGTTCATTTTTCTTCTCCTTTATATGTAAATATTTTTTTAGCCTTGTCAAATTTTGCCTGTGATAATATTTTAGCATGCTCGGCTATGCGTGTCAAGACCTATCAGAGCATTTTTAAAATGGTCACAAAGCGTGCGACAGCTCACTTTTTTGAGCTTTTTCGCATTAGCGCTTGGCACATTCTTTCCTTTATTCTATCACACCCTAAAACCCCTTGTCAATAGGGCTTGAGGCGGTTTTTCAATAGTCACAGGACTGTGACGCGGGTATAGCCATTACCCTTCATTATAATTAAAAGATAATTAAAATATAATTAAAAGAGGACAACAAAAGAGGCTATTTCAAAAAGCCTCTTTTTAATTTATTTAAGCGAGTCAAGATAAATAAGAAGCACGCTGATATCCGCAGGGCTAACTCCGCTAATGCGCGATGCCTGACCGAGGGTAAGTGGCTTTACCTTATTTAGCTTTTGCTGTGCCTCAATACGAAGTCCCTTGATTTCGTTATAATCAATATCGGCAGGCAGGGCTCTTTTTTCCATTTTTGCGCCCCTTTCAACCTCTTGAAGCTGTTTTTTGACATAGCCCTCATATTTTATCTCGGTTTGAGCGACAAATTCAACCGATTTTTTCATTTTTGGGCGTGATGTATCGTATTTTGCAAGGCTTTTATAATCAAGCTGAGGTCTTTTAAGCAGGTCATAAAGCGAGGTCGGCACGCTGATTGGCGATGTGCCGAGCAATTCAAGGTCACGGTTCAGCTCCTCGCTCGGGCGGATTACGGTATGGCGCGCCCTTTCAAGCTCACGCTCAACCGCCTCTCTCTTTTCCTTATAAAATTCCCATTGCTCATCGCTAACGAGTCCAACCTCACGGCCGATAGGTGTCAGGCGGTAGTCCGCGTTATCCTGCCTCAGGAGCAGGCGAAATTCGGAGCGAGAGGTCATCATTCTATATGGCTCGCTTGTGCCCTTTGTTACAAGGTCATCAATAAGTGTACCGATATACGATGATGAGCGCGAAAGAATAAGTGGCTCCTTGCCGAGCAATTTCAAGGCGGCGTTTATTCCTGCGATAAGTCCCTGCGCGCCTGCCTCCTCATAGCCCGATGTGCCGTTAAACTGTCCTGCGCCGTAAAGACCCGAAATTCTTTTATATTCAAGCGTGGGAAGAAGCTCCTGCGGGTCGGTGCAATCATACTCTATTGCGTAGGCGTAGCGCATAATTTGCGCATTTTCAAAGCCCTCGAGCGAGTGTACCATTTGCTCCTGCACATCAATCGGCATAGAGGTTGAAAAGCCCTGAAGATACATTTCCTTCGTATCGCTTCCCATAGGCTCAACAAAGAGCTGATGGCGCTCCTTATCCGCAAAGCGCACGATTTTATCCTCTATTGACGGGCAGTATCTCGGTCCTGTTCCGTGTATGTTTCCCGAATACAGGGCGGAGCGCTTTATGTTATCCTTGATGATTTTATGTGTGAGCGCGTTTGTATATACGATATGGCACGGAATTTGTCCGCTTTTAGCATACTCGTCCTCATTCGTTTTCCAAGAGAACGGAAATGCCTCGCTGTCGCCATATTGCACCTCAAGCCTTGAATAGTCTATTGAATCGGCGTGAATTCGCGCAGGTGTGCCCGTTTTAAAGCGCATCATCGCTATGCCCTCGCGCTCAAGCGCCTCGGTAAGCCCGTGCGCCGAGTTCATTGAATCGGGACCCGATGAGTAGCATATGCTTCCTGTATGGATAGTGCCATTTAGGAATGTGCCTGTGCAAAGAATAGCGCACTCTGTCTCGTATCTTTCGCCAAGCTTGGTGATAACTGCGGTGATTTTCTTGTCACTTCCCTCACCCTGTGTTTCTAAATCAACTATTTCCGCTTGGACTATGCGAAGGTTTTTCGTGCCCTCAAGCACGCTTTTCATAATGGAACGGTATTTCATTCTGTCGGCTTGAATACGCTTTGAATATACCGCCGCGCCCTTGCCGAGGTTTAGTGTCCTTGCTTGGAGAGTGACAAGGTCGGAGCTTGCGCCCATTTGACCGCCAAGCGCATCTATTTCGTATACAAGATGCCCCTTCGCCGTTCCACCGATTGATGGATTGCAGGGCATATTCGCAATAGCGTCAAGCGACATCGTGAAAAGCACCGTGTCAAGTCCCATTCTTGCCGAGGCAAGCGCTGCCTCAACCCCTGCGTGACCCGCACCGATTACCGCTATCTTAGTCTTAGCCATATTTTTCCTCTCCTTAAATAACCTTTCTTTTTTCTTTGGAAAAAGAAAAAAGAAGCAAAAAAGAAATCAAAACCGAGAGCCTCGGTAGGCAAACTCCGACATCGTTTAGTGCGAATTTATTCTACACTCCCCGAGCAATTTTCTTCATGGCGTTAGCCAATTCATGACCGTAGGTCAATTCATGTCACAAAGTGACAATTCATGTTCGCTTGCGAACAATTCATGTGCGAAGCACCGTTGCGACGCTTATCAGTCCTCATGTAATGAGGGTCAAGAAACGAGTTGTTTTAGGCGCACCGCAAATAGCGGGCGCAGGCGCACTTTGGCGTGCGTCAAGGTCGCTATTGAGGAGCAACAACAAAGAACGAAGTTTATTGAGCCTCATTTGTGGTATTTTGTATTGTTTATGATAGACAGTGTCCTATATATCGTTTCGTGCAAGATTACCCTTAGTAGCTGATGTGGGAAGGTTAATTTTGACACGGAGAGCTTAAAATCTGCTCTTGCCTTTACCTGTGGGGACAAGCCATATGATGAGCCTATTATAAACACGATTTCGCTTTTACCTGTGTTTGTTATTTCGCTTATTTTGGTGGCAAGCTCCTCACTGCTCAGCTGTTTGCCCTCTACGCACATTGCTATGACATAGGAGCGAGGGGTGAGCCTTTCAAGAATGCGCTTTTCCTCACATTCAAGCGCTCTTTCAATCTCGCTTTGCGAGGGGTTTTCGCTTAGGCGCTCCTCTTTTAAGACAATTTCCTCAATTTTCGCCCACGCGCCAATGCGCTTTTGGTATTCCTTTATCGCATCACGAAGGTAATTTTCCTTTAAATCACCCGTGGCGATTATTTTTATATTTAGCATTCGCTTATTCCTCAATAAGCTTTTGAACCGCTGTTAAAATAGCGATTTTTCCGCTTTCGTAGGTAAGACCGCCCTGAAGGAAGGCGATATATGGCTCTCTTATAGGTCCGTCACAGGAGATTTCTATTGATGAGCCCTGTGTGAATGCGCCTGCTGCCATAATTACCTCGTCCTGATAGCCGGGCATTGCCCACGGCATAGGGGTAACATAGGAGTCAACGGGCGAGGCGCTTTGTATTCCTTGGCAGAATTTTATAAGCCCGTCGGCATAGCCGAATTTTACTGTTTGAATTATATCCGAGCGCTCCTCATCGTAGCGGGGGTATGCGTTAAATCCCATTTTTTCAAGCACATATGACGCAAAATGCGCAGTTTTGAGTGCTTGTGAAACGATGTGAGGGGCGAGGAAAAAGCCCTTGAACAGGCTTCTGTTTTGGTTGAGCGTTGCGCCAACCTCAAGACCTGTGCCTACGCTTGTCAGGCGGTAAGAAGCAAGCTCCACTGCCCTTTTTGTGCCTGCGATATATCCACCGCTTTCGGCAATTCCGCCACCCGGATTTTTGATAAGAGAGCCGATAATCATATCCGCACCAACGGCACAGGGCTCCTTATCCTCGGTGAACTCGCCATAGCAGTTATCAACAACGACATACGCACCGCACCTTGCGTGAACGAAGTCGCAAATTTCGCCTATTTCATCAACCGTGAGGGTTGGGCGGTCAAGATAGCCCTTTGAGCGCTGAACAAATACGACCTTAACGCGCTTGCCAAGCTCCTTTAGCTTTTTATCAATGGCATCAAAGTCGATTTTTTTGTCCTCGGTGAAGTCAATTTGCTCATACTGTACGCCGAAATCGGCAAGAGAGCCGTCACCGTTTGCACCGTCAATTCCAACAACCTCGCAAAGCGTGTCATAGGGGCGGTTGGTAACGGAGAGCATTACATCACCCGGGCGCAAAAGTCCAAAAAGACCTATGGTGAGCGCCTGTGTGCCGTTTACGATGCTGTGGCGCACAAATGCGCTTTCCGCACCGAAAACACTTGCATAAATCTTGTCAAGCGTATCTCTGCCAAGGTCATCATAGCCGTAGCCCGTCGTACCGCATAGCATAGCCTCGCTTACACGATGCTCACGGTAGGCGTCAAGCACTCGGCTTGTGTTTTTGAAGGAAATTTCCTCTATTTTTTTGAAGATGGGAGAAAGGGCGATTTCCGCCTCGCTCGCTATATCTAAAAGCTTTTTTGAAAACATATCTTATCCCTTTAAGCTGTCTAAGAATTCAATAATCCGGTCAAGACCGTAATAGCCGTTTGCTCGGGCATAGTCGTAATGGTCGCAGGCGTTGTAGAGGTCGCCCCTATGCTCAAAGTACACACCAAGAGCGAAATGTCCGTGCGCACAGCCCTGACGGGAGCTTTCGCACATTACCTCAAATGCTTCCTCATCTCTTTCCTCATTAAAGAGTAAAATGCCCTTATACGCGATACATATCGGGTCGTTTTCATCAAGAGCGAGGTGCTTGTTCGCGTTTTCATCATCACCCTGTTCGAAGTAGAGCCAACAAAGCCTTCCGTGAGGGTGTTCCATTTTTTTGTAGCTTTCAATCGCTAAATCAAGCGATTTTTCCGTGCCTATTCCGTACTGATAAAGTATTCCGAGCATTTCGCACGCACTTGGGTACTTGCTGTTTTGCGCTATTTCAAAGAGCCTTCTTGCGTTTTTCTCATCAAGCTCGCCAAGGTTGCGGTTAAGATAGCCCTTCAAGCGTCCGAATAGGTTTTTTGTTTCGGCAGTGGCGCAGTTGTATTCATCGGTGCTCATTTGGAGAATGTAACGCTTGTGATATAGCGTTGCAAGCTCAAGGTCAACATCTGTTCCTATGCCGTAGCCATATATGTTGGCAAGCTCCGAGCTTGCCTGCGCGTTTCTCGCGTCTGATGCCTCGGTTAAAAGCTCAATAGCCCTGTCGGGATTTAGGTCAACCCTGTCCCAGTCGTAAAGATACGCAAACGCGAGCTTTACCTTCGCTACAATGTCGCCCGAGCCTGCAAGCGCCTCAAGCTCCTCAATAGGAGTGTCGTCATCCTCAAGGTCATCAAAATAATCTAAAAAATCCTTATCGTTCATTCTAACTACTCCCTTCGGTAGTGTTTTTAAGTCTTGCTTTTCAAAATCCCACGGCGCAAGGCGCACTTTATTTGATACTTTATTTGATGTAAATTAAATCGTTCAGAGCAAGTTAGACAAGTCGCCCCTGCCCAACTTCACTTGATGCGCTCAACCGTTCAGGACAAGTTAGGCAAGGCGCACCGCAGTTTGCGGGCGAAAATGTACTTTGGCGTACATTGAGGTCGCAAACGAGGAGCAACGACGATTAACGCCGTCATCAACGGTTGAGCTTCGCGAAGGCTTTTTTGCGAAGTTCGGTATTCAAAATTCTCTTTCTTAGACGAATTGTCTTTGGAGTTACCTCTATTAGCTCATCATCGGCTATATACTCTATTGCTTGCTCCAAGGACAATACTCTTGGGGGGGTCAAAATCAAGGCTTCATCTGCGCCCTTTGAGCGAACTGCGGTAAGGTGTTTTTTCTTGCAGACATTTAGCTCTATATCCTCTTTCTTTGGACATTCACCAACTATCATGCCCTCGTAGACGGGGGTTTGAACGCCGATGAACATTGCGCCTCTATCCTGCGCGTTATAAAGTCCGTATGAGGTAGCCTCTCCGTCCTCGCTTGCGATAAGAGAGCCTGTAAATCTTGTAACTACATCGCCCTTGAACGGTGCATAGCCGTCAAAGAGCGTATTGAGAACGCCCTCACCCTTTGTATCGGTCATAAACTCGCTACGGTAGCCGAGCAAGCATCTTGACGGGATAAGGTATTCAATTCTGACTCTTGAGCCGACCTTCATCATATTGATAAATTCGCCCTTACGAGCGCTAAGCTTTTGAACGACTGTTCCGTTGCTTTCCTCGGGAACATCTATTGACACACGCTCCATAGGCTCGTGCAAAATTCCGTCTATCTCCTTATAGAGGACCTTAGGTGTTGAGCAACAAAGCTCATAGCCCTCACGACGCATATTTTCAATAAGGATTGAAAGGTGCATTTCACCTCTGCCCGCAACTCTGAAGGAGTCGGTTGTTTCGCCGTCGCTTACACGAAGGGATACATCCTTAAGCGTTTCCTTATAAAGGCGCTCACGAATTTGGCGAGAGGTAACGAACTTACCCTCCCTGCCTGCAAACGGGCTATCATTTACGGAGAAGGTCATTTCCATTGTAGGCTCACTAACCTTAACAAATTCAAGGGGCTCAACACAGTCGGTTGCGCAAAGGGTATCGCCTATTGAAATCTCCTCAACTCCGCTAAAGCAAACGATGTCGCCAACCGTTGCGCTTTGAGCAGGTGAGCGAGAAAGACCGTCAAACTGATAGATTGATACGATTTTCGCACGGCGTGGCTTTTCATCGGAGTGATAGTTGCAAACGCTAACCTCTTGACCAACCTTAAGCGTACCGCGCTCAATTCTTCCTATACCGATTTTACCTACATAGTCATTATAGTCAACGCTTGAAACAAGGAGCTGAAGTGGCTCATTCTCCTCACCCTCGGGTGCAGGAATGTATTCAAGAATTGTATCAAGAAGCGGGATAAGGTCCTTACCCTCTACATCGGGGGAGAGTGAGGCGGTTCCGCTTCTGCCCGAGCAGAACAGCATAGGTGAGTCAAGCTGTTCATCGGTTGCGTTAAGGTCGATAAGAAGCTCCAAAACCTCGTTTATAACCTCATCAATACGGGCGTCGGGACGGTCAATCTTATTAACTACTACGATAATTCTGTGGTTAAGCTCCATAGCCCTTTGAAGCACAAATCTTGTCTGTGGCATAGGGCCCTCGGCTGCGTCAACAAGAAGGATAACTCCGTTTACCATTTTGAGTATACGCTCAACCTCACCGCCGAAGTCTGCGTGACCGGGGGTGTCGATAACATTTATCTTCTTGCCTGCGTAGTGAATAGCGGTGTTCTTTGCAAGGATTGTAATGCCTCTTTCCTTTTCAAGGTCGTTTGAGTCCATTACACGCTCGGTTGTCGCTTGATTTTCATGATACGCTCCGCCCTGCTGAAGCATTCCGTCAACGAGTGTTGTCTTTCCGTGGTCAACATGGGCAATGATTGCAACATTTCTCAAATCTTCTCTAATCATTTTTATATCCTCTCTATGATAAAATTTACATTTTTCATCGGCTCTTTTTTCGGCGAGCCTGCCGAAATTTTTCGCGCCTTATATTTTACTTAAATATTCTCGCAGACGCGTAAGACGCGTATATTTTAGCACAAGATTTATAATATGTAAATAGTTTTATTAAAATTTTTTAAAAAATATTATACCCCCTTCGCGCTTACAAAAAAATATCACGACCCACACAAAGGGGTCGTGACGGTCGGTTATTATCTGCTTGGAAGCGGTGCGCATCAAACGATTAGCAGGCACACGGCAAGAAGAACAAAGAGGAAAATCACATTCAGAAGGGTGAATATTCCAAGATATTTCAGCTTAGAGCCGACGCCCGTGCGCGAATACTCCGAGAAGGTGATCAGCGAGGCGAGTGATGCAATAAGCGTGCCTGTTCCGCCGATGTTTACGCCGAGAAGCAGCTCCTTGTAGTTATCTGTAAACTGCGAGAGCAATATTGCGCTTGGCACATTTGAGATAAGCTGACAGGACAGGGCTGATATCAAAAGCGTGCTTTTTTCAAGCAATGCGGACAAAAGGTGGCGCACTGTGTCTATATTTGACATATTTCCCGCAAAGATAAAGAACATAAAAAATGTGCCGAGCAGGAAGTAATCCACCCTTAGCATTGCGTATCTGTCCATTATCAGAATAGCGACAAGCACTATTGCAAGGGCGATATAGTACGGAATTACCGAGAATACCATAAGCACGGTAATGGCGAAAAGCACAAGGTAAATTGCGCTACGCCCGCGCTTGAATACGAAGGGCTCCTTTTTAGTCAGCTCCATTTTGGTCTTGGGGAAGAAAAACGCGCACACGGTGAGCATTGCGACCGCTACTGCAAAGGGGAGCGCCATAATTTTCATAAATTCAAGCGTCGGAATGTTGAATTTTGAATACAGGTAGAGGTTTTGCGGATTTCCAAACGGGGTTAGCATACCGCCGAGGTTTGCCGAGATGTTTTGCAAAACGAACAGCCACGGAGTGTATTTTTCGTTGCCCGTTTCGCTAAGGACATACCAGCCAAGGGGCAAGAAGGTGATTAGCGCCATATCGTTTGCGATAAAGAGCGAGCCGATAAAGGTTATATAGATAAGCGCAAGCACGCAAATGCGGAAATTCGGGGTGGAGTGTATGATTTTGCGTGCTATTATGCTGAAAAATTTAATGTTTTTGAGCGCGCAGACAACCGCAAGCGTGGCAAGCAGGCACGAAAGGGTCTTCAGGTCTATGTAGTCAAAATACGCGCTTGACGGCGGTACAAAAAAGCATGTAACAACGGCGCACACGGTAGCAATTACGAACACTGCGTGACCCTTTATGAATATCAGAGCCCTTTTCATAGCCTTACCCCCTATCCTGCCCCTTTTGGGCGCAAAATTTTCTTTACCCTGTAATAATACTAAAAAATATTCGATTTGTCAACTATTTTTCTTACATTAAATTGACTTTTTTTCGCACGCGTGATAAAATATAGATATAAATTCCCCTTCCCTGCCTCGCTTGGCTCGGTTGGGCGCTTAGTGAGGTAGAAAATGGACATTAAAATTGCTAAATACTTAAACGGCGCATCGGGTGCGCTGACATTTACCTTTGATGACGGCTGTTACGGTGAAAGCACGCTCAAAACTATCGAGATTTTTAAGGAGATTATGGAGCGCACGGGCGTTAAAATCAAGGCGACAAGCGCGCAAACCGTCGGCTTTCTCAGCCCGTCAATGATTGAAATTTGGAAAAACGCGATTAGCGAGGGCTACTACGATGTTTGCTCTCACTCTCTTGACCACTGTGTCGGATATAATGATGAAACGCCCGAGGAAAAGAGGCTTAGCGATGCCGAGGGCTCGCGCGACAGGCTTGCCGAAATTTACGGTGAAGCGCCTATTTGCTTCGCTATCCCCGGCGGTGGCGAAAGCGCGGGGGCGTGTGAGCTTTTGGCAAGGCACTACTATGCTAACCGTGTTGGAGAGGGTCCGATAAATGACCCCGATACATGTAACTTTATGCGCCTTACCTCGTTTATCGGCAGATTTTGCTACGAGGACGCAGAGCCATGTAAGAAATTTATTGATGAGGTCGTTGCCTGTGGCGGTTGGGGCATTCAAATCAACCACTGGCTAAGCGAAAAGGAGCAGGACATTCACCACGCGCAAAAACTCGGCGTTTTTCGCGATGAGTGCGATTACGCATCCTCTCTTGCCAAGGACGGCACTCTTTGGATTGCCTCTCTTAATGATGCGGTAAAATACTTCTACGAGAGGAAAAATGCCGAAATTACGGCACAGGGTGACGAAATTACCGTTTCTCACTCGCTTGATAAGGGTATTTTCAATATGCCTCTTACCCTCATTATCACAGCCGATGATGACAAGAGTGTTACTGTAAACGGCACTCCGTTTGACATCAAGGCAGGTCAAGCTAATGTCGTCACGGTAGAGCTTTAATTCTGCCGTTAAGTCCACAGCCGTGTGGACAAATCCCCCTTGCGCTTATGATATTATAATGTCAGTAAATAGCTTAGGGGGTTTATTATGAAGGAAAACAAATTAAAATACGGCAGGGGCGATGAAATACTGTCTGTTGCTCCGTCTCCTGCGTGGAAATATCATTGGAATAAGCGTCGCTTGGGAGCGCACAGTATTCCCGTAGGCGGATTTGACAGGAAAACGGGCGCGCTCTGGGACGGATTTCGCAGAGTTGAGGGCAAACCGCTTAATGTACTGCTTGAGGAGCATGCAAAATCGGTTGAGGCATACACCGATGCGGTGCTTAGTGAGGACAATTCCTTTGCCTGCGCCGAGCTTGCGCGCACATACGACCCTCGCTGGGAGCTTGATATTTGCTCGGTTGAAAAGAGCTTTGCCGAGGCGGGCAAATGGTATCTGCTCGGAGCAAGGCTCGGTAGCTTAGAGTGTCGCAGGACTCTGCTTGCCTATCCCCGTCTATACAATCCAAGCGGTGAGGAATTTTGACCTATTTGTAAGAGGCTTGATTTATGATTATAACAATGCTTATAATTTACGGAATTTTTTCCTTGATTTCATTCACTGCATATGCAGAGGACAAGCGCCGAGCGATAAATGAAAGCTGGCGTATCTCGGAAAGGGCTCTGCTTCTCGTTTCCCTTCTCGGCGGTGCGCCCGGTGCGCTTATCGCTATGAGGGTCTTTCATCATAAGACACGCAAGTGGTATTTTTGGGCGACGGGAATTGTTGGAATTTTGATACAGCTCGCAATTATCGGCTATGCAATCTATGCGGAAAATTTTGCTTAATTTCATTATCTAATTAAACAATAACTAAAAGCGCTCGCACGGGCGCTTTTAATTTTTTGTCGGATATTTGCTTTGATATTGATTTCAGATAAGTTTTGTGCTATACTATGTTAAATTTTAGACTATTGAAGGGGGGCGCGGAGCTTGAAAAATCCGTTTAGGGCGCTTTCAAAATTTGAATATATCCTTTGGGGCGTGTCGCTAATTACGGTGCTTTGCTCCTATCTTCTTTGCCCCGAGCCGAGCCTTCTTTCCCTTGCCTGCTCGCTTATCGGCGTGAGCGCGCTGATTTTCGTGGCAACGGGTCAGGTGTTCGGTCAGGTGCTGATAATCATCTTTGCGGTGCTTTACGGAATAGCCTCGCTTAGGTTCAGGTATTACGGCGAGATGATTACATATCTTGGAATGAGTGCGCCGATGGCAATTTGCGCGCTTGTTTCGTGGATACGCCACCCGTATAAGGACAAAAGCTCCGTTGAGGTTGGCTCTGTTTCAAAAAAGCAAGCGATTTTAATGTGCGTGTCGGGCATTTTGGTAGCTGTCGCATTTTACTTTATACTCGGCGCATTCAACACGGCGAATTTAATTGTAAGCACTTTGTCCGTTTTAACAAGTTTTGTCGCCTCGGCACTTACCTTTTTACGCAGTCCGTTTTACGCCCTTGCCTATGCGATAAACGATGTGGTTCTTATCGTGCTTTGGATTTTGGCGACAATTTCCGACCCGAGCGTGCTTCCTATGATATTTTGCTTTGTGATGTTCCTTGTAAACGACCTCTACGGCTTCTTCAACTGGTGCCGTATGAGAAATCGTCAGGCAAGCGAGGGTGAGTAAGGGCTTACTTATAAAGCCAAAAAGATTTCTCTCTTTCATAAGGGAGAAATTTTTATTGATTTTTTTAGAATAATATGGTATACTATTAAAAATATTGCTTTTTATATACCCCAAAAGGAGAGAAATATACCCCAAAAGGAGAGAAAATATGAAAAATTATTCGGAAATTACTCCGTATATTGAAAATCTTGCGAAAAAATCCTGTGAAAACAACCACATCACGAAAGAAATGTACTATGAGCATGATGTAAAGCGCGGACTTCGCGACCTTGACGGAAACGGCGTTGTTGCGGGTCTTACCGAGGTTTCACACATTCAAAATAAAATTATCGGCTCAAACGGTGAGAAGCTTCCCTGCGCGGGTGAGCTTTACTATCGCGGAATCAATGTACGCGACCTTGTAAAGGGCTTCGTTTCCGAGGGAAGGCACGGATTTGAGGAGTGCGCGTATCTGCTTTTGTCCTCTAACCTTCCGACTAAGGACGAGCTTGATGAGTTTTGTAAGGAGCTTAGCGAATATCGCACACTCCCCCCGTCGTTTGTGCGTGATATAATCCTTAAGGCGTCGGGCAAGAGCATGATGAATATGCTATCCCGAAGTGTGCTTGCGCTTTACGCCTATGATGACAATCCCGATGACATTTCAATTCCAAATGTGCTAAGGCAATGTATCGCGCTTATCGCACAGTTTCCGCTTCTTGCGGTTTATGGCTATCAGTCATATCAGCACTATCATAACGGCAAGAGCCTGTTTATCCACTACCCCAAGCCCGAATACGACACGGCGGAGAACCTGCTCTATATTTTAAGAGAGGACGGAAAATTCACAAAAACCGAGGCGGACCTGCTTGACCTTGCGCTCGTTTTACATATGGAGCATGGCGGTGGTAATAACTCAACCTTTACAACGCATGTCGTTTCATCCTCGGGCACGGACACATATTCGGCTATCGCATCGGCGCTCGGCTCACTTAAGGGACCAAGACACGGTGGCGCTAATATCAAGGTTGTTGAAATGTTTGACGATATGAAGCGCGAGATTGACACGACTGACGAGAGCCAAATTAAGGACTACCTGTCAAGGCTTCTTGATAAGCAGGCATTTGACAGGGCGGGGCTTATCTACGGTATGGGTCACGCGGTTTATTCAATCTCCGACCCAAGGGCGCAAATCCTTGAGGAGTATGCCCGTAAGCTATCTGTTGAAAAGGGCATGGAGGATGAGTTCAAGCTCTATAAAACCGTCGCAACGCTTGCCCCCGATATTATCGCAAGCAAGAGAAAAATCTATAAGGGCGTATCGCCAAATGTGGACTTTTTCTCGGGACTTGTGTATAGAATGCTCGGTCTGCCCGAGGAGCTTTATACGCCTATCTTCGCAGTTGCAAGAATTGCGGGCTGGAGCGCGCACCGCATTGAGGAAATCCAAAACGCGGGCAAGATTATCCGCCCTGCCTACATCGCGGTTAAGCCTCTTGGGGATTACTCACCGATTGATAAAAGATAACCCTCACAAAATGCTAAATCAAAAGGCTTGTTGCACTGCAACAAGCCTTTTTTGTGGGATATGTATTTGTTTTTCGCCATTTAGTGTGTAGCGAGCGCTACGATAACGGTAACAAGCAACGCTACTGCTATTCCTATATTCACAACCGCGCCTGCCCACGAAACAGACGGCTCCGTCGGTCTTTGCATGCCGTTTTTCATTTCGGTGAAATAAACCGTTGCTCCTGTAAAGAACGAGATAAGGAGCGAAATGGTTGTGAGAACAAAGCACCAAATTATAAGGCTTTGGTTTAGCGTAACTGCAAGGAATGTAAACATTACCGCCATTATGCTAAGCACCAAGGACATGAAAAACAGCGAGAGCCTTTCACGGCCTGTGTTTTCGTTTGTTACGCACTCCTTTGCAACATGTGTGGCAATGCTTGTAGCCATGGTGTTGTCCTTTACAATGCCTGTTGCTATTGCCTTTGCAAAGCTGTTATTGTTCTTGTTTTCATCGAAGTAGTTGGCAACGCCCTTTTTTGTAGCGAATTGAATAGCCGCAAAGCCGTTTTCCTGATTGCCAAGCTCGGCTTTTACCGCCTCGCGCACCTTTTTAAGGTCGGTTTCGCCTTGACCCTGTAGCTTTGAATCAATTCTGTTCAGTCCGTCGGTAACAACCCTTCCAACGCCGTCAACCGCATTTTTAGTTTCGGTCTTAAGGCTTGTGATTTCCTTCCTCATATCGGCAATATCGCTTGCCTTTGCAAGTCCCTTGATATAGGCAGAGCCCTCAAGGTCCTTTATAAGCATATCCGTAACCTTCTCCGCGATTTTGCCCACCGCGTTTGCATCGAGCGCAACCTCGCTTCCGCTACAGTCAAGACCGCCCGCGCCATTGCTATATGTTTCAAGCACAGTCTTAAGCCTTTCCGAGGTAAGGAGTCCAAGCTCCTCAATTTCCGCAGCAAGCGCCCCTTGGTCTATGCCCGTAGCGCCCGTCCTCGCACCAAGCGCCTTAGCAAGCGCCTCGATGTCGATATTTATAATTATCTCTCCGTTCTTTTCCTCAACGGCAGTTGCGTTAGATATTGTTGAACCACCCGAAGAACGAAGTCTAACAACAACTTTTGGATAACCATCCGTGCGTCTTTGTATTCTTTGTGCCATCACTTATCCTCCTTCTTCCAATTGCCATTAAGTATTTTAAGGAATTCTTCCTTATCTGCATCGTTAAGCACTAATTCTCCTGACAAAATCTTGTCAAGAATCACCTTTTTGCAATTGTTCGCACCTATTTTTGTTGCTACATAATAATATGTGTGACTCGCATTGCTCTTGTGGAACTTAGCTTTTTCATTAAACGCCTTTTCATCCTTGGACAAAGCAAGCGGTTGCCCATTTTCATCATAGGACTCAATTTTGAACGAATATTCTTGATTTCTTAACGAATCATACACGGTAAGCGGAATTTCCTCACCGTCGTTCTTTCCTCTAACTTTTATCTTTTGCAAGTAATAGACATATGTTCTATTTATGTCCCTTCCGTGTTTGCTCGGCAGGATAATAAGATCTGCCTTTGACGCGCTTCTAATGTTTATGGAAATTTCTTCCTTTATTTCGTGATAATCTCCATCCTTCGCCTGATTTATTGGCCAAGGTTTACCACTATCATAAAGCTCTCTACCATTTGCATCAACAAAGGTAACTCCACGAGATCTTTGCTCTGCATTTGGTATTTCAAGGTTGAAAAGACTTACCGTTTCATCATCAAATGCGTTAACTTCCTTGTTGCCGTCTTTGTAAACAAGCGCTCCGTCTTCCATAAAATTAACTCTTAAAATAGAATCGCTGATATATTCTTCAATTTCATCGCTTGTTATAACTAGAGGTCCCATACACTCGCTAAGATTGTTGATAAGACAATGTGCCTCATACCTGTCACCATCGTTGTATATATACATGCGAAGTGATGGTGCAACAACAAGCGACTCTCTTGCCTCGTACGCAAGACACGCACCGATTGCAACAGCTGTAAAAGGATTTAGCTCAAGCCCACTAACAAACATATCCGTTTGCTCTTCGGATAGCTTATTTAAATCGCATCTTTCAAGCGGTTGATTTCCACGCTCTCTTGCGCATTTGTCAAGTCGGCTTGCGATTATATCCTTAAGCGAATCAATTTTGCTGCTTCCGCCGACAAATAATACCTTTGAGCAGGTCGGAACATTAAAGCTTCCACAATACTTCTCAACAACATCCGCCAGCTCATAAAATTCCTTGGCAAGATGACTTTTGCTTTTTGGATAACCTTTTATAAGCTCATCAAAATCTAATGGTGGAATTTTCGAGTCATCCTTAGAGCTTGGAGCCTTTCCTCTATATACAAGAATTGAATTTTCAACCCCCGACTCGGACCTTTCTACCGCCTTCCACCACGTGCTTCCGCTATGTAAAATTTCCTTTACATCTCTTGCGTTATCCGCAATAAAATCGCGTCCTACCTTATCCTTCGCATGTTGTCTAATGTCATCGGCAAGTGCATCATCAAACCTTTCGCCAGCATGGCTTCCGAGCTCCGTTCCTCTACACTGAATGAGCCTTCTTTCGCCACTATCATCAATAGCATATTTCATTGCGCGGATTTTTCCGTTAACTCTTTCAACATAAGCAAAATCAGCTGTACCTCCACCAATGTCAACCACAAGCGCGCTCTCGCCCTCCAATAGGCCATCAGCGCTGTCGTTGTTTTGGAACCAAGCATATCCTGCAAGCACTGGCTCTGGATAGCACGCACTTTTTAGGCTTACATCATCATTCTCCAATTTGTTGTATTTTTTGCGAGCAAGCAAGAAGCCATTTTTTACGCATCTTTTTAGCTCCTCGGCATAAGCCCTTCCGCAACCGGGTGGGCTTCCGATAACAAACTCCACATCCTTTGCGTTTGAAAGCTCTATCTCTTGATTCGCCCTAAATATTTGAAAGAAAATTTCCGCGAAAAAGAGCGATGTTTCCACATTACTATTAGTTATTTCAAGCTTAGATGTTGTTTCTTCATCATAATATTCATCATATGCGCTTATGCTATCATCACGAATTCGGTCATTAAGAACAACCTTTACAGCCCTTGGATTTCCTACCTCGTCGTTGCCTGTTAATTTTTGATCTTCGCACCATGCAAACGCTTCCTCACCTATATACCATGTGACTATTTGCTTGCCTTCGTTTTTCTTATCGTTAGGATCCATCAAAAAGTCTTCAACCATTCGCTCTCCCATTTTGGGATCAGAAGATTTATAGCTACTATCATATCGGAAAACCGACCTGATTCCTCGCTCGTCATCCGAGTGTGCAACACCTTTCATTAGCGATCTTATAGGCGATTTTATGACTCTTCCGTTATTTTTCTCTATTGAAAAATGAACAAATGACGAATATTCTCTACCTAAATCGATGCCTATAATATCTTTTTTCATTCTTTACTCCTCTGGTGTGTTCTTATAAAAGCGCGTGAGCACTTTATCTATTTCGTTTATATACTGTCCGCGCATTTCAAGATCCTCGTACTCGGTTGCCTTGTTCATAATGCTCTTGATTTGATACACGGTTGTTTGCGCCTCGTATTGGCGCTTTCTTTCATCATGGAATTTTTTGTTTTTGGGTAGATAATCATCAAACTCGAAGAGAGCTCCAACGATTGCCTTTTGTACCTCAAGCTCCTTTTCAAGGCTTGCTATCCTTGCCTTAAGCTCATCAGCCTCATCGCTGTTGTCAGCGCCTGACTCCTGCTCGGGCTTTTGTGTATGTGCCTCAAGGATTACAACCTGCATAACGAGCGAAACGGCGAGGGCAAGGCATACTATGCCAAGAATAGCCTCACTAACGCCTGCGGTCGGAAGAAGTGATGACAAAAGTGAAATAATACCAACGAGGCAAAGTGCGCCTATTCCTACCCATGTAACGAGCTTTTTAGGGTCAATGCTGATAGGCTTCTTCTCCTTAGGAGTCTTTTCCTTCTTTGTCCTTGGCTCCTTTTCCTTTTTAAGAGATTTCTTTTCCTCTCTTTCCTTTTTAGCAAGAGCCTCTACCTCGGCAGTGTCAACGCTTTGTTGCTCGGTATTTTCTCTTTCCTCAATTTCCATTTGCTCAAACTTTTTGTTTTCCATTTTTATTTCCTTTCCTTGCTTACACAAGCTCAAATTTTCCTTTTTATTCATCTATTTCATCAACGATTTGCGACTTTACCTCTACAATATTGCCAGGCTTAAATCTTTTTACAAGCTCGTGGCATAGCTTATAATTCTCAATCCCAAACTCATTTACAAGAATCAGCTCTCCACGAAGCAAATTTTTCAAATCGCTAAAGCCACAGATTTCAATTTTGTTCTCCTTTACGAAGCTGGATACATTTGCAAAATAAACATTATCCTTGTTTCTCTTGCCCTCTACGCTCGTTCCTCTACCGTCGTCAATAGGAATCAAACGAACTCGGTGTGCATCTCGCCATCTTTTGATTGTCGCCTTGTTTTCGGCAATGTATCCCTCGAGCTGAAGATCGACAAGCGACTTGGCTACATCCTTGTCATATACATCTACATTGTAGTACTCCTGCCCACAACCACGACAGCGAACCTTATCCCTATTCGTACTAATTGAATCTCTTCCTCTTGGACGACAGCATACAGGGCATAGGGGATCTTTTAGTGCAATTCCATTTGTGTCAAGCACGGAAAGCTGACCCTTAGAAAGTGCCGCGGTATCCGCCTTTATGCTTGCAATTTCCTCGAATAGCCACTGAACCGCTTGATTAAAGTCATCATCGGTAGGAACCTTGCCGCCCTTAAACATATCAATTGTTTTGCCCGCGATTTTTTCAATCATAGGTGTGGACAATATCGGCAAGTAACCCGCCCCGTAACCTACAGCTCCGCTTGTAACAAGACGGCCCACCTCTGCTTTAGTTTGCTCTATCACCTTGGCAAGCATTCTTTCTATGTCATCAAAACGCTCAAGCATTCTTTGTCCTTGAATATCGTTTTTGTCCTGCGTCCTCTTGACTTCTTCAAACACTCTCGAAACATTTTCGTTTATTTCATAGAGACTTTTGTTTTGCTCTACGAGCGTCTCTTGCATGCTCTTAATAGGATCGCTCTTTTCCGCCACGAATTGACGCAAGCCTTCAAGCTCCTTGATAAGTCTCTCGCTGTTGTTGCTTGCGGACTCAAGTCCATCATCAAGCTTTTTTGCTATGTCATCATAAAAGGCGTTCACCTCGTGCTTAACGGTTTTCTCGATTTTATCCAACGCGGTAGAGATCACCGTGGTCATATCCGCAAGCTGTGCCTTTGATGCACTCTCAAAATATTCCTTTTTGAGAACCTCGGTAGCGAGGCTATCTATTCTTTCGGCGATTTGGTCAACATCGGAGCTAAGGATATTTACACTGTCCTCAATCCTTTCGGCAGTATAGCCTGCGTCCTCTATGCCGTTACAGCATTTCGCAAGCTTGTCCTTAACATCGGCAAGCTGTTTATAGCTACTTGCCTTAAGCTCGTTAATTGATGCCGAAATGAGGCTCGTGCTCTTATCAAGCTTATCAAGCCCACGCATAAGCATCTCATCCTGCTCAATTCCCTTGATAAGCGAGTAGTCAAGCCCGCAGGCACAGCAGTGAAACATCTCCTGCTTTTCAAAGTAAATAAGCCTCTGCCCGCAGTAGCCACATTCGGGACATCTGCGCGCCATAAACTTAGGCGAATATTGCATTGCCCTAAGCTCATCAAAGCGTATGCTTCCGCCATTGTCAAGCGAGCTTTGACCGATAAGCGTTGCAAAGCTATCAAGTGCCTGCGTTAGCCTTTCGCTGTTGCTCTTTAATTCCCTTGCAAGCTCGCTTTGGCTATTAAGTATTGCATCCTTTAGAAGTGATACGATTAGCTTACTGTCCTCTGAGCCCATGCTTCTAAGGCTTTCCTCAAGGAAGTCCCTGCGAGCAAGAATTAGCATGCTCTTAAACGCCCTTTGCTCATCTTCCTTCATAATTTTTTGGTATATTTCTGACTTGTTTATGAAGGACAATACCATTTCATCAGATGAAAAGTAATTCATGAAAATGGACACAAGCTCTTTCCTTTCCTTAAAGGAAATCTTATGCGTATCGCCTAATTTTACTATGTCCTCGGCTTCGCCTGCCTTTTCCGAAATTTCTCTTACCGCACAGGCGCTAAGGTAGAAGAACCTCTCGTTCAGCAAGCTTTCATCTATACCCTGTGCATACTTGCCCCTTTTAAGCTCCTCAACCGTTCTTGAAATTGCTCCTCTTTGCTTATGCCTTCCTATAATGCCTGCAATAAGGTCATCAGAGGCAGAGCCCGCTATGTTACTAAGAAGCTCGGAAAGCAGTTGACCCACCGCATTAGTGGTAAGAAAGGCGATGGCAATTCCAAATCCACTTAATATGGAGTCCCATATTTTTATAAAAAGCTGTTTCATTTTTTCTCCTTATCTTTGGTCGTACATCCACCTTTCGGCAATTTCGCAAAGCGATTTTGAGCCCTCAAGTATCACGCTCTTGCCCGAGGCGTCGCCGTAATATTCGTCAAATGCCTTAAGCGCTCCCTCAAGCTGTGAAAGGTACGCCCCTGCCTTTTTAGTGATAGAAATGCCCGACACAATCGTGTATGCTCTGTCAATTCTGTCAAGTGCCTCGCTTGACGCGCTCTCATAGCCATCAAGCTCTCTTGCTGAGCCCTTGATAAATGCGGGCCCCCAGCTTGATTTATAGCTCCAAAGCGATTTTGCCACCTTATCCCTGCGAGCCAAAAGCTCATCAAGGTCGGATATCTTCTTTTTTCTTCTAAAAAAACCGAAAAGTCCCATTTTCTCTCCTATTTTTCGCTTTTATCCGATGAGCCTGCGGACTTCTTCACGCTCTCGTCAAGCTTTTCTTTAAGCTTTATTAGGTCCTTTATATTGTCTGTATCATTTATATTGTCTTTATCATAGGTCGAGGTTGCAAGCACCCAGTCCTGAACAAGTCCGTTTTCAACTATTTGTACCCGCTTCTGTAAAATGCCCACGCATCTGCCGTTTTCATCAAGCACAGGCCCTCCCGAGCATCCTTGGTTTGAATGCACATTTGTTCTTAGCGCTCGTAAGCCCTCACCTGCTACGGTGTTAAGTAGCTCGCCCTCTAATGCGTTTATGCCTCTGCCAAGATCGTTTCCGAGCAGGACAAGCCTTGGCTTGCTCGCTTGGTCTATGTACATTGTGCGATATTGCTCGGCGGTTTTATCATTAAGCATTATTGAAATTTTCTCGATAGCTCCGAGCATATCCTTCGGCACGCGGACGGTGAACATAGCGACATCCATTGATATGTCCTGATTGCCAAGCACCTTGATGCCGTTTTTGAAGTCCAGCCCCATTCCGTATTTTCTTTCGAGATGCACGGCGTTTTCAATCTTATATTCCGAAATGCCCCCGCTTAGCACTGCGACAAGCCCCTCTTTCTCTTTTAGAGACTTATCAAACAATACATGGCGACAGGTAACCGCGTAAAGCCTTACCATTTCTCTTGAAACAAGGCGCTTATCGCTTGGCTCTTTATCATAAAGCTCTCCGTCCTCGCCGACAAACCATTCGGCGTCGCCCTGCTTTACCTTTTCGTATTCTTCTCCTGCGTCCTTTATGTCAAAGACGAAGCCCGTACCGCTTACGCCATTTCCCCTTATGGAGAATACTGATGGCATATAGGTGCTTATTGACTGCTTAATTCCGTTAATCTGACTGTTTGTATCCTCTAATACGATAGAATTTACAAAAACATCATTGATGTGTGCAAAAAGCTCGCTCTTGAGCTTAGCTATGATATCCGACTCACGAAGCCTCTTGGTAAGCATGCCCTCGTTTGTCCTCTCGCCGATTTTATTCTTGATTTCCTTAGCGCACTTATGAAGCTCGCTCTTAAAGGCAGGGACAAGCATGGCTCTTATGTATTCGCAAGCGCCTGAGCCGTTTTGCGCATAGGTGTAAAGCGTCTTCGCCTTGTAGCCCTCTTGCTTGGAGTAATCAAACACATCGCTTGGAAGCCTTTCGGCAAGATGCTTGACAAGCAGCAGGCTCGTTTCGGCATATCCGTTTACGCGAAGGATTTTGTCCTTTCCGCCTACTCTTGCCTCGGTCTTAAAGCCCCAAACAACCTGTACCGTTGGACGAACTCTGCCTATTTTAACCGTTGTTATCCTTGTTTCCTTGTCGTATGAGCGCTCAATTATGCTAAACTCGCTTTCATCGGGCAATATAATGTCAAAATCGTTTCCCTTTGACGGAATCGTAAGCTCCGTGTAAAGCATTTCCGCGCTTATCGGTGGAAAAATTTTCTCTCTGCTCATAAGGCTCTCCTTCTTAGAATTTTTGTTTATATGTAATATTTACCCTTATTTTATCACATTTTGTATTTGTATGTAAAGGGTTTTTAAGACTAATATCAAATTTTGTCATATTTTAACAAATTTAAGGGGATTTTCTCGCCCTTTTCCCCTATCTATCCCCCCGTTTTTTGTGCATTTCCCCGCCCCGAGTGCCTCGGTGGGCAAAATCCGACTTCGTGCAGTATGAACTTATTCCTCACGCCACGAGCAATATTCTAACTTATCATTCCGCATTCCGAATTCCGAACTCCGAATTTGCGATAGCACCATTCCGAATTCCGCCCGAGTACCTCGGGTCGTAAACTCCGCTTTCGTTCGGTACAAGCTGTTTCCGTTCGCTACGAAGCCCCGAGTGCCTCGGTGGGCAAAATCCGACTTCGTGCAGTATGAATTTGTTCCACACGCCACGAGCAATATTCTAACTTATCATTCCGCATTCCGCATTCCGAATTCCGAATTTGCGATAGCACCATTCCGCATTCCGCCCGAGTACCTCGGGTCGTAAACTCCGCCCTCGCGCAGTATGAATTTGTTCTACACACCCCGAAGCAGTTTTCTCCATTCCGAACTCCGAATTCCGCATTCCGAACTTGCGATAGCACTTCCTCTTGCCTAATATATTATCACGCAAGAGGCGGTATCAAGTCACAAAAGGTTAGACAACGCACAGGGGTTCCCCGAAATGAACGAACCAACAATGATGAAGTGAACCCCAAAAAGTTCACAAAAAACAAAAAACGGCACAACGAAGAGCAGGAAGAGGGATTTCTCCTCTTGATTTTTTGAGGACAAAAAGCATTGATTTTTAATATATGCCTCAAAAAATCTTCGGTCAACGGCTAAAATCACTCCCCGAGTGATTTTTTAACGCCTACGGTTCGAATCCCTCATATTGTTTTACACGAAATCAAAACCACTAGTAAACTAGTGGTATGCACAAGCCCTATAAGGGCATAATACTTGCGATGTCTCAAGACATATTGAAAGATTCGCCAATCGCATCATCTTTACAGGCAGCCACTGAAGTGGCTGTCTTTTTTGCCTATTTATTCTCGCTACCCGTAAACGGGTCAATGTATTCTTTTATACTTATTTGGTCCTCGGCTATATCTGTTTGTAACTGATTCCTTACATATTCAGCTATTCGTTTTTCATTTTTTCCTACTGTATCAACATAATAGCCTCGGCACCAAAAATGCCTATTCCCATACTTGTATTTCAAATTCGCATGCCTATCAAATATCATCAAGGCGCTTTTCCCTTTCAAATATCCCATAAACCTTGCTACACTTATGTTCGGCGGTATACTTACCAACATATGTATATGATCTACGCATGCTTCCGCTTCTATTATCTCCACTTTTTGCTGCTCGCAAAGCTTTCGTATTATTTTCCCTATATCTACCTTTATTTTACCATATATTGCCTGTCTCCTATATTTTGGAGCAAATACTATATGGTACTTGCAATTCCACTTCGAATGTGATAAACTATTTGTGTCATTCATTTGACATTCCTCCTATGTTTTTTGATACGGTTGGCGAACCTTTATCATTATATCATAGGAGGTCTCTTTTTTTACTTGTATCTAAAGATTTTTTACCCTCACCAGTTTAACTGGTGGTTTATTTTCGCTAAAGACTCCAA
>JAFTUD010000013.1 GCA_017466455.1 Clostridia bacterium
AAAAAGGATACGACGATCGCAAAGCAATTATTGCGTTCTGCTACAAGTGTAGGTGCGAATATAATCGAAGCGATTTAAGGACACAGTAAAGCGGATTTTATTTCAAAATTGCATATCTCTTCGAAAGAAACGGGCGAGAGTATTTATTGGCTCACCTTGCTGAAACGAACAAATTTAATTACGTATGATTTCGATAAATTGCTATCATTAGCCGAAGAAATCAAACGTATGTTGATTGCCTCGCTTAACACCGCAAAGGAGAACAAGCTATGAAGAAAATCAACATTATACAGCTAATAGCATCAATTTGCTTATTGATAGGAAGCATTATAAATCTTTTGAACCTTATCGTAGAAATTCCGTTTGGTTTATATGTATGCACAGGACCGCTTCTTTTGGTTTCAATAGTATTGTTTGCTATTGTTATTGTTAAACAGATCAAAAGCAAGAGTGACAAGAAATAGACATACACACCTTTGCCGTGATTAAAACACGCCAGTTCAAAATCAAACAAAAAGTGGCGAAAATATCTTTTTTATCGCCCCTTCACAACGAAAAGCCCCCTCCATTAGCTTCGGGTTCTAAAGGATAGTTTTGAATAGTTTAAAAGCCTCGACAGGTAATTTTCTGTCGAGGCTGAATTTATTTCAATGCATTCATGCAATAAACACATTTATATGTTATAATAAACTCAACGCAAAGTTGAATCGAACTCATTTTTAAGTCGCTTCTTTTTGTGCAAGCAATATGCGATAATATAATCACAAACCAATTACCTAAAATGGAGGTTCGATTATGAAAGAAACAATGGGGCAGATCATACGCCGATTACGTAAAGAAAGAAATCTTACACAAGAAGAGCTTGCCGAGCAGCTTGGTGTTACTTTTCAAGCTGTTTCAAAATGGGAAAATGATACCGGAATGCCTGACATTTCGCAAGTTGTTCCGATAGCGCATGTGTTTGGCGTGAGTACAGACGTGTTGTTCGGAACATTTGGAACAAATGATACGGAAGAAGTATGGAAAATAGTCAATAACGCTCAAGCTCTTCTTTCGCGCCCACTTACCTCTGAAAGTCTTTTCCAAAAATATCTTGCTGTAAAAGAAGGATTGAAGCTATATCCCAACAATACAATTCTTCTTATGCACTGTTTGGAAACGGGTATTGCACTCTCCTATCCCGAAAACGATGAGCTTTATGATTCTGAACACGCCGAGGATATCTATAAAGAATGTGTAAGATATGCCAATCTTGTTATCTCATATTCAAAGAACATTTCAGATGTTTTGCGCGCTCATATGATAATGGTTATTTTGCACTCGGCGTATGGAAATTTTGAGAAAGCATGGTTTCATGCGGAACAATTTCCGTATCGTGCCGACTTTAATAATCATGTTATGTACGCATACTATGCGCATTGGAAAAAGGATTACAAGCGAGAAGCCCAAAGCTGCCAATATGGATTTGTGCACTATCTTGAGGGGATGCTAAATATAAACGTAAAGCTTGCAAAAAGCTATATGTTGCAAGAAAAATATAAAGATGCAGCGAGTGTCTTGGAAACCTCTCTTGAATTGATACAGTGTATTTTTAAAGATAATGAGGTTTTGCCGCCCATTCATCATCGTGAGCATGGTGATCTCTATGCACTTCTTGCAGAGATTTATCTAAAAGACGGAGATCCTGATAAAGCTCTATCGTATCTTGAAAAAATGGTGAATTACGATTTAAATGATTATGCGACGATAGATAGTAATACTAAGACAAAAACTCCGCTTTTGAATTTGATTCCTCACGGATTGTACCACAAGAGGATTGATCGACATCAGAATTTAGTAACCAAGCTTGCTGATCCTCGATTTGAATCCTTAAAAACAAATGAAAGGTATCAAATGCTGATCAACTTAGTTAACGAATGATTGTAGCCTCCGACAGGGATTATTCCTTGTCGGAGGCTTGTTGTATTATTTGAATTGCACCACCACAATAGTGGTGAAATAGACATAAAAAGAAGATAACTTGCAAATTTCTTTGCAAGTTATCAACATTAAAATATTACGAAAAATTAGTGATAAACAAACACATCTAAATATATTTGTCTATTTTGTTCCTCGTCGTTACAGCGTCCATTATTCGTTAGGAAGGGTTGCGGTTGTATAATCCTCAACGAGCATTATGTTATCAATATAGAATGGCTGATTTAGGTAGGTATCGCCCTCGGGGAGTGATGCGAAGAAGTAAAGACCGAGCATTGCGGTATTTTCATTTACTCTCTTTGTTCCCTGACGGAAATCGGCAATCGGGAATGCGAAATATCCCTTCTTACCAAGCACTGTGCCGTCCTGCTCTGTTCCAAAGCATCCGTCATCGCCATGCTTTAGCTCCTTCCATTCGGCTGAGCCGTCGGCGAGGTAGTAGAATTTAGGCGTCTTTCCGTTATTATCATCAGTTCTGTACGGTGCTTCTACTCCGTCGGTGGAAACAATACCGATTGATGCCTTTGCAAATTCAACCTTTGTGAAGTCGCACCACATAACGATATATTTATTCGTTCCGATCTTACCTGCGGAGATGGAGAGCGCGAACTCAAAGCCCTTGATGTTTCCGCGGGAGATTTCAAGCGCGCTTGAGCCTGCAACGCCAAGACCTGTTTCGGAAATCTTGATTACTGTATTACCTACAAGACCCTCGCTTCCGTAGCCCGATACGGTTGGAGAAACGGAGCCCGAGTTGAAGTTATGAAGAAGAGTGTTTGCGGGGATTTGATTATACTCAATTCTCTTGATTACATATTCAACCTTGGTTGGAACATCATCCATCTTAGATGCGTCAAGGTCAAACCATCTTGAGCCCTGAACCTCCTCATCGGTGTAGGACATATTACTGATGTTAGGCGACGCGCAAAGCTTTACGCCCTTATAGTTATACATATAGTCGTTTATGTGGTCGTGTCCTGTAACGATAGCCTTTACATCGCCAAGCTCCCAAATAGTTTCAAGAAGCTCGGTATCCTCGTTTGAGGAGTGAGCCATTTCGTTATACTCACCTGTCCACTCATAAACCTGCTCTTTATTGTTCTTATAAGAGTTTGCAGTTCTGTTTTCGATAAGCGGAATATGGAATGCCATAATTCCGGGAACCTGCTCACCGTTATTATATTCCTTGATGAGGTTAGAGCTGTCCTTATACCACTGAATCTGGTCATCTCTTATGTAGTCGTAGCCACCGCCCTCAAGGTATGCGCCCGAGTCGAGCAACCATACGAGTGAGCCGAGCTGACCGTTATCCTTATATACGCCAAAAACGCAGTTTCCTGTGCCCGAAATATCGGCAACATCCTTTGATATGCAATATTCATAGGATTGCCAAATGGGGTGCTGTTCCGCCTGAGTCATTCCACTCTCGTGGTCGTGGTTTCCGTATACATGGCACCACGGAATCTCTTTTTGCTCAATGTAGCTTACCAAGGCGTCAATATTTTGCTTTAGCTTGTCTTTATCAGATGAGCCGATTGTGTTGTCGCCTGTGAAGATAATGAGATTTGGATTAATTCTGTCAACGAGGGATTTAATTCTCGCCTTGATGTCGTTTACCTGAGTCTGGCTTCCCCATGCGGTGATATGCGCATCGGCAAGAACCATAACTCTGAATGAGCCGTCCTCGTTATAGGTTAGCTTGTGCTTTGTTGCGACAAGAGCCTCAACCTTTGACTTTACCTCGGCACTTGCGGTGCTTTGCCAAAGTGAGGGGTCTACTTCCCCGCCCTCGGTGCTTGAGCTTTCATCGTAATCCTCATCATCCTCAAAGGATACGCTTTCGCTCTCGGATTGGCTCTCGCTTTCGCTTGAGCTTTCTTGTGACTGACTTTCGCTCTGACTTGAGCTTTCGCTTTCCTCATCGTCACCGCAGGCAACTGCTGTCAAAACGAGCATTATTGCAAGGGCGAAAATGAGCATAAATTTCAAAAATTTCATACCGTGTTCTCCTTATATTATATAAAATTTAGCAAATTTGATTGACATTTTTATTCCGTCGGAAGCTCGACTGTCAGATAATTTTCAACGAGCATAATGTTATCAATGTAGAATGGTTTATTTAGGTATGTTTCTCCCCAATAGAGTGAAGCATACATATAAAATCCTGTGATAAGTGTGTTTTCGTTAGGAACATTTGAGCCTTGACGGAAATCGGCAATCGGGAATGCGAAGTATCCCTTTTTGCCCATTACCGAGCCTCCGTCGTCCTGACCGAAGCAACCGTCACCGCCGTGTGAGAGTTCAACCCATTCGCTTGCACCGTCGGCAAGGTAGTAATACTTTGGTGATGTGCCGTCGTTATCGTCGGTTCTATATGGAAGCTCCACACCGCCGTCAGATGCAAAACCTGTGCATGCTTTTCTAAAATTAACCTGTGTGAAATCGCACCACATAACAAGGTATTTATTTGTTCCTATCTTACCTGTTTCGGTTTCGAGGACAAATTCAAAGTTACCGACATTATCACGCTTGATTTCGAGTGCGTCCGAACCGCCAACACCCTTTCCTGTTGCGATTTGGATTGTTGCGTTGCCTTGCATTGGATCACTTGACCAACCCGATATGGTAGGCTCTTGAAGTGTGCTTTCAAAGTCAAAGAGGACCTTGTTTGCCTCAATGGTGTTGAAATCATCGGAGTCGAGGCGCTTTTTGATATAGGTTACATATGTAGGGATATCATCCATTGTGCTTGCATTCAGATCAAACACTCTTGCGCCCTGATAATTTGCATCAAAGTATGTTAGGTCGCTAATGTTGGGCGAGGATGAGAGCTTTACGCCCTTATAGTTATAAAGGTAGTCGTTTTTATGGTCGTGACCTGTAACGATTGCCTTTACATCGCCAAGCTCAAGAATTGTTTCAAAAAGGATTGTATCGGTCTTTGACGGACACATAGCCTCATTTAGTGAGCCTTGTACCTCGGTAACGAGTGTTTTATCGTTGCGGTTATTGTGTGCCTCTACATTTTCAATAAGAGGAATATGGAATGCCATAAGTCCGGGGACACTTACTCCGCCATTATATTCTTTAATGAGAAGTGATGTTTCTTTATACCATTCGATTTGGCTACGCTTTATGTAGTCGTAACCACCCTTTGCGTTGTCGTATGCGCCCGAATCAAGACACCAAACAAGTGAGCCGAGCGAACCGTCCGCTTTATAAACACCGAGGACATAGTTTCCTGTTCCCGAAACGCTAATACCCGCAGTATTTGACATTTCGTTTATATCTCTTGATACGCAGTATTCATAACTTTCATAAATTGCTTGTTGTTGTGACCAGGAAAGTGCGTTTTCGTGGTCGTGATTTCCGTACACATGGCACCACGGAATTTCCTTTTCTTCAATGTAGCTTACCAAGACATCAATATTTGCCCTTAGCTTTGCCTCGGTGCTTGAATTTATCGTATTATCACCTGTGAAGATAACGAGATTTGGCAAAACCTCATCAACGAGCATTTTAATTCTATCTTTAACTGCCTTGACTTTCGTTTGGTCAGATGTTGCGTCCATATGCGCATCGGCAATTATCAACACTCTAAACGAGCCGTCATCGTTATAGGTGAGCTTGTGTTTTGTTTCAAGGATTGAAAGCACCTTTTCCTTCACCTCGCTATCAACTTCGCTCTCGCTTTCGGATTCGCTTTCGGACGAGGAGCTTTCATCATCGGTTGATGAGCTTTCATCTTCTTCATCGTAGATGAAAGAATTGCTTTCGCTTTCCTTTTCGCTCTCGCTTTGGCTTGAACTTTCGCTTGAGCTTTGTTGTGATTGGCTTTGACTTGATGTTGAGCTTTCTTCATCATCACCGCAAGAAACCGCACTAAAAACAAGTGCAAGTGCAAGTGCCAAAAATAGAAATAATTTTAAAAATCTCATATATTTTCCCCTTTAAGATTGTTTACTATGTTATTTTAACATATATTACATATAAAATCAAGTAAAAAAGGCGTTTTTTGTTAAAAATAAACAAAAACGCCTTTGCGTTAGTTTTATGAGATTTTTCAGTCAAGGACGGAGTCAAGATAAGATTTAAGTTTTTCGGCATTGCCGTCAAAGAGATAGGCATTAAGACCGAAGTCGCGTGCGCCCTTTACATTATTTTCGTTATCATCAATGAAAATTGTTTCGGCGGGATTAAGGTCAAATTTCTCACACAGGTGGGCGAAAATCTCCCTTTTTGGCTTGGTTATGCCTATTCTTGCGGAGAAAATGCGGTTCGGTATGTGCTTTAAAATCGGAATTTCATCGGCGTGGTCGGCAAAATAGTGCGATATGTTAGAAAGCACGAAAAGTCCTACCCTGTGGTTGTTTTTTAGGTGCAGTACAAGGTCGCTCATGCCCTCAATCTCGGGGATATTGTATATCCAGCTTCTATATATTTTCTCGCTCACCTCGTGAAGCCTCTTTGGTAAGCGATTTTTTATCTCGGTAAGGGTTTCTTCATCTGTTATTGTGCCTGCGTCAAGTCTATCCCAATAAAGGCGGTCAAAAACGACCTCGCAAAGAAGCTCCCTGTCCTCGGGGTCGGTGACATACACGCCTACCATATATTCGGGCTGAAAATAGACAAGCACCTGTCCGAAATCAAAAACTATATTCTTAATCATAATTTGCTCCTTGAATTTTATGTGATAACATTTTAGCACAAGCTTCTAAAAAAGTCAAGAAAATAATATACATTTCTGCGAACTGATGAGATGCAACGCAGGCGTTAATGAGATACACGGCTCTGCCGTGGTGATTACGAGCAAAGCGAGTAACAAGGTTCCGACTGCAAAAATGCTATCTGATTTTTGCAAATTGCGGAGCAATCCGTTTGTTAAAACGGCAAGTCGGGTTCTTCTATGCAATCTCGCGGGCGAGATTGATAATTCATTTTTGTGCAAATTGCACAAAAATGAATCCCCCCCCCCTATTTTTGTGCAAAATGACTTGACATATAATTTAATATATGATAATATAACATTACAAAAATATTTATTTTATAATGGGTGTCGAGCCTCTCGACCCCGTAAGGAGAAAAAGATGAAAAAGAAACTTTTATTTTTCGTAATGACCTTTTTCGTTGTTTGCCTTTTGACAGTTTGCGTAAGTGCTGCCGAGGTTGACGGTATTTACTACTCGTTTACCAACACTGACGCATATCCCGGATATGATGGAACAGCAACGGTAAACGAGGAAAACAGAACAAAGGGAACACTTACCGAAGTCGTTATTCCCGAAATTGTTGAATACGACAGCGACGATGACGGTGTAGTTGACAAAAAGTATGTTGTAACCGAAGTTGTCGGCAGTGCTTTCGGTGCAAACGGCGGTTCAAACAGCCCTGTTGTATCGGTATTCATTCCAAAAACTGTTAAGAGCATCGGAACGCATGTATTCAGACAGCTCAAGTATCTTGAAACAGTTACAATTGAAGCGCGTGGATACAACCCCTCAACAAAAGAGGATTATACTGTCGAAATCAAATTCACGAATGCGGAATTCTATTACTCTACAAAACTCACAAGCGTTGATATGTCACAGTCAAATATAGTTGAGCTTGGCTCTTACTGTTTTGAAGGTGACAGCGCGCTTCACACTGTTCTCTTTTCTAAAAACATCAAAAATCTTTACAGTTGTTTTGTCGGTTGTTCAAGCCTCTCAACAATAAACAGCATCGAATCACTTGAAAATGTCGGTAGAGGCTTCTATGGCACTAAAATTTCAGGCGACATCAAATTGCCTAACATTAAAACTCTTGGCGAAAACGCGTTCCGTGACACACTCATTACAAGCGTTGATATGTCGGGCGCTCCGATAACAAATATCGGTCCGCGTGCATTCCAAAACTGCAACGAGCTTACAAGCGCTATCCTTCCCGACGGAGTGACAACAATTTCAGGGTATGCTTTCGAAGGCTCTGAAAAACTCGCAAATATAACCCTACCTCGAACTATCACATCTTTTGGTGAAAGAGCGTTTTGGGGACCTTGCTTTGGCGGAGACTTTGTATTCGATACAGTTACAACCTTTTCAAATCACGCTTTCCGTGGAACTAACATAAGAAGCCTTGTAATTCTTGACGGAACAATCAAGGGTGAAAACGGTGCGGCTGACCAGGTGCTTACCTCACTTGGCTCTGATGCTTCACTCTACGGTTGCACAAAGCTTGAAATTCTCGTTCTTCCTGAAACTGTAACAACCGCAGGTTCAAACACATTTACAAATTGCAACTCACTTAAATACATCGTTGCATCTGAAAACTTTACATCTATTAGTTCAAAACCTGCAAAGGCTGACATCATTATAAGAGGAACTGATACAACCGCACTCCAAAACACTTGGACAGGTTACACAGTTGCTCCGTTTAGTGAATTTGACCCTGCGACTGCGGGAACAAAGACAATTTACTACGGTGCTGTAAACGCTAAGGACAGCACAACGACATTCGTTGAATTTGATGCGTTTGACAAGGAGTTTAGCTCTTGGGACGCAACAACAAACACCGAAACAACCTATGCTCCTATCTTTGAGGCACAAGGCTACTCAACAAACGATGAGAAAAACGCAATCGCAACGGGCTTTAGCATTACAAAGGCAAGCCTTGATGCTTACGAATCACTCATTGGCGGTGAGGTTAATTTCGGTATTGTAATATTCAATCCTAAATACCTTTCCGACGGCTCATTCTTTACAACAAACGAGGACGGAGCAATCCTTAACGCAAGCGGTGGCTTCCTCATGGTTGACATCGGCACGGAGTATTCAAACTGCTCCCTCTCGGTACAGGGCTTCAACTCGGGCAACTCGGGAATTGAGCTTGTATTTGCGGGCTTCGCTTATACCGATGACATTACAAGTGCAGACATTTTCCAAAAGGAATATGTTGGCACAAGCGAATCTCCTATCGCTTCACCTATGGTAAGCAAGGTAACAAGGAGTGAGGGCACGCTCTACACTACTACAATAGCAAGCGTTTGCACTCCTGTCGAGATTACCACAGGCAAGGAAGGCCTTGGCGAATATACCGCCTAACAAGCAATTAAACTAAAAAGCACGCTCATTGAGCGTGCTTTTTTATACTTTATTAGCTTTGTTAAAAGTGAAAATGGCAACCGCCAAAGCGATTGCCATTTTATTGCTTTTTAATTACTCGGTTGTGTAGTTATCGAAATATCCTTGGATATAAACGATAGGTGTTCCCTTATCGCCTGAGCCCGAGGTGAGGTCGCAAAGTGAGCCGATAAGGTCGGTAAGTCTTCTTGGGGTTGTTCCCTCTGATGCCATCTTACCAACGAGGTTGCCGTCCTTTTTAACGATTTCCTTTTTGATTGCTTCCTTAAGCGCTTCTCCGCTTAAGTCAGCGAAGTCGTTATCAGCGAGGTATTTGAGCTTTAGCTCATTAGGTGTGCCCTCAAGTCCTGCGGTGTAAGCAGGGGAAACGATCGGGTCAGCAAGCTCCCAAATCTTTCCAACGGGGTCCTTAAACGCGCCGTCACCGTAAACCATAACCTCAACGCACTTGCCTGTCTTTTCAAGGAGCTTTGCTTGGATATCCTCAACAAGTCTTTGACAGTCGCGTGGGAAGAGCTTTACTTGGTTTTCGGTTGCCTTATTTGAGCCAAGGAGTCCGTATTTTTCGTTATATCCGCTACCGTTTACGCTTGCATTCAGGATTTCATCAAGGCCTACAACGCGCTCACAGCCTGCGTTCTTAAGCAGGCGCTTTGTGCGGAAGCGAGTATGAATATCGCAGTTCAATACATTCTTTGTGTACTTAAGGATTGCTCTTGGGTCGTTAGCAAAGATGATTTCCACATCTGCTCCGCTTTCCCTGATAAGTGATTCATAGTATTCAACATAGTCGATTCCTGTGAATGGGTGCTTTTCATATCCGAAAAGCTCTCTATATGTCTTGAGGTCCAAAACATCTGTGTAGGGGTTTATTCCCTTCTCATCAAGCATATCAAGGCTGATAAGGTGATTTCCTACCTCATCGGATGGGTAAGAGAGCATAAGCACAACCTTCTTCGCGCCCTTTGCAATTCCGCGAAGGCAAATTGCAAAACGGTTACGGCTGAGAATCGGGAAGATTACTCCGATATCCTCTCCACCGAGCTTTGCTTTAACATCGGCAGCGATATCGTCAACTGATGCGTAGTTACCCTGCGCTCTTGCAACGATTGCCTCGGTCATCGCAACGATATCTCGGTTGCGAACCTTGAAGCCATCATCCTCAGATGCCTCAATAACTGAATTTGTTACGATTTCAACAAGATCATCGCCCTGACGGATAATTGGGGCTCTGAGTCCTCTTGATACTGTGCCTACCATACGACTCATAATTTTGTACCTTCTTTCCGTGCTTGGCGGACAAACGACCGCCTTGCAAAAACATTTATATTTATTAACATATAGTAGTATATCAAAAAAACTTGCAAATGTAAAGAAATTTTTGATAAAAAATCAAATTTTTTTATATTTTACAATTATTTTGTATTCAAACGGGCTTTTTTTATGCTTTTTCACAAAAGTCTTTGACTTTTTTTGCCATATATGATACAATTTGATTAGCAATAACAGGATTTTGGGGGAATTATGAAAATAGGTGTTTTTTCCGACCTGCATTTTTGCAGCTCGGAGTATTTAGGGCTTGGCAGATATCCGCAAAGCGGATTTGAGAGGCTTACTTTGGCGCTTAACGATTTCAAGCACGCCGAGATTGATTTTTGCGTTTGCCTTGGTGATATGGTTGACAAATCCGAGGGGGATACAAAAGATGAGGTGCTTGGATATTTGAGCAAGTGTATGGAGCAAATCCGCGCCTTTGAAATTCCCTTCTATCTCGTGCCCGGCAATCACGATTTTCTTATGCTTACAAGAGATGATTTTAAGAGCGCGGGGGTAAATATCGCTCCGTTTGTGATAAGGGGCGAGGGGGTTACGCTTATCGCTATTGATGCCAACTACCGCGAAAACGGACATTTTGACACGGTTGGCGAGAAATGGGACGATGCGCACATTCCCGACGATCAGCTTGAAATGTTAGAGCGCGAAATTGAGGAATCAAGCGTACCCTGTGTCGTTTTAATCCACGAAAATCTCGACCCTACCGTTGACCCGTCGCATCAGGTACGGTGCGCTTCACGCGCGCGTCGCATCATTCAAGAACACGCAAGTAAGGTAAGGCTTGTCCTTCAGGGACATTACCACTACGGCGCTGATACCCTTGCCGAGGGTGTGCCTTATCATACGGTAAAATCTATTTGCGTTTTTGATAAGGATTTTTACGAAATAATAGAGCTTTAATGGGCTTACAAAAAGGGACTGCCGAAAAACGGCAGTCCTTTTTTCTTTTATTCTACTACGATTGGCTTAATATTGCTTGCAGATGTTACCTTGTCCTCAAGGATTTTCTTGAGTGCGGTTGGGTTGCAAATTCCTTGCAAATTGACATCCCATTTTCCAACAACATCAACATTCAAATCGCCATAGCCACAAATTCTTCCCCAGAGGCTTTGGCTGACGGAAACGGAAAGCACGCTTGGGAAAACGGTCTTTCTTTCGTTCTTTGAAAGCACTCCGCTTTTTACAATTACATACTCATCATAAAACTCCATTGTCTGGTGCTTCAGGATAACTATTCTGCAAATCATAACGATAAGCGGAATTACAAGCCAAAACAAAAGCACGCAAAGTGGTGTTACTCCTCCCCACGCGGTCTTTTTCGCTACAAAAATAGGTTGCATTTTTCTTCCTCCTTTAAATTATGCCATATTGGGATATTTAAATTATACCAAATCGGTATAATAAAGTCAAGAGAATTTTAAAAAATTTAGGAGAAATTATGCGTTTAAAGGAGCTTCGCAAAAAAAGAGGGATTTCGCAGGTAAGATTGGCTCTTGACCTTAACACGACACAAAACTCTATCAGCAGATACGAAACGGGAGAGAGGCAGGCGGATTACGATATGCTAATTGCAATAGCCGACTATTTCGGTGTTAGCATTGACTACCTGCTTGGGCGCACGGACAATCCAAATATGAACAAATAAAAGCACTCTTTTGAGTGCTTTTATTGTTTTGCTCGATGATGTATCGAAATTAGGGTCTTTCTACTCGACTTCCACCCCATTCGACAACGGTAAATCCCTTGCGCTCAAAGCCTTCAAATTCTTGCGCTTCTATCTCGACCTCGGTATTTGATTTGTAGTATGCCATAAAGACTCTTAAAAGGCTATCGGGATTTGGATTGATTTCAAGCTTTGCAGTATCTGTGTAAGCATTTGTTTGGAACGAAATTATGTTGTATGGGTTTTCTTGCATAAGAGGTAGCCAATAGATGATAAATTCATTTGCCTCTCTATCGTTAAGTCCCTGTTCTTTAAGCGCCCATTCAAGGAACTGTGCAGTATCTTCTCCACGCACACAAAATCCTTTTGAAAAATCAAAGATTGTGTTTTGAACACCTTCCCAATAAAGCGCATAATATGTCTTTCCGTCAGGGAAAACGAGAGTGCCGTCGGGCTTAACAACAAAATTTTTCCAACCGTTATCTCCGTGCTCGGGATATGTGCAAGTGAGCTTGCCGTTTATGTCCACCTTAACAGCGCAAACAGTGTCACTGTCGGAATAGAGATATATTATAGGTTTTTCCGCTATCATTTCTTCATATATCACAGGATAAATTTGTTCGGCAACAAATCTTGGCGGCTTTGTTTTATCATTAGGAACTTCTATTTTAGAATACTCGACACTTATTTCATCGCCTATGCACCACTCGTCAGTATCATCGCAAATGACATAAACAACCTCACCCCATTTTCGCGAATCCAATCCAAGCACAGGCTCGGTTTTCAGTATGTTTGATGAAATTTTTTCAACGATTTTAACTTCAATTTCTCCATTTTCTTTAACCACGCTAAAATCGTCAAGAGAAGAGGTCTCTTCCTTATTTTCGGAAGATGAGAACTCTTCATTTTCGCCGCAACCAAAAAGCGAAATACATAAAATCAGTGCAAGTAGTGTGCAAAACAATCTTTTCATAATATCCTCCTTTTGCCTATTTGCCGAATTATTTAACGGATTTGAACTTATCTTATTTTCATTTTATCACAATTTGTTGACAATGTCAAGTGACGGTTTGATGAAAAGCATGTGACGATTTAGTGAAATTGCACAAAAAGACGGTTTTGTTTTCGTGTATTTTAACAAAATTACACAAAAAGGGTTGATATATTCTATTTTTAGTGATACAATTATATTATGATATTAAAATCATGGGCGAAGTGGGCAAGCGCTTGGCGTGTGCTTAGCGACTTATATGGCGGTATTGCATGGCTCGGCTACAGCTTTCTTCCCTAATCTAAAGAAAAGAGGAAAATGAAATGGCAAAATTCATCACCAACAACATCAGAAATGTGTGCCTTATCGGTCACAGCGGAAGCGGTAAGACCGCTACTATTGAATCTATGCTTTGGCGCGCGGGCGCAACTGACCGCTTAGGACGCATTTGCGACGGAAACACCGTTTCCGACTACGACAGCGAGGAAATCAAGCGTCAAATTTCTATCGGACTTTCCGTTTGTAACCTTACTTGGAATGATGTTAAAATAAATCTTCTTGACTGCCCCGGCTTTCTCGGCTTTGCGGGAGAGGTTGCAAGTGCGCTTAGGGTTGCCGATGCGTGCCTTATAACCGTTGATGCAAAATCAGGCATGGAGGTTGGTACGGAAATCGCTTGGTACAATGCAGTAGATGCAAGGCTCCCAAGAGCGTTCTTTATCAACAAATGTGATGACCCCGATGCGGACTTTGACAAGGTGTTTGAGCAGCTTCGCTCCGAGTTCGGTAACGCGCTATGCCCTGTTTTCATTCCTGTTAAGGAGCCAAACGGCGTAACGATGGTTGACCTTATGACAATGAAGTGCTTCCGTTATCTTCCTAACGGTGAGCGCCAGGAGGAGGAAATGACTCCGTCCCGTCTTAGCGTTGCTCAAAAATATGAAGAAATATTTATGGAAGCATGCGCTCAGACAAATGAGGAAATGCTTGAAAAGTTCTTTGAGGGTGAGCGCTTCAGCGCTGAGGAATGTGCGCTTGCGCTTCATGAGGGCATGATTACCGGCTCTATCGTTCCTGTTTGGTGCGGTTCATCGGAGAATATGCGCGGTATTTACTCAATTCTTACATCTATTGCGCAGTCCTTCCCACGCCATACTGCAAAGAAGGTTGAAATGAGTGAGGCAGGAGAGGAAATTGAGATTGAGCGCGAGGGCGAGTGCCGTCTGTTCGTATTTAAGACAATTTCCGACCCGTTTGTAGGACGCTTCTCCTTCTTCAAGGTTATGAACGGTGAGCTGAAAAAGGATATGGTGCTTAAGAACTCCACAAGCGGTACTGAGGAAAAGTTCTCTAAGTTCTACACGATTTGCGGTAAGAAGCAGACAGAGGTTGACTCCCTTGCCTGCGGTGACATCGGTGTTATCGCAAAGCTTTCGGGAACTAATACAAACGATACATTGTGCGAAAAATCAAATACATCATACGCTAAAATTGATTTCCCCGAGGCTAATATGACTATGGCAATCAAGACTGACGGTAAGGATGAGGACAAGGTTGCTCAGGCTATTGCTAAGGTTCTTGATGAGGACAAAACCGTTAAGTTTGAAAACTTTGTTGAAACGGGCGAGCTTCTTATCAAGGGTATTGGCGATGTCCACCTTGACACGGTTGTTTGCAAGCTGAAGAGTAGATACGGCGTTACGGTAAAGCTCCAAACACCTAAGATTGCGTACCGTGAAACGATTAAGAAGACCATCAGCGTTGAGGGCAAGCATAAAAAGCAGTCCGGCGGTGCGGGTCAATACGGTCATGTTAAGATTACATTCTCACACGGTGACGACGAGGGTCTTACATTTACTACAAGCGTTGTAGGCGGTGAGGTGCCTAAGGGCTACTTCCCTGCTGTTGAAAAGGGTCTTGAGGAAGCGATGAAGGTCGGCGTGCTTCTTGGCTATCCTATGGTAAACCTTGCGGCTGACCTGACAGGCGGATCATATCACGATGTTGACTCAAATGAGCTTTCGTTCAAGCTTGCGGCTCGCTTGGCTTATAAGGAGCTGACAAATGCACAGCCCGTGCTTCTTGAGCCTATTGGCACGCTTAAGGTTACTATTCCCGAGAGCATGATGGGTGACATTATGGGCGACCTTAGCAAGCGTCGCGGTAGGGTGCTTGGCTGGATTCCCGACAACCGTCCGTCCTACACCACTATTGAGGCAGAGGTTCCAAAGGCAGAGATGGTTGACTATGTTATCGCGCTCCGTGCTATGACTCAGGGCCGTGGCACATTTACCTTCCACTTTGCAAGATACGAGGAGGTTCCCTCACAAATTGCGGGCAGAGTTCCTGCGCGTGAGCTAAAGGACTAAAAGCACAGCCCTGTGTGCGTTATTACACATTTTAAAATCAAAGCGCAAGCCGATTAGCGTGTTATCCTTAACGGAGAACACGCATCGAGATAAATCCCTTGCGGGATTTTCGATATTCGCCTGTGGCGAACGATATGTGCTGACGCACTCGATATGTTTGCTTTGCAAACGAGGGATTTGTCTCATATCGAATTGGCGCGTAGCGACAATATATCGAGTTCGAGTAAAACGAGAACATATCGAGTCAACGAAGTTGACATATCGACAGAAAAAACAAGAGCAAGAATATAAGGATTTTCTCCTTGTACTCTTGCTCTTTCTGCTTGTGTAGGGGTTCCCCGAAGCAAATGTAATGAGCTTTGGGGGGTTCGCGTATATGGGTTTGGGCTTAGCCCGTATTTGCATTTGACTAGTCAAATGCGATGCTTGCGCTTTTCTTGTGGTTTATTCTTCTATTGACATATGAAGCAAAAAATGGTATTATATAAATATATATTTGTTCTTTAGGAGAGAATTCTATGAAAAAAGCATTGAGATTATTATTACTCGCGCTTATCGGCACACTATGCGCCATTTCGCTCGTTTCCTGTGGCTGCGAGGAAAGCTCCAAGCTCGATTTTGAGCTTTCAAGTGACAAGAGCTATTACATTGTTACGGGAATTGGCGAGCATAACGGCACTTGTCTTACAATTCCCGATACGCACGAGGGCTTGCCTGTCAGCGCGATTGGCGAACGGGCGTTTGCAAATAACGAAAAAATAACCGAGATAACTATTCCCGAGGGCATTAGTGTAATAGGAGATAATGCGTTTGCAAATTGCCCTAATGTGACTGTTGTTAACTACAATGCACAGCAGGTTAGTGATGCACCGTCGGTATATACCCGAATTTTTTCATCGCTCGGCAAAGGCACAAGCGGTGTTACAGTTAATATCGGCAAGAATGTTGTAAGTATTCCAAGTCTTCTTTTCTATCAGGATGAGGTTGAAAATGCGAACAATATAACCTCTGTTCGCGTAGCGGACAGCTCCGCGCTTACCTCTATAAGCCACGGGGCGTTTGGAAATTTGCCGAATCTAAAGGATATTTCGTTTGGTCAAGATAGCAAGCTAAAGGTGCTTGGAAACGGCGTATTTGAGTATTGCGCCTCGCTTACATCAATAAAAATACCGAGCTCTGTGGTTGAAATCGGTAGCGGAGCATTTTACGAATGCACCTCTCTTTCAGCTGTTGAAATTGAGAGCATTGACGCATGGTGCGGTATCAAGCTTGGCAACGCGACATCAAATCCCGCATACTATTCCCACGCGCTTACTCTTGACGGAAGCGTGATTACAAGCCTCGTTATCCCCGAGGGAGTGAGCGAAATCGGGGACTTTACCTTCTCATACAACACCGCATTAAGGTCGGTTTCAATTCCGTCAAGCGTTACGAGCATCGGTAAATTTGAGGATTGCACAAGCCTTTGCGAAATAGCTTACAATGCAAAAAATGCGACCTGCGTAAGCTCTCCATTTGAAAGGGCGGGCAACGCAAGCGACAAAATAAAGGTTATAATCGGGGCAAGCACTGAGGTGCTTCCAAAGGAAATTTTTTCAAATAACGCACACATCACCGCACTTGATATGTCGGGAGCGAGCGCGCTTACCGAGATTGGAGAGAAGGCGTTTTCGGGCGCGCAAAATCTCGAGGGCGTTACCTCTATTCCCGCAACGGTTAAGAAAATCGGCTTGAGCGCATTTGATGACTGTGAAAAAATCCTCGTTTTTGAGGACGGAGTTTATTACATCGGCGCTTGGGCGGTTAGCAGAACAAATTCCGTGCCTGTAAATCTTACGCTCCGTGAGGGTACGGTGGGAATTGCGCAGGGTGTGTTTTACAACTGCGTATCCCTGCAAAATCTCACACTTCCCGCCTCTCTTAAGGCAATAGGCGTTGCATCGTTCCGTAGCTGTCCCTCGCTTAAGGCGGTAAATCTTGTCGAGGGCTCCTCGCTTGTGAGTGTGGGTGCTGCCGCGTTTTGGGATTGCGCATCGCTTGTGAGGATAAATATTCACTCACAAAACGATTGGGCAAGGATAAATTTTGAAGGCTCAAACGCAAATCCGCTTACGAAAGGAAGCGAGGTAGGTCTTTACCTTGACGGTCAAAAAATAACCGAGCTTGATATCAGCGATATTGATGAAATCGGCACATATGCCTTCAAGGATTATACTGCGCTTACAAGGGTAAGCCTGCTTGTAAACAAAAAAATCGGCGCGAATGCGTTTGAGGGCTGTACGGCGATTACACATCTTTCGCTGTCAAGCACATCTGATATTGTAATTGAGGACAACGCATTTTTCAATCTAAAGACCTTAAGCACCCTTGATTACGACCTTAAGGGCGTTAGCGTTGGCGATATCTATAACGGAGTCTTTTACAAGGCGGGAATCGATAGCGCCCACGGAATCACGGTTTATGTCGGCAAAGGGGTGCAGAGCATGTCGGACTCACTCTTTAAGACTAAATCGGGCGACACGGCACCTAACATAAGGAATGTTTATTTTTCCAAGGACGGCGCTCTTAAATCCGTTCCGTCGGGCTTTTCCGGCATCAGCTCTATACAGCTCGTTTCTATCCCCGAGGGCTTTACCTCGCTCGGCTCAAGATGCTTTAGCGGTTGCACGGGTATTTCATCAATCACTCTTCCGTCAACAATTACCGAGATTGGCGCGAGCGCATTTGAGGGCTCAGCGCTAACTCAAATAATTCTCCCCGAGGGGCTTACGAAAATAGGCAGTAGCGCATTTGCAAGCACTAAAATCACCTCTATTGAATTTCCAACGACGCTTAAGGTGATTGGCGCAAGCGCATTTTACAAGTGCGAGGCGCTTTCAACCGTTGGCGCGTTTCCAAGCGCGCTTGCCGAAATTGGCGACCTTGCGTTTTACGAGTCCGCAATTACGGGCGCTATCACAATTCCAAAAAGCGTTACAAGCCTTGGGTACGGTGCATTTATCAGAACTAAGATAACCGAGGCGCACATATCG
Organism: Clostridia bacterium; assembly: GCA_017466455.1. The sequence goes on from JAFTUD010000013.1 coordinate 18,486, forward strand.
GGCGCGGTTACTAATCTTGGCGCGCGTATTTTTGAGGGCTGTGCGTCGCTTACCGCCGTAGAGCTGCCCGAGGGAATTATCTCGCTTGAGAACAGAGCGTTTAACGGCTGTTCCTCACTTAAAAGCATCACTCTTCCCGCCTCGCTTAAATCAATAGGTGTCGGCGCATTTGAGGGCTGTTCGGCGCTTGAGAGTGTAATATTTACATCAAGCGAGGGCTGGAGCGCTTCAAACGGCGAAGAAGCATTTAGCATAAATCCAAATCTTGCATCAAGCAATGCGACTTATCTTGTTGATACATATAAGGGCTACGCTTGGACAAGGCAATAAGGGCTTGAAAAAATCTCACCGCGGGGGCTACTCTATTAATGGTGGGATTTTTTGCTTGGCTCGGCACATTTATTTTAATATATTATTGACTAAATAAAGAAATAGTGTTAAAATGGTTATGTATAGAGTGGGCAAATTGTCGCATAAAATGTGACTGCGGGAGCTTGCTCATATGATAAAATACAATCATAAAATCAGGCTTATCCATGTGGGCACATATGCGACCTTGCAAAATTCAAGATAAGCTATAAGAAGGAGAAAAATATGGCAACTAAGAATTATTCAAACGGAACATACAACGGAGATGTCAACTCCTCGGGCGTTGAGCATGGCTGGGGCGAATATCGCTGGACCGAAAGCGGTGCAAGATACGAGGGCGACTGGGTAAACGGTCAACGCACGGGAACCGGTACATACTACTATCCAAGCGGAAATGTTTATACCGGCGGATTTAAAAACGGAAAGCTCCACGGAAAGGGTAAGATTACCTTTGCAAGCGGATCCTGGTACGAGGGCGACTGGAATGAGGGCGACCGTACAGGTAAGGGCGTTTACAAGTGGCCCGACGGCTCAACATTTGTCGGCGACTTTGTAAAGGGTGCTAAAAACGGTAAGGGCAAATACTCATGGCCCGACGGCTCATACTACGACGGCGATTGGAAGGACGACAAGCGCACAGGCTACGGCGAATACTTCTTCGCCGACTCGGGGGATATGTATAAGGGCTATTGGTTTGAGGGCTCTGAGCATGGCACGGGTAAGATTACCTACGGTGACGGCGGATACTACGACGGCGAATGGGCAAACGGCGAGCGCGAGGGCTTCGGCACTATGCAGCTTGAAAGCGGTGACGAGTACACAGGCTTCTGGAAGCACAACAAATTTAACGGCAAGGGCAAATATTCATGGAAAAGCGGTGGCTACTACGAGGGCGACTTTGTAGATGACTTTTTCTGCGGACACGGCGTAAGAGTTTGGTCTAACGGCGACAAGTTTGAGGGCGAATGGAAGGACGACAAGCGCAACGGTAAGGGCAAGCTTACCTTCCACGACGGTGCTTGGTACGACGGCGACTGGGTACAGGATAACCGTGAGGGTCACGGAAAGTTTTCATGGGCTTGCGGTGACCTTTATGAGGGTGATTGGAAAAACGACAGGCGCACAGGCGAGGGCGTTTACATTTGGCCAAGCGGAAGAAAGCATAAGGGTACATTTGAGGATGGCGAAATTCAAGGCTTCGGTACATCCTTATACTCCTCGGGCGCGGCTTACGAGGGCAACTGGGTTGACGGCGACTGGAAAGGCGAGGGCATTTATGTCGATGCCGACGGAAACGCATACAAGGGCAACTGGAAGGATTTCAAGACAGCGGACAGCGTTGTCGCTATTATGAATGGCGAGAGTGAGCCTGTTTACGGCTCTATGGTCAACGGAGAATTTATTAAGGGCTAACTCATTCCTAACAGGAGCAGAATAAATCAGCCTTAAGCCTTGTATTATAAGAATATTTCAAAAAATTTCAACACAAAAGACGGGTCTTTTGTTCACTCCAAAGATTCCCGTCAGGCATGAGGTAGGATATGAAAAAATCATACGCAAACGGAGTTATATATGAGGGTGAGTTAAATAGCTCACAGGAGCCGCACGGCATGGGCAAAAAGACCTATCCAAACGGTGACTTTTACGAGGGCGAGTGGAAAAACGGTCGCCTAAGCGGTCACGGAATTTGTGTTATGGGCAAGGAGCGCTACAACGGAATGTTCCTAAACGACTGCTTTGACGGCGACGGCACATACAAATACGAAAACGGCGCTTCCTACTCCGGTGCGTGGAGTGCCGACAGGTGGAACGGTGATGGCATTTTGACGCTTGCCGACGGCACTAAGATAGAATGTGAGTGGAAAATGGGAAAAATCCCCGCTGATGTATCTATTACCTACGCCGACGGCTCGGTGTATAACGGCAAGCTCGCCCCTATATCCACAAGTGAGGAAAAGGACTACATAAGCGGAAAGGTTGACTTTAAGGCTTGGCAAGGCAACGGCACTTGCGTCTTGTCCGAGGAATATATGGCAAGCGGCGACACGCTTGAGGGCGAATGGTCGGGCTATATGCGCGGCGAAAATATCACTGTTACGCACCCCAACGGAAATGTTGAATTTGGCAAAGTTGACGGAGAGAAATTTTATCCCGCAAAGGCAAATTCCGCTGATTTAGACAAACTTTTTGACAACACTTCTCTTGTCGCTCCCGCAAATGACGAATACGAAGGGGAGAAAAATCGCCGAGGGGAGTATCACGGAAGCGGTGTTTTGAGGTATCAAAGCGGTGAGGTATATTCCGGTGGCTTTGCGTACGGCAATTGGTACGGAACGGGGCTTTATGTAACCTCTGAGGGTGTTACATTCTTCGGCTACTTCACAAGCACTAAGGAATCAAGCAACATTTCCCTGCTTGACGGAATAAAGGTCCCCGTGCATGGAAAAATGAGGGGCGGAAAATTCATTCCCGATGCGAATGACTAATCCACGCGACAAAAAATCTTATTATTGGAGAGCTTATGAGAATTAACTATAATGGCGGATATTACGACGGCTCGGTAAACTATTTGAATAAGCCCGACGGCTACGGTCAGTTTTTTTGGGACACGGGCGACTCATATTCGGGCTATTGGAAAAATGACAATCGGCAGGGCAAGGGCACTATGCGCTGGGCAAACGGCGACAGATATGAGGGTGACTGGGTAAACGACCACATGCACGGAACAGGCACGCTTACCTGGCCTGACGGCTCGGTTTATGTTGGTGCGTTTGCAAATGATGAGCGCACGGGCAAGGGCAAGTACACCTGGCCAAACGGTGACAGGTACGAGGGCGATTGGGTCCGCGGTCAGATGGAAGGAAAGGGCACGCTTACTTGGCATGACGGCTCGGTTTATGTCGGCTCCTTTGTAAACGGCAATCGCTCGGGTAAGGGCAAGTACAGCTGGCCAAACGGCGACAGGTATGAGGGTGACTTTTTGAACTCAAAAATGCACGGAAGCGGTACATATCACTACGGCGACGGCGGTGTTTACAAGGGCGGATTTTCGTCAAGCCTTCGACACGGAAGGGGCGTTTTGACCTTTAATAACGGCGACATCTATGACGGCGAATGGAAGGACGGCAAGCGAGGCGGTCAGGGTACATACCGTTGGGCAACAGGTGCATCCTACACAGGTAGCTGGGTAAATGACAAAAAGGAAGGCTACGGTGAGGAATCATCGGAGAACGGATGCAAATATCTTGGCTATTGGAAGAACGACCTGCGCAGTGGCAACGGTAAGATTATTCAAGCTGACGGTACGACTATTGAGGGCTCGTTTGCAAATGACCTGCTACACGGAAGCGCTACTGCCATATACGGCAACGGTGACAGCTACACGGGCGAATACAAGAATGGCAAGCGCACGGGCAAGGGCGTTTACAGATGGGCAAGCGGAAGCATATACGATGGCGAATTTTCGGACACTAACCGTCACGGATATGGCGTGTATACGGACCCCTATGGCAATACATATTCGGGTATGTATAAGAAAAACCTCAGATGTGGTAGCGGTGTTGAGGTGTTCACGAACGGCGATAGATTTGAGGGCGACTTCGCGAATGACGAAAGAAACGGACGCGGAGTATATACATATGCAAACGGCGATGTATTTTCGGGCTTCTTTGACAAGGGCGAGGGCGCGGGTACGCTAACCTACAAAAACGGCACTGTCGTTGAGGGAACGCTCATAGACAGCGAATTTACTCCCAAGTCGGGGGCTAATGCTAATTCGGGCGCTAATGCTAACGCTAATTCGGGCGCTAATGCGAACTCAAATAAAAACGCTAATATAAGCTCCGCCTCGGCAGGGGTTGGCGCTCATTCCGATGCGAGCGCAAGCAGTATTTTAAATGATGCGTTTAATGCGTTTGACCTGTTCGGCTCCTCTCTTGCAGGTAAGAAGCTTGATTTTGAAAAGGGCGCAAGCGGTGCTAAAAACAGCAACACGGGTGCTAAAAGGAGCGCAGGCTCGGGCAAGAAGCGTGCATCAGATGACAAGAAAATAAGCTTCGGTGACGGAAGCTCAATATCAGAGATAAATCTAAAAAATGCGCTTGAGGCGTTTGCCTCCATTAACATTAACAAAAACAACGGTACAGCGGGTAATGTATCTGTAAAGGGCGCAGGCGATGATGTAAAAAAGCCTGTTAAGAAGAGTGGCGCGACCTCGGGCGAGGGACTTAGCGACCTTAAAATGGAGCTTCTCCCCCCACCGTCAAGCGACATTTACTCGGGCGAGAGAAACAAGCGCGGTGTTCCGCATGGAAACGGCACTATGCGCTATGCAAACGGTACTACCTACTCGGGCGATTGGGCATTCGGAAGGTGGTTTGGCTACGGGCTTTGCCACATTGACGGTGTAATCTATAAGGGCGAATTTCTTGACACGGGCAGAAGCAACGATGTCTTTACCGTTCGCAACGGCAAAAAGATTGTCGGCACTATGAAGGATTTCATCTTTACTGAAAGCAACTAAATATCAAAAAAAGGCGGACCTGTATGCGTAAAATGCGCAAATTATGAAATAGCCCGCATAGATTTCCTACGGGTGCTGTGCCCGATAAAATATTTCCTACGGGTGCTGTGTCTGATACAATTTGACAAAAAAGAGCAAGAACAAAAGGATTTTCCTTCTATTCTTGCTCTTTTATTTTGTCTTGCGCCGACTTGCTCAGATTGATCTTTCTCTAATGAGCGTCACCTCACCGCTTGCGGTTGAGAGGAGTGCGATTTTATCAACTACTCTGCCGTAATAGTAGCTTGATGATCTATAAAAGCGCCTTGCCCTTTCTGCGGGAGCGATATTGTCGGGGACGGATATACAAATTGCGCCTTGTCCCTCGCCACAGCCTACAATTATATTATTTATCGGCTTTAAGGCTTGGATATAGCCTCTACCGCTTATGCCGTACACTTCCCTTCCGTCGGTTACGGTAATCTCAAACGGATAGCATCTGTTTTGCGCCTTATATCCGTGCTTTTTCAGACACGCCACCGCATTTTTATATAGCTCGAGGAGTGTGTCGTGGTTAGGCTCGACAACTGCATGATGTGACAAAACTGTGACATCTTACAATAGCAAAAGCAGTAGCACCTCTAAGCGAGGTCGTTTGCGCCCACGCATGCTACTGCTTTTTTATTCTATTTAAGGAAAATTTTTACACTCCCGCAAGGATATGAAGGTTGCGCAGGTCAGCTGAGGTGATTTTATTATTCACGAAATAGGCGTGCGCCTCAAGCTCGCTTGCCTCTGTGCCCGAAAGCTCCTGCCTTTTTAGCTCGGCAATGATTTCGGAGCTGACCTCTTCCATAATTTGCGATTTTTTTGTTGCCTCGCTCGGAGAATTTTCGCTTGATATCAGATATTCAAGCGGTGTATGAAGGCTTGAGAGTATTTTAAGCTCGTCAAGCGCGACAAATGTCCACTTATAGTAGGGAATGTACCGTTTATTTAACAAAAAGATAACATTCAGCGTTGCCCTTACAAACTCAAAGGTAGCAAGCTGAGCCGAGGCGGTATGTCCGCGACTTATGCTCCTTTGGTAGTTATACTGACCCGATTGCGCCATAAGAAGCAGATTTCCCGCGAGCTTCTTAAGCCGTACATTTTCGGGCAGGTATTCAAGCGATTTGCGGATTCTTGTAAGCTCACCAAGATCATCGCGAAAGACCTTACCGCCCGTTGCCTCAAGCAGTGCCTGCTCGGGAACGAGAAGCCATTCCCTTTCGGTAAGCTGACCGTTTCGTTTTCCTGTTTTTGACTCGAAAAAGTCGCCTATTTTTATAACTCCGTGCCGATTTCCGCCCACAGGGTCAAGTTTTTCGCGCTTGAAGCCACGGTATTCCTTGGGCAATTTTGCATAAGCGCGTTCCAAGGCAAATTCAGCCCTTGAGTCTATATCATCGGGCACAAGCATACAAAAGCCCGCATAATGGTCGTGGTCGCACGAGATTTCATCATCGTAGCCGAGGCACTCCGAGCCACTGCCGACAAGGGCTACTGCGATTTTATTTTCAAGCTCGCCAAAGCATTCACTTATCATCGCGCGTCCGTAATCGTTATAAAACGACTCGGCAAGCTCAATGCCCTTAATTTTCTCCATATATACTCCTTGCTCGCTCCGTCAGATCATTTTCGTAGGCGAAGTGTCCGTAATAGCCAAACACGCTCGCGCATTTTTCGCACACAAAGGCATAATAGCCGTCGCGCCTCGGATAGGTATCAAGTATTTTTCTTGCTATTTCAAGACGGCCTTGCACCTCGCTCTCGCTATTTTCAAGCCCGAGCTGTGCCTCGCTTGCGGTTGCGATATTCAGATGTGTTATTGCGATTTCAAGCTCCTTGCCCTCATTTTGCTCCATTACCGAAATTGCCCTTTCGTAAAGCATATGCGCCTCGCCAAATCTCTTTTCATCAACGAGGGCGAGCGCCATATTGTTATAAAGACCGCCAAGGCGCGGATCTGTGCCATCAAACTCTCTTTCGTAGATTTCTTTGGCTTTTTCAAACACAGGTATCGCCTTTTTCGCCATATCAAACGCCTTATACACGGTGGCACAGTTCAGATAGGTTGTTGCCGAGGACACGCTACTTTCTGCCTCGGTGCGGTTAATTAGGTCAAGCGCGCTATCTACCATTTCAAGCGCGCTTTCTCTGTTGCCGAGCTTGCGGTAAAGCCCCATAAGCTCATTTCTTATCGGTAGCTCCGAGCGAAAATCACCGAGCGAAAGCGCCTCGCTTAGCCAGTAAAGAAGGTGCGCTTCGGCGCTTTCATAATCGTTTTTGGCGAGGTAGGCATCAAGCCTTTCAAGCACTCTTGAGATTGAAATTTGTGACTTATCCATATTATTTCCTTACAATTTTTACATAGCCACCGATTGGCACGCTAAGCTTATGAATACCCGAGCTCAGGCACACAGTGTCCCGCTTTTCGCCAAATTCGCTAACCGTGGTTGCCTCACACCTGCCGTCAAGCTCCACAAAGATTTCATCTATTGCGGTGGCGTTCATAATATAGCTTGTCTTAAGCTCACTAACGCTTGCAACAACGCTTTGATACAAAGCACCGACACACTCCTCATCGTTTTGTGAGGTTACATAGGAAAAGCCTGCATCAATTCCGTAAGCATCAAGCCTGCCGTTAAGAATTGCGTCGCTATGCTCACGCCAGAAGGTAAGGTATGCCAAAAGAAGCCTTTTATGCTCGGCGGTGATTTTGTCAAAGCGCACGCTGATTTGCGGTACGGCAAAGAGTGTGCCAAGGAGCTGACAAACGACATTTCTTACCGTGTCGTTTTCGTTCCACATTATCATATCGCTATGAACGGGGATTTTGTCCGAGGTCAGACGCAGGGCGATTGACGCTTCCTTATTTACAAGCGCATCACAGGGGCAGTCGCCCACACGGAAAAAGTTTCCGTATTTTCCGACTATCGGTCCTACATAGGACTGTCTGAACTCAATAAGGATTTCGGGGTTGATTTTAAGCAGCTCGCTCTTTACCTCGCTAAGAAGCCTTTCAACGCCCTGCTCAACGGAGATGCAGTCCATTTTGCCGTAATCGGTGCTACTTTCATCGCTAAGACCGAAGCTATCTATAAAGTCAAGCTTGAAGCCGTCAACTCCGTATTCCGTCGCAAATTTTTTATAGATATTAACAAGGAACTCTCTTACCTCCTTGAAGCGAGGGTCAAGCACGCACGCGCGAGAATTTTTCCGTGTGCTTAGATACATTCCCTTGAAGCGCTCAAAGTTCTCACTCTCAAAGCCGACATACGGCACGCTGAACCATAGAACGAACTTCATTCCGAGCTTATGCACGCTATCAACAAATTCCTTCATATCGGGAATTTTAGTCCTGCACACCTGCCAAGCTCCGCAGTATGCGTAGCCACGGGAGTTATCGTCGGTTTGCCAGCCGTCATCAACAATGACCGTATCCATTCCGTATTCCTTGGCGATTTTGCACTCGTACAGAATTTCCTTGGGGGTTGTGTGCTGATGGAAGGAATACCATGTTGAATACATAGGAAGCCTTGCTTCCATTGGCACATAGGCGCTTGTATATCCAAGCTCGCTCCACCATGCTCTCACCTCTCTTACCGCATCAACCATTTTGATTTGGCGCATATCAAGGCGAAGGGTGGCGGTATATCTCTTAATTTTCGGGCTAAGCGCCGAGAAGATGCTTATTCTTATAAGGGCGTGTCCCGTTTCCTCAATATTTCCAACCTGAATTTTAGCAGGCGTTGCGGGGTCGGAGAGCGCGACGGTAAAACGGCTTTCGTCCTGCTTATTATAGAGCGATACAAGAGGCATACCCGAGGCTGTGCGCGAGGACTGCTCTCTCATCCACCAGTCGGGTGTGATATTCTTTTGCAAAAGCGCGCTTGGCGACCAAAAGCCGAGAATATCCACCTGCGGTACGGCAAATTCGATGACATACTCGCTTGGCGACATCTCATTTTCAAGCTCTATTGAAATTTCATATTCGCTAATCTCGCCTATCCTTTTTGGCGTAATGCTCTCGTGTGTGAGCGCATCGGCGGTTTTTGTGGTGAATGTAAGACCGTTATGATTAAAGATTGCCATTTTTCTTCCTCTTTTAAATGCTTTTAATGATTTTTTAGTCGGCTTGCTTGATTTTCAGAGTGAAATCTCTCTTTCCCTTCGGGAGAATATAATCTATGCAGTATGCGTTATATGTACCCGGCTGATTATGATATTCAAGCTCCTTAACGCTGATTTTCGGCGTTATACCGCACTCAAGCAGGCTATCGTCAATTATTACGCCGTTTTCGCTCAGCCTTGGCTCTATAAGAGCGACAAAGCGCTCGGTAATTTCGCTATCCTTCGTCAGGGTAAAGCTATCCTCAAGGGTGATTTCGGTATCGCGCAGGGTGAATTTGCGCTGTGCGCGCTTAAGATAGTCTATGCCGTAGCCGTTTGTGAAGTCCATATAGACGGTGCTGTTTTTTTCGTCATATTCAAGAATTACATTATCGCGCCTTACTCCGTCCTGCGGTATGCCGTCAAAGAACGGAACATTGTGCGAAAGCGACGACGGGTTAAAGAATGTATATCTTTTCTCGGTGTGGTAGCCCTCAACATACGGTCCTGCGCCGATGTCGCAAAGGATTTGCTTATTGTTTCTTGCGAAGATGAAGCTACCTACATCGTTGTGGTTATGGCTCTCGCCGTTATTACCGCCCTTTGTGGCAAAGCCGTAGCTTGGGGTGCGCTTTACAAGGTAATTTGAGTCCTTCATAAAATAGGTGACATTATCCTCTATCTTATCGGTGACAAAGGTGGGGTCGTAGTAGATTACCGAGCGAAGCAGGAAGTTCATATGAGTGTTATCGTATGCGACTATTCCATGCTCCTCGGGTAGCCTTTCAACCGCGTCGCCGTAAATATGCCTTAGCATATGCGGAAGTCCCATTGAGTATCGTTGGCTTGCGTTACAGTCGCTAAAGGACACAATGACGCTCCTTTGAAGGAACATTTTTTGCATAAAGGTGGCAATTTCCTTGACCTTGGGGATTTTAAACCAGTCGGTCTTGCCGTTTGTAAGCTCCCTTTCAAGCATCGCATAGCTTACAAAGAAGCCGAAGCCGAAGGACCAGTAGCCCGCGCCCTCAACGCATACGCCGTCGTCGGCATAGCTGTCAAGATACACCTGCATAACGCTATCAAGCCTTTCCTTTTGCTCAAAAAACAGCTCGGGACATTCGTACATCATAGCACCGCCTACTCCGCCTGCGCAAACGCTTGCCCAGTTATTCGGGTGCTTTTCCCAAAAATAATGGCGGTTTATAAACGGGTCGATTGTCCTGCGCCTCAGCTCCGCGCTTATTCTGTCCTTAATAAGGGGTGGGAAGCGGTCGGCAAAGAGACTTTTTATCTCGGCAAGGGAGAACGCAACAGATGACGCAAAAATGTCAATCAGCGCAGGGTCGTAGTCTGCGGGGGTGCGGTTATAGTAGCTGTTATAGTGGCCAAGCGGTGCCCATGTATACTCATCGCAGTATGCCCATACGATACGAAGAAGGTTGTTGTAATATTCCTCGTTATCGGGGTAAATCAATGCCATAAGCGCAGAGCTTTCAAGTTGAATCAGCTGCTTATGCCACAGTCCGTTATCATTTGCGCTTAATATCTCCTCAACGCTATGAGGGCGAGGGGTCTCGTCAAACGCCTCGTTATACTGTGCTAAAATTTCCCGTCTGTGCTTTTCGTAGTCGGGTGAGGTGCGAACCCTGTCCCATAGCCTTTTATCCTTTGCAAAATCAAGCATTTTTAAATCTCCGTTCTCATTTTAGTAGTATTTAGTAGTATTTTCGCACACAGCCCTTGACATATCATATATTTACAAGCATATAAACAGCAAGAATTATGACAAGGTGTGCGGGGTAGAAGATATAAAAGAAGTATTTTAGCCTTGCCCCTCCGCGCTTGCCCGAATATGTAAGCAAAATCGGGATTGAGAGCAGGGCAAAAAATTGAATGGGGATTTTCGTGTCTATGGCAAAGAGCAACACTCCTATGCTCATTAAAAGCACGCTAATCCACGGTCTGTCAAATCGCCTAAGACCATTTTCCGCCTCGCTTGGCATATGATTTAGTGATGCAAGCGGTGGGAGCATACAGCCGATAAAGCCATACTCAATATGCTCTATCTCATTAAGGGCGTATATGCCTATTACAGAAATGGCAAGGCAAAGTGTCAAAATCGCGCGTTTTTGCCATGATGTATCTGTAAAAAGGGCTTTTTTAAGGTCGGCGATAAGATAGCACACAACCGTCGACATAGAAAGGGTGATCAGCACATTTACAAGGATTTCTCCCGTCGCTATAAGCACCGCTATCTGACACAAAAGACCAACTCCAAGCATAAGCAATGTGTGCTTTATACGGTTTTTGGTATATCTTGCGCCCTCGGATACGAAAAAGGCGAAAATCGGAAGGGCGATGCGCCCTATTATTCTAAATACTGTGACGCTTGGAAAAAGTATCATTCCGATATGGTCAAGCGTCATCGCTACCGCGCCTATGATTTTAAGCGTATTTCCGCTTAATTTTTGAATACATTTCATACTTTATCGGGCTTCGGGGGGATCAGAAACATTCATATTCAAGGGTAATGCTCTCTCCCCTTGCGAGTGAAAGAAGCACATAATTTTCACCGTATGGGCTTTCCTTGACACAGGGTGGGGTATTTTTGAGCTTATAGCCCTTAATTCCAACGCTGATTTCCTTGCCGAGCAGGGATTTTATTTGCGCCGTAACGCCCCTTTCGCTCCACTCAATGCTAAGCTCAAAGCCACCGCGGGCACAAAGCCCCTCTATTCTGCCGTTTTTCCACTCGCTCGGGAGTGCGGGAAGAAGCTTTATTTTCTTATTATCGGAGTACATAAGCATTTCATATACTGCCGAGGTATAGCCGAGGTTTGCGTCGATTTGGAAGGGGGCGTGTCCTGCGTGCATATATTTAAGGGTTACGCCCATATTACGCCAGTCGTTATGGTAGGTATAGAGATTTTCGCCCGTGCAGAAGCGAATTAAAAGGTCAAGGCATTCCTTCGCCTTTTCGCCGTTTGAGAGGCGGGCAAAGATATTTGCCATATGCGAGAAGCTCCAGCCCGTTTGCGATTTAAGCCCTATGCAAAGCCTCTTTTCAACCGCTACACGGCAAGCCTCGTAAAGCTCGGGAGTATCGTCCTCGTTTATCTCAAAGCCCGGGAAAAGCGGATAGATGTGTGACTGATGGCGGTGATGGTAGTTATCCTTGAAGTCGCTATGCAGCCACTCCCTCATAGCACCGTCATCGTTTATTTCATACTCGGGAATTGCGCTCAGCATTTTTTGCCACACCTCAACCGACTCTGTGTCGATATTTCGGGGCTTTGCAATGCTCACAAGATTAGAAAGAAGCTCCTTAAGCAGGGCAAAGTCCATTGTGGCATTGATGCTTACGCTAAGCTCCCTTGCGCCCTCAAAGTCGCCGTCGGGGCGATTCTCGGGGGAGTTTGACGGATAGGATTTGAGCTTACCGTTTTCATCGTAAACCATAAAGTCCTCATAAAACAGGGCGCATTCCTTCATAAACGGATATGCCCTTTCCATAAGGAATTTTTCATCTCCCGTATAGAGATAGTAGTCGTAATAAATCGCGCTTATCCACGCCGAGCTTCCTGTCCAGTAGAGAACATGGGGCTGTGTGTTCTCCTTTTTGCCGTTTCCGTTATCCATAAAAAGCGGAAGAAGCAGACCGCGACAGCCATAGAGCATTTTTGCGTTATAGCGGTAATCCTCCTTGAACTTATCGTAGAGATTGAACAGCGGAAGGGTGGTGTCTGCAAGGTTTCCTGCGTATGCCTGCCAGTATGCCATTTGAATGTTTTCATTATTAAAGAAGGTACACGACCAAGCGGGGGAGTATGCGCCGTTCCAGAGCCCTTGAAGGTTTGCGGGGTAATTACAGCCGAGCGATGACGAGATAAGAAGGTATCTTCCGAAATCCGCCATTTTTTCGCTAAGGCGCAGGTCGATTTTGCCCGAATAGCTATTCAAAAGAAGCTGTTCGTTTGACGCATTTTCCGTGTCGTCAGGGGTGAGGGTGAGCCTTGTTTTGTTAAACACGCTTGAAAACGCGCGCTTATGCTCGCTTATCATTTCATCAGCCGAGGCGGTAATTGCCTCAAGCATAGCCTTAAGCTCGCTATGTGTCCTTACTGTGCCGTCGGTGATAAAGGTAAGGGTCAGGCTTGTTGCGTTTTCTACCTTTATATAATCCTTAAGCGCCACGCTTCCACTCATATCAATATTGAGCGCCCTCTCCTCTGCGCCCGAGGTGATTTGACCGTCGGTTTCATGCACTCTTACCATTCCCGTAAAGTGAAGTCCGCCACCTGTCTTGCTCTCGCTATAAACACAGCCCTCGCTTGCAACCGAGGAGAACTCATCGCAGTAGAAGCTGTCCACATAGTCGCTCATATCGTGTCTTTCAAGGCTTACTCTTACGCCAAACGGCACGCTCTTTTGAAGCCTTACAACGACTGCTCCGTTTATTTGCGACACGAACACCTCGCGCTTGGCGCTTGCTCCGTTTTCGGTATAGGTCACGGTGCAAATTCCGTTTTCCATATCAAGCTCACGGCGATAATTCTCGGGTGCGCCCTCGGTGTCAATAATCATATGAATGTCAAAGGCGGGGAAAAATTTTCCCTTGTTTGATTTGAAATCGGTTTCCTTTATTTTGTTGGTATAATGGTCGTTTGCTTCCTTATATCTTTTCTCGTCCATAAGCCTGCGCACTACGCTAAGCTCAGAGGAAATGTCGGGATAGCCCTTATCGCATTTCCAGTTGTAAAGGTCCTCGTGATTTATCAAAATTCTCTCATCGTAAACCGCGCCGTAAACGCTTGCGCCGATTTTTCCGTTTCCAAGCGGTGTCGACCCGTTCCAGCCGACTGCGGGATATGAGCTAATAAGTGTCTTCTTCATCTTTACCTCTTTTTGCCGAATTTTGGCACTGTTTTTTTGTTTTTTTCTGATTTTTTTGCCGAATTTTGCGCTTTTTTGCGAAAATAGTGATTTTTGCTGTCATACGGCAAAAATATTGTATCATATTTACAAATAAAAATCAATTTATTATTGAAAAATTATGCAATATATGGTATTATTATTTTGGCGGGCAAAGGCATCATTTCACGCCCGATAAGGAGAATTTTTATGTTTGATATTGCAAGAGATCCCAAGCTTTGGGAAAAAGTAAGGACCGATGAGGCGTTTGCGCGCCACAGAAGGGAAATTAAGGCGAAGTACGACAAGGCGTTTCAAAAGGCGCCAAGGGCAGCTACTGCATGGCAGGTGCTTGATTTTCCGAATGTCAGCGGACCCGACACATTCAATCAGCTTCAATCCTGTGCGCTTTTAGCGCTCATCTATCCCGACAATGAGGAATATTACAGAAATCTTGTCGAGGTGGTTTGGGAGATTTGTAACGAATATACATGGGCGCCACTCGGTCACTATAACAGCTACTATGACCGCACGCCCGCAGACTTTGACCCCGGTCTTATAGACATTTACGGCGCGTCGCTCGGCTTCTCTATGGCGGAGATTAAGTCACTGTTCAAGGATAGATTCCCAAAATTGCTTGTTGACAGAATGACATATGAGATAAGACGGCACACAATAGAGCCTTATATCACAAGAAAATTCTTCTGGGAGAACCACGGAAACAACTGGACCGCCGTTTGCACGGGTGCGGTTGGCGGTGCGCTTATGTATGAGGACCCAGAGGAATTTAAGCGTCAGCTTCCGCGACTTCAGGCGTCAATGCAAAACTATCTTGATAGCTATGATGATGACGGAATGTGCGTTGAGGGCACGGCTTACTGGGGCTTCGGCTTCGGATTCTTTGCGGTTTACGCAACGCTCCTTCGTGAGTTTTCAAACGGTGAGTATGACTGGCTCGCTAACCCGAAGGTTAAGTCAATTTCTCAATTTGTTCAGAAGATGTTTTTACAGCCTAATGTGCTTGCACTGTTCAGTGATGTAAATATTCACGAGGGCTACTGGGTTGGACTTCCTCATATGCTAAAGAACTTCTACGGCGATGCTATCGAAAATCTGCCAGAGGATCAAGCGACAATTATCACCTATGCGCACTGGGCATTTGCGGTACGCTCTACTGTTTATTACAATCCCGATTATGTTTCTAAGGCGCTAAAGAATGCGACCTACTCCGCCCCTGTGTCTAACTACTTTACAAAGCGCACGGACAACTACGGTCTTGCGTTCAAGGGTGGAAACCATTGGGAGAGCCACAACCATCAGGATGTTGGCTCATT
This sequence comes from Clostridia bacterium, assembly GCA_017466455.1. The sequence goes on from JAFTUD010000013.1 coordinate 33,759, forward strand.
CATTCTTGCAAGGAACAACCGTCAGATCTTTTGCGATTTCGGATACATAGGTCCGGGCAACTGGCCGGGATATCAAAGCAATCGCCGTAACGAGTACTTCCAGCCCTCATCGTTCTCGCACAACCTTCCTTACTTTAACGGCAAGGGTCAGGGCGGTCCTTGGGAGGGTAAGGCAAGGGCTGTTTACAACGAAGCCGAGGGCACGGTTTATATGGACTTTACTCACGGATATGATGTTGACACAGTTCATACTACGCTTAAAAAGGCAGAGCGCACGCTCACCCCTACTGATGATAAGATAGGAATTTACGACAGATACGAATTTTCCGAAAAGCCTGTTATCGTTGAGCGCTTTGTTACAACGATTAAGCCTCGCATTGAGGGAAATTGCGTAATTCTTGACGATGTACGCTTCACGCTTGAAAGCGATGCTACTCTAAATGTTGTCGAGCAACCATATGTTGACCAGCTACCCGATGAAAACGGAAGCTACAACAAGATTTGCTATCTCCTTGACTACACCTTGGCTGATGGCGTAATGGAATTTAAGGCGACAATCGACTTTATAAACGACTGATGAACAATTAAGGATTTTATATGGTATTTGAAAACTCTAAATTTATATGGATAAATGACAGTGAGTGTGTTGATACCTATGCCGAATTTTATACTAATCTACAAATCGCAGGCGTGCCTGCGATTTGTAATATATCGGTTGACGGTGATTACACGCTTTTCATAAATGGGCGTTATGTGTCAAGCGGTCAATATGGCGACTATGAGCATTACAAGTCCTATGATGTGATTGATATTAGCGATTTTGTGCATACGGGGGACAACGATTTTGCGGTGCTTTGCTGGCACTTTGGCGCGGACTCCTCTCGCTACAAGAAATACGATGCAGGCGTGATTTTTGAGGTTAGGTGTGGGGACAGAGTTGTCCTTACAAGTGATGAAAGCGTGCTTGCAAGGAAAAGTCCGTCATATGTAAGCGGACTTAAAAGATGGATTTCCCCTCAGCTTGGTTTTTCGTTCAGATACGATGCGACAAAAGAGGATAAATGGCTACTTGGCAAGGGTGAGGGCTTTGAAAAAGCCGTACCTGTGTCTAAAAAATGCACATTTATTCCCCGTCCGATAAAAAAGCAATCGCTTGGCGAGGTTGCTTGGGCAAAGCCTGTGATTGAGCATGAGAAAACCGTTGTTTACGACCTCGGAAAAGAATTTGTCGGTATTGTCACACTCGAAGTTGGCGGTGACGGTGAAATAAATGTTTCGTGGGGTGAATGCCTTGAAAATGGACATGTAAAGCGCACTCCCGATTGGCACGATTTTAGTTTTGATTATGTATGCGGTGGCGATGGAAAATACACAAATTATATGCTACGCATAGCGTGCAGGTATCTTGAAATTACGACACAGGGGTCGGTAAATGTTAAAAAAATCGGTGTAATTCCGCAATTTTATGAAGTTAAAGAATTGCCCTACGACTTTACTTCGGGCATTGACAAAGATATATACAAAATTTGCCTAAACACCTTGCGCCTTTGCATGATGGAGCATTATGTTGATTGCCCTTGGCGTGAGCAATGCTTATATGCTTATGACTCACGAAATCAAATGCTTTGCGGTTACTATGCGTTTGAGGGTGGCAATTTTGAGTATGCACGATCAAATCTTAAGCTGCTCGCTAAGAGTCAGCGTGATGATGGACTGCTTGCAATTTGCTCACCCTGTGGCGTTAATCTTGCCATTCCGTCGTTCTCATTGCACTTTATAACTGCGGTAAGAGAATATTTTGAGCATTCGGGCGATATTTCGCTATTTGACGAACTCAAAGAAACTGTAAAAGGCATTCTCGATGCGTTTTTGGCGCGTGAGGAAAATGGACTTATAAACCGATTCGATGCTGACGGGTACTGGAATTTTTACGATTGGTCACCATATATTGACGGTGAAATCGGAAGAAAACAGGCAAGCGGTGCGGATTTAATGCTAAATTCGCTTATCATTCTATCACTAAAATCTTATAAGACGCTTTGCTTAGCGCAGGGCTCAACATTTGAATACGACAAAACGCTTTCTCGCATAATGGAAGCGACAAAAGAGCGCTTTTTCGACACATCATCGGGTTTTTTCCGTTTCAACGACTCGGTTGATGCTCCGTTGGAGCTTCCAAACTCACTCGCCATTCTTTGCGGACTTGCAACCGATGATGAGGCAAAGAAAATTTGCGAGGCGATTTCCAAAAAGGAACTCGGCTACTCTTCGCTTTCGATGAAATGCTTTAAGTATGATGCTATGCTACAAACGGATAGAGAAAAATATGCTCCCATAATTCTTGACGATATTCGTGCCACATACGAAAAAATGATTCCCGTTGGCACGGTTTGGGAAACGGAAATCGGCTCAAGCGACTTTAATAACGCAGGTAGCCTTTGCCACGGTTGGAGCTCTATTCCGATATTCTATTACCATAAAATATTGAAAAATGCCTAATTTTTTAGACAGTATTATAATTTGACAATTAAACAGCGAGGTTGTGACAATGATATTTAAGCTTTGGTCGGTTGTGCATTTTTTATATTTGCTATCGCCGTTCATAATCTTCACAGGTATTTATTTTTTGATTAAAAATCGCTCGGAAAGAACGAAATATATAGTCGGCGTGGTGCTTGGCTCGCTTTCCGTGCTTGTCCTTCTTGTTAGGAATATAGACATTTTTATCCGTCAGGGCTGGGAGGTTGAGGTCATTCCCTTGCAGGTGTGCCATATAGGAAGCCTTGTTGCGGGTATTGCCTTGATTACAAAGCGAAAATGGCTGATTATAACATCATTTTGCTTTAATATGATTCCTGCGTTTTTGGCGATGGTTTTTGCCGATTCGTTAGCTAATTACGATACGCTACTGAAAATTCGCGCGCAGGCATATGTTTGGGGGCATATTCTCATTGTGGTTTGCGCACTGTACGGAGTTATTGTGCTTTTACCGAAGCTCACAAAGAGGGATTTGGCATATTCGCTTGCCTTTGTCGGCGGTATGGCTACTACTGCGGTTATATGCAATTCCGCATTTCGCGCACTGCTTGACTGGACTCCGAACTATTTCTATCTGTACGACTATAAGGGAACGCCACTGAAATTCCTTTATAAGGTATTCCCTACCTCATCGTACGGTTGGTTTTCAATCAACTGGTTCTATGTGCTTACACTGCTTGCAGTGTTCGTTGCGGTGTTTATAGGACTGTTCTTCCTTGCAAGGCTGATTGTAAAAAGGCTACGCAAGGATTGAAAACAAGCATAAAAAAATCGGCTTAAAAAGCCGATTTTTTGTTTTTTAATTTTATTTCGCAAATTACAACTCAATGATAGAAGCACCCTGTTCCATAGCGCTCCTTACCCTTAGCAACGCTTCAACAGCCTCTTCTCTGCTTTGATAATGCGCAATATTCTCCCAACAAGAAATTCTTGTCTGAATCATTAAAGAAGAACCATCAACACGAAGTCCGCCATGACAAACAAGAAGCTTGGATTTGTCGGGACTAAGCACCTTCATACGCTGTATTGGTCTAACAGCTGTTCCGTCTTTAAGAACAAATTCAAATTCAGAAAAGCTTTCACTAAGCACCTCGGGAATTATATCTTGAACAGCGCAAGTAACGCAAGACTCAATTTGCTCGCTCAAGGTATCCTCAATAAGCTGTTCCAAGCTCAGGGATAGCTCATCCACAATGCTTTCTATGTCAAAATCCTTGTTTTCTTCCATTAAATCTTGCCCCCTTTATTGCTTTGCGCGTGGGGTGATGTATGCGGTGTTGCTACCCTTTTCGTAGACTACGCCATCACGGGTTTCGTAGGTGTCGCTATTTTCGATTGTGATTTTTTCAAGCATCGTGCAGTTGCCAAAGCCCATTCTATCAAGGCTTTCTATGTTTCCAAGGAAGGTAATCTCAGTAACATACAGTGCGCGTGAGAATGCAAAGTAGTCAACGCTTGTTACCGTGGCGGGGATTTCAAGCTTTCCGTCAACTCCGCTTGGAACAAAGATGATTTTATCAAGCGCCTTGGTATAAAGCACTCCGTCCCTAACATCAAATGCGGTATTTGACTGCGCTACGCTAACGCTTTCAAGGCTTGAATACTCAAATGCGCCCTCGTTAATTTCGGTAACGGTTGCGGGAAGCTCATAGCTACCGCTTATCTTGGCGGGCATAATCACGAGCTTAGTTTTATCCTTGTTATAAAGCACGCCGTTTTCATCTACGCTAAGGTATTCGCCAACGCCGTTTTGGTCAAAGTCCATTGTAAATTGACTTATTGCGCTCATATTCGCATCTCTTACAAAGAGCTTACAGCGCTTATCAAGCACGACAAGTCCGTTCATATGGTCGGAATCAATGGCAACGAGGAAGGGGTTTTCATCATTACCTATATAGTCACATGTGCCATAATTTGTAGTATCTAATTTTCCGTACGGAAGGGCATAATAATCAATTTGCTCTATCGAATTGGGAATAGATACATCATACATATTTGAGCAAGAAAGAAATGCCTGCATTTCTATTTTCTCAACGCCCTCGCAAATATGCACGCGCTCAATGGTTGTCATGTTCATAAAGGCGCGCTTTGCAATAGTCTTAACGCTCTTTCCGTCAATCTCCGATGGAATTACAAGTATTTCGGGGGCTGTGCCGTCGTAGCCTGTGATTGTCAGCTCTCCGTTTGATTCGGTATATGTGAATTTGCTCACATCTACATCAAGCATCTTTGCATAAAGCTTGCTTGGCTCCTCATATTGATCCCATTCGCTCGCGCTAAGTCCCGAAAAATCAGAGGTCTTATACCAGCGTACAAAATACTGTGTGCTTTGCGCGCTTGTTGTAATATCAACGGGGTCAAGCTCGTCAAGAGGGATACGGAAGGTATCGGTTGCCGAGGTATATACGGTCTTCCAAAGCTCGCCGTTTACATAAAGCTCAACGGGAATACCGACTGTTTCTATGACGGTTACGCTTACACTTGTGCTTTTTCCGTTGGGGGCTGTGACTGTAATTGTAGCATTGCCCGCCTTAACTCCTGTAACGGTTGCCATATAAGAGTAGGTCGGATTTGCCTCAACTGTTGCTACGCTCGGGTCGGAGCTTGACCAAACGAGTCCTATTCTATCTACCCCAAGTGGCTCACAGCCTGCGGTAAGGCTCGCACTCTTGCCCTCATAAATTTCATCGTTGGAAATCATTATGCTAACGGGGGTTAGCGGGCTTGGCGATTGCGTTTGGCTCTCGGTCTGCGACTCGCTTTCCTTTTCCGTTTCGCTCTCACTTACACGCTCGCTTTCTCTCTCGGCGGAGCTTTCACTCTCGGTGTCAGATGAGGTGCTTTCGCCTTCTATCTCGCTTGAGCCTTGGCTCTCGCTTTCAGTTGATGAGCCACTTTGCGACTCGCTCTCACTGCTTACCTCGCTCTGACTTTCACTCTCGCTTGATGACTCGCTATCCTCATCACAGGATACGAAAACAAGGCAAAGCGCAAGAAGTAACGATAATATAATAGATAAAACCTTGATTTTCATTGTATTTCTCCTTTTTTGTATACCGTTTATTAAATTATATCTATCTCAACCAAAGGGAGAGATGGCATATCATCACGGCAAAGCCGTGTATATCATCAGTCATTTATGACTGCATCTCATCAACACGCAAGTGTTGTATTGACAAACGCCCATTTTGTATATACTGCCTATTAAATTATACCCCCCCCCCGAGCAAAAAGTCAATACCCTTGGGATAAAAAGTTTCCCCATGGGATAAAATGTTGATTGCTTATATTAAACGAAACAAAAAATCGGCTTGAAAAGCCGATTTTTTTGTGTTTGATTTTGTGAAAAATTATTTTAGGAATACCTCGATTACGGGGACAACGACATCGGGCTTTACGGGTGGGATTTTGAAGGCTACGAGTCCTTCGCTTTCGGTTTTTGACTCGCTGAAGTGGTCAACCTTGCCCTCGGTATAGAGGATTTCGCTTCCGTCGTGAAGGAATTGCGCATAGTCAATTTTTCCGCTAAGCCCCTCAAATTCAAGGAAGGCGTACGGATATTCTATCAGGTGGATATAGAGGCGCTTGCCGTCCTCGCTTTGGGTCAGGCGAGTGCCACGGGGAGCTACAAATTCGGGCTCTGCCATTGTACAGCCGTAGATTGAGCGAGAGTTATATTTCATCCACTCGGCATACACGCCAAGGGCGTTTTCCGCGCGCTTATCAAGGTAACCGCGGTGTGTCGGTCCTACATTCATAAGAAGGTTTCCGCCGATACAAACGGTATTTATGAGCATATCAATGAGCATCTTTGGTGATTTCCATGTTGACTCATCACGGTGGTAGCCCCAAGAGCCCGAGAAGGTCTGACAAGCCTCCCATGTTACAAGCTCGCCCGTTTCGCCGTGGGTTACCCATCTCATTGGCTGATATTGCTCGGGAGTCCAAATATCGCCCTCAATATCACAGCGGTTATCAATGATGATTCCCGGCTGAAGCTCTCTTGCGAGGGCAACGAGCTTTTCCGACTCCCAGTCGTCCTTACCCTTACCCTTCATCCACGCGGGGTAGTTGGGGTCGGCTTTGGGATATGAGAAGTCAAACCACAAAACATCTATCTTTCCGTAGTTGGTAAGAAGCTCGGTAACCTGATTACGCATATACTCCGCGTAAATCTTCATATTTCTTCCCTTGCTTTGCTCCTCGGCATCCTTGTCGTAGCGACGGGGGTGGATTGCATCTATTGTAAATTCGGGGTGGTGCCAGTCGATAAGCGAATAGTAAAAGCCTATTCTAATGCCCTCGGCGCGAAACGCGTCAACATACTCCCTTACAAGGTCACGGCCTGCGGGGGTATTTGTGCATTTGTAGTCGGTATACTTGGTATCGAACATACAAAAGCCCTCGTGGTGCTTTGTTGTAAGCACGGCGTACTTCATTCCCGCCACCTTTGCCTGTCTTGCCCATTCCTTGGGGTCGTACATATCGGGGTTGAAATACTTAAAATACTTATCGTATTTCTCATCCGTTATGCACTCGATGTGCTTTATCCATTCATTTCTTGCGGGCATTGCGTAAAGTCCCCAGTGAATGAACATACCAAAGCGGTCGTGCTCGAACCATTCGGTATTTCCAAGTGTTTTTCTTGTTTTGTAGCTTGACATTTTTAAATTCTCCTTAGATTTTATATTGTTTTATATTCTTTATTTCAACTCTTGGGGCAATCCTTATCCACTCATCCTTACCGGGGGTTAGGCGATACATTCCTATTGATGAGAGGATATACCACGCGCTCATAGAGCCGTTGTCCTCATCGCCCGGGTAGGCATTTTCGGTATAGGTAAAATACTCATCGCATATTTTATCAACCCATTTTTTACACTTATCCGTCTTACCGAGATATGCGTAGATGTACGGGATATGGAACGAGGGCTGATTGGAAATTGCGCATTGACCGAGGTCGCAAAGTGCCATTTCGGTCATTTCGTGAATTTCCGAGCCGTAGGTATTTACACGGTAGTCGGGCTTTGCCGAAAACAGGTCATCAAGGTATTTTTCAAGTCCGTCCTTACCGCCAAAAAGCTCACAAAGTCCGTCTATATCGTGTTGAACAGCAAGAGTTGACTGCCACGCGCACGCCTCCGTGTATGCGCCACCCCATTTTATCGGGTCAAAGTCGTCCTCATACTCCCCGTTTGCTTTTCTTGCGCGAATAAATTTCGTTTCGGGGTCAAAGAGGCTTTTATATGATTTTGAGCGCGCGAGATATTTTTCATAAATGTCGCCCCTGCCGAGCGCCTTGGCTACAGAAGCGATACACCAGTCGCCGTAGGCAAAATCAAGGGTCAAATTGACGCTTTCACGACACATATCCGAGGGTACATAGCCGTATCTCAGGTAATGCTCTATTCCCTCACGGCCGTATTTTTTCGATTTTGCGGGCACATTTGCGTGGTGGAGCATACCCTCAAGCGCGTCGCTAAGCACATCCTCGGGTACAATTTTTTGCGCGCATGCCTCGGCAATTACGCCATCAATAAGCGTTGAGGGCATACAGCCGACCTCGCCGATTGAAAGCCATCTCGGAAGGTAGCCACCCTCCTTATAGTCGCCAATGAAGCCACGAAGCATTTCGGCGTATTCGCGACGGGCAATAAGCGTATAAAGCGGATACAGGGTGCGGTATGTATCCCAAAATCCGCTATCAGTATATCTTGGTCCGCTATGGACTCTGCCATCGTAGGGTGAGTAATGAAGGGGGGCGCCGTCGCCATCAAGCTCATACGCCTTATGTGGGAACAGAAAGGAACGGTACATACACGAATAGAAGGTGCGCATTGTATGCTCATCTGCCTCAATTTCTATTCTTGAAAGGTAGCTCTCCCATGCGTCCTCGCCCTCTTTTTTAAGCTCCTCAAGGGATTTTTCCCCTATTTCTCTTTCAAGAGCAAGGAGCGCCATTTCCTCGCTTATATACGAAAGAGCGACCCTTATCTCGGTCTTTTTTGTTCTTAGGGGGATATGGGCGCAGTTATTTCTGAATATGACATTTTCCTTATCAACCCCGTCCTTATCAAAGGCAAGGACAAAATACGCTTTAAAATCAACCGCGTCGTCCTGAGAATGACCGTTTGAGGTGACAAAAAGGATATTTTTTTCGCTATCATAGCGGTAGGTATAGTCGCCAAGCACGGGTAGGCAGGAAAAATACGGGGTCAGCTCGCTCTCGTATTCAAGGCGGATAATTGCTCCGCGCTCGCTCGGCACAAGCTCAAAATTACACGACGGGCGAAGGAGCTTATATTTCATATAATGTGGCTGATTTATGCTGTTTTCTATGCGGTAGCCACTCCACGCGTCCCTTGGTGTGTCGGAAATCACATCAATTTGGGGGGTAAAGAGGATTGTGGCATAGTCGCCTATCCACGGGCTCGGCTGGTGGGTGAGCCTTATTCCCTCTATTACGGGAAGATCGGGAGAATAATACCACCTTGACTCCGCATCGGTTTGCGGACAAAAGGAAATCATTCCAAACGGTCTTTGCGTAAGAGGCAGGGTGTTTCCGTGTGAAAAGCGGATATTGTTTCTTGTTCCGCTTTTGACATTTACATAGGGGATGTATTTCATTTACGCTCTCCTTTCCTTAGGCGCGCGCGTTTTCTTAGCTTAAGTATATCATCTTTATTTATAAAAGTAAATACAAAACGGACAAAAAGAAGTATGTTTCTTTATTTTTCATTTTAAAAGCAAAAAAAGAACGGGAAATTACAAAAATCTCCCGTTTATCAGTGTTGCCGTATTTTATTTTACGCCCTTTGGCTCTTACAGAACTGCGATTTTTTCAAGGATTTGATTCTTCTCCTCAAAGACATGAAGGAGCCTGCTATATTTCTTTTCATCAAGGGTGAGCGTTACATTATCAGACGATGCGTGATCAAAGATATAGCTAAGAAGCGCCTCATTTTCCTTTTTTGCGCCCTCAAACTCATCTCCCTGCGCCTCGGCAATGAGGGTTAGCAAATTCCAGTTTTCAAGCACTGCCTTGCAGGGGATAACACTGTCAAGCTCTATATCAAAGTTAAAGCTATGCGAGATTTTTTCGCCATCTATCAAATTCAAGTGCTTTTCACGGCAAAGCGCGGTAAGCTTGTCAATAGATGAAAAGGCAACTGCATTATCCGAGGTGTGCAGAACGCTCGCACTATGCTCTGAATCATAGTGAAGGGTATATAATCTCCTTTCGCCAAAGCATAGCTCGATTATCCACGCTATATTGTCCTTTATTTCGTGAAATAAGATGTTTTCTATCATTATTTTCTCCTATTTTGAGCCCTTATGACTCGGTATGTGTCTGTGATTCGGTGCTTTGCTCACCGTCTGCTTCGGTATCGTCCTCGGGGATCGGATAGTCAAAGCCGACCCTTTCAAAGAACTCGTAAACCTTTTCAACGGGTATTGCATATGAAGCAAGATTTTCTCCCGTGTCACTGATTGCGCCCGCATAATTTATGCCGATTACTCTTAGCTTCGCATCAAGCAGTGCGCCTCCGCTTGAGCCGTTATTGATATACGCGTCGTGATTTAAAACCTCAAATTTTACATTTGATTCACTCGCCTTTGTGTCGCTTAGCGTAACTCTGCCGTATGCGACTACATTACCGAGGGTAATTGCGTTTGACTGTCCCTCGGGCTGACCCAAGGAAACGACAAGGTCGCCCTTTTCGCTGTTTACCGCCTCAAGCTCAAGCACGGTATAGCTCTCCGTGCTCTTGAACTTCATAATTGAAAGGTCGTATTCACTAAGATTAGCGATACATTCCGCGGTATATTCTACGCCTTGATAGTCAACGATATAGAAGTTTGTGTACGAGGTCTTTTTCTCCATTTCCTCGTTATAGACGACATGGTTGTTTGATACGACATAGTATTCTGTGCCCGTTTGGGTTTCAACGCTTTTGATTATTACACCGCTTCCCCTTGATACGCCAACGACCTGTGATGCAAAGCCGAAGCCCTTATTTACATACTCGGTGCGCACGGAAACATTCGCCTTTATCGTTTCGGTGCTTATGATGTTTATAAGGTCGGGGTAGTCGATTTCACCGCATTTTGCGCACACTCCCTTCACAAAATCGTGACTGAGCGTTGACTGAACGAAGGAGTCGATATACTCATATCCGCACTCGCAAATGTGCCTTGTATAGCCGTCGGTTGTGCATACGGGGAGCACCGTTTCGCTCTCAAACTCATGCACATGCGCGCTTTCGCTCTGTTGAACCTGCTCACTCTGTGAAAAAGAGGAGCTTTCTTGCGTGGAGTCCTGTGACTGCGATTCGCTCTGAGTGCCAAACGGTAGCTGACACGATGCAAGCGACATAACAAGTATTATACATAATATAATTATGCACAGTCTTTTCATCATGTTATTCCTCCCTTTCGTTTTTTAGTGTCAAAACGGCAAAATGTGCCGATATGTGTGTGATTTTAAAGGCTTTTATTATCATCCTACAAACGGAGAAACAACTCCGTAAGCAAGCAGTATGCCAACGATTACAGGAAGGGCGAAGCGCATATAGCCCTTCATCCACGGTCTGATTTTTATGCCCTTGCCCGTGTTTGCCTCCTCAATGAAATTATCAAAGCCCCAGCCGAACCTGTTGGTACAGAACAGCACGAACACAAGTGAGCCGAGTGGAAGCAAGAGATTGCTTACGATAAAGTCCTCAATGCTAAGAATGTCCATTCCCGCTATATTAAAGCCCGACCATACATTAAAGCCAAGCACGCAAGGAACGGAAAGAATAAACATACCTATTCCGCAAACGATACAGGTCCTTGTCTTTGACCAAGAGGTAAGCTCCTGAATACAGGACATAATGTTTTGGAACACTGCAAGAATTGTTGAGAATGCGGCGAAGGACATAAAGAGGAAGAAAAGCGTTCCCCAAGCTCTGCCTGCCGGCATATTTATAAATACATTCGGAAGTGTTTTGAAAATGAGTCCCGGTCCTGCGGTTTGCGCAAGGATTTGCTCCGTTGAGGTAACGCCGTCGCCCATATAGGTAAAGAATGCGGGGAAAATGATAAGTCCCGAGCTTATCGCAACGAAGGTGTCAAGGCATGCGATATTAACGCTCTCTCCCATCAGCGCCCTATCCTTACCGATAAAGCTACCGAAGATAGCCATTGAGCCTATACCGAGGCTAAGGGTGAAAAACGCCTGATTCATCGCCGCAACGATTACATTGAAAATTCCAACCCTCTTTACGCTTTCAATGCTTGGAAGAAGGTAGAATTTAAGACCCTCGCCCGCCTTTTCAAGCGTAAAGCTATGAATTGCAAGGACAACGATGAGGGCAAGGAGTGCCACCATCATTACCTTTGTTACCTTTTCAAGTCCCTTTTGCATATTGAACGAGCAAACAAGGAAGCCAAGGGCGCATACGATTGCCACGAACAAAATAAGCATCGCGGGATTTGAGAGCATTCCGTCATATACCGCGTTTACCTCGCCTGCGCTTGTCATTCCGTCAAACCTGCCCGTTAGCATATAGACAAAATACTGAAGCATCCAGCCCGTAACCGATGTATAGAACATCATAAGAATGATATTTCCTACCAAGGAAGCATATCCGTGGGCGCGCCACTTTTTGTCCTCGGGCTTGATTTTATGATACATCTTAACAGGGCTTGCCTGCGATGCTCTGCCGACGGAGAACTCCATTGTCATAATCGGAATACCCATTATCGCCAAAAATACGAGGTAGATAAGAACAAATATTCCACCGCCGTTTTGGGCGCACACAGTTGGGAACTTCCATACATTTCCTATACCGATAGCACAGCCTGCGCTGATCAGGATAAAGCCAAGACGGCTACCGAGCTTTTCTCTTTCCATTGTAACTCCTTAGTTTTTGCTAAAATCAGATCATATCGCGGTTTGCGCGTCTTATCATCTTGAAGTATTTAAGACCTGTAAATCCGCTGTATTCCACAAGCCTTTCAAAGCCGTGTGCCTCATAAACCGCGAGGGCAACCTGGTTATCGCTAAGGCAATCAAGGTAAACATCCTTTGAGGTGTCAATCTCGCTTAAAACCGCCTCAAGAAGCGCACCGCCGATGCCCTGTCCTCTGAATGAGGGGTCAATGCAAATATTGGGGATATAGTATCCCTCGGGCTCCTGCTCCATTGGGAGAAAATACTCCTTATAAACTCGCTCAAAGCCCTCATCAATCATCGCGCCTGCCTCCTCATAGGCTTCTATGTACGCGGAAAGGCTTATGGAAATAGGCGCTTCGTTTACCACCATAATTCCGATGATTTGTCCCTCGTAAAGAGCAACATAGATGTTGTTCAAATTATAAATTGTGTCGCCCTGCATCATTTTTGGCAAAATAGCCTTTGCAAGCGCCTTGCTTTCATTAAAGAAATACGGGAAAACATAGTTGTCAGTTTCGTAAATAAGATTTGCAGCTGTGCTAAGGTCGTCAGATGCGCTTAGCTTTCTTACTGTTGTAATCATAAAGCTTCCTTCTCAATTTCATTCTGATTTTGTTTGAATTGCTTTATCGCCGTTTCGCCTGAGCAAGCGGACAAAATAAGGCATTTTGACATAATTATGTATATTATAACACACGCGAACGGTTTTGTCAAGTGTTCTTCGCTTTTGCCGTGATTTTGAAATGTATGTTCATATGTAAATATGTTTATATATTGCATATAACGAGGGTTTTTCGCTCAAAATATGTGAAAGTTTTGTGAAAATCAACACTTTTATATATTTTTATGGTAAAATAGGTTTGATGAGCTATTAAATATCGGCTTGACGGATTAGATTAAGAGGCGGTTCGGAATAAATTAACGCAGACAGCCGTATTTTCGGATTTATCCGACTCACTCAGCCATTACTTGAATTTGCCGTAGCACAGGCTACGAAGGAGATAAAATGTTTAAGGAATTTGTTTCAAATACTGCGCTTGCGCTTGGCAAGAGCTATCTTATAGAGAAAACGAACGGAGTATTGCGCCAAAGGACATATATAAAGCCGACCCTTTACGGTCGCTTTGAGTGGAAATTCTATTTTCAAAACTCGGTAAACTCCACCTTTGCGCAGGGTGAGATATCGCACGCAGGCACATCGGGCGGAAATTGGGTGATACATAAGGCGTCTATTAGCGTTTCCCCCTCGCTTGACCCAAGCGATGCTGTTACAAATGTTACCGCGGTGACCTTTGACTCCCAAGAGTCAAGGCGTGTTTTACCCGATGAGGAATTTTGGAGTGACACGGTTGATTTTGAGATAAACGACGGCTATATCGTTTGGGAATGGGAGATAGAGGGTGAGAATATCCCGTCAATGCCGGAGGACATTTTCTCCGCCTACACATGGGACGGCGAAAAATGGGCGTGGGAATGGAACAGGACTCAGCCCTGCATGGTTGCAATTAAGCGCGATTACAAAAAGCGACTTGCCTTTCTTGGCGACTCCATAACCGCCGGATGCGGAACGAAAAAGGACGGATATGAAATGTGGGTGGCTCGCATTGCCGATGATGTCAAGAACGAGTATGCCGTTTGGAACCTTGGCCTTGGCTTCGGTCGCGGCAGCGACTGCGCAACTGACGGAAGCTGGCTTTCCAAGGGCAAGAGATACGACACGGTTGTGGTGACCTATGGCGTAAATGATTTGCTTTCGGGCGAATACGGAAAGGGTCGCGGCTCAAGCGCGGGCGAAATTGTGAGCTGGGTTGAGAGCATTGCACTTAAGCTACAAGAGGCGGGGGCTGATGTAATTATTGCCACAATTCCGCCGTTTGAATACGATGAGCGACAAAGATGGGAGTGGAGATGCGCAAATCTCGGTCTTAAGCTCCTTGCGAAGCGCCTTGGCTGTCCTGTTTTTGATATTGCATCATCACTTGAAAGTGAGCCGTTTAAGGGTGACTTTCCTCACGGCTCACACCCCGACGGTGAGGGCTGTCGCTTAGCATTTGAAAAATTTAAGGAAACATTTTTTATTAACGGAGAGTGGCGACTATGAAAAGATTTTTGGCTTTTATTTTGATAATTTTGTCGCTTTGCTTATTCCTTTTCTCGTGCGATGATGACGAGTCAAGCGAATCATCAAGCGGGGGTGAGGTAATTGCCGACCCGCTTGGGCTTACATATCACGAGCTTAGCGACGGGGCTTATGCGGTGAGCATTGGCACGCAGGTGAATGCGACAAAAATAGTAATTCCGTCAACCTACAACGGCAAGAGCGTTTCAAGAATTTACGCCTCGGGCTTCAAGGACGCAAAATCGCTTAAAAGCGTTGTTATTCCGAGCAGTGTGCGTGTGATTGATGAGAGTGCGTTTTACGGCTGTACCTCGCTTGAGAGTGTTACAATTCTTACCGACGAGATTGATATGCGCCTTACGACCATTGGGGAAAGCGCATTTTACGGCTGTGAGTCGCTTAAGGAGATAAACATTCCCGTCAGTCTAACGAGCCTTGGCACTGATGCCCTTGAGGGGTGCTCGGCTCTGAAATTTAACGAGCATAAGGGGGGCTATTACATTGGCGACAGCTCAAATCCTTATCTTATTTTCATAAGGCTTGCCGACCCAAGCACATTTGATATTTCCTTGCACGATGGCACAAAATTTATACATTCCCGTGCATTTGCGGGCAACGAATATTTAGAGAGCGTGGACCTTCCCGGCGGAATTAAATCGTTTGGCAAAAGCGCCTTTGATGGTTGTGTGCGCCTTTCAAGAGTTAATTATCTTGGAAATATTGAGAACTGGTGCTCAGCGACCTTTGCAAATGAGTCTGCCAACCCCTTAAGCAAGGGCTTAGACCTAACCGTAGACGGGGCGCTTGCTACGAGCATTGTCATTCCTAACAACATCACAAAAATAAATGATTTTGCATTTATCGGCTGTACCTCTATAAGGTCCGTGACCCTTCCCGACGGTCTTACCGAGGTTGGAAAAAGCGCATTTGAGCGTTGCTACGGAATTGAGAGCGTGTCGCTTGCGGACAACTTAAGGGTCGTGGGTGAGGACGCATTTTTGAGCTGTCCTTCAATAAATACGGTTGACTATGTGGGCGAAATTGATACATGGCTTGACATTTCCTTCGCAAATATAAAATCAAATCCCCTTAATGCAGGGGCGAAGCTTTGCCTAAGCGGTGAGCCTCTTTTGGAGCTTGTAATTCCAAGCACAATTAGCGAGGTAAGGGATTTTGCATTTATAAACTGCTCCTCTATTGAAAAGGTCGTAATTCCTGTTGCGGTGACAAAAATCTCATCAAGCGCATTTTTGGGCGTTAAGATAAAGGATCTGACCTGCGCGCCAGGCGTTATAGAGCTACTTCCCACCGATGATGTTACACATCTAACAATTATCGGCGAGGGTGAGGGCGAGGTCTTACCAACCATCTCGCTTGAAAAGCTAACGCATTTAACTATTTTGGGCGGAGTAAGCACAATTCCAAGGAGAAGCCTTTCAAAAAACGAGCTTCTTAAGGAAGTAATTCTTGGAGATTGCGTAACCAAGATAGAAGAGAGCGCATTTAGAGACTGTGAATCGCTTGAGAGCATAACGCTTTCAAGCAACATTAAGGACATTCCTGCATCTGCCTTTTACTCCTGCGAATCACTTAAAAGCGTGAAAGCACCAAGCAGTATCGCTTCAATAGGAGATTATGCGTTTTATGGCTGTGTCGCTCTTGAAAATGTGACCCTTCCTGCCTCGCTCACCTCTATCGGAAGCTATGCCTTTTATAACTGCACTTTTCTTGAAGCTATAAGCATACCAAATAGCGTAACAAGCATAGGTGATGGCGCATTTAGTGGCTGTGTTTCACTTAAAAGCGCAACACTTTCGGATAATATAACAGCAATTTCAAAAATGGCCTTTTATAATTGCAGAAGCCTTTCAGGCATAACGCTCCCAAGCAAGGCTACGGTAATCGGTGAAGCTTCATTTTACGGCTGTATATCGCTTGAAGTCATAGAGCTACCCAGCAATCTCTCCACAATAGAAAAGGGAGCGTTTACCCATTGCTTAATTCTTGAGGATATAGCTCTTCCAAGCGGGCTCAAGACAATCGGCGAGAGTGCATTTTCGCTTTGCTTCGCTATAAAAAGCATAGCTCTTCCAAATAGCGTAGAGAGTGTGGGAATCGGTGCTTTTAATGGTTGCTCAGCTCTTGATAGCATCACCTTGTCAAGCAAAATAACAAGGATTGAGGCGAGCGTATTTGAGGGCTGTACCTCGCTTAAGAGCATAGAACTACCAAGCAAGACTTGCTCCATTGAGAGTAATGCGTTCAAGAACTGCACATCGCTTGCAAATGTACTTATTCCAAGCACAGTTTCCTATATTGATGGCTATGCGTTTGACGGGTGTAGCTCACTTATATGCAACGAATATGACAACGCAAAATATATAGGAACGAGCGAAAACGATTATTTTATGCTCATATCGGCAAAAAATAAGGACATTTCCTCTTGCGAAATAAACGAAAATGTCAAGGTCATTGCCTCTGACGCTTTTAATGGCTGTAGGAAGCTTGAGAGCATAGAAATCCCAAGTGGCGTATCTGTAATTAACCCTTACACCCTTCACGCCTGCACATCGCTTAAGAGCGTGTCACTACCAAGCGGTCTAACCACTATTTGTGATTACGCTATTGCTTACTGTCCTGCGCTTGAAAGCATTGAAATTCCAAATGGCGTGACCGATATTCAATCCTATGCCTTTACTGGCAATACTGCGCTCAAAAGCATTAGTATTCCCAGCAGTATAGAAGCAATAGGAGGAAATGTATTTTTAAATTGCATCGCTCTTAAGTATAACGAGTACGAGAACGGATGTTATCTTGGAAATGCACAGGAGCCTTATGTTTGTCTTGCCGGTGTGACGGATGCGAGCATTACATCATTCAAAACACACGATAGCACAAGGATTATTTCTTCCTCTCCGTTTGCTTCCTGCAAGGCTCTTGTTAGCTTAACCCTTGGAAATAGCATTTTAAGGATACATTATGCGCTATTTAACGGGGCTGATAGCATAAGCGAGGTATTTATTGGAGATAGCGTTGATTTTATAGAAACGACTGCATTTTCGAGTGCTATTAAGCTTACAAAAATTGTAGTGAGCGAGGGAAACGATAGCTTTTGCTCCGTTGACGGAGTGCTATATTCAAAGGATATGACACGCCTGATTCTTTACCCTACGGGAAATGATAGAGAGAGCTTCAATATTCCAAGCGGGGTTGTAAGAATTATGCCAAACGCATTTTCAGATGCCGACCTTTTAAAGAATGTCCGTCTGCCAAGCTCGGTAGAGGTAATTAGCTCAAGAGCATTTTATAACTGCGACCTGCTTGAAAGCATAAATTTGCCAGATGGTCTTACGGAAATAGACTTTTTAGCCCTTAACGACTGTCCCAAGCTTAAAACCATACTTATTCCATCCAGCGTTACGACAATAAGGGAGTATGCCTTTAGTAGCACAGGGCTTGAAACGGTTTACTGTATTGTAAGTCAGCAACCAAGCACATGGAGCTCTGCTTGGCTTGGCTTTGGCGGAGGCACTAAGGTGGTTTGGGGATATAAGGCTCAGTGATATGATGAAACGGATTTTAGCTTTAGTTTTAATTCTTATTATTTGCTTGCTTACCGTATCCTGTGGGGACGGCGACGGCGCTTCATCAAGTGAGGCGGAGTTGACGGTGAGCGAGAGCGAGAGTAAGAGCGAGGGTAGCGAGAGCGCTACACAGGGGCTTGAATTTACGCTACTTAGTGACGGGACATATTCCGTTAGCATAGGCACGGCTGACAGTGAGGAAATCGTAATTCCTTCAAGCTATAAGGGCGGGGCTGTTACGAAAATTGCGCCCCGTGGCTTTGAGGGGGCAAAAATCAACAGAGTGATAATTCCCGACACGGTTACGGAAATTTGCGACTACGCCTTTGCAAATTGCACATCGCTGAAAAAGCCGAGCCTGCCAAGCGGACTTGAAAAAATCGGCGAGTGTGCGTTTTTGGAGTGTCGCTCAATCTCTAATTTGACAATACCGAACAGCGTTACATTTCTTGGCAAGGGCGCTTTTATGAATTGCAGGTATCTTGTGATTGTAAGACTGTCAAGCGGACTTGACAAGATAAGCGAAAACGCCTTTAACGGTTGCACGACGCTTACGCAAATAGCTATACCAAATAGCATTACATCTATTGAAAGCGGTGCGCTTGACGGTTGCTCCTTCCTTGCGAGTGTTGAGCTTCCGAGTGGGCTTACTTCCATAGGGGACAGAGCATTTGCAGGGGGAAGAACGCTTAAGAGCATCACTCTGCCAAGCACGCTTAAAAGCATAGGTGACGGTGCGTTTTCAACCTGTCTTGAGCTTGAGAGCATTACTGTTCCAAGCGGTGTTTTGGAAATGGGCAGTGGCGTGTTTTCCGAGTGTCCCAAGCTTACGCAAATTACCTGCGAGGCACAAGCTATGCCAAGCACATGGAGCGAGTCTTGGCTTGACGGGTGCGGTGCGAGTGTATCGTTTAACAACTAAAAACACAAAAGCAAGAATATTAGCGTGTTATCCTTAACGGAGAACACTCATCGAGATAAATCCCTTGCGGGATTTTCGATATGTTGCTAACGCAACTCGATATGTGCTGACGCACTCGATATGCTTGCTACGCAAGCGAGAAGGCGGAAGCCATGCCAAGCACATGGAGCGAGTCTTGGCTTGACGGGTGCGGTGCGAGTGTAACATTCAATAGCAAAAAAGCAAGCTAACGCTTGCTTTTTTTGTCTTTTTTTGCAAAAAAATATTGATTATAAAAAAAGTATGTGATAAAATATCTATGTTAATTTTAAATTTCATTTAAAACGAGGGTTATATGATTAAAATAGGTATTTACGGATATGGCAATCTCGGCAGGGGTGTTGAGAGTGCGATTTCACAAAGCAAGGATATGGAGCTTGTGGCGGTATTCACAAGGCGTGACCCCAAATCGCTCAAAATAAACACGCAGGGGGCTGTCGTTGCAAGCGCAAGCGATGTGCTTTCCTACAAGGACAGGATTGATGTAATGATAATTTGCGGTGGTAGTGCGACTGACCTGCCTGAGCAAACGCCGTTTCTCGCAAATCATTTCAATGTAATTGACAGCTTTGACACGCACGCAAAAATTCCCGAGCATTTTGAAAATGTTGACAGGAGCGCCATAGAGGGTGCGCACACCGCTATGATTTCGGTGGGCTGGGACCCCGGCATGTTTTCACTGAACAGACTTCTTTCATCAAGCATACTACCCGAGGGAAAAACCTACACATTTTGGGGTAAGGGCGTATCGCAGGGTCACTCCGACGCTATACGCAGAATTGACGGCGTGCTTGATGGTAAGCAATATACAATTCCTGTTGAGAGTGCGCTTGACGCGGTGCGCTCAGGCTCAAATCCCGAGCTTTCCACACGGGAAAAGCACACACGAGAGTGCTTTGTTGTAGCGAAGGAAGGGGCTGACCTTGGCAGAATTGAGAACGAAATCAAGACAATGCCAAACTACTTTGCAGACTATGACACAACTGTTCATTTTATCTCCAAGGAGGAGCTTGACCGCGATCATTCGGGCATACCTCACGGCGGATTTGTTATCCATTCGGGCAAAAGCGGTGGCGGCAGCTCGCATGTTATTGAATACAGCCTGCGCCTTGACTCAAATCCCGAATTTACCGCATCGGTAATCGTTGCCTATGCAAGGGCAACCTATAAAATGGCGTGCCTCGGCATTCACGGCTGTAAGACGGTGTTTGATGTTGCGCCCGCATATCTTTCTCCGCTTAGCGGTGAGGAGCTTCGCAAAAGCCTGCTTTAATTTACACATATCGCCATATTTTGCGGTTTTTTGACGGCTTTTTGCAGATTTTTCACGGTTTTATTCTGAATTTTTACAAATTTCATTTTTCGCACGAGGTACATTTTTTATGATTAAGCATATGATAGTATGGAAGCTAAAGGACGATGCGGTTGATGATATTCAATACGAAATCAAGCACGCGCTTGAGGGTCTTGTCGGAGTTATTGACGGGCTTCTCGCTATGAAAATTCACATTTTTCCATTAGAGGGCTCAACGGGTGATATTGCTATGGAGTCTATTTTCCAAAGCAAGGAGGCTCTTGACTTTTACCAAAGGCACGAGCTACATCAAAGCATTGCAAGCACTCTTGTCCGTCCGAATGTTGACATTCGCCTTTCCTTTGACTTCGAGCTTTAAGCGAGGTTAGGCAACTCAAAATACAAGCACCTCGCTTTTGCGAGGTGTTTTATGCTTTTAAATATAGTTTTGGGCGCGCTTATCCCGTTTTTCGGCACTGCCCTCGGCGCTTTTTGCGTCTTCTTTCTGAAAAAGAAAAATGCTCCCCGACTGAGCCTTGCGCTAAACGGCTTTGCCTCGGGGGTGATGATTGCCTGCTCGGTATGGAGTCTTTTAATTCCGTCCATTGAGCTTGGTGCAGAGCTTGGATTTTTCTCATTTGCTCCTGCCTCGCTCGGCTTTCTTTTGGGAATTTTGTCGCTTTGGCTACTTGACAAGGCGGTTTCGCGTGTAAAATCTAATGCAATAGGGGGCAGGGGGTGGCTACGGCTTGGCGCAAGCGCGATGCTCTTTTTGGCGGTTACGATACACAATATCCCCGAGGGAGTGGCTGTGGGAGTGGGTCTTTCCTCTTATCTTACGGAAACGATTTCGCTTTCAAGCGCGCTTGCTCTTTCGGTAGGAATTGCCATTCAAAACATTCCCGAGGGGGCAATCCTCTCCGCGCCTATCGGCGTTGAGCAGGGGCGGTGGCGCGGATTTTTATACGGAACGCTTTCGGGCGCGGTTGAGCCGATTTTTGCGCTCATTACCGTTGCCGTTTCGGGGCTTTTTATACCGATTTTCCCGTACCTTCTCAGCTTTGCTGCGGGCGCGATGATTTTTGTAACCGTAACGGAGCTTATTCCCGAGGCCTTTGGAGATGAGAGCGCAAGGGGCGTATCGCTTTTCTCCCTTGCGATAGGCTTTGTGCTTATGATGTCACTTGATGTCGCGCTCGGATAGAAATACAAAAAAATCACCGACCTGTGTCGGTGATTTTGGCTTTTTGATTATTTTTACTCTTGATTTTGCTCGGCTGATTGCTCGTTATCGCCCTGCTCCGAGATTTGGTCGCTCGGTTGGTCGGTGATTTGCTCATCATTTTGGTCGGTGATTTGCTCATCATTTTGCTCGGCGTTTTTTTCTTCATTATCGCTATTTTTGGGGTCAGCCTCGACAAAAACGCTCATTCCCACGCCTTCATCACGAACAAGCACGGGCTTTTTTGTAAGGAGCAATTTTGCGGTGATATAGAAATCGCTTGATGCGCCTGCGACATTTACAATCTGAATAAAGTAAACTGTCCATATCCAGTTATAGGGAACGAGAATATTTATAACCGCAAGCACAACACCCCAGATAACGATAGGAGAAAGTGCGATTATAATAAAGCTTTTCTTATCAAAATATCCGTCGCTTCCTGCGTAGGTATAAAGCCCTGTGAAGCCGAAGTTTACCTTAGATGCGCCAAGCACCCTCATCATTACTCCGTGGGTAAGCTCATGCAAAATGATATAAAGAAGAAGCAAAACAAACAGCACGCCTGCCCTCAAAATTCCCGAGAAATAGCTCTCGTCGCCCTGTGGCATTACAAGCTGAAACGGCTTTACAAAAATGCACATAATGCTTGCCATTATGACAAAAATTCCGAGTGAAATTCCGTTTACAATAAGGGCTGTGCGCTTATCCTTTTCAACATCAACCGAAAACGCCCTTTCATAATTTTCGGGAAGAGATTTTACTGCCTTCATAAAAGTGCCTCCATATGACTGTATATTAGTATTTTATCATATTTTATTCACGATGTCAACAAAAATGAAATTTTATGAAATTTACATGTGAATATTGAAAAGCTTGGCGCTTAGTGATACAATATAGGGGATTAAAAATTTATTTAGGAGATTACGATGGATAAAAGCAATAAAAAACGGCGCAGGATCTTATGGATAACAATGCCTATTTTAGCAGTGGTGCTTGCTACGGTGATTTTTTGCGTGATATATGTAAACGATTATTACAGGGCTGACGAAGGTGCGCTCGCCTCTCTTGACTCTACTGCCGAGGTCACGGTGGATATATACGATGATGCTATTTATTTTACGCCGAAAAACGACACAGGTAAGGGCATAATCTTCTATCCCGGGGGTAAGGTTGAGCTTAGCGCATACGCTCCGCTTGCAATGTCGCTTGCCGAAAAGGGAATTTTATGCGTGCTTGTGAAAATGCCCTGCAACCTTGCGGTGCTTGGTATTAACTCGGCGGATAAAATACTTAGTCAGGCAAGCACGCGCGAGTGGTATATGGCAGGACATTCGCTTGGCGGTGCTATGGCTTCAAGCTATATTGCCGACAATCACGAGCTTTTTGAGGGGTTGATTTTGCTCGGCGCTTATGCAAATGACGATATTTCGCACACAGCCCTTGATGTAATTTCAATTTACGGTGAATACGACGGAGTTATGGACCGCGAAAAATATAACAGCTCCCTTTCTCTGCTCCCAAGTGATGCAAAAGAGCATGTAATTATCGGTGGCAACCACGCTTACTTTGGCTCGTACGGTGAGCAAGAGGGCGACGGAGTAGCAACGATTTCGCCCGAGGAGCAAATAATGGTAACCGCCTCGCTTATCTACGGCTTTATTCTTGCATAGTAATTTTAAATAAATAAACAAAAAATCCCGACCTGTGTCGGGATTTTAATATATTTGAATTTCTCCCGAGTACCTCGGGGCGTAAACTCGCCGTAGGCGAATATCGTGTTGCGCAAGCAACATATCGTGCGACGGAACGGAGCATATCGTGTCCGTAGGACATATCGACCCAAATGGGGGAAGCCCCCGCGGGCGAAATCCGCCCGAGTACCTCGGGTCGTAAACTCCGCATTGCGACTCCCTACGGTCGCTTGCATGGCTACCCCAGCCAATCGTTCTTCACTTCGCTTGAACTCTTGGGGTGTACGCTCATCCGAACTCCGAACTCCGAATTCCGAACTCCGCATTTGCGATAGCAATGCGTTTTATTTAAGGCTATCAATAAAGTCACATGCAGCAAGTGCCGATATTGCTCCGTCCGCACAGGCGGTGGCAACTTGGCGAATTCTCTTTTTACGGCAGTCGCCCGCTACGAAAATTCCGTTTGTTTTTGTGGTGCAAGCCTCATCGCTATCGGCATAGCCCCACGCATCAAGCGCGATTACATTTTCAAAGGGCTTATTTTGCGGGATAAGTCCGATTGCTACGAAAAGTCCGTCAATTTCAAGGTCGCTTTTTTCACCTGTTACGGTTTTTTCAACGGTAACTCCGCTAAGCTTGCCCTCGCCAAGGAGTGCGGTGATTTTTGCGCCTGTGATTACCTCTACATTGCTCTTTTTCGCAAGGCTCTCTTGAAGCTTCTTTTCTCCTGTGAGGTAGTCAAGATTTTGAACTACATATACCTTGCTTGCAAGGTCGCTTAGCAAAATCGCCTCTTGAAGCGCACTGTTTCCGCCACCAAGCACGCAAACGGTCTTGCCCTCATAAAATGCGCCGTCACAAACTGCGCAAAATGAAATGCCCTCGCCTATAAATTCCTTTTCTCTTTCAATTCCGGGCAGGCGGTGGGTCGCTCCTGTGGCGATAATTACTGATCTTGCCTCGTATGCTGTGCCGTCGGTAACTACTGTTTTATAATCGCCGTTATCAATAATCTCCTTAACCTCGCAAAGGTCAATCTCCGCCTCTTGGTTCAGAACCTGCTCAATCATCTTTTCCGCAAATTCGTTTCCTGTAAGAGAGGTAAAGCCGGGGATATTTTCTACCTTTGGGGAAAAGGTGATTTGTCCGCCGAACGCGCCCTTTTCAAGCACGATTACGCTCTTGTTTGCCCGCCTTGCGTAAAGCGCCGAGGTAAGTCCCGCAGGGCCTGCGCCTATTACTACTATATCGTACATATTTATTCCTTTCATAAAATCGTTTCGGCGACTTTTAAGGTCGCCGAAATTGTTTGATTTAAGTCAGTTTATGCTTATACACCAAGGTATTTCTTAATGTCGGAAACGCCTGTGTACTTTTCAGCCTTGCCGTCCTTTACAACTACAAGCGTTGGAGCCTGCATAATGCCGAACTTGTCAACAAGTGCCTTATTTTCCTGTGTTGCGAGAACCTGCTCGTACTTAACGCCTGCCTTGTCAAGGAAGGTTATTGCGATTTTGCAGTTTGGACAGGTTGCTGTCTTGAAGAGGTAAATCTTGTCCTCGTTTTCGCACTCGCAGGACTTTTCCTCTGCCTTATCTTCAACTACTGCGCCTGAGCGAACGAGCTTAGATGTTTCAATATCGTAAACCTTTCTATCTCTATATTCCTGACTCTTACCGTCGTTCCAGTTTTGAACAGGGCGGTAGTAGCCTGTGATACGGCTGTAAACCTCTGTCTTTTCACCGCACTCAGGGCAGGTATAAGCCTCGCCCGAGATATATCCGTGATTCTTACATACGGAGTAGGTTGGGGACATTGTGTAGTAAGGAAGCTTGTAGTTTTCGGCAATCTTGCGAACAAGGTTAGCCGCGCTCTTCCAAGACGGAAGCTTTTCGCCAAGGAATGCGTGGAATACTGTTCCTGAGGTGTAAAGTGTTTGAAGCTCGTCCTGAATGTCAAGGGCGGTGAAGATGTCCTCGGTGTAGCCAACGGGCAGGTGTGAGGAGTTTGTATAGTAAGGTGTATCACCGTTTACGCATGGAGCTGTGATGATGTCGGGATAATGCTTCTTATCGTGCTTAGCAAGACGGTAAGAGGTTGATTCAGCAGGGGTAGCCTCAAGGTTGTAGAGGTCGCCGTACTTCTCTTGATAGTCGCTAAGACGCTCTCTCATATGATTTAGCACATCCTGTGTGAACTTTTGAGCCTCGGGATTTGTAAGGTCCTTGCGGAGCCACTTTGCGTTCAGGCACGCCTCGTTCATACCAACAAGACCGATTGTGCTGAAGTGGTTGTCAAATGTGCCGAGATATCTCTTTGTGTAGGGGTAAAGTCCGTTTTCAAGGAGCTTTGTAATTACTGTTCTCTTAACCTTAAGTGAACGGGCGGAGATGTCCATAATCTTGTCAAGGCGAGCGTAGAAATCAGCCTCATCCTCTGCAAGATATGCAATTCTTGGAATATTGATTGTTACAACGCCGACTGAGCCTGTGCTTTCACCGCTACCGAAGAAGCCACCGGACTTCTTACGAAGCTCACGAAGGTCAAGACGGAGACGGCAACACATTGAACGGACATCGCTTGGCTCCATATCACTGTTGATGTAGTTGGAGAAATACGGTGTGCCGTACTTTGCGGTCATTTCAAAGAGAAGCTTGTTGTTCTCTGTTTCGCTCCAGTCAAAGTTAGAGGTGATTGAATAGGTTGGGATAGGATATTGGAAGCCACGGCCGTTTGCGTCGCCCTCAATCATGATTTCGATAAACGCCTTGTTTACCATATCCATTTCCTTTTGGCAATCCTTATACTTGAAGTCAACCTCCTTGCCACCGATAATGCAGTTGAGCTCAGCAAGGTCGCTTGGAACTACCCAGTCAAGGGTGATGTTGCTAAACGGTGCCTGTGTTCCCCAACGGGAAGGAGTGTTTACGCCGTATACGAAGGATTGAATGCACTGCTTAACCTCTTTGTAGGTGAGGTTGTCAATCTTTACGAATGGGGCAAGATATGTGTCAAATGATGAAAATGCCTGCGCACCTGCCCACTCATTTTGCATGATGCCGAGGAAGTTTACCATTTGGTTACAAAGGGTTGAAAGGTGAGATGCCGGAGCTGATGTAATCTTTCCTACTACTCCGCCAAGACCTTCTTTGATAAGTTGTTTAAGTGACCAACCTGCGCAGTAGCCTGTGAGCATTGAAAGGTCGTGAATGTGAATGTCTGCGTTACGGTGTGCGGCAGCGATTTCAGCATCGTAAACCTCGCTTAGCCAGTAGTTTGCGGTGATTGCACCCGAGTTTGAAAGGATAAGTCCGCCAACTGAATAGGTAACTGTTGAGTTTTCCTTAACTCTCCAGTCGTTTATCTTAAGATAGTTATCAACAAGCTCCTGATAGTCAAGCATTGTTGAGCCGATGTTACGAATCTTCTCTCTTTGCTTTCTGTAAAGAATATATGCCTTTGCTATATCATCATAGCCTGCTCTGATAAGCACGCTTTCTACGCTGTCCTGAATTTTTTCAACTGAAATTCTATCGTTTTCTACCTTTGGCTCAAAGTCGGCTGTTACCTTTAGCGCCAAAAAGTCAATAGTGTCTTGATTGTACTGCTTCTTGCAAGCATCAAATGCCATCTTTATTGCATTTGCAATCTTGGAAATGTTAAAGTTTGCGATTTTACCGTCGCGTTTGATTACATCGTACATTTTTCTTCTCCTTTTTATTATTTATTGTTTTTATTTATCGAGTAAACATGCAATCCAAAAGGATTTTTTACCGTCGTTTTTCGCCATAATCCGAGCAAAAATGAGTGGTTTTTCGCAATTTTTGGCGTAAAAATAGACGCTTCTCGCTTTTGGCTTGAAGAATCCTTGGGGTGCTGTTTTGTTTCGTGAAATCATTATACACCATTATTTTGCGTTTGTCAATAGAAAAACCACAATATCTTGTGCTTTTTTTGAAAATTTTGCACAACATATTGTGGTTGATTTGTCAACAAGTTTTTCAAATTCCTCTTATTTCCGCGCTTGGAATATGCTCTAAAACCGCTTGTCTAAAGGCTTCAAGCGTGTTTTTATCGTGCGCGCTGTACCCCGTTTTTATGGTGTTTCCCGAATCCACAAAGGATTGCAGAAAATATTTTTTCGCTCCGCTTATCCACTCCGCGATTTTCTTCATGTCCGAAAGCTCGTGTAGCTCCCTTACCACAGTGGTGCGAAGCTCATAATCTATGCCCGAGGTCTTGAGAATTTCAACGCTTTTTTCAAAGGGCGAAATGTCAAGGTCCTCTATTCCCGCGGTGAGGGCGTATTTTTCCCTTGAGTTCTTTATGTCCATAGCGACATAGTCAACAAGTCCCTCATCAATCGCTCTTTTGAGCAGGTCAGGATATGCTCCGTTTGTGTCAAGCTTGACAAGTAAGCCAAGGTCCTTGATTTTTTTCATAAAATCAAAAATGTCCCTTTGCAGAAGTGGCTCTCCGCCCGTGATGCACACGCCGTCAAGCACTCCCTTCCTTTTATTTATATATGCTAATATCTCGTCCTCATCAAATAGCTCCGCCTTGTCAATTACAAGCGTGGCATTGTGACAAAACGGACATCTTAAATTGCATCCATAGGTAAACACCGTGCAGGCTACCCTCTCGGGGAAGTCAAGCATCGTCATTTTTTGAAATCCACCTATTTTCATAATTTTTTCTCCTTTGTTTATGTATCATGCACGCTTGCGTGCGATTCATGTTCCGCAGGAACAGTTCATGTGCGTAGCACAATTCATTCCGCACTCCGAATTCCGAATTCCGCACTTGCGTTAGCACCATTCCGCACTTGCGTTAGCACGACGCATAACGCCGTTATAAACTCTTGTCACAAGCTTTCAGGGCAAGTAAGACAAGGCGTACCGCACATTACGGGCGCAGGCATATTTTCATATGTCAAGGTCGTAATGCAGGAACAACGCAGTATTACGAAGCCATCAAAGTTTGTGAGCATTTACATATCCCTTATATTCCCACAAAAAATCCTCTGCCGTATGGTCGAGCGATACGGTGCAATTATCACCTCGGAAGCAGAAGGACATAAAGGCGTTACCGAGGTATTCGTCTATTATTTGCGCTACTATTACTATTTTATTTTTATCGGTCCAGGCAAGGGAGATGGCGCTATCGTATTTAAAGCCGTCCGTTGTCCTTATTCCGCCTCGCTCTTTAGAATAGCCAAGCTCGGGGAACTTTACAAATCTATTTTTATTTACATAGAACGGAAGGGTCATTACTCCGTTTTCCTTTTCGTAGGTGAGTATTCCCTCGTTTTCGTTCTTGAAATCAAATTTAAAGGATTTCAGTCCGCTACTGCTCTTATCGCACTCGTAGGTAACTCCGTTTATTTCGTTTCTTAACGGGGAGTCGTCCTCGCCCTTAATAGCGAAAAGCTCAAGACTGTCACAAAGCTCGCTAAGGCGCATTGAGTCCTTCTCATTTTCATCAAGAGGCGCGTCCTCAAGATTATCAACCACTATATCAAAGAGATTGTCTATTATATATTCTCTTGCGTTTCCGTTTCCTTGGTTATCGGCGGTGCAAACGAATATAAAATCCTTTTCGGGCACGCAAATTGCAAGCTGATCTCCCATTCCGACCATAGCGAATGCGCCCTGCTCGGTTATCCAGAACTGATAGCCGTAGCCGTGGTGCGTTGATTGATAGTGTGGGCTTGTGATATTGCATACCTGCTTTGTAGTGGCAAGGCGCAGGTAGTCCTCATTCATCAGGCGCTTACCGTTCCACTCACCGAGGCACTTTACAAAGCGCATAAAGGTAAGAAGGTCGCGCGAGGTGCAAATCATTGCGCTGTCGCCCCAGCTGTCGCCGTTTCTTGTTTGTAGGATTTTTGCGTCCTTAAAGGCGTCAAGGTGGGTAAAGATACGCTCATTCAGATAATCAAAGAGTCTCTTTTTCGTAACCCTTTCAACAAGGCTTGACAAAACCTGTGAGCCTGCGCTATCATACCCCCATACTGTGCCTGCGCAGTGTCTTTCTCCTATATCGGTAAAGTAAAAGTGGGTTCTATCGGGGTCAGTTTCGCTAAACCACGAAACGCCAAAGCCCGTTGTTGTCATTGTGAGCATCTGACGCACGGTTTGCTCCGCGAGATTTTTGCAGATAGGGGTATCAAGCTTATCCTCAAAATATGATGCAATAGGCGCATCAAGGTCAATTAGTCCGTCCTGCGCACAAAGGCCTATCGCGACTGACATAAAGCTCTTTGTAACGGAGTACATTCTATGAGGCTTATCCGCCGAAAAGGGCTTCCAGTACGCCTCACAAAAGAGGTCATTTCCTCTTGCCATAAGCACGCTGTGCATATGGATTTGCCTTTTTTCAAGCCTTGATATATATTTTTCAACGAGTGATGAGTGAATTCCTGCCCTCTCGGGGGTGATTTTGTTAAGCATCTCGATTTTCCTCTTTATTATTATTTATTAGTCTTTCTCCACGGGGGATTTTGGCTTTTCTTGTCATTGCAAGGCTAACATAAATTACTGTTGCCACGGTGATTGCGCAGGATATGAGCGAAAGGAGCTGTTGCGCGTATATTTGAATACCGAAGATGGTATCATTATTTGCTTGGATATATGAAACAAGCGGTGAAACGCAAAGCGTTGCCAAAAATCCGCATACGCCCGATATTGCAAGCGACACGGCAAGAGCGTCGGTGCGCATTTCGGGGGTGACATAGTCATAGCAAAGGTTTATAAGCGCGCTGTTTATTCCGCCCATAGCAATGGCGTAAAGAACATAGTAGACTGTGTAAACCACATATCCGTTTTCGGGACAGCAAAAGGCGTTTATTAAAAACGATATGCCTGCTATCGCAAAGCAAATTCTAAGCATTTTCGCAAAGGAATATTTATCGGCATACCTTCCCCAAACGAAGGAAAATATCGCCCTTGCCACTGCGTAAATTGCGCTAAGAATTGAAATTCCGTAGATGGGGTCAAGCATTAGCGTGTTGTTCTTATACGCTCCGTAAAACGGCACGGACACGCTTGAGGCGACCTGCCACAAAACGAATACAAGGGTGACCTTTAAAATCTCCTTATTCTTTAACGCCGTGACAAAGCCAACGCCCCTTTTGCTCGGTGCGGGATTGCTCTGCTCGGGCAATTTCTTTTCCACGGTGAGTATCATCGTTACCGTATGAAGAACCATTATGGCGAATATGGAAATTCCGCAGATTATGAAGGCTACGCGAATGTTTCTTTCCTGATAGTAGCTGATTACTGCGCCCATTGCGAAATTAAAGATAACTCCGCTTGCAAGAGAGATTGCTTCCTTTTTGGCGGTAAAGCGACCTCTTTGTTCATCATCAACGAGTGACATAAACCAGTTTATCTTTTTGGGGTGCGCTATGTTGTAGAAGAAATACGCAAGCACTATTGCGACAATAAAGATAATTTGCTTTGCCTTATCTTGCCAGCCTGTCAGCGGTATGACATACAAGAGCATAAAAAGGAGCTGATTTACAATGCTAAGTGCCATAACAAGGCGCTTTGCGCTGCCCTTATGAATCAGCGTTGTTATAAGCTGGAAAAGACAGCCGAGGGAAATTACCGATGACAAAATTCCCGTCACGCTATCGCTTATTCCAAGCTCCTTTGTAAGTGAGGCAAGATACATATCCGCAACAAGGATTGAAATCAGGTATTCAAGCCCTGCCTCAAGGATATACATAAGTCTGCCCCGTTTATATAAGCGTTCCATTGCTTCTTCCTTTTAGTATATTTTTATTAACATAAATATTTTAACAATATTTACTCTCTTTGTCAATAAAAAAAGAGATAACTTGCAAAGAAATTTGCAAGTTATCATAATTATTATTTACCTACATTCTTTAGTGGGTCAAGGGAGTCAAGATATTCCTTATACTTAGTAAAGCCAAGGCTTGCAATATCGGCTCCGACTCTGTTGTCCTCAAGGCACTGAATAAGGTCCGTAATAAGCTCTCTGATTTGAAGCGATGCCATCTTTGCCGCGGCATTTTCAATAGATTGCTCGGGTGGGAGCATAGGGATTGTTTCGGTTTCGCTCTCGTCGCCTGTTTCATCGCCATCGGTTTCAGTTTCCGTTTCGGTTTCTGTTTCAGTTTCGGTTTCGCTCTCTGTTTCCGTTTCGGTTTCATCACCCGACTCGCTTGAGGTTTCATCGCCCTCGGTTTCTTCCTCGGTTTCGCTCTCGGTTTCCTTCTCCGCTACATCAACATCGCCGTAAAGGCTTGTAAACTCGCGCGGGTCAAAGGTGCCGTGATATTCTCTTACAAAGCTATAATCGGTATTGCTTATGCTGTTATCGGTATATGTTGAGATAAGGCGCCACAGGTACTCGCTCTTGGTGTTTTCATCAAGCTCAAGAATGATGTCGGTAACAAAGTTATCAACCTCATCGTTATAGACAATGAAGAATCTATGCTCCTCGCCGTCAAGGCATACGAGCTTAGTTGTCTTCTTTACCTCGTAGACATATCTATCGTACTGCTCAATGTCACAAACAAGGCGCTCAGGCTTCTTTTCCTCGCTTGACTCCTCGGTGCTGTCTGTTTCATCGCCCGATTCGCTCTCATCCACGCTTTCCTCATCGGTGCTTGACTCCTCGCTCTCTTCCTCGGACACACTCTCATCCTCATCATCCTCGGTGGTTTCGGTATCCTCGGCGCTTGATTCATCCTCAACGAGTGGCGTACCCTCAACGAATTCGCCCTCCTCCTGAATAAACTCAACGACCCTTAAAAAGTCGCTCTTGTTTATCTCCTTAAGCACAAAGAATATAGTGAGCCAAATAACAATGCCTATTGCCACGCATACGCCTGAGAAAATTCCAAGCTTTTTGAGTAGCTTATTTCTCTTTGCCTTCTTTTCGGCAGCAAATGGGTCCTCCTCGGTATATACCTGTCCGCAATGTAGGCAAAAGTTCTTGTCCTCATCAATAGGCTTACCGCAGTGGTGACATTTTCTGATTATCACCTTTTCCTTTTTTTCTTTAGCCATTTTATGTATCTCCTAAGAAAAATTTTACATCAAGTATTATTTTAACATACTTTTGTGTATTTGTCAATAAAAAATGCGTGATGGGCGTTTATTTGCCATCACGCAAGCTTTTATTCCTGCTTGAATTGAGAATTATAGAGCATTGCGTACTCACCGTTAAGGGCTAAAAGCTCCTCGTGAGTGCCGATTTCAACAATTCCTCCGTCATCAACGACGGCGATTTTATGCGCGTTTTTAATTGTTGATAGTCTATGTGCGACAACTATTGTTGTCCTGCCCTTACAAAGCTCATCAAGTGACTTTTGAATGAGGAACTCGGTTGCGTTGTCAAGCGCGCTTGTAGCCTCATCAAGAATTAGAATTGGCGGGTCCTTCAGGAACACGCGGGCAATTGAGAGCCTTTGCTTCTGACCGCCCGAGAGCTTAACTCCTCGCTCGCCTATCACGGTATCATAGCCGTTTTCAAGGCTCATTACATAGTCGTGAATATTTGCACGCTTGGCAGAGGCGATAACCTCCTCCTCGGTGGCGTCGGGCTTACCGTACAGAATATTTTCCCTTATGCTGGCGTTGAACAGATACACATCCTGCTGGACAATTCCGATGCTTTTTCTAAGAG
The DNA here is from genome assembly GCA_017466455.1 of Clostridia bacterium. Next base: position 66,768 of record JAFTUD010000013.1, read on the forward strand.
AGTCCATTGTTATTGTGTGAATTTCCCTGTCGTCAATGAAAATACTGCCCTTTTCCACATCGTAGAAGTGCGGAATCAGGTGGCAAATCGTCGTTTTTCCGCCTCCGCTTGGACCGACGAGCGCAAGCATTTCGCCCTCGCCTACCTCAAGGCTGAGCGAGCGCAACACATCTTTGTCGTTTTCGTATCCGTAAGACACATTTTCAAAGCGAATATTTCCACGCACGGTGTCGATTGGGGTTGCTCCCTCGCTATCCCTCTCGGGGGGCGTGTCAAGAATTTCAATAAAGCGTCTGAAGCCTGTTGCTCCGTTTTGGTATTGCTCCATAAAGCCGATAAGGGTGTTTACAGGACCTATAAAGAGGTTGACTGACACGATAAAGGCAGTGTAATCGCCGAGCTGAATTGTTCCGCTATAGAGGAAAAGACCGCCCGCGATAAGAACGATTACATTGAACACATCTGTTATGAAGGTGGTTGTAGAATGGAAAATTCCCATAGCCTTATAGGCCTTTTCCCTCGCCTTTACAAAGAAGCGGTTGCCAAGCTCAAACTTCTTGCTTTCTTCCTCGGCGTTTGTATATGCCTTGGTGACACGAATACCCGAAATACTGCTTTCGAGCGCGCCGTTTATCTCACCTACTGCCTGTCTGCTCTCGGTGAAGGCGTTGCGCATTCTCTTTCTGAGCGCAAGAGAGGCGATAACGAGGAAGGGCACGCACGCAAAAATTATGAGCGTGAGCCAAATATTGATAGTCGCCAAGTACACGAATGAGGTAATAATTGAGATTGACGAAATCAGGACATTTTCGGGTCCGTGGTGCGCAAGCTCACTAACCTCCCAAAGGTCGCTTGTCATACGGGTCATAAGCTTGCCCGTTTCGTTATCATCGTAAAATTTATACGGTAGGCGTTGCAGGTGGTTAAAGAGGTCGCTCCTCATCCTTGCCTGCATTTTAACTCCTATTGTATGTCCTTGATATTGAATGAAGTAGTTCAGCATCATTCTTATGACATACAAAAGAAGCAAAAGAGCGCCAAAAAATATTATCGCGCGGTATTGCTTATTCGGGATAAAGTCGTTTAGCATATACCTTGTTATAATAGGATAGAAAATTCCGACCATTGCCACGGTAAGCGATGCAAGCAGGTCAAATGTGAGCATCACCTTATGGGGCTTATAGTATGATAAAAATCTTTTCAGCATACGATTTTTTTGTTCCTTTCTGCCTTAAATCAACCGTTTCTTTTATGCCTGACGGGAGCGGAAATTTCAGATGCGTACCAGCCGACAACCCCTCTTGGGTCAATTGATACGGCGTAAAAATCGGCTTTTTTAGCCACACGGTCGCACCTTTTGACACTTACGCCCTTAAATTCCTCTAAGCTCGGGCGCCTTTGCCCTGTGAAGCTACTCTCATTTTACACCTCAGTCTAAGTTAAGCGAATTAAATATTGCTCTTAATTGCTCGGCACTTGCGCGGAGCTTTTCCTGCTCCTCTTTATTGAAGGAGATGGGCACATCAGCCTCAATTCCGTCGTCACCGATGATTGCGGGCATGCTAAGGACGACTCCGTCTATTCCATGCTCACCGTGGGTCATATGCGATACGGGAAGGATTGATTTTTCATCACGGGTAATTGCCTCGCAAATGCGCTTTACCGCTATTGCAATTCCGTAGTAGGTTGCCCTTTTGCGCTCAATTATCTCGTAGGCGCTGTTTTTTACCTTCTTCGCGATTTCCTCGTTTGCCTCGGCATGGCGGAAATGTCCTCTCATCTCGCAAAAGCGCTCAAGCGGTATTCCCGAAATATTCGCACTGCTCCAAGCGACAACCTCGCTATCTCCATGCTCGCCAACGATGAAGGCATGCACGCTTCGGCTATCTACCATAAGATGCTCGCCAAGCTGATATTTCAGTCTTGCGGTATCAAGCACGGTGCCCGAGCCGATTACCCTATGCTCGGGGAAGCCCGACAGCCTCAGCGCAACCTGTGTTAGAATATCAACAGGATTTGACACGATAAGAAGCACGCCCTGACAGCCTCTTTTTGAGATTTCGGGAATGATTTTTTTGAAGATTTCAACATTTTTATGGACAAGGTCAAGGCGGGTTTCTCCCGGCTTTTGCCCTGCCCCTGCGGAGATTATGATAATTCCCGCATCAACAATATCATCGTAGTCGCCCGCATAGATTTTCATATGTCTTGTAAAGGGCACTCCGTGGCTGATGTCCATAGCCTCGCCATATGCCTTTTCCTTATCGGCATCTATTAAAACGATTTCGGAGTAAAGTCCGCTTTGCATAAGGGCAAACACGCTTGCCGAGCCGACATAGCCACAGCCTATCATTGCGACCTTTCTTGAGCTTACACAGCATTCATTCATATTTTCACCTCATTTTTGAGTATTTTGTTTATTATTTAATTTTACCATAACTTTAAATAAAATTCAATAAAAACATCAAAAGGAATAAAAACAAAAATATCTTGACAAAAACTGTCAGGGAAGCCCCCGCGGGCGGTGCGGACCGCCAACCAATTTCCGCCTTTGTTTAGTACAAGCTGTTTCCGCATTCCGAACTCCGAATTCCGAACTCCGAATTCCGAACTCCGAATTCCGAATTTGCGTCAGCACCATTCCGAACTCCGCATTCCGCCCGAGTACCTCGGGTCGTAAGCTCCGCCCTTGCGCAGTATGAATTTGTTCCACACACCACGAAGCAATATTCTAACTTGTCATTCCGAATTCCGCATTCCGCATTCCGCATTAAAAAAATCGGAGCAACGCTCCGATTTTTTATGGCATAGGCTTATATTCTCTTTTCGGGAGCTTATCTGCGCCCTCGATTGTGCCTGTATGGGTTCTGAAGAAGAACAGCATTTCGATAAAGCCCTTATTTAAGGAGATAAACTCCTCGGTATCTATCATTTGCATGATTTCTTCCTTTGTCGCCCATTTTATCGCCTGCACCTCGGTCGGCTGAATAACCACATCGCTAAGGTCAAGCTCGGGCAGGACAAGCACATAGACATCGTTGAAGCCGTTTTCATACTTTATTGTCATATGCGGGCGAGTCCTTTCAAAGGAGTGTCGTATTCCAAGCTCCTCAAAAAGCTCTCTTTCTATTCCCATTTGGCTCGTTTCTCCTGCTACGACACAGCCACCTGCGGAAATGTCCCAAAGATTTGCAAACGCGCGCTTTGTGCTTTGGCGCTGTTGAATGAGCATCTTGCCCTCACCATTAAAGATTGCTACATGGACCGAAATGCGGTAGCGGTCCTCGGGGATTTTGTAGCCCCTTATCATTGTTTCCCCCGTTTTTTGTCTGTTCATATCGTAAAGATCCCAAACTTCCATACTGCTCTCTCCTTTTCTTTTTTATGCTTTAAGCATACCGTATTCATACCCCCCGTTGGTCACAAAACGGGTGACGAAATTCAAAGTTAAAACCACATTCTACGGAAGAAAAATTTTAGTTTATGTTAGCTTGAGGCAAAGCGCCTTAAACGAGTTTAAAATACCAACCGCCCTCGGTATCGTAGGCAATCTCGGTCTCTACTCCGTAGGTTTCACCGATTTTGAGCTTTATAACATAGGTATAGTAACGAATGTAGGCAACATCGTCAATGACTGCGACAAGTGCGGCTTCACAACCGTTTTTCCATGGCATTAGATAACTTATAGGATCTATCCATTGTATCGGGGCTCCGTCCATTTCACTTAAAACATAGCGATGGACAACTCCATCACTCGGTCCGCCCGAATTAGAGCCACCTATTCCGTAATACCAAGTTCTAAATTGAACCTCTTTTGCGTTTTTGTTTCCCCTAATTAAAACTTTATCAAGCTTTTTGATTTCTTCATCGGTAATTTCTATCATCGTTTTCTCCTTTGTGTGTGACTTCAACACGGTTTGGTTTACAATGAAATCTTGCTTTAAAGCTCTATTATTGCAATATGCGGACGGTGGTCAGATGATATAACTTCGGGAATTTGCGCAAAGCTGACCGCTATATCCTTTGATGATAAGATGTAGTCGATTTTAATTCTCGGTGCATCGCTTGGGAACGAAGGTGTATTTTCGCAAAAGCCCGTTGCTGTATCGTTAAAGCGGTCAAAAAGCGGTTTTAATATAGGGCTTGACGGCTCTAAATTGAAATCGCCCATCAAGACACATTTTTCATCTCTTATATGCTTTAAAGCTTCCTTAACTGCGTTTTCCTGTTCATCAGCTTCAAGACCGAAGTGGGTAACTATCACTCTTAGCCCGTTTTCAAGGTCGCACACAAGCACGCACCTTGTTTCGTAATATCCCTTTGGGTTTGCTCTTGGATTTGGGTCGGGGATTATATGCGTTTTAACCTCTTTTATTTTGTAGCGCGACAAAATTCCGTTTCCGTATGGACCGTCGCTATCGTCTATCGCCTTAGCGAAATAGTGATTTTTAAGATCGGTCAGGTCGCTCAACCTCTTCGTTTGCGCTCCGTATTTTGCGCCCTTGCCCTCATCAAACATTTCATTAAGTCCGACAATGTCCGCCCCTTGCTCCATTATAGTCTTTGCCATAAGGTCGTAATCTACCTTTCTTGCAAGATAGCCAAGACAGTGTTGAGTATTAAAGCTCATCAGCTTGATTTTAGTCATTTTTATCTCCCTTTGCCTCTTTTTTGTTTTCAAAATGAATTCCTTCAAGTCGCTCGTTTGCGACTGTGCGCTCAATTATCGCCTTTACGAGCTTATCAAGCTCACTGCCCTCGGAATAATCCGCCTCGGCAAAGTATTTTATACGGTTCTCATTCAGCATTTTATAGACACGCCCCTTATCCCTTGTGTCGGGATTATACACGCCGATTGAGTGCCCGCCGTAGGAGTTTACGAGCTTCATACACGGAATATCGGTTGCACTGTCGCCGAGGTAAACGATGTTTCTGAACGGCACTCTTATTTGCTCGGGGGCGAAGAAGTCGTTTACCGCGGGGTCGTTTACATCAAGCACGCCCTTTTGAATTCTGAAAAGGAACTGCGTTTTATTTGTGTAATTTACGATTTGCGCGGGCCACTCGGCAACGCCCCTGTCGTTATAATAAAAGGAGCTTGCATAAATGCGCTCAAAGGCTCCCTGTCTTGCGACAAGCGTGCCCTCAATCATTTCCTTCAGTCCCGATGAGATTATGTAATGCTCAACCGTAACTCCGCGAGCCCTGCCGAACTCCCTTATGCGCTCAAACCATGTGTCAACGCCCTTGAAAAGCGCGACCCGTGAGCCGTATTCTGCAAGAGTTTTCTTGGTGAAGACGAGATTTCCCTCAGCCTCCTTAACCATTTTGAGCATATAGGCGGAGTTGTTGTCCATTTCGTTCTCCTCGGCGAGAATGTTGGTTTCGTGCCAGAAGCGGTCAACATCAAAGCCTACGGACTGAATATAGCCCTGCGCCTGCATATCATCGGGGGACAGGGTTTTATCAAAATCATAGCAAATTGCCAAAACGGGCGCATCGCCCTTCGTCCTTCTCTCGAATGGGATTTTATCAAGCCTTTCCATATTTTCTCCTTAATTTTTTGTAAATCGTGATTTTAGCGACACATCACCCGTCAAAAGCCGACTTCCTCTATCCTTTTTATCAGTCCCTCGGCAAGGGATAGCGTGCCGTTTTCATTTGGATGAACGCCGTCGGCAAAATACGCGTTGTCGTGCGGAACAAGCTCAAAGCCGTCAACGAGAGTAATGTTATCGTATTTTGCGCATTCTCTTGCGATAATACCACGGCACCAGTCAAGGCGGGCATAGTCGGTATTTCGATCCTTCCACAGCGGAGTTATGCTGATTGTAGGCACATGTCCGTAGATTTTATTAAATTTCTCGTAAAATTCAACAACTGCCCTTTCGTAGTCATAGCCCATTTCAAGGCATGAGATATCATCATAATTTGTGCCGAGGAATACGATGATTTTATCGGGGGCAAATTCCTCAAGCGGAAGCATTTCAAGGTCGCACGGCTCATAGCGGTAGCCACCTACGCCCTGCACAAGCGCATTATAGCCCATTTGACGGCACAGGATATTCGCATACGACATTGAGGAATGCTCGGGCCCTGCGCCCTGTGTGATTGAATCGCCTATTATAAGTAGCCTTTCTCCCTCGCTCTTGGTTGGGGTGACATCAGCGCTTACGGTGAAGCTCTTTATTGAAAATTCGCTCTCGCAGGGCAGATATATTCTTATGACATTGCCACCCTTCATACATCTTTCAGAGATTGAGATTTCAATTTTGCCCGTCAGATTTTCGCCTATTTTATAGCTATCAATAAGCCATTCATCAATATATGTATCAACCGTATTGCTTCTTTCGTGTGAGCATGATGCCTTATATTCAAACGAAATATCAACCGCCGTGGCTTTAAATTCAAGGTAAATTCCGCCGTCAAAGCGCGCCCTCATTCTCCAGCCCCAGTCATACTCCTCTCTTGCCATATAGTCAATTTGCGACCTTGTGTAGCGGAAGGGGGTGAAAAAGCCGTCCTTAAAATCATAGCATACTGCACCCTTACAAAGGGCGAAAAGCTCCTTTTCGTTTAATGTCTTCATTTTTGTTCTCCGTTTTCTTGAATTGATTTTGTGCTTTTGCATTACAATTTGCTAATCTTAGTATACCATACGCCCCTTAAAAAAGTCAACCGATACGCGCGCATTTATGTATTTATATTGACATTTTTTGACCTTAGTGATAAAATTGTCTTAACAGCGAATTATGCCTTGGGGGTGGGTTATGATGGATTTACTGCTTGATACAAGATATTTTTACAATAATACTCTAAGCGATCAGGAAAAACGGCTTTACCGCTTTATGGCATCTCTGCTTCTTGAGCGCAGGTACAAATTTTACTATGTCATTGACCCTGCGCTTCTTCCCGATGACAAAAGCCCCGAGATTCCGAGGTTTTTTCTCTCCTTCGGTCCGAGCGATGAGTCCTGCGACCTTGAAAAAACGATTGAGGCGCTACACTGGGATTTCCCCGAAATATTTTACGCAAACGCGCTATTTTTTGAGGTAGACTCCGACTATCTTGTTCATCTTGGCGGTAAGAGAATGCCCGTTTACACAGATAAGGAGATTGATGAAATCAGCAGGGCGCTACACGCGCTTTCGCACCGCTTTGACTTGATTTCCGATGAATTTGAGCTTGAGCTTGCGGTGCATGATTACATCACGCGCGAGTTTGATTATGATGACCTTGTCGATGAGCGCACGGGGCGTGAGTATAAGGAGTGCTTTAATGTTGTTGGGCTTATCAAAAGGGGCGTTGGCGTATGCGGTGCGCTATCGTTTCTTATGCAGTTTATTTTGCAGCAGCACGGCATTACGGTTGCGAATATCGTTAAAGCGCTTGCCGATGATGATGAGATTTACCACTCTTGGCTTGCGGTGCGAATTGACGGAAAATTTTATCATGTTGATATAACCTTTGATGAGGCGGAATCGACCTCGCCCGATGAACCGCAATACACGAGCTTTAATATCACCGATGATGAGATTTTTGAAACGCACGGCGCGCTCGGCGATGCTTATCCGAATATCGTTTGTAACAGCATTGACGCAAATTACTATGTAAGGAAGGGGCTTTATTTTAAGACGGCTGAGGCTCTTATTCAAGCGATGAAGGACTTTATTTTCAGATACAGGGACTCATCAAGGGATACGCTATACTTCTACTTCCGCACTCCGCACATTACAGAGGCAAGAGAGATTACCGCTAAGCTTAAAGAGGTTGCGGAGTATGCCAAGGAGCTTGGAATTACATTCCGTGATATTGAGGTGGGAGTCAACTCGCACGGATACGGGGCAGTTTCCTTTTTGATGTAAATATGACTTGAAATAATTTTTATTGTGTGATAAAATAGGAATAGTTAAAAAATCAGCACCTGCTGTTAAGTAAAAGAGGACAAAAATATGAAGAAGATTTTGGGAATTGAGCTTGGCTCAACGAGAATTAAGTCGGTTTTGATTGATGAGAGCGCGGGCGTTATCGCTCAGGGCGCCTTCGACTGGGAAAATAAGCTTGAAAACGGGCTTTGGACCTACTCGCTTGATGATGTTTGGAACGGTATTCAAGCGTCATACAGGGCTCTTTGCGACAATTTCGGCACGCCTATTGAGTCGCTTGACGCGATAGGAATTTCCGCAATGATGCACGGATATCTTGCGTTTGACAAGGACGACAATTTGCTCGTTCCGTTCAGAACCTGGAGAAATACGAACACTGCGCAGGCATCAAGCGAGCTTACCGAGGCTATCGGCTTTAATATGCCTCAAAGATGGAGTGGCTCACACTTCTATCAAGCGGTGCTGAATAAAGAGGAGCATGTAGATAAGGTTACCTTCCTTACAACTCTTGCCGGCTATGTTCACTGGAAGCTAACAGGCGAAAGAGTGCTTGGCGTTGGCGATGCGTCGGGAATGTTCCCTGTTATAAACGGCGATTACGACAAGGACAGAATTAAGATTTACAATGAGTGCCTTAAGAAGCACGGTGTTGACAAGGACCTTTATGCTTTGCTTCCGAAATCGTTAAAGGCAGGACAGGACGCAGGCAGGCTTACCGAGGCGGGAGCAAGGCTTCTTGACCCAACGGGCACGCTTAAGGCAGGCTGTCCGCTTTGCCCACCCGAGGGTGATGCGGGAACAGGCATGACCGCGACTAATGCGGTGCGCCCACGCACGGGAAATGTAAGCGCAGGAACAAGCGCGTTTGCAATGGTGGTGCTTGAAAAGCCACTTTCAAGAGTTAATTCAATGATAGATGTCGTTGCAACTCCGTCGGGTGATACGGTTGCTATGGTACACGCAAACAACTTCACCTGCGAAATCAACGCTTGGACTAACCTCTTTGAGGAGCTTCTCGTTCTTGCAGGGGTGAATATGCACAAGGGCAAGCTTTTTGATATGCTTTATGAAATCTCGGCAAAGAGCGATGATGACATAGGCGGACTTGTTGGCTACAACTTCCTTTCGGGCGAGCCTATTGTTGAGCTTGAAACGGGTGTGCCTATGATTGCAAGAATGCCAAGCGGTAAGCTGACGCTTGCGAACTTTATGCAGATGCAGCTCTACTCCGCACTCGGCGCTATGAGCATCGGTATGGAAATTCTTGATGAGGAAAATGTCCAAATTGAGGAAATTTGCGGTCACGGCGGATTTTTCAAAACTCCGTTTATCGGCGCAAATGCAATGAGCGCAGCGCTCGGTTGTCCTATCACCGTTATGAAAAATGCGGGAGAGGGTGGCGCTTGGGGCGTGGCACTGCTCGCGCTTTATATGACAAAATCGGGCGTATCGCTTGAAAAATTCCTTGATGAAATCTTTGCAAGCGCCGAAAAGGAGCGCACGGTTGCTTCAAGTGAGGAAAAGGCGAAGTTTGCTACCTTTATGAAATCATACAAGGCAGGTCTTGCGGTTGAGAAAAGGGCGACCGAGGCATTTAACTAAGCAATAATATTTTTACAAAGCAAAAGGATAGCGTTTCGCTATCCTTTTCTTTTTATTTAGTTAAAAATTCCCTTATTTGCTCAAATTTTTCCTTGGGGAGCTTTTCAAAGAGGCATGGCTCTTTTCCGAGTGCTTCGTATTTATGCAGTCCCATTTCGTGGTATGGAAGTACCTCAATTTTTGAGTAGCTTATTTTGGTAAGGATTGCCTTTATTTTTTCAAGCTCCTCTATATCATCGTTTACTCCCGAAATTATCGGAATGCGAATGCAAATATCCTTACCTGTGTCGCTAAGCCTTCTTAAATTTTCAAGAATTAGCGTATTTTTTGCGCCTGTGAAGATTTCGTGGCGCTCGGGGCTTGCGCATTTTATATCATAAAGGAAGGTATCGGTATAGGGCAAGACGCGCTCAATGCTCTGCCACGGTACATTACCTGCTGTGTCAATGGCGGTATTTATTCCTACCCTTTTACATAGCTTCAGAAGCTCACAAACGAAATCAATTTGCAAAAGTGGCTCGCCACCGCTGAGGGTAACTCCACCGCCCATTAGCTCAAAGGCTTGCTTTTCGTGAAGGATTTTGGCAAAAAGCCCCTCAACCGAGTAGCGCCTTCCGCACACATCTCTTGCTTGCTCGGGGCAAAAAATGCTACAAGTATCACACAGATTGCACCTTTTTGTAAGAGTGACGGGCATCGGCTTATCGGGATTTACCTCGGGGATTATGCGCATTTTAATCGCGTCTTTTGAGCAAAGCTCGGCGCATTTTCCGCACGAAATACACTTGCTCGGATAAAAAAGCAATTCCCTTTGCGCGCTTATGCCCTCGGGGTTGTGACACCATTTGCAATCAAGGTTACAACCTTTGAAGAAAATCGCCATTCGCACTCCGTCGCCATCGACAAATGAACCGCTTTGAATATCAAACACTGTCGCTGTCATATCTTATTACCATACGCGAGACTAATTCAAGCGCCTTTAAAAATCCGTTTATGCTTATGTTTTCATCGGGTTTGTGACAACCGCCGTGACCTGATGGCAAATTGTGGTTTGTGTGTTCAAGTGTCATTCCGACCTCAATCGCATTTGGCAAGTATCTTGAATATGTCCCACCTGCGCTAATTCTCGGCTCGGCACTCATATTGCCCGTATATTCTCTATACTCCGCCATTGTGGAAAGGACAATTTGCGCGTCCTTATCAATCGCGTTTGGCTCTCCGTCCTTTATAACTTCGTAGGAAATTTGATGTTTTTCAAACACAGGGGCTATTGTATTGAGGATTTTTTCCTTGTTCAATGATTTTCCGTATCTCATATCAAGGGTGAAACCGAGTTTATTATTCTTTACCCAAACCATTCCGTTTGTGAGTGTTGTTTTGCCGAAAACACTATCCTCACTTTTAAGTCCTACGCATGATGCGTCGTGAGTTGTAAGAAGGTCGCAAATTAGGGAAAGCGAATTTTTATCCTCGCTATCAAAACCATTCGCACCGAGAAGTGCTGACAAAATTATTCCGCCACCGTTTTTTGTTCCCTCGGGATTTGCTCCGTGGGCGGAAATTCCCTTTGCATAAATTACAATTTCATCACCCTGTCTTTGTGCGCTTATCTCACCGTTAGCCAAAAGACTTTCATATAGGTCGGGATTATACTTCACCCTTGCGCTTGCACATTCAAGAATAATATTCACCGCATCACCGCCATTTAAGTCGTAGACGGTGTTTAATTTTTTGTTCAGCGTGCAAACGAGCCAAAGCATACCTTTATCGCCAAGATGTGTAGGAAATCCCGAGTCGATAACGATTGATGCGCTTGGGGGAGTGTGCGTTTTTAAGTAGTTTCGAACATCTTGCATACTCGTTTCCTCATTTGCTCCCGTAAAGGCGACAACGGTTGACTTTGTCGGCAAGTTAAGTTCCTTTATCATTTTCATAATGTAAAGTGCGATAACTACCGCGCCCTTATCATCACTTGAACCTCTACCGAAAAGCGCACCGTCTTTTATAAGCGGACAAAACGGCTCTGTAACAATCCATTCTCCAAGCGGTGGGACAACATCGGCATGAGCGAAAAGACCGATACTATTCTCGCTCTTCCCTACAAGGGTGCTAATGGCGTAATCCTCGTATTTTTGCGACTTAAATCCGTTTTTCTCGAACAAATCGCACACATAGTCAAGGATTTCATCATTTTTCTCGCCCGAAATTGACGGGATTTTAACAAGGTCGCAAAGGGTGTTTATGATTTCTTCCCTGTGTGACTCAATATAGTCCTTGATTTTTGACTTTATTTCCTTGAATTCTTCACTCGATATTCTCATTTCTATTTTTTATGCTCCGTTCTCCCTATGATATCGTTTTGAATGCTCTTTTTACTATTGTAACACAAAAGGATTTGCTTGTGTTGGTTTTTTTGAAAATAGTATTGAAAAGCCCTTGGCTTTTTTGTATAATGAAATTATAAAGGATTACTTGGGGGTAATTATGGAAAGATGGAGTAAGGAAAGGGCGTGGGAGTGGTACAACGCTCGCCCTTGGATAAGAGGCTGTAACTACATGTGCGCTGATGCTGTAAACAGGGTTGATATGTGGCAGGCACTGCACTTTGACGAATATTTAAAGTCCACCGAAAACGAGCTTGCTTTAATGCGTGAGCTTGGGTTTAACAGCGTGAGGGTTATTCTTGAATTTGTCGTTTGGCAAAAGGAGCATGACTCGTTTCTTGAGCGATTTGAGAGGTACATTTCCCTGCTTGACAAGTACGGAATTTCATGTATGGTAACGCTTGCAAATGACTGTATGCCACCAAAATCACCCGAATGGAAGATGCCCGATATAGGTGAGCAGGAGTATGCGCTCGGCTATCACGGTGGGCGCAAGCGCTCACAGCATGGAAATCATTCCGAGCCTGCTCCGCACTACTATTTTGATGATAGCGAGCTTTGTGAGCAGTACTTTGATATGGTGCGCGAGATTGTGACGCTTTACAAGGACGACCCCCGTATTCTTATGTGGGATTTGTTTAACGAGCCGGGCAATTCAAGGCGCGAAAATATCACTATGCCATATCTTGTGCGAATGTTTGAAACGGTGCGCAAGATAAATCCGTCACAACCGCTAACTGTCGGTGCGTGGTGGTTTGACACCGAGGATTTTCACACGAGCGAGCTTAATACCTACGCACTTGAAAACTCGGACATTATCTCCTACCATTGCTATGCTACGTATGAGGAGCATGTGCGCATTATCAAGCACTTAAAGCGACTTGAGCGCCCTTTAATCAACACAGAGTGGCTTGCAAGGTGTACGGGAAACACGGTATTTGAGAATTTTCCGCTATTCTATCTTGAAAATATCGGTTGCTACAACTGGGGCTTTGTCGCAGGCAAGTATCAAACATACGAGCCATATGAGGCGCATTGGGATTGGTACGAAAGCGACAAAAGAGCGCCTATTGACTTTACAAAGTGGTTTCACGACCTATATCGCCCGAGCTTAAAGCCATACGACCCGAGGGAAACGGAGCTTATTTCTCGCTTTTGTCACCTTGCGGATAAGGATTTTTCGGGTAAATAACATCTTAAAAACAAACACAGGGTGCTAAATTTAGCACCCTGTGGCTTTTTTGAGCGATTTTAAAGTGATTTTTTGAGCGATTTTCAAGTGATTTTTTGAGCGATTTTCAAGTGATTTTTTGAGTGGCTTTTAGTAGCCTTGTGCGATTTTAGCGACCCTGCGAGTGACCCTTACGGGGCTATTTTTTCGTTAGATTATAGCTCCTATCAACGAGGGCGAAAAGGTCGGCATCATCAAGCGTGCCATTTAGCAAAACGCTGACCCAGTGTCGCTTATTCATATGATATGCTCGGAAAATTGTGCGATTATCTATGCTTTTCTCAATCAAGTCGGGCTCGAGCTTCAAATTCACAACCTCGCACATCTTCTCGGAGTCAATTCCAAGCCTGTTCAGTGTGATTTTAAGAAGGGCGAGGAACCATTTTCCGTTATCACCGTGCCTTGCAATTCCGTTACCGTCACCAAACGGAAAATCAAGCTCCGCTTCGTATTTTTCCTTGACATAGCGAGCAAGCCTGTTTGACTGCTCAAAATCAAAGGGCTCTCCTCCTTTTTCAAGCGCGGATACGGTGCGCGCCTCTATCGCTTTATACCCGTTTCTTACTCTTGCTACAAAATCTCCGTCGCTTGCGGTGTTATGCAGGACATATTCCTCTCCGTATTCATCATAGACCGCGCCGAAAAGCGCGCTTGATTTATAAATCAGCCTAACCGTCATATTCGTATCGTTAAGCGCCTCGCTATACTCATAAGCATCAGTGCCCGTGTGGCAAAAGCCGAGGGCTATAAGTGAGGATTTTTCTATTTTTTTAGAGTTTACCTCTATACGCTTCATTTTTTACCCCCTGTGGCTTTTTCTTAATTTTACCACCTATTTGGAGAAAAATCAACCGTTTGGAAAATTTTAGCGCATGATGCGCTTGTCGTGCTTGACTTCTATACGGAAGTATGTTAAAATTACCTTAATGAGGACTTTGTCCTCAAATCTTAAAATAAGGATATGCTATGATTACTGCTACTAACCCTATTATCCCGGGCTTTCACCCCGACCCGTCAATTTTAAGAGTTGGCGAGGACTATTTTATTGCGACCTCAACCTTTCAGTGGTTTGCGGGCGTACAGCTTTATCACTCACGCGACCTTGTGAATTGGGAAGCGCTTCCCTCACCCTTAAACCGTGTATCTCAGCTTGATATGCAGGGAAATCCGAACTCGGGCGGTGTTTGGGGTCCTTGCCTTTCCTACTGTGACGGAATTTTCTATCTCGTTTACACGAACACAAGGAATTTCCACGGAATTTTCAAGGACACGCCTAACTATGTCGTGACAACGAGGGATATTTTCTCGGGTGAGTGGAGTGAGCCGATTTATCTAAATTCAAGCGGATTTGACCCGTCAATGTTCCACGACATAGACGGTAAAAAATATCTTCTCAATATGCGTTGGGACCACCGAATGGAGAAAAACGATTTTTCTGGTATTCTTATGCAGGAGTTTGACCCTGTGGCTGGGTGTCTTGTCGGCGAGGTAAGACAAATTTTTGACGGCACGCCTATCGGCGCGACCGAGGCTCCGCACCTTTACAGGCACGGTGAGTATTACTATCTTATGCTTGCCGAGGGCGGAACGATGTATAACCACGGAGTTCAGCTTGCGCGCTCAAGGAGCATTTGGGGACCCTATGAAGCCGACCCTATGCCACTTCTGACAACGAGAAACAACCCCGAAAGTCCGCTTCAAAGAACGGGACACGCCTCGCTAATCGATACGCCAAGGGGCGAGTGGTATGTGGCTTACCTTTCCTGCCGACCTATCACCGAAAAAAGCCGTTCTATTCTCGGCAGAGAAACATCAATTGCTCCTGTCGTTTGGGACAGTGACGGCTGGCTTCGCCTAAAAGATGGCGGAGTTGTTCCGCCTGTTTGCGTTGATATTGACCTTGATGAGGTCAAATACGCACCGCTTCCGAGCCGTGACTACTTCAAATGCGACACACTCCCCCACCATTATAAGAGCCTCAGGCTTCCGCTTGACAGAATAGGCTCTCTTAGCGAAAGGGCGGGATATCTGCGACTTTACGGTCAAGAGGCGATTACCTCTTGGAATAATCAGAGCCTTGTCGCAAGGCGCTTACAGCACTTTGATGCGCAGGCGACGACACGCTTTGAGTTTGACCCTAAGACATTTCAGCAAATGGCGGGTCTTACCGTAATTTACGACACATATAATTTCTTCTACCTCTATATGTCAAGAGATGAGGAGAGTGGCGAAAATTGCCTTAGAATTATCGTGCGTGACAACCTCAAATTCTACAACCCCATAGAGGGCGGACGCGTGCTGATTGGCGACGCTAAGAGCGTTTACCTTCGCGCGCACATTCACGGGCTTTTGCTTGATTTTTCATACTCGCTTGACGGAAAGGAATTTACCCCTCTTGCAAGCGACCTTGACGCAAGCGACCTTAGCGATGAGGCGTATGGCGAAATCGGTCACGAGGGACATACGGGTACATTTGTCGGCATGGCGTGCCAAGACCTTAGCGGACTTCGCGCGTGCGCTGATTTTGAGTTTTTTGAATACATTCAAGGAGATGAAAAATAATGGAAATCAAATACATCACCCCCGAAATTACGCCCGATACGCTTAGCTCCTATGCATATACCAACTTTTCAAAAATCGAGGGCGAGATACGGGCTATCGCGCTTGATTTCCACGGGCTTGGCTCGTGCGGAATGAAGAAGGACGACAGCGATTTTGACCTTGAAATGGCAAAGCACGGAATTTTGGTAATTTTTCCATACTACGGTCCTTGGAGCTGGATGAACTCCGTTGCTGTAAAATTCGTTGACAAAGTTGTTGAGGTGGCGTGCGAAAAATACTCGCTTGACCTTGATAAAATAAGACTGCTTTCCACAGGCGGTTCAATGGGCGGACATAGCGCGCTGATTTACACGGTGTACGCAAATCGCACGCCCGATGCCTGCATTACGAACTGCCCTGTGTGCGATTTTAAGTTCCACGCGACCGAGCGTGAGGACCTGCCCCGTACGGTTTATCTTGCCTTTTCGGGTGAGGGCACGGACCTTGAAACGGCTATTGAGCTACACTCGGCATATCACCTTGCGGGTAAGATGCCCGATATTCCTTATGTGGTTTTGCACGGAACAAGGGACGGCGCGGTGAACAAGGAAATGCACTCCGACAGATTTGTTGCGCGTATGCGTGAGCTTGGCAAGAGAGTTGAGTATATGGAGATTGAGGGCATGGAGCATTGCTGGCTTAATCCGTTTCCCGAGGCGAAGCGCGCATATTACGACAAGTTCATTGAACTTGCTACAAAATGAATACAAACAAAAAAATCACCGATTTACATCGGTGATTTTTATTATTTATTTGGGGTGGCAATTAGTCCTTTTTGGAAAGATATGCCTTTATTTTTTCAAGTGTGAGTGTGTAGAGTGAAACGCCTGGGGTTACCTCAACAAGTTCGTCCTCACTACTGTCAATTCCGTGTTGAATATACTTAATGGTGTTTGCAGTTTCGCTATCGTTATCGTAATCGGCAATTACATATGCGCAAATAACGAGATTGAGGTTTGATGCGCTTTCGGGAGTGAAGCCGTTTAATGCCATGTTGAACGAGCTATACTCTCTGCTTGAAAGTTCAACCATTATTCCTTTTTCCGTTGCCAAAACATACTCACCATTTTCAACTTTTGTAAGTGAGCCGACATTTTCCGCATTCGCGATTATGATACCGATTTTAGCATTGGAAACAAGTGATTCGTAAAGCTCAAGCGCACCGAGGTTGATGATATATCCACCGTCAATTCCTGTGCCGTCGTTCTTTACGGAATAGCCCTTTGTGGTGATAATCGGTGTTGCTCCGTTATCGGTTGATGTTTCGGTGCATCTTGCACACTTGATTGTTCTTGTTCCGTTTTTATCAAATGATACATACTGAACGCCGACAACTATTGCGCTTTTATCAGTGTCAAATTCGTGAATGGTTGAGTCAGTTTCACCATCGGCGATGCCCATTTTTGCTCCACAGAAGCAATATTCTTGAACTGTGCCTGCCTCGGTGCAGTTTCCGTGGGTGATTTCCTCGGATTTTCTAACATCGGCAAAGTGTTTAAAGAGGTCGCTTGACCAAGAGGTTTGATATGCTCTTCCCGCTTGACCCGATGCGCAGGAATACATGATTATATCATCGTGTGAACCATCGAAGGTAAATGTTGGATTAAAATTGCCAACAGTATCATTCGGATTTGCGAAAACAAAGTTCGTATAACTACTTGATGAGTCGGCATATCCCTTGAAATCGGTCATATTACCAAGGAAAATAATTGTCCTTGGGTTTTCAACAGTTCCGCCTATGCTAAGGAACGACCTATTATCCGCAACCGCTGTATAGGTAGTTGGGAATACGACAATGTCGTTTATGTTTGACAAGCCTCTAAACAATTGGTCACCGCAAGATGCGAACTTTGATGGCATATAGTAAACTTCCGGCTTTTCC
The DNA here is from genome assembly GCA_017466455.1 of Clostridia bacterium. The sequence continues at coordinate 84,354 of JAFTUD010000013.1, forward strand.
ACCTCATCGGGGTTGTCAAATCTTTCGTTGGTGAAGAAAAGTTTAGTTAGTTTTGTTCCGTTTCCATATGCTCCGCATTGGAATGTGTTCCAGTCCGTGCCTGTTCCAAAGCTTACCAAGTTATTAGGCAAGTGAACAGGACCAAGGTTAACGCAACCGATAAATGTTGCATTATACATATGTGTAATGGAGTCGGGTAGGCAAATTCCTTTAAGAGATGTGCAACCGTTAAATGCGGAGTTGTTAAGAGAGGTAATCATATTATTTTCTCCAAACTCAACCCATTCAAGTTTAGTGCATCCTCTAAACGCATTTACATGTAGGTCATCAAGTGAAAGAGGAATTTTTACATAAACGAGGTTTGTGTGGCCGGAAAATGTTCCCGTTTCACCACTGCCCCAAAAGTCTGTGCATCCCTCGGGAACTTCAACTGCGACAAAACTTGTTTTATCATAAGTAGCGCCACAGGGGTTGTTATCGTTTATTGTTTTGTAATCCCTGGAGAATAGAGTTTTAAGGCTTGAGTTGATTGACATAAAGTAGTAGGTCGGGTATGTGTGAATTCCCTTTTCGCAAGAACAAAGAACGGTTGCTCTTGACTCCTTACTTGTCGCTTGTGGGGAATACATTACGGTTGTGATGTAATCCTTACCATTGTTTTCGGCGTATTTTTCAAAGTAGTCGATGTGTTCAACTTCTCCAAAATCGTAGGTATACGCCTCAGCGCTTACCGCTACTGCAAGTGTCAAGCACACAAGAGTAGCAAGCATTAAGACTAAAAATAATTTTTTCATGATTTTCTCTCCTTGCAGGGAAGCCCCTGCGGGCATATAATGTTATTAAACATATATTACCATATGACACGCAGTATGTCAAGACAATTTGCACAAAATATTCTACCCCCCCCCCCGATTTTTGTGCAATATGCACAAAAATGCCCATCTCGACCAAGGGGAGAGATGGCATAGAGTCAAGGCAATGCCTTGTATATCATCAACACGAATGTGTTGTATCTCATCAATCCGCATAATTTATACCTCCACGGCAAAAGCAAACAAAAACCGCCACAGTGTGGCGGATTTTCTTTTTTATGCGATTGCTATGAGGATTTTCTCCATAAGCGCAAGATTGCCCTCGTAGTTATTATCAAGGATTGCCTCTACGATTTCGTGGAGCAGATCCTTATTTATTTTTCCTGCGGCTACATGGTAGGTAATGTTCTCGGTTTGCTTGAAGAAGCGGTTTGCAAGCTCACCGTATCCGTTTATTTGAAGGAGTGCGACGGGCAAGGTGATTGCAATGCGCTTGTTTCCGTCCTCAAAGGCGTGAAATTTGCACGCGCAGAAGAACAAATGAGTGATTTTATCGGCACAGGTGGGGTAATAATCATCATTTTGGATATTTTGAAGCACGCTATCAAGCTTGCCAAGGTCTATTTTGCCATACGCTCCGCCACCGCTATGAATTACGGTCAGGCGGTGAATTTGCTCGGCAATTTCAAGAGAAAAATACTTTTTTAGCTCCATTATCCCCTCTCCTTCAGCCTTACAAGGCACGCCTCATTTTCTATCATTAGCTCCTCTACCGCCACAAGGCAGGGCTGTGTTGTTTCTATCTCGGTGTAGCGACGCTCATACTCCTGCTCAAGAACGACGCTTGCGCCACCCGTTTCAAGGTTTATAAAATCAAGCGCAAGGCGGACAAGAAGCATTTTCTTCTCCTCATTGTCGTTATCATATACATCGCTTACATAATCATCTAAAATAGTGCTGAAATCAGACACACTATCCGCCATTTTGGCAAATTCGCTATCTCTTATATAGAGCTGTTCAAATGCCATATCGCAAAGCTCCTCACGGTTGAAAACGGATAGAAGCGCGCTTTTTACAAGCTCCTTTTGCATATTATTCCTCCTCCATCGCCCTTTTCCACGGGTCGGTGAAAATTTTCTTAAAGTATTTTTCCATGGTGTTTGACTCCATCCATGCGTCATTTGTTTCATCATACGGTACGGAGCTGACAAGGCTGTCGCCGTCTATTTCTGCGAGTGCGAAGAAAATGTGGCTTGCATTTTCGCAAATTTTCTTTAGCGCGTTACCGCCGTTTTTCTTATCGCGCTTTGCATAATTCTCAATAAATTCATTTAGGTCATCGGAAATAAGCTCCTCGCAAAAGTCAAGGATTTCGTTTGCTCTTTCCTCATCTGCATCCATTAGCATATCGCACAGCGTTTCGGCATTTAGCCTGTTATCAAGCATCGCCTCAAGCTCTATCGCCTTGGCGTTTATATAAGATGCGAGCGCACCGTGGCAAACGCCCGTGATAAATTCCTTTTCAATGAAGTAAACTCCGCCGTCTGCCACCGCGCCCCTTAGGAGCGTTAGCTCAAGCGCGAGAAAAAAGCGCTTTGAAATGCTGGTGACATAAATTACATTTTTCTCGGTTATATCGGGCGCCATTATATGCAGCACCGCACGAATACCGCTTGCCTTTTCCTTTGCTAAATCAAATCTTCTTTGCTCGTTTTCGTTCATGTCTTCCCTCTTTTTAGCTTAGCTTTTCTTAAATTTTACCACACTTTTCTTCCTTTGTCTATATTTTTAGTAAACTTTTCGCGCTTGAATATATAATTAAGGGGGTTGCCTGTCAAGCGATCCTTGCGGTGGCGATTTTGTGATATATGCAAGAGGCATATGTGTGCCCTTTGATTGGTTTTTTGAAGGTTTTGTGACGGAATGATGAATGTTTTGTGTATATTGTTGACAATGTCAAAATATCGTGCTACTCTAAAATTAGGAGAACAAATGTTATGATGGAGGTACTAATCTATGAAAAAATCATTAGCAATTTTACTAACCGTGTGCTTACTGCTTGGCGCTTTTTGCTCGTGTGCAGGAAACGAGGCTCAGAGTGGGTCAAGTGAGGCTCAGAGTGGGTCAAGCGAGAGTAGTTCTCTTGGCACACAGGACACCGAAAAGAAGCCTGCCGACACGCAGGGCGGTGATGAGGAGTCATCCTCGCTTGGCGGTGAGGAATCGTCATCTACCACAGAGCCACCTCTTAAGCAGCTTGATGACAGTGTTGTTGACCTGATGAGTGGCATAAGCTCAAACCTGCTCACGCAGGACAGGGTGATTGATGAAGAATTTATCCTTTCTCAAATGAACTTTTCCCTCGACCTTTTTAAAGGCTCGGTTAAAAAGAGCGTGAACGAGAATGTTTTCATTTCTCCCTTATCGGTTCAAATCGCCCTTGCTATGAATGCAAACGGTGCAAACGGACAAACGAGGAGCGAAATGGAGAGCGTGCTTGCAAACGGTATTTCTCTTGAAGACTTAAACGAATATCTTAGCACCTACACCTCAAATCTGCCGTCAAGCGAAAACGCCAAACTTGAAATCGCAAATTCCATATGGTTTAGAGATAGAAACGGATTTGAGGTAAAGCGTGACTTTTTGCAAAAGAACGCAAACTACTTCCGCGCGGAAATTTACAAGGCAAAATTTGATGATAGCACGGTAAATAGCATAAACGACTGGGTTGACAAAAACACCGACTCAATGATTAAGGAAATCTTAAAGGAAATTCCGCCAGATGCTATGATGTATCTGATAAACGCGATAGTTTTTGACGCAGAGTGGCAAAATCAGTTCTACGAGGACGCTGTATACGACGCTGAATTTACCAACATTTTTGGAGATAAAAAGAGCGTTGAAATGATGTATCGTAACTCCGAATATATGTATATTGAAGCAGACAATGCAACAGGCTTTAAAAAGAACTATTCGGGTGGCGGTTACGGCTTTGTCGCACTGCTTCCAAACGAAGATGTATCTATAAATGACTATATTGCATCGCTTGATGAGAGCGCACTGCTTGACACCTTGAAAGGCATTCGCGCCTCGGGTGAGGGCATAATTAAAATTCCTAAATTTGAGCTTGAATACACTCTTAATATGAACGAACTTTTAAGTGAACTTGGAATGAGTAGTGCCTTTGGCGAAAGCGCCGATTTTAGCGGTATATCGAACGAAAGCTTATATATAAGCCAGGTTCTACACAAGACCTTTATCTCGCTTGACAACCTCGGCACAAGGGCGGGGGCTGTTACAATGATTGAGAACAAAGCGGAGAGCGAATCCAAAATCGCTTGGACGGTAACGCTTGACAGACCGTTTGTGTATATGATTGTTGATAACGCAACAAATCTTCCGATTTTCATAGGCGCGGTAATGGATATATAACTCAACTGCAATAATACTAAACAAAAAATCCCCTTTTGGGGATTTTTGTTATTTTATGTTAGTCAAAAAGGTCCTTTAGGTATGAAATAAGGTCGTCAAAATCGCCGTTTGGGTAGGCGCAAATGTCCTCATTATTCTTATTTATCAGACACGGGGTGAGCAAAAACACGCTCATACCGAGGTCCTTGGCTATCATATCCTCACCTACATCATTACCTACCATCAAGCACTCGCTTGGGTCACGGTCAAGGCGTGAGAGGATTTCCCTATAATAATCGGGGTTGGGCTTGCAGAAATGGGAGTTTGAATAATTTGTCACAAGTGAAAAATCACTCTCATCAAGACCTGCCCACGAAATTCTCTTTCTTGTCGCTATAGGTGGGAAAATCGGGTTGGTGGCAAGCACCCTTGAAATATTCCTTTCCTTTAGAAAATCAATCACATCACGCGCCCTTTTATCGTATCCGCAGGATTTTTGAACGAGGTCAAATTCATTTTCGTAAAAATCCGCAAGGATTTTTTCATCATTTCGTGCCCTTTCTCCGTAAATTTCGGAAAAGGCGTCCCAAAAGCGCTCCTCATTAAGCACTGAGCCGTCATTTTTTACCATCATAGCCGTGCCCTGCCATATTGCGCCAACAAGCTCCTTACTATCATAGCCATAGGGTGCAAGCTTCCTTGCAAGACCGCCGAAATATGCTTTTATAAACACATCCTGATCCATAGGGAGCAGTGTGCCGTCAAGGTCAAAAAGCACCGTGCTTATCTTTTTTGCGTTTTCCATATCGTTCCCCCTTAATTAAGTCTATTTATAACTATGAAGAATTTTATCATAACAGGAGCGCATTTTCAAGATTTTTCTGGTATTTTCTTAAAAATATACGGTGCGGTATGCGGTGAAAAGTATATTTTTAAAACGCACGCAAAAATAATCAAAGTGCTTGATTTTCGCGCCTGCATATTGTAAAATAATATATGAGCCGACACGCTCGGCTAAAACAAAAATCAAGGAGAAATTATGAGATTTAAAAATAGCACGCTTAGCGATATGCTTACGCTTTTTTCAGATGCGCCCGACTCGCCAAGCACGGTTGTGCGAAACGGGGACTGCTACACTATTAAAAACGACCATTTTCTTGTGGAATGTGTCTTTAAAAAGCATAAAACGGGCATTATTTCAAGGCAGGACACAATAACGAATATATCGGGCAAGCGCCTTACCATTAACACCGCGCGCTCAAAATTCACGCTCAACGGCGGTGAATATGAGGTATATACACAGTACAGTGAGCATATAAGCGAGGGCATGGGCGCATGGCATACACTGTCAAGCGGTGTATTCGGCGCAAGCGATGAGGTGCGCACAAATCAAGATGTATGCCCCTTTGTCGCTATCTATAACAATCAAAGCTCGCGCGGAACAGCCTTTCATATTATGGCAAAAAGCGCGTTTGAATACAGGGTTTCGCGCCACTGTGAGTTCCTTTCCCCCCGTGTGGTGACGGTGGAGCTTGGCTTCAGGGGTGATGATTTTATCTATGCGCTAAACGACGGCGAGTCGCTTATCCTGCCCGAGATTTTATACTACGATTTTGAAAACAAGCTTGACCTTGATGCATACAAGCTACATAGATATTTCAACGAGAAATTCAAAAAGCCCCTTCCTATCATTTACAACTCGTGGATGAGCCATTTTGACGATATGAGCTACGACTCGCTTATGCTTCAGCTTGAGCGCGCTAAGGCTATTGGCTGTGAATACTTTACCGTTGATGCGGGTTGGTTTGGCGAAACGCAAAAATGGTGGGATGTTGTCGGCGACTGGAGTGAGCCGAGCGAGTGCGGAATGTGCGGTCGCCTTAAGGATTTTGCCGACAGGGTGCATGAGTGCGGTCTTGGCTTCGGCTTATGGTTTGAGATTGAGCGCGCCTCGTTTGAGTCAAGCAATTTCAAGGCACACAGTGAGCTTTACACCGTTTGTGGCAATCATGCGTATATTGATTTTGCAAATCCCGCAGCGGTTGACTTTATTTACTCTGTTTTAAAGGAAAATATTGACAAATACGGAATTGATTTTATAAAATTTGACCTCAATGCTCCGCTTACATACAGCAGGGGCGGATGTGCGTTTATAAAATACTACGAGGGCTGGTGCGATTTCCTTGGCAGGATTAAGCGCGATTTCCCCTTACTCCACCTTGAATGCTGTGCAAGCGGTGGCGGCAGAATGTCGCTTTCAAATGTGCCATACTTTGATAGCTTCTGGATGAGCGACAACCACGGAATTTACGAGCAGCTTGATATTTTCAAATCAACGCTTATCCGTATGCCGTCAAGCATTTTGGAGCATTGGGCTACTATTCGCTCGCTTGAGGGCTTTACTCCTACCTACCCCGTCGGTGGCACGACCGAGAAGATTTTGCTAAGCGCCGATTGTAGCTGGATACATCTTGAGGAAGCGAATATGGAGTACATTAAAAACGCGCTTGTCGGCGGTCCTGTGGGGGTTAGCTGTGACCTTACGCAGGTTTCGGACAAGACCCTTTCAGAGCTTGGTGACTTTATTTCCGAATACAAGGCGGACAGGGAATTTTGGAGAAATAGCGAGTGCCGTATTCTTTGTAGCACGGACTCACTTACTATTTTGCAGTTTAACGACCCCGATTTTAACGATGTGCGTATATTTGCGTACACAGACAAATATCATCAAGAGGAAACGACCGTTTACCCCGTGCTTGATACGGACGCATGCTACTCCGTCACCAAAGCAGAGCGCGAGGGCGTAATGTCGCTTGAGGAAACGGTGCTTTCCGCTAAGGAAATAAGGAGCGAGGGCATTGACCTTTGCACATGGGGGCTCAGATGCTCATATAAAATGAACCTTAAAAGGCAATAAGCAAAAGGAGATAAAAAATGATAAAAATTGACAAGGAAAAGGGGCTTTATACCCTATCAACAAAGGGCTCAACCTATCAAATGAAGGTAAATCCCTACGGTGTTTTGCTTCATACCTATTACGGCAAGCGCGTGGGCGAGCAGGATATGTCGTACACAATTCACGATGATATGCCAAAGGACCATAAGGTTCTTAACGATAAGGTTTTAGGTGATGATATTTACGGAAGAGTTGACCATCTTCCGCTTGAAATCTCCTGCTATGGCTGTGGAGATTACCGTGAAAGCACCCTCTCTATAAGAAATGCCGATGGCACGCTCGGTCTTCAGCCCGTATTTCATAGCGCGCGAGTTGAGAGTGGCAAATACTCAATCCCCTCTCTTCCTGCCTTTTACGGTGATACAGCCGAAACGCTGATTATTACGCTGAAGGACAGGGTTTACGACATTTATATTCATCTTTACTATGGCGTTTTTGAGGAATACGACCTAATTTGTCGCTCTATCAGAATTGAAAACAAGACGGACAAGAAAATCACTGTTGAAAAGGCGCTTTCGCTAAATCTTGACCTTCCCTTCGGTAGCTACGACCTCGTTTCATTCAGAGGTAAGTGGGCACAGGAGAGAATTTTCCAGCGCACCCCTATTATGTACGGTAAAAATCAGGTGTTCTCCACCCGCGGAGCATCGGGTCATATGATGAACCCCTTCTGCATTGTTTGCGACAAGGCTACAACAGAGGTAAGCGGTGATGCCTATGGCGTTGCGCTCGTTTACAGTGGAAGCTTTCTTATGTCGGCAAGCAAGGGCTTTTCCGATGCTACTCGCCTTGTTGCCGGAATAAACCCCGAAAGCTTCAGCTTCGCGCTTGAGGCAGGAGAGGTATTTTGCACGCCCGAGGCATGTATGTGTTATAGCTCAAACGGCTTTGGAGAGATGTCAAGGAGCTTACACAGGGCTATAAGGAACAACCTTTGCCGTGGCAAGTTCAAAAACGCGCGCCGTCCTATCCTTATTAACAACTGGGAAGGCACTTACTTCGATTTTAATGCCGACAAGCTCGTTTCAATGGCGAAGGACGCGCAGAAGCTCGGCGTTGAGCTTTTCGTTATGGACGATGGTTGGTTTGGCAAGCGTGACAACGACTGGAGTGGACTTGGCGACTGGTATCCCAACGAGAAAAAGCTCGGCTGTACTCTTGGCGAGCTTTCAAGGAGAATAAACGATGCAGGACTTAAGTTCGGTATTTGGTTTGAGCCTGAGTGCGTGAGCGAGGACAGCGACCTTTTCCGCGCGCACCCCGATTATGCCTTTAGAATGCCGAACAGACAACCTACGCTTGCAAGGCATCAGCTAATTCTTGACTTCTCACGCAAGGAAGTAAGGGATAATATTTACAATCAAATCAAGGCGGTGCTTGACGGCGCTAATATTTCCTATGTAAAGTGGGATTACAACCGCAATATAACCGACCTTTACTCCGCAGATATTCCTGCCGAAAGACAGGGTGAGGTGCTACATAGATATATGCTCGGTCTTTATGAGCTTCTTGAAAGGCTCACAAGCGAATATCCCGATGTCCTCTTTGAGAGTTGCTCGGGCGGTGGCGGTCGCTTTGACCTCGGTATGCACCATTATATGCCACAGGCTTGGACAAGTGACGACACGGACCCCATTGAGCGCCTTAAAATTCAATACGGCACATCCTTCTGCTATCCGATTTCCACAATGGGTGCGCATGTTTCCGCATCTCCCAACCATCAGACAGGCAGGGTAACTCCGCTTAAAACCCGCGGAACGGTTGCGTACTTCGGCACATACGGTCTTGAGCTTGATGTAAACAAAATGACAGATGAGGAAAAGGAAGAAATCAAGCGTCAGATTTGTGAATTTAAGGAGCATTACGAGCTTATTCAAAGAGGTGACTACTATCGCCTTATCTCTCCGTTTGATGAAAACAGCCTTTACTGCGCTTGGTCCTGCGTTTCAAGCGATAAAAGCGAGGCTATTGTCGCATGCGTAAGGCACAAAAATGTCGCAAGCTTCTCCCGTGAGGCGGTAAGGCTTCAGGGTCTTGATGAGAATAAGCGATACACAATAAACGGTGGCACAGCCGTGCTTGGCAGTGCGCTTATGAGCCATGGTCTGCTCCTTGACGGCGGTTGGGGCGATTATCCGTCGTTTATATACCACCTTCAAGCTATTGACTAACAAAAAGCCATCAGCCAAAGCGCGACGATATCAATAAAAAATCACACTAACCGAATGAGATAAAAAAATCATCACAGACAAAAAATCTGCGATGATTTTTTCTTTTTGCAAAAATAAAAACGCCTTTATTTGCCATTTTTAAAAAAATGTTGATTTTGGTAAATAGATATGCTATAATATTAGCAAGAGGTGATGATTATGAAGCTCATTCAACGCAATCAATATTTAGAAAAAATAATAAGTGTTATGGGAACGCCGGATATTAAGGTAATCACAGGCGTGCGCCGTAGCGGTAAATCAAAATTATTAGAAGCATTTAAAGCACACATTCAAAAAAGCAATACAAATGCAAATATCATACACATCAATTTCAATTTACCTGAGTACGATGTCCTTGCGGACGGTAAAGCACTATACGACTATATCAATTCAAAATATATAGACGGTTGTGAGAACTTTGTTCTTATTGATGAAGTGCAAATGTGCAAGTGCTTTGAAAGAGCAATCAACGGACTTCACGCAACAGAAAAATTTGATATCTATATCACAGGCTCAAACGCTTTCCTTTTAAGCTCGGATTTGGCTACCTTATTTACCGGACGAACCTTTGAAATCAAGGTATACCCATTTTCGTTCGGAGAGTATATGCAATACTTTGAGTTACAGGACAAATATAATGCCTTTGATAAATATATGATTGAAGGTGGTATGGCAGGCTCATACCTTTATAAGGAGCAAGAATCGAAATACGACTATATCGCAGAGGTTTTTAATACACTTATTATTAGAGATATTCGCAAAAAGTACAAAATCAGAAACACGCAGCTTATGGATAGGGTCGTTGACTTTTTAATGGACAACATATCAAACCTATCTTCTGCAAGAAGCATTACAAATACCTTGACGGGTGTGAAAGAAAAGGTCAATCACAACACGATAGGCTCCTATATGCAGTACCTTTGCAATGCTTTCGCATTTTATAAGATTCGCAGATACGACATAAAGGGCAAAAAATATCTGTCGAGTAATGATAAGTATTATTTGAGCGATCATGCCTTCCGTTACGCAAAGCTCGGCACAAAAAATATGGATTACGGCAGAATCCTTGAAAACATCGTAGCGATAGAGCTTTTGCGCAGAGGCTACGAGGTCTACATTGGAGTGCTGTACAAAAAAGAGATAGATTTCGTTGCCATTAAGCGTAACGAAAAAATATATATTCAGGTAGCCGATAATATAAGCGATGAAAAAACCTTTGAAAGAGAAATATCTCCCCTATTGCAAATAAAAGACGCTTATCCCAAAATGGTAATTGCAAGAACCTGTCACGATGAATATCAACACGAGGGTGTGCGGATTGTAGACATTGCAGATTGGCTGTTAAAGTAATAGACAAAAATGAATTTTTTTCAAAAATGGTAAACAGAGGAGAATAAATCAATAAAAATTAACCAAGAAGGCATTTTGAAAAAGCATCTTGAATAATTTATTAAAAAAACAAAAAGCGTCTTGTGCCGACTTGGCATAAGACGCTTTTTTTATTTCTTTTTCTCAAATTTAATCATCGCATTTACAACACTATAAACTCTATCTCTTTCAAGAGGAGTTAAGGAAGCAATTTCCTCGGTGATTTCAGATGATTTAACGCTATATCCTGTTGAAAGCACATCAGCGAGCAACAAATCCGCAGACACATTTAGCGTGTTTGCAATAGTGATGAATGTTTCCAGCTTGGGAACCTTTTCGCCACGCTCAATCATTCCCGTATAGGTAACGCTCAAGCCTGTTTTCTCGGCAAAATCCTCTTGTCGCCACCCCTTTGCCTCTCTAAATTTTCTTATCCGTCTTCCGATAGATGAAATATCCATAATATACCTCTAAAATATTAGTTATTCTCTCTTACTAATAGTATAGATTGTTATTTGGTAATAATACAGTATATATTCGGAAGACATCATAACTGATGGTTGATATTTTTGAAATTTTATGGTATAATATGTGAAGTATAGACTATAAAAATAAAAAACTCAACGAGGTTATTATCAAACACAAAATGATTTGGATAGACAATACATTTAAAGTTGCGCTTTTCGGTCACCGTAGATTCAACGAGCATTGGGTGCTTGACAAGCATCTTATTCCTCTATTAAGGGACTTGATACGCACAAAGCCCTTTGTGGAATTTTACATTGGTCGCAACGGCGAGTTTGACATCTACGCTTCTGCGGTGATAAAGCGTATTCAAGCTATGACGGGCAAGGAAAATAGCTCGTTAATTTGCGTTCTTCCGTATCCCGAAAAGGACATAGAATATTATGAAAAATATTACGATAGCGTAATAATTCCAGAATGTGCCGAAAATGCTCACCCAAAGGTCGCCATAACAAGGCGCAATCGTTGGATGGTGGAGCAATCCGACCTTGTTGTTTGCTATATAGAGCGAGAAAGCAAATAATAAATCTCGCAAATATCAATCAAGATGAATAAAAGCTCGGCAAATGCCGAGCTTTTATTGTGTCGTGATTTCACTATCCCCTGACAAAAAAGGCTATCGCAGTAGCGATAGCCTTTTTTATTTATTGTTTTTATTTAGCGATTTTTTCAAGGCACTTTTTGGTAAGGGCTTCAAAAAGCTCCTCGGTCATGGGGTATTTTTTGAAGGTGAGGTCCTTGCCTGCAAGGGAGTCAAGAAGCCTTGATGTGCGCGCTTTACCGATACACTCCTCGGTTTTTTGGAGCAGGCGGATATCGTTTAGCGCTTCCTTAAACACCTTTTGGCGAAGTGAGGGGATTACCGAGTCGCCATAGGGGTAAACGCTAAAGGCGTCGCCCGACGGGAAGCCCTCGTTTTCCTTTTCCACGCCCGCATCGGTTTCCTCATACGGGTTTAGCTCCTTGCGCTTTGACAGGCGTGTATAGTAGAAATTATAGCCCCAGTGAAGGAAGCCGACAATGTCGTATTTCCAAATTTGCGCGCCGATTATACGGTTTCGTGTGCTTGGCATTGCGATAAAGCGGTTAGATACATCCCAGCCCTGCGCACAGCAATAGTAGCACCAAAGCGGATTTGCCTTTATCTTGAAAAATTCTTCGAGGTCGTTCGTTCCGCAAACGGGAGTTTTAACGAGTCCTTGCTCATAAAATGCGGTCTTTGAAAGTGCGTCAATTTGCTCACAACCATTGATAAGCGGTAAAAGGATTTCGCTAACCGCCTTATACTGCTCAAGGTCCTTTTCGCCCGGCTCATCGGAAACATGGAAGAAGATATTGCTCTTTTCCACTCCGCAGTCGCTAATTGCCCTTATAACCGCGGGCACGAATGCGCCAAGGAATTTTTTATACTCCTCGCCCGTTGCATCGGTATCCCAGCCGAAAATGCGCTTTTTCTCACCGTTTACGGTAGCAATTACCTTTGGCGCGTGCTTTGCGCCCCATTGGGTAAACAGGTGGCTTACCTCTATTTGCTTTATACCGCACTCGAGCGCCATTTTTACATACCGTTCAAGATTTTTTGTATCAAATTTATACTCGCCGTTATCAAGCGTAATGTCCACCAGCTGAACGGTAGGGCGCTCCTCACCGATGTCGGTATCAAGCGGTGGGGTAAGCACGGGGGTAAGGAGCATTGTCATTCCGTGGGTTGATGCAAGGCGGATATATTTCTCAATAAGCTCCCAGTGCTTAGGCGAGAGGATTTCAACCTTATGCACGCTTGCGATGCAGTCGTTATGGAACCATTGGGTAAAGAGCGTTTTTTGCTCATCAAGCATGGCATCATAAACTCTGATATTTATTCTTCTTGTGACACATTCGTCACCCCTTCTAAGGGTGATTTCTATATAGGCGTTGCCGTCCTGTTGCTCACAGGGGGACTCGGTACATAGCCACAGGGTCGTGTTTTTGCCCCTTTCAAGAGTGATTTTGTTACCCTCAAACGGGAAAAGAGGGTCGGGATAGCTTCCCCTTTCGTTCTTCAAATACTTACCGTCATCACAGCCCTCGTAAAGCGGTAGCCCTACATGGGCGTAGCCAACCCTATACACCTTAAGCCCCTTCAGGCTTGTGCTTATTTCAAGGGTATATTCTCCGCTTCCGCCAAGCACCGCCTGAGCGTTTATTTCTTGATTTTTTGCTACTCTTATCACCTTATTGCCAAGCGATTTTCCGTATATCTCGCTTGATTTTTCAAACACCTTTGCAAGTGATGAGTAGAATTTGATTTTTGGTAATGTGCTCATTATTTTCTATCCTCTAAAGTTTGTTCAAAGAGCCATTTTGAATATGTTGCCATATTGCCTGTGTATTCCCAAATATTATGGTCGTAGCCCGCAAGAGGCTTAAATTTATGCACAGGGTCAAGTCCAAGCTCGGTGCATGCCTCTGTCATTGCGTCAATCATACTCTTTGTTCCTTGGTATTTGACAACACTGTCGCTTCCGCCGTGAAGGGCATAAACGGGAAATCTCTTTTCAACAAGAGTCTTAGCCATAGACTCATCTGCGCCGCCGCACATAGCAATCGCCCCTGCAAAGAGGTCGGGGTGGCGTATTATAATGTCCCAAGTGCCGTAACCGCCCATTGAAAGCCCTGCTACATAGTAGCGGTTTGTGTCGGTTTCAAATTCTTCCTTAATTTCATCAAGGATTTCAAGCACGGCGGTGATTTCGTTTGACTGTTTAACCGTAGCGGTGCTATAATTTCCTATTGACCAACTTGTATCTACCCATTGATTTCCACCCGGACACTGAGGGCAAATAACTATTGCGTTCCAATACGGCGAGTTGTCCTGTGAGAAGATATTTGGAACGAAGTTTAAAAGCTGTCTTGCATTATCGTTTCCGCGCTCGCCTGCACCGTGCAAAATTGTGACAACGGGCGGTGGGTTTTCGGGATCGTAGTTTGACGGAATATAAATTCTATATGGCATTGTGGTATTGTCCTTCGCCTTGTAGGTGCGCGCCTCAAAAAGTGTATTTACGAGTGTTTCATAGGTTATAGAGCCGAGTTTCTTATCAAGGTAGCCTGCATAGGCGATATCCTTATACTCGCTCTTATGGTAAATTATGCTTTGCTCGGGTGTCATTTGTCCGCTTTCGCCGTCAAAAAGTTCGCCAAAAAGGTCAAGGGCGTATGGATAAAGGCGGTAATCGGTTGCGTAAATAACGAGGTCGTCACCGCATACGCTGATTGCAAAATCGTTTACCGTATAGAGCCGTTTTGTTACATACTGCGCATCGCCCGCGCCCGAGCCGAAGATGATTTTATGTTCTGTGCCTGAGCCGAAAATGTTTCTTGTTTCAAGTTGAATTCCGTATTCGGTCTTTACATAATTCAAAAACTGTGTAACATACTTTTCAAGTTCGCTATCGTCAGTATCATAATAAACGACATAGTCACTCTCCCCATCAACGAAAAGGTTAAGCGTTTCGTTTTCGGGGGCATTCGGGTCAACAATGTCGGCAGGGTCGGTTGTTGACTCCTCGCTTGACTCTTCACTTGAACTTGAAGAACTTGATGCGGAAGACGAACTCGAAGAACTTTCGCTCTCTTTCGAAGAAGCTGATGAGCTTTCCACCTCGCCCTTTGAACTTTCACTTTGAGTTGTTGATGAACTTTCGCTCACACTTGACTCGCTTGAACTACTGCTTGACTCCTCATTTCCACAAGATGCGAAAACACCAAGTAGCAAAACAAGGACAAGCATAATGCTAATTAACCTTTTCATATTTTTCTCCTTAACATACTTAATATATTTGCTAATTACATTCTAACATATATTATTTATAAATTCAATAGAAAAAGTGCGAGTATCGCATTTGGTCGGTCAAATGCAAATGGGCTAAGCCCAAACCCATATACGAGAACCCCCTACACGCGAATTCTTCGCTTCGGGGAACCCCTACACAAGCAGAAAGAGCAAGAGTAAAAGGATAAAATTCCTTCTATTCTTGCTCTTGTTTTTTATTCTATCGATATGTGGGCTTCGCCCACTCGATATGTTCTCACTTTGCTCGAACTCGATATATTGTCGCTACGCGCCAATTCGATATGAGATAAATCCCTCGTTTGCGAAGCAAACATATCGAGTGCGTCAGCACATATCGTTCGCCACAGGCGAATATCGAAAATCCCGTGAGGGATTTATCTCGATGCGTGATACTCCGTTAAGAGTATCACGCTATGCGATAGCCCTTTTTTTATTTGGTTATTGAAATGCAATCCTCAGTGATAAGGAACGAAAGGGTGATTTCCTTTTCCACGCCCTCAACCTCTCTTATTACGGTGACCTCTACCGTATCGCCGACGAAGGCGCTAAGCACTGCGTCAATTACATGATATTGACGGCTCACTAAATGCTCGGTATCTCTTACCTTTATCTTTGTTACGACATCGCCAACCATCATTCCGTCAGTGCCGTTACCGTAGGCGAGAGAGCCCTCGGCAACTGATGAAATTACGCTGTATTCCTTCTTTGTGAGGAGTCCTGTCGTCGGGTCAAGCTCTACCCATTTTTCCTCAAGCAATACCGTTACGCCAAGGAGTGGGCGCATAACGCTCTCGTTTTCGGTGTCATAGCAATAGTGGATTATATTATCCGCAACCGCCTTAGCAACGGACAACGGAATTGCGTATCCGATATTATCAACATCGGAGCTTATGATTTTTGCGTTTACAATACCGACAAGCTCACCCTTGGAATTATAAAGACCGCCACCCGAGTTTCCTTGATTTATTGCCGCCTCGGTACGGATTACTCTGAAGTTGACATTTGTTACTCCGTCAGCGCCGAGCATGGTAATTTCCTCTGAATCAACGCTTACAACGCCTGTTGTTGCGGAAATTCCGTCATCCTCGGGGTTTCCTATCGCTATTACGGTTTCACCTACTGTAACCTCTTTCTCGGCAAGGGTAATGGCGGACACGACGCCTCTTTCAATAGCCTTATCAAGACGGTCGTTTTTAGGAATATAAAGCACCGCAATATCGTAATTCATTGAACCGCCTACATAGACAGCGTCCATTTCGTGGTCAACATATTCCATGCCATAGAGATACACGCTGATTTTATCGCTAATCCTGTTCGGCGTAATTGAGTCAACATCGTAAACAACATGGTAGTTTGTTATCGCAAGCGCGCTTCCGTCCTCGTTGATTTTATAGATAACGCCTGCGCCTGCCGTGCCGTAGACCTCTGCTCCGTCAAGGGGTGAGCCACCGCCCGAGGTGAACTCGCAGTGAATGCTGAGTGCGCTCATAAGTCCCTTTTGAACCGCGCCTGTTACATCGATACTCTCACCGTTTACGATGATTTCATTTTTTATTATTTCCTGCGTTATGTTCTGGTTGATTGTCGTTTGCTCAATCACCGTGGTGCAGACATGCTCGCTTTCGCTCTCACTCTCACTGCTTGACTCCTCGCTTGACGACTCACTGCTCTCGCTCTCCATTTGTGTGGGTATAAAGACAGTTTCGCCCTTTAGGCTATCAAGCCACTCCTGCTCCGAGCCCTCAAAGCCGTTTTTTACCGCAATTTCGTATGCGCTTAGTCCGTTTTCGCCTCTTAGCTGTGAGATATCACACGAGCAAAGCACCGCTACAAGCATAGCGAGGCACAAAACAATTACAAGTATTTTGCTCTTTTTCATAAAAATCCTTTCTGACTTATGTTAATTTAATATGTTCCCTCGTAATATAAGACAGCTGAGCGCTTATTTCGGTTGGTAAAATATTAAATTTTTTATAATTTCGTAATTTTAATGCTTTTTACGGTGAAAAATGCGACCGTACTACTGATTTTTTGGGGGAATGTGTCGCTTTTTGGCGCTTATGCCTCAAAATCAAAGCGATATTTGTCGTCCTCGCTAAGATATAGGTCGCATAGCCTTTTCATTTCATCTATCGGCTCATATGCGTTTTTGTCGTAGATGCAAACAGTCTTAAAGCCTGCCTCGTGTGCGGTTTTAAGTGCGTAGTGTGCGTCCTCAAACACATAGGTCGTTTCCTTATCCGTGCCAAGATGCTCAAGAGCTAAGTTGTATATAAGTGGCTCGCGCTTGCCCACGCCAACCTCACCGCAGGTAAAGGCTCTGTCAAAATATTTGCCGAGGCTTAGCCTTTCAAGAATCATTTCAACCGTTGGGCGGTTGGTTGCGGTTGCAAGGCACATTTTAACGCCTGCGCTATGGAGCCTTTCAAGCATTTCGCGCGCGCCTTCCTTATCCTTCACCACCGTGCGGTAGCGTTGATTCATAAACTCGTAAATCCACGCCTTGGCAGCCTCAAACGGCTCACCGAGTGCGTATTTTTCCACGCAGTAGTCGTACCACTCGCGAATTCCCTGTTCAAGGAAATATTTATCTATATTTTCACTTACCTCAATGCCGAGATGCTTTAAATACTCGCCTGCGGCAATGCCCCAGTAGTCCATTGAGTCAAGGAGTGTTCCGTCCATATCAAAAATTGCGCCTGTGATTTTCATTTTTTGTTCCTCTGCCATTTATGTATTAGCTCAAGCTTTTGCGCCCTTGTGAGCTGTTTTATATGCCACTCTCGGCTTTGCGCCGTTTCCTTTGTGTCAAGCTCCTCGAAGTAAACGAGCTTGACGGGCAGGCGTGGGCGCGTGTATTTTGCGCCGTGACCGCTGTTGTGAGCATTTATTCTCTTTTCAAGATCGTTTGTGTAGCCGGTATACAATGTGCCGTCGCTACACTCGACTATGTATGCGTAATTTGCCATTTACTCGCCTGTATATCCCCAATTTACCGTTGCAGAGCAACCGCCTTTCCACTCGCTATCCCAACCGCTCGGCATAGATGCCACCTCGCAGTTGATTATTGTGAGCTGGTCGCAACCCCAGAACGCCTGGGCTCCTATTGATGTTACGCTGTCGGGAATTGTAACGCTTGTAAGCAATGCGCACTCCCTGAACGCCTTGTCACCTATTGATATTACGCTATCGGGAATTGTCACGCTTTTAAGCGACGTGCAACCATCAAACGCCTGTTCTGATATTGAGGTTACGCCATAGGGAATTGTCACGCTTTCAAGCGATGTGCAACCATCGAACACCCTGTAACCTATTGATGTTACGCTATCGGAAATTGTCACGCTTTTAAGCGCGGTGCAACCATCGAACGCACGGTCACCTATTGAGGTTACGCTATCGGGAATTGTTATGCTTGTAAGCGATGTGCAATCACAGAACGCAATGCCACCTATCGAGGTTACGCTATCGGGAATTGTCACGCTTGTAAGCGATGTGCAACCATCGAACGCACCGTCACCTATTGAGGCTACGCCATTGGAAATTATCACGCTTTTAAGCGCGGTGCAATCCCTGAACGCATCATCAAGAATTTTACTAACGCCCTTTCCTTTATGCGTTGACGGAATTACGATTTCTTCAAGATACATTGTAGTTCCCACACTGACAGCGTAAGTGCCGTCGGGCAAGGGATAATATTCAAGGCCGTCAGTGCCTTCTTCATCTTGCGATACAATTTTGCCGAGATTATCGGTTGTACCATCGGTATAGGTGATGATTAGCTCACCGTTTACAAGCTCCGCCTTGCTTATTCCAACACCCTTGTCGCCCTTTTCACCTTGTATTCCTTGTTCACCCTTTTCACCTTGAATTCCTTGTTCACCTTGGGCTCCTTGTTCGCCCTTTTGGTTTATCTTACCAAGGTTTAGCGTTGAGCCGTCGCTGTATTCAAGTATCAGGTTGTTATCTGTGTCGTAGCCTGCACCAACGACACAAGGCACGCTCTCTTCCTCACACGATACGAGGGCAAAAGAAAACGCTATCAAAAGTGCCACTAAAATCAAAAGTATTTTCTTCATTTTACTTTTCTCACTTATCTATTTTTGAGTAGTCAATTTTTCTGTTTTTGAAGTAGTATTCCTTATCGCGGTCGCCTATTTCACGCACAACTCTGCACGGTGTGCCGAAGGCAACGACATTTGGGGGAATATCCTTTGTTACAACGCTACCTGCGCCGATAACGCTATTATCGCCTATTGTGACGCCCGGCATTACGATAACGCCTGCGCCAAGCCATACATTATTACCGATATGAATAGGTGCATTGAATTGATAGCCCGAGGCACGAAGGCTCGGCTCTATCGGGTGTCCTGCGGTTGATAGAATTACATTAGGCGCGAAAAGCACATTATTTCCTACATATACATGCGTATCATCAACGACTGTAAGATTGAAGTTTGCGTACACATTGTCGCCAAAATGAAGGTTGTGTCCGCCCCAGTTTGCGTGCAGGGGTGGCTCAACATAACAGCCCTCTCCGCAATCGGCAAGCATTTTTTTCAAAAGCTCCTTACGCCTTGCCCCCTCGCTTGGACGGGTGTTATTATATTCATATTGAAGCTCAAGGCATCTTGCCTGCTCCGCCAAAAGCTCCTCATCCATACAGTTGTAGAGGTCGCTGTTATGTATGCTTTCTATTAGCTCCTTAAGTTCCATTTTTCTTCCTCTTTGCTTTGAAAAAGTCGGTCAAAAGCTGTGCGCATTCATCACGCATAACGCCCATGGTAATATCGGGCTTGAATACGGGATAATCGTTCAGGTTGAAAACCGTGCCAAGCGCTCCTGCCTTAAAATCGCTTGCGCCGTACACGACCCTTTCAAGGTGCGCATTTGAAATTGCGCCTGCGCACATAGGACAGGGCTCAAGCGTGACATAGAGCGTACAGCCGACAAGTCGCCAACCGCCAAGTGCTCTGCACGCCTCGTCTATTGCCTTAATTTCGGCATGGCAAAGCGCATTTTTATCTCGCTCCCTCGTGTTGTGTGCGCGGGCAATCACCTTGCCCTCTCGGACAATTATAGCGCCGACAGGCACCTCATCAATCTCTTTTGCCCTCTTTGCCTCTTCAATGGCAAGGAGCATATATTGTTCGTGAATTGATTCTTGCATTTTATTTTATGCCTTTGACTGTTTTTACTGATGCAATTATTCTTGCTCTAATAGAACCACAAGAATTTTTTAATGTCTGATGCTTTTCTGAGGATATTTTTCCTTTTCTGTATAGCAGTTCCAGCCAATACTCCGTTTCGTAGGATTCCTTTAAAGCGATTTCGAACTTGTTTACAAAATCCAATTCGCTTTGAGAATATTTCGCTTCAAAAATGTTCGCTCCAATGGAAGATGAGCATCTTAAAAGTTGGTTAGTATACACACTGCACCCTTTTATTTCATCGCATATATCCGAAACTGCTACGGCAAACGAAAGCGCATCCTCTCTCAATGCATTTTTGTCTTGGTTCCCCATTTTTATTCCTCTAATACATTTGTTTTTTGTCGATATTCGGCAAGCCGATCGATATGCCTCACTTCGCTCGGCTCGATTGTTGCTATGCAACTCGATATGATATGCTCCTTTTTCTATCCTCTCGCTTTGCAGAGGCAAAGCATATCGTGTCCGCAGGACATATCGTGCCCCTTGGGGCTATCGTGCGACCTTGGGAGCATATCGACGCTGACATATAGCCTGTGGCTATATGTCAGCTATGTCCATATACTTGTATCCATTCTCCGCAATAAACTGCTTTCTTGCCACTATATCATCGCCAAGAAGGGTTTCAAAGATTACTCTTGTTCTTTCCTCATCGGTTGGGTTTACTTGAATTAGGCGACGGGTTGCAGGGTTCATTGTCGTTTTGGACATCATATCCGCATCGTTTTCACCAAGTCCCTTTGACCTTTGGATTGTATATTTCTTTCCTGCCCTTTCAAGCCTTTCAAGGATTTGCGTCTTTTCGCCCTCGTTATAGGCGAACTCAATCTCGCCCTTGCCCGAGGTAATTTCGTAAAGAGGTGACTCCGCAATATAAATCTTACCCTCTCTTATAAGAGTTGGGAGAAGGCGATAGAACATTGTTAAAATAAGCGTTCTGATCTGGAAGCCGTCCTCATCGGCATCGGTACATATGATGATTTTACTCCATTTGAGGTTTTCAAGCTTGAAGGCAGAAACATCGCCCTTTGACTTAACCTCAACGCCACAGCCGATAACCTTAAGAAGGTCAACGATAATATCGCTCTTGAAGATTTTATCATATGTGCTTTTCAGACAGTTAAGCGTCTTACCGCGCACGGGGATAATCGCTTGAAATTCGGGGTTTCTTGCGAGCTTACACGAGGTTAGCGCCGAGTCACCCTCAACTATATAAATCTCACGCTTTTCCACATCCTTTGAGCGACAGGCAACGAACTTTTCAACCCTTTGGGTGATGTCGTTTGACACAGCGAGCTTCTTTTTGATGTCAACACGGGTGCTTTCCGCCTTTTCACGGGAGCGCTTGTTTATCAAAACCTGCTCGGCGAAAATCTTTGCCTGCTGATGGTTTTCCGCAAAGTAAACCTCAAGCTCCTGCTTTATGGAGTCATAAAGTGCGCTTTCAATGAACTTATTCGTGATTGATTTCTTTGTTTGGTTTTCGTACGAGGTTTGAGTCGAGAAGCTGTTGATTACAAGCACAAGGCAATCCTGAATGTCAACGAAGGCAATCTTTTCTTCCTTTTTGAGGTACATTCCGTTGTCGTTCAAATACTTATCAACGCTTGCAAGGAATGCCCTTCTGACCGCCGAGGCAGGTGAGCCACCGTGCTCAAGGAAGCTTGAGTTATGGTAATATTCAAGGCGACTGACTGTGTTTGAAACGCAGAAGCAAATCTCTGCCTTAAGGTCGTACTCATCCTTATCCTCTCTGTCCTTACCCCTTGCGCTCATTTCCCATTGGTGAGGGGCGGTAAGCGACTTTTCCTCCGTGATTTCGCCGATATAGTCGGCAATACCGCGCTCATAGAAAAACTCGCTCTCGCTAAGTGAGCCGTCCTCCTCCTCATAAACGAGAACAAGGCGAAGCCCCTTATTTACCACCGCCTGCTTATGAAGGGTGGTAAGGAAATATTCCTTTGGAATTTTCGTATCGGTAAATACATCAAGGTCGGGACGCCATCTTGTAAGCGTTCCTGTCCTCTTTTGCTTTTTAGCAAGCGGAGAAACGGTAAGCTCCGAAACAGGCTCACCCTTCTTGAAGTGCATTTCGTAAAGCGTATCGCCCTTGAAGGAGTATACATCCATAAACTCCGAGGAATACTGTGTTGCGCACGCGCCGAGTCCGTTAAGACCGAGAGAGTATTTATAGGCTCCCTTTTCGCTGTTATTTTCGTATTTTCCGCCTGCGTAAAGCTCGCAGTACACAAGCTCCCAGTTATAGCGGTTCTCCTTTTTGTTAAAATCAAGCGGAACTCCGCGTCCGTGGTCGTCAACCTCTATTGTCCTGTCCTGGTATACGGTTACGACAATTTCCTTTCCGTAGCCCTCTCTTGACTCGTCTATGGAGTTTGATAGTATCTCAAAAAACGAATGCTGACAGCCCTCAAGTCCCTCAGAGCCGAAAATAACCGCAGGTCTTTTCCTTACTCTGTCAGCTCCCTTAAGTGATGAAATCGTTTGGTCGTTGTACTGTTCCCTTGCCATGTCCTTCTCCTTGCGTGTTTTCTCATGCGCTTTGCTTTTTCCTCGGTTTTAGCCGATTTTAAAGCCTATACGCCCTTAATTATATATTCTAACACACATTTTTTATTATTTCAAGAGTAATATTTTTAAAATTCTTTGTTAGCACGCCTAAGATGTGCATAAAATATGACTATGCGCTATGTATCTTCACTTGACAAAGCACCGCTTAGGTGGTAAAATAAAATAGACAAGCTATGCTTGGCTTACAAATCACTCTTACAGGAGAAAAGAGGTTCTTGATATATGAAAAAAATTATTGAGCTTATGAAAAAGCACCGCCAAATTATCCTTTATCTGATTTTCGGCGTGCTTACAACGCTTATAAATATTGTGGCATACTGGCTATTTGCCCATCCGCTATCCCTTGGCACGCTTGCCTCGACCGTTCTTGCCTGGCTCACCTCGGTATTCTTTGCGTTTTTCACAAACAAGAGCATCGTTTTTGAGTCAAGGGGCAAAAAGAGGTTTTTATTTGAGCTGTTCACCTTTCTTGCCTCAAGGGTGCTGACGGGTGTTATTGACCTTGCGATAATGTTCGTATTCGTTGATGTGCTTTTACTGAACGATATGGTAATCAAGATTGTATCCAACATCATTGTAATCGTGCTGAACTATGTGCTTTCTAAATTCATCGTGTTCAGAAAAAAGAGCGAGGACAAGGAGCGCAAATGAAGGAAATTTTAAAAAGCTACGGAATTGAGCTTTACGGCGCTATCAGGCTTAGCAAATGCAAGATAACTAAAAAATACCTTTTGGAGAAGCAGGGGATTTCGGGTGATGCGACGGTGGTGATGATGCTACTGCCCTACCGAAGCGAAATTTCGCCCGTGAATTTATCGGTTTACGCCTCGGTTGCCGACTATCACGCATTTGTCGACTCACTGAGGGACAAGCTTATCCCTTATCTTTCATCAAAATTTGAGGGTGAGAAATTCGCCCTCTTTGCCGACCACTCGCCTATTGATGAGGTAAACGGCGCATGCCTTGCGGGTCTTGGCTTTATCGGCGATAACGGCTTGCTGATTAACGAAAAATACTCGTCGTTTGTGTTCCTTTGCGAGCTTATAACGACGCTTCCGCCCGAGGCATTAGGGCTTGATTTTGCGGATGATGTATCTGTAAAGCGGTGTATCGGCTGTGGTGCGTGCATGCGTGCGTGTCCGTCACACTGCATGGACAAGGACGACCCTCGCCCAAAGAGCGAGTGCTTGTCCGCAATCACTCAAAAAAAGGGTGAGCTTTCGCCCGATGAAGTAAGGCTGATGCTTGACAGTGGATGTATTTGGGGCTGTGATGTGTGCCAAAATGTGTGTCCGTACACCAAAAACGCGTCGTACACGCCTATTGAGTATTTTAAGAAAAACACAATTACGCTTCTTACAAGCGAGCTGATTAACGAGATGAGCGATGATGAATTTCTCTCTCGCCCGTTTTCGTGGAGAGGCCGTGGCGTAATCCTCAGAAATACCGCGCTGTACGAGGGCGGTGGCAAGGACTGAGCTTTGCTGATTACGCACACAGGTGCTGGGATTTTTAATTTTCGGTTGCTTATTCGGTTAAGCGCCCGACACGACCTGCTTTAAACACATAACCTATTTCAAATAAACTTATTTCAAATAAGGAGAAAAAATGGCAACGGTTGAATTTATTTACGATTCCTACGGAACTGAAAAAACCGAATACATAAGGGCTTGTATTGAGGAAAACGCCTCAATGGGCAAGCGCACCTTCTGGCTTGTGCCCGAGCAAAACGCCCTTGAATGTGAGCGCATTGTCGCCGAAATGAACGGACAGCTATATATTGAGGTGCTTAACTTCACAAGGCTTTGCGACAAGGCGTTTCGCCTTTGGGGCGGTCTTAAAAGCAACTATATAGACACAAGCGCAAAAAATCTTGTGATGTACTGCGCCCTTTGCACTGCAAGGGAGAGGGGTCTGCTCTCGGAGTATAGCAAAATCTCAGAGGGCAAGGAGCGTGGCTGTGTTGAGCTTTTTCTTGACGCGGTGAGCGAGCTGAAGTCCTATGCAATTACCCCCGATATGCTCTCAAAGGCATGTGAGGATCTTGGCGAAAACGAGAGGCTTAGGGCAAGGACGAAGGACCTTGTGGCTGTTTTTAACCTTTATGACGAGATTTTGAAAAGGAGCTACTCCGACCCGTACGATGACCTTGAGGCGCTTTCAAGAAAGCTGATTGAAAACAGTGAGAACAGCTTTTTTAACGGTGCAAGCGTATACATAAGCTCGTTTTACGGCTTTACGGGCGCGCAAATCAAGGTCTTAGACATTATTTTGTCGCAGGCAAGCCATGTCAGCTTCGCCTTTGATATTGATGAGAACGATTTCGGCAAAATTCAGTATGACAAGCTTACAACAACGGTAAAGCGCCTCAGCTCAATGTGCAAGGCGCATGGTATTCGCCCGAAAAAAACAGTATTTAATAAGGATAGCTTCCATAAGAGCGAGGCGATTAAGTATCTTGTTAAGAATATCTGGCGCTTGGACGCCCCCGCTACTCACCTGTGCGAGGGTGTTTCCGTTATGCGACCGCGCGATGAGTTTGAGGAATGTGAGCTTGCCGCGTCAAAAATACGGGAGCTTATAATGAACGGTGCGCGCTTTTCCGACATTGCGATAATTGTGCGAAATACGGACACATATCGCGGTATAATTGACACGGCACTCAAAAAATACAATATAAATTACTTCATTTCGGCAAGCACTGACGCAACCTCAAAGCCACTTGTAAAGATGCTCTATTCGGCAATCAGCGCATCAAGCTATTGGAGCGTGCGTGATGTTGCTACCTTTATGCGTAGCCGTTATGCAGGTGTTTCCGCTAAGGACGCCGATCTGCTTGAGGATTATATGTATAGGTGGGGAATTTACGGCTCACGCTTTGAGAGTGAGTGGAAAAGCAACCCCGACGGATATTCAACCGAGCCGATGAGCGAGGAGCAACGCGCCCGTCTTAAGCGAATTAACGACACGCGTGCCTATGTTTTTGATAAAATTTCAATTTTAAAGAGGGCGTTTTCGCCCGTAAGCGACGGCGGTAGTGCCCGTGGGGCAAGCGCTAAGGAGCTTTGCAGGGCGGTACACGAGCTTTTGGTGAGCCTTGATATTAAGAAATCGCTTTTAGAGGAGTTTAAAGCCACAAGCGACAAGAACGAAAAGCTCCAGCTTTCTCAGCTTTACAGTGCGGTTTTAGAGGCGCTTAATGCGATTTGCACAATTATGCCCGATGAAATTCTTGACCAAGAGTCATTTATCAGCGCGCTCTCCTACTCCCTTGACGGGGTTGAAATCGGCGCGCTTCCCACAGGTGAGGACAATGTAATAATCGGCGAGGCTGACTCGCTTCGCGCCTCGGGAATAAAGCACGCCATTGTGCTTGGCGTTTGCGAGGGCTCGTTCCCTGCAAGCATCAGCGCAATTCCCTTCTTCTCCGATGAGGAAAAGAGCGAGCTTGAGAGCGCATTTGAGCGTAGCGCATTTTTTGGCGCGACGCTTTCCGAGAATACAAGAACCCGTGCGGACAGTGAGCTTCTTATGTTTAAAAACAGCATAGCCTTTCCGTCACATACGCTGACAGTAAGCTCTCCGCTTTCCGATATAAAGGGGGCGAAGAAGGAGCCGAGCCTTGCGTTTACAAGAATTATCACTCTGCTCCCTGCTCTGACGGAGTCAAGGGGCCGTTTCTTGGAGCTGTTCTTCATGTCTGTGGAGTCGCGTGTCAGGGTGCTGAGCAAAGCGGAAATTTCTGACCTACCGCAGTACAAGTCACGGTTTGCCGAGGGTCTTAGCTTCTCGCTTCCGCCAAGGGTCAAGCTCTACCGTAGCATTGCCTCACGAATTTACACAAGGGAAATCGCCTCGGAGTTTGCCTCGGGCAGCTCCCTTGCCTCTGTCGCTGTAAGAGAGCTTCTTAATCAAAAGAAAAAAATTGCCGATATGTCAAACGAGGGTCTTAAAATCCCCTCGGAGCTTGCGGAAGCGCAGGGCGTGCTTTGCTCGGTAAACGAAAGCGGCGAGAAAACGCTTCGCCTTTCGCAGTCGCAGATTGAGAAGTTTGTAAAATGCGAGCTTCAGTATTACTGCGACAAAATCCTCGGTCTAAGAGATGATGAGGTAATCTCCTTCGGTGCGGCGCAGGTCGGTGAGCTTGCTCATAAGATATTTGAGGAGTTTTTGACGGGCGCGGGACTCGGCGAGGGTAAGCGCCTTTCCGACATTTCAAGCGAGAACAAGCGCGCGCTGATTGACAAAATAACGGATGATTACATAAAGAAGCTTTGTCCCGACGGGGTCAGCGACCAACGGCTCATTCATCTTTTTGACAGACTCAGAGCCAACATTATTTATTATATTGATGACCTTGCAAGCGAGCTTGACCAAAGCGACTTTAAGCCTGCGTTCTTTGAATTTGACTTCTCCGATAAGAAAAACGAATGTCCGCCTCTTGAATTTAAAATAGGCGATAAGACTACTGTTTCAATGTCGGGAATTGTTGACCGCGTTGACCTTTATGCCCCCGATGACGAGGATGCGCTCTACTTAAGGGTTGTTGACTACAAGACGGGGTCAAAGACCTTTAAAATGGACGACTTTAAGAACGGACTTGAAATTCAGCTTCCGCTTTATCTTATGACCCTTTGTCAGCCGAACACTAATTTTTCCAAGAAATTACTTGAAAAATACGGCAAAAGCGAGCTAAAGCCCGCAAGCGTTGTGTACCTGCCCTTACAAATAGGTAAATCAAGCGTCAGCGCCCCTGCTGAGGGAGTTGACTCCTCTGCCGCGCAGGATACGGAGAGGAAGGAGCTTATCAGCAACGCAAGGCGCAACGGGCTTTTCCTATACAATGAAAAAATCCTGCTCGCGCAGGATAAGGGCTTTAAAATTCCAAGCGATGACAGCACTAAAAAGGGCAAGGGCGCAAAGGGCTCTGCTCCTAAGCCCAAGCTACGGGCGTTTTTGCCATCAAAAACGGTGAAAAACGAGCATTTGTTCCTGCCCGAGGACAGCTTTAAGGACACAGTTGACGATCAGCTAAGGCAAACTATTGCGCAAATTACCGACAGGCTTCTTAGCGGAAGCGCATGCGCTAAGCCACTAAACGGCGATACGGAGAATATTTGTAAATATTGCTCCCGACTTGCCGTGTGTAGAAAAAGGAGGAAGATATGAGCTATATTGACGAGCTACTGAGAGCGCACCCCGAGCATACGGAGCTGCTGCTCAAAATCTTAAAAATAAATAAGCTCACTCCTGCGCAGGCTTGTGCCGTGTTCTTCGGTGATGACGGCGTGCGTAAGGACCTTCTTATCTCGGCAGGCGCCGGAAGCGGTAAGACATTTACGCTTACCAAGCGACTCGTAAAGCGCGTTATCGTTGACAGAGATGACATTTCAAGAAAGCTGATTGTTACCTTTACAAGGGAAGCGTCAAATGAGCTTAAGGTAAGAATTGCTGACGGAATTTCCGACGCGATAAGCAAGCTTGGTGAGCTTGAAATCGATAAGAGCGAGAAAGCCTCTTTAAAAGAGCATCTTGAGGGGCAAATTATAAGCCTTGGCGCCACGCAAATCTCAACCATTGACGCCTTTTGCCTTAAAATCGTAAGGGAGAGCTTTGCCTCGCTCGGTCTTGAGGCGGGTTTTAGGGTTTCCGATGAGAGCGAAAACGAGATGCTTTGCAATGACTCAATCTCCGAGGTGCTTGATGAATTCTTTGAGGGTAAGCATCTTGGCGGTAGGGATAGCGATGAATACAGGGACTTTTTGAGCCTTGCAGACACGCTCTCCACCTTTTCGGGTGATACAAATCTAAGAAAAGCCCTGCTCGGCTTGTACCAAAGGCTGTCAAGCACAAGAGATGGGCTTGAAACACTGCTTTCGGTTGATAAAATTGATGAAAACGGCGACTTTATGAAAACGCCGTACGGTATGGCGCTTCGTGAGGCTCTTATCTGCGGACTGCGCCACTTTATCGGCTTTTGCGACTACGGGCTAAGGCTTTGCGATTACAGTGAGGATTGTAGCGCATACCTAAGGGGCATATTCGAGGACGATAAAAGAATCCTTACCGAGCTTCTTGATGTCGCAACGCATACCTCGTACCCCGTGTATCCAAAAATCAAGGAAATGCTAAGCACCATTAAGTTCAAGCAAGGGCAAAGGGGCTATAAAGAGATTGTAATTTCCACGCCCGAGGGTGATGATATAACGGGTGCGTGGCTTTGCGCCGAAGCGTCACCGAGGCAGGACCTTAAGGACTTCCTTAAGAAAATGAAGACGGGGTATTTTTGCCTGTCCGACGATGCCCTAAGGCAGGAAATTCTTAAGACAAGGCGTGTTTGTCGCTCGCTTTACACGGTACTAAAATGCTTTGACAAGCGCTACTCCGAGAAGAAAAGACAGCTTGGAGTGTGCGATTTTAACGATATTTCCCGCTTTGCGCTTTCGCTTTTATATAATGATGACGGCACTCCCTCTGCACTTGCGAACGAGATTTCCGAGAGGTATGATGAGGTTTATGTTGATGAATATCAGGACACAAACTTCGTGCAGGACGCGGTTTTCTCCGCTATTGCGAGAGGCAAGCGCTTCCTCGTTGGTGATATAAAGCAAAGCATTTACCGCTTCCGTTCGGCTGAGCCCGAGATTTTCTCCGATTACAGACGGAAATTTTCATCTATTGAATTTGACTCGGAAAATAAGCCGATTTTAGACACATCAAGCGACATTATCGGATATTCTCTGTTTATGAACGAGAATTTCAGATGCGATAAGTCGGTAATTGACTTTGCAAACACCGTTTCGGACTTTATGTTTACCGCCTCGCTTCCAACCGAGGACGAGGCACGGTTTTGCATGTCGCAAAGCATCGCCTACGAAAAGAGGGACAGCCTCGTATTTGCAAAAGACAAGGCAGGCGTGCCACCCCACGATGCCGAGGTGCTTTTAATTGACAGAAACGCTCAGGGTGATGACAATAGCGATGATGCCGATGATGCCGATGATGAAAGCGACACTGCCGAGGGCGAGGGAGATGGCGAGGAAAAGGACCTGAAGGGTCACTACATAGAGGCGGAAACGGTGGCAAGCAAGATTTCCGAGCTTCTTGCGCACGGTTACCTTGCTAACGGTCAGAAGATTACCGCCGACAAGATTGCAATTCTGCTTTACAGCTTCAATACCCCTGCCGAATTTTATATAAATGCCCTGCGCCGCCGAGGTATTCCGTGCGAATATAAGGGTAATGAGCATTTCTTTGAAAAGAGCGAGGTGCTTCTCGCCCTTGACATACTCCACGCGATTAACAACCCCCTTCGTGACACATATCTTGCAGGCGCTATGCTTTCAAGCGTATTCGGCTTTGAGCTTGCGGAGCTTGTAAGAATCAAGACATATTCAAGGGACTCGGTAAGCCTTTTTGAGGCTATTGAGAAATACGATAACGATGATGAGCTTTGTGAAAAGGCAAGGGGCTTTTTAAAGAGGCTTAACGACTACCGTGAAAGATCAAGGAAAATGACCTCATATGAGGTGATTTCCATGATACTTGCCGACACATCTCTGCTACTTAATATAAACGAGAGCGAAAGGGCGAGCCTTTACAAGCTATACGAGCTTGCCCGTGGCTTTGAAAGAGGAAAATATAAGGGGCTGTATTCGTTTTTACGCCATATTGAGGGCTTTTCCGCAAAGGAGAGTAAGGTGCGCCTCGGAAGCATTGATGAGCCGAGCGTCAAGGTGATGACCGTACACGCCTCTAAGGGTCTTGAATTCGAGGTTTGCTTCGTTTGCTCCTGTGGCTCGGACCTTAGTTGCAAGGATTCGGGCGATAGCGTGCTATACCACCGCGACCTTGGCGTTTCCTCTTACATTTACCGTGACGGCGGAGTTGTCAAATTTGACTCGCTTTTGCGCCGTTGCTCTACGCTTGCGATAAAGAAAGCCTACTATGAGGAGCAAATGCGCCTGCTCTATGTCGCTATGACAAGGGCAAGAAGTAAGCTTTATATCACTGCTATTCTGCCGAGGAAAAGTAAGCTTTCCTGCAAGGAAAGGCTTGACGGAATGAAAAGACTGTCACAGCTTGCCTCAAGGTATTCCGTGCTTCACACAAGGAGCTTTATTGAGCTTGTGACACACGCGCTTTGTAAAAGCGGTAAGGGGGATACGGTGCAAATTATTCCGCCGTGCCTTGATGTTACAAAGAAAAAGAATACGACGGATAACGACCTTGCGCGTGAGCGCGAGGCAAGACGCCTAAGACTGGAAGAAAAAGCGCTTGACGCACTTAAGAGCGAGATACAGCATCGCTTTGACTTTGAATATCCGTATGATTACCTTAGCAAGCTCCCCGCAAAGCTGTCTATTTCCGAGCTTAAGCCACTTTTGCTTGACAAAAATGACGAGAAAAAGGATATGGACAAGGACAAGGCGCAAAATACTGCTCTTGATACAGGCTTGGGCGAAAATTCGGGTGAGGTGCGCGACAGTTCGGCTCAAATCAGCGATGATTTTAGTGGATTTAGCGATACATCAAGCGATAAAGAGGAAATTTCCGCCCTTGGCAAGGACGATTACGAAAAGAGCATTTTATCTTCTCTTTCTAAGGACGAGCGAGATATTTT
Organism: Clostridia bacterium; assembly: GCA_017466455.1. Next base: position 115,890 of record JAFTUD010000013.1, read on the forward strand.
CTCCTCGGTTAAGTATTCTATCGCCACGCTTCCCGACTTTGCCATTGAGGGCAAGGACAAGACGGAGTTTTCACCTGCGGAGCGCGGTACTGCAACGCATATGTTCATGCAGTTTTGCAGGCTTGACCTGCTTAAGGAAAACGGAGTTGATGCCGAGCTAAACAGGCTGCGCGATAAGGACAACAGATACATCTCGGACACAGTTGCCACTCTTGTAAATACGGAGCAAATTGAAAAATTTGTTTCCGACCCGAATGGCACAGGGCTTTTTGAGGAGCTTCTCGATGCCGAGCGAAGGGGCGAGATTTGGCGTGAGTTCAGATTTAATGTATTTTTGCCCGCAAGTGAATTTACAGCCGAGCCAAGGCTACAAAACGAGCGTATTCTCGTACAGGGAGTTACGGACTGTATTTATAAGGATAAGGACGGAAATCTCGTGCTTGTTGACTATAAAACCGATAGCGTGACCGAGGAAAACTATGCGTATAAGCTCATACGCAGATATAAGGACCAGCTTATGTACTATAAGGAAGCGGTAAAGCTAATCTTCGGTGCGTACCCCGATGAAACGCTACTCTACTCCGTTAAGCTCAATAGAATTGTAAGGGTCAATGCAAGGCTAAAATGACAATAACATAAAAAATCCGCCACAATGTGGCGGATTTTCCTTAATGTAATATGAATTATTTCGTGGCAATATCTACTGCTCGAAGGCGATATATCCTAAAGGATTCGATATGTCTCGCTATGCTCGACTCGATATGTTGCTTGCGCAACACGATATTCACCTGCGGTGAGATTTGCCAGCGGGGGCTTCCCCGCCCCGAGGCTCTCGGGTTAGTTGCCGGTGTCCTCAATGAATAGCTCGCGAACAGCGCTTTCCTCTTGCTTTGGAGCATCTCTGAACGCAAGGAACTTTGGAGCAACCTGTGGGAACATAGCGCAGGATAGCACATCCTCATCGCTCTTTACAATGTCCTTAAATTCCTCACGGTATTTCTCAAGCTCGGGAGCGATAAGGTCCGCAGGACGGCAGGTAATAACTTCCGCATCACCGATTGCGAGTTTTCTTACCTCTTCGTTTACAACGCCCGGAAGCTGACCGTATTCACCGCGAAGGAGTCCCTTTGATTCCTTGGAAATCATCTTATATCTTCCCATAAGAACATTAAGAACTGCCTGTGTACCAACGATTTGGCTTGTAGGAGTTACAAGCGGTGGATAACCAAAGTCCTCACGAACTCTCGGAACCTCGGCAAGCACCTCATAGAGCTTGTTTTCCGCCTTTTGTTGCTTTAGCTGTGAAATAAGGTTGGAGAGCATTCCGCCCGGAACCTGATAAAGAAGGGTGTTAGGGTCAACATTAAGCACCTTGGGGTCAAGTGAGCCTGCCTCCTTAAGCTTTGTAGCAACTCCGCGGAAGTGTGTTGCGATGTCGCTAAGCTGATTCAGGTCAAGACCTGTGTCGTATTTTGTGCCCTTAAGAGTTGCAACCATAGCCTCAGTTGAGGGCTGTGATGTACCGTTTGCAAGCGGAGAAAGCGCAGTGTCAATGATGTCAACGCCTGCCTCGATTGCCTTAAGGTATGTCATATCACCTGTACCTGTGGTGTTGTGTGTGTGAAGGTGGATAGGCACATTTACTCTCTTCTTAAGAGCCTTTACAAGGCTTTCTGCCTCGTAAGGAAGAAGAAGGTTTGCCATATCCTTAATACAAATTGTGTCAGCACCCATTTCCTCAAGCTTTACAGCGAGGTCAACGAAATATTCCTCATTGTGAACAGGGCTGATGGTGTATGAGAGCGCCGCCTCAACATGGCCACCGTATTTCTTTGTAGCCTTGATAGCGGTTTCCATATTTCTGACATCGTTAAGAGCGTCAAAAATACGAATAACATCTATACCGTTTTCAATAGCCTTTTGGATAAACGCCTCAACAACATCGTCAGCATAGTGCTTGTAGCCGAGAAGGTTTTGTCCGCGAAGGAGCATTTGAAGCTTGGTGTTTGGCATCGCCTTTTTAAGAGCGCGAAGCCTTTCCCACGGGTCCTCATTAAGAAAACGCATGCAGGAATCAAATGTCGCACCGCCCCAGCACTCAAGTGACCAGTAGCCAACCTTGTCAAGTGCCTCGCAGGCAGGTAGCATATCCTCAAGACGCATTCTTGTCGCAGCCTGCGACTGATGTGCATCACGAAGAATTGTATCTGTAATTAAAACTTTTTTAGCCATTTTAATTTATCCTTTTTAATTTATCCTACCCACCCTCTCGGGTGAGTAGGTCTTTTTGTTTATTTTTGTCGTGTTGTCTTTTTGCAAAAAACGAATTTAATATTTAATATCTAATATTTAATGGTTTTAGGCTAAACAAGACAAGGCGCACCGGAAGAATGACGGGCGACGGTGTACAATCGTACTCCGAGGTCGGCATTCGGGAGCAACGCAGTATTGTGACGCATCAAACCATTAAATTAGCCAAGAAGGGCGATAAGTACGCCGGCGGCAATGCCTGACCCTATTACTCCTGCTACATTCGGTCCCATAGCGTGCATAAGCAGGAAGTTGCCTGGGTCGTCCTCTTGTCCTACCTTTTGAGATACACGAGCTGCCATTGGTACGGCACTAACTCCTGCACTTCCGATAAGTGGGTTGATTTTCTTTCCCTCGGGCAAGAATACATTCATAAGCTTTGCGATAAGCACTCCGCTTGCGGTTGCAACGCCGAATGCCACAACGCCCATTATTATGATGATTATTGTCTTTGGTGAGAGGAAGGTTGATGCGGTTGCGGTTGCACCAACGGATACACCGAGGAATACTGTTACTATGTTCATAAGCTCGTTTTGAACTGTCTTTGACAGACGGTCGCAAACGCCACATTCCTTAAGAAGGTTACCAAACATCAAGCATCCAACGAGGATTGCCGCGCTTGGAACGATAAGAGCAACTACGATTGATACCATGATTGGGAACAAAATCTTTTGCTTCTTAGATACAGGACGGAGTGCGTCCATTCTGATTTGTCTTTCCTTCTTAGTTGTAAGAGCCCTCATAATAGGTGGCTGAATTACAGGAACGAGTGCCATATATGAATATGCGGCAACTGCGATAGGTCCGAGGAGCTGAGGTGCTAAGAGCGATGTGGTATAAATTGCGGTAGGACCGTCTGCTCCACCGATAATACCGATTGATGCAGCCTCTTGAAGGGTAAATTCAATCTCACCCCAGCCAAATGCTGTGCCAAGCGCGCTAACACCCATAACGCCTGCAACTGTTGCGAAAATACCAACCTGTGCGGCAGCGCCGAGGATAAGGCTCTTTGGATTTGCAAGGAGTGGACCGAAGTCGGTCATTGCGCCAACGCCTATAAAGATAAGGCAAGGATATATACCGAGCTTTACGCCGAGGTAAAGAACATCTATAAGACCGACATCAATCTTTGCTACTGCTCCGACTGCCTCTGCGCTCTCAAACATATTTATCATTGAGTTAAGAACGGGGTAGCCCTCGGCAATACCTGATTCAACGAGTGATGTATAGTCAAGGAAGTGTGCGTTTGTAAGTGGGTTGATTATGTTTAGCTCATGAGCTATTTCCAGGATCTTATTTGCGTCGATTGCCGCGCCGCCGAAAAGATCCCATTGGATATGTCCTGCTGCAAACAGCTCCTCATGATACGCGCCTGCAAAGGGCAGGTTTGTAAGGAGCATACCGATTGCAATAGGGAGAAGCAGAAGCGGCTCAAACTTCTTACCGATTGCGAGGTAGCAAAGCACGCAGGCAATTCCTATCATGACGATGTTTTTCCAGCCACCGTCACCGAAGAAGCCGTAGACACCTGTCTGCTTCAAAAATTCAATTATTCCGTCCATTTGTGGCCTCCGCTATTACGCGATTGTGCAAAGAGTTGTGCCTGTTTCAACATTCGCGCCTTGATTTACGCTAACGCCTGTTACTGTTCCGTCGCAGTCAGCCATGATTTCATTTTCCATCTTCATAGCCTCAAGCACGAAAAGCACATCGCCCTTCTTTACTGCCTGTCCGTTTGCTACATTTACCTTAAGAATTGTGCCGGGCATTGGAGCGCTAACGGTCTTTCCGCCTGCGGGAGCCTGTGCTACGGGTGCGGCTGCAGGTGCTGCCTCTTGTGCAGGAGCTGCCTTAATATCCGCCTTGTCAATTTGTTCAATTACGATTTCGTATGCTGTTCCGTTTACTGTTACCTTGTAAGCTTTCATTTTCATATACCTCTTTCTTATTTTAAAGTTTTTTTAGTGACACAACGCGAATTGCGGATATGTCGGTGCCCTCTGCCTCTGCAATTGCTGAGCAAATTGCCGCAACAAGCTCGGGGCGGTTTTGAATTGGCGCATTAGATACCACGGGTGCGCTTGGCTTTTCTTCCTTTTTCGGTGCTTCCTTTGCGAACCTGTCACAAAACCAGTTCAAAAGGTATACAAGACCGATTAGAATTACGAGTCCCGAAAAGACTACTGCAACTCCGAAGAAGCAAACGAACGCAAGCGACGGTGCTTCCAAAACGATATTCGTCATAACCTCACTCCTTATATATTTTATTTTTATTTTTTACATATTTTAATCGGGCATTTAGCCCGATGCAAAATTTTTTATATTTTAACACATTTTACATAAAATGTAAATAGGGTTTTTATATTTTACAATAATTATTTTTTGCGAGCGCAAAAAAGGAGCAAGCCGAGGCTTACTCCTTTAATTGTTTAATATTCCTTGGTAGTAGCCGGTTGAAGTGCGACAACCGTGTCAAGTGTAACGAACTTAAAGCTACCGCCTGCGATAGCGCCCTGCGCTACTGATTCGCCTGTTGTGTGCTGAACGAATCCTGCCGAGCCGTCACTGCCGATTACATATGCGCAAATTACGAGCTTTAAGGTGCTATTTGAGGTTGTGTCAAAGTAAAGCGCACAGTCAAATACACTGTACTGTCTGTCAATGTCAACCTGTACGGACTTTTCGGTGTTTACCTTGTTGCTTTCATCAAAGAATGTCTTACCCTCAAACGCATCGGCATTTGCGATTACAATACCGTATGAGGTAGCGCCCATTATCTCCTCGTAGATAGCAAGGCTATTGTGATTTACAGTATATCCCGCACTAATTGCCTTTCCGTCAGGGCTAAGTGAATATCCCTTTGCGGTGAAGATTTTTTCAACCGTTGTTGCATCCTGCGAGCTTCCGCAGTTAGGGCAATAGAGATTTACCGAGAAATCGGTTGCGAAGTCTACAAATTCCGCCAAGGTCTTTTCATATTCACATTCCTTGCAAACAATATTGAAGGATAACTCGTTTATATAATTTGCCTTCTTTTCGCTATTTATGGCATTTACAAATGTAGGCATTGCGTTAGCGTCAGTGAATGTGAACGATCCGCCTTGAATATCCATACTAAATCTTGAAAGGTCAGCACCGTCAGCAAACATAGACGATCTTGTGAAGGTGTATGTTCCACCATATATTACCACATTAGCAATAGGAGATGTAGCTGTTGCAATAAGGCGTCCGCCACCCTGATTGCTTGGGAGATTAAGTGTACAACCATCGTGCAAATAGATGTTGTATGAGCCTGATGCAGGTGTTGAGTTTTGAGCAACGAGCTGTCCTGATGTATATGAGCCATAGAAATGGAAATCAAGCTTTGATGTTGTCTTATAATCGTTTATTCTTAGAAGGCAACACTTTTGAGTCCAGTCGCTCTTTGCGCTAATGCCCTTACCAACAACTATTTTGCAATCAGATGTCGCGGTGCATTTGACATTCAGGAAATTTCCGCCCCAGTATCCATCAAGCTTTCCGTCGCCAAGCAAATAAATGCTTATATCTGTACTGTCAAACAAGGTGCAGTTTCCAGTAGCGATTGTATGACCGTTAAAGAAAACTCTTGTTGTTGTGCCATTTGCCGGCTTCATCGGTCCGCCCGCATTGTGACGAGTTCCTGTTCCTTGACCGCCATTGGGATTTACAAATTCAAAGTTAAAGTCCATATCCGCCGTAAGGATGTAGTTTCCAGCGGAAGCGTTTTTCCACTCTGTGTAATTTGAAATCTTCGCACATTCGATGGTGTAGAGGTTTGTGTCCTTGGTGAATGAAACGGTTTCGCCTGCCTTCCATGCTCTGCCGTCGTCGGTGAAGTAAACGGTTACTGTTTCGTTTGCCTCGGTGTTTCCTGTTAGGGTGAGTGCGCCATTATGCGTTGTTGACTCGCTTGTATTGTCAGCGCCACTGTATAGAGTGATAGTTGCGGCATATGAGCTAATAGCAAGTGCAAGCATAAGAGCAAGTGCCATAACGAGGGTGATGATAATTCTCTTGCTTTTCATAAAATTTCTCTCCTTTTAGATTCGCCTCACGGGCGTATGATATATTTTGGTAGTTTTAGTATATCATAGCAATGTTGACCTTGTCAAGGCATTTTGCACAAAAAACTACGCCCCCCCCCCGATTTTTGTGCAAATTGCACAAAAATAAATGCGGAATTCGGAGTGCGAAATGCGGAATGGTGCTGACGCAAGTTCGGAATTCGGAGTTCGGATGTGCGCACACCCCAAGAACACGAGCCTCGGCGAAGTGCGATTGGCTGGTGGTAGCCATGCACGCGACCGTAGGGAGTCGCAGTGAGGAATGGTGCTATCGCAAATAAGGAGTTCGGAATTCGGAGTTCGGAGTGATAGGTTAGAATATTGCTTCGGGGCGAGTGGAAACAGCTTGTACTAAACAAAAGCGGAGCTTGCGACCCGAGGTACTCGGGCATGAATTGACGGCAAGCCGTCATGAATCTCACCTTTGGTGCATGAATTGTTCCTACGGAACATGAATTGCCCTTACGGGCATGAAATTATTAAATGATATGGGCGCGTTTTGATATGGCTACACACTTATTATCATTCCCCATATGCCACCCGAGGCTCTCGGGGCAAAACAAAAAGCCGAGAAATCTCGGCTTTTTGAGGTATTTGATTTAGTATGTTAATTAGTCTTAAAATCATTTCTCATACTGATATGAGTAGACATAGTTACCGCCTGTGAGCTTACCAAAGAGGTATTTCATTGACGCGCTTTCGCCTATTATGTAAACTTTTCCGTCCTTACAAACGATTTCCTCTGCCATAGGCGGAGATACGATGTTCTTTTCCAAGCATTTGCTATCAAGGAAGGTAAGCGGAATCACATCACCCCTTGGAGTTGTAAATTCGCCCTTGCTTGCCTGTGCCACATCGTACATATAGATATGCGACTTTGAAAGTCCCCACGATGATGAAAGAAGGATTTTTCCGTTTTCATCAACGGTCATGCCCTGAATTGCATCGGTAATTGAGTATGCGCTATTTGGATATATAGACACAGGGTACGAGGTTTCGGGGTTTAGCTCATATTGATAGATTATTGCCGTGTTCTTATCTCCGTTTGGTGTGGTGATATGATGTGAGGCGGGTGTTTCGTAATCTACCGCACGGTAGAAGTTTCCTGCATAGAGGGTATTTCCTATCGCCTCAACGAAGGCAACGCCGAAATCAACCTCTATTGTATCATACTGCTTTGCCTTGTTATCGTTATCAAGAATATCCGAAAGCTCAAAGAGCGCAAGGCTCTTTCCGTCGGCTATGTATGCGTAATCGCCATAAACGGTAATACCGCCGACATGGCTTGTAAAGGGGGAGCCGTCCTTTTCATAAAGGTCGATTTTCCTTGCCTTGCCATCGCCATCTCTTGGGATAACATAGACCATTGAGGGGCTTTGTTTATCCTTATGATAGCCTGTATAGAGATACAGTCCGCTTTCCTCAATATATTCAAAGCCCTGTGGAACGCTTCCGTCCCAAAGACCGGGGATTTTAAACTCCTTATCGGCATCCTTATAGAAGTCGGCGAACACGATATTCTCACCTATTGAGAAGCCTGCAAGGACGAGAAATATGAACGCAAGGAAGCCACCTACCGCAATAAGCGTAATTTTTGTCGCTTTATTCATTTTTTTCATTTTTTGTCTCCGTTTTTTTGCCTGTTTATGAAAATTTTCGCCTTACTCCGCTACGATTGGTGCGGGAATGTGTACGAATTTAGGGGTTGCTGTCGCATTTACGCTAACGAAGCCCTCGTTTGAGGCAACATCGGACCTTACTCCGTCACCATACTCGTTTGTAAGCTCTATAACGGTTGCGCCGTTGCTTGACGGAATGAGTACATTTTCAATCACGCCGTCACCGTCGGTTGCATTCCATACTGCGTAAATTTTATTATCGCTTGCGTCCTTAAATTCATAAATCATCGCACCCTGTGCGTTTTCTACGACTGAACTAAAGGTGTAGCCCGTTAAGGTCTTTCTTGCGATTTGCAGGTAATAGTTAGCAAGCTTTGCGCTATTATCGGCAGTAATTGTGCCGAAGCCGTTATACTCCGAGCCCTCTATGTCCTTTAGCTGGCAAATTGACGCATTGTCAACTCCTATGCCCGCAAAGATGAGCATTGAGCGCACGAGGTAGTCAGCCTGCCTTTGCTCGGTTGCGTAATATTCGCTTTCGCTATCAAGGGTATTATAGCCGAAGGCGCTTACGAAAAGCTCAACATGGCTGTAATTTTCATCTCTGTATTTTGCTATTTTAAGTAGCTCACTATCCTCGGCAAGATATACGCTTTCGGGTGTTACGCTTGACGGTACAAATGCCTCGGTATTAAACGCGCCTACAAACACAGGCTGTTCATCTGCGCGAAGGAGAGCAAGCTCCTCCATAAACGACTGAATATATGCAAGGCTTGGGGTCTTTAGCGCGCCCATTACGAGCTTTGCGTCCTCATTCGCCTTGATAACGCCTATGTCGCTATCCTCACTTCCCTCGCCGTCATAGGCAAGGCTGAAGATTTTTGCGTAATCCCTTGCGCTGATTCCAAGCTCGGGGTGTCTTCCTATCTCAATCAAGCGAAGGTTGCCGAGCATTTGGTTTTCGTATGCGCTTTCATACTTGAAGATTGCTTTCGCAAGGTCTCGGTATGTCTTTTTTTGCTCGGGGAGTGGCTTGAATGCGGTATCCTCAAGCTCGGTAAGAAGCGGAGCGATGTCCGCCTTTAATGTGTCAATAGCACCGTCAACCGCTACGATAAGCTGTGCATCGGTAAGCTCCTCACCGTTTCCGTCATCACCCTCGCCCTCAAGCTCGGCAAGCGGTTCTGCCTCGGTGGTTGCCTCGGTATTTTCCTCGGTGGTAAGCTCGCTCTCGGTGCTTCCCTCACCCTCATCGGGGCTTGGCGCACCCTCGCTCCTTGGAATTATTTCATCAAGCGTCAGAGCAAGATTTACAAAAAGCTCACAGAACGGATTTTCCATATCGTTATCCTGAAGGGCGAGCGCCTCGGTCTTAATTTCGGTAGCCTTGGCAATAAGATCCTCACCCTCAAGGTCCGCGTAGGTCGCCTTCAGATTTTCAATAGAGTTATTAAGCTCGGTTATTGCATCGGTAAGCTCGCCTTCATTTGTTGCCTCGCTCACAAGCACGAATGCGCTCTTTAGCTCGGCGAAAAGCACGCTATCTCCTATTGCAAGGGCGATTTTTTCCGCGTCCTCAAGGTATACTGACGGAAGTGGCTCGTTACTCTCAACAAAATTAGCGAATTTTATGTCAAGAAGGAGTGATGTCCTGCTCTTATAAACCGTTGAAGCACGGGTAAGGGCAAGCTGTTCATAGTCCTCATCCATTTCATCCTCAAAGTCCTTATACACACGAACAAGGGAGAAATATCCGTTTGTCCTTGCGTGAACAACGAGTGGGTTTGTCGCCGGGATTGGGTTTGGCAATACGAAGTCAACATTTGTTCCCATTAGCTTGTCAAAGGTAGCGGGATTTCGCTCGGGCAGGGGCTTTGGCTCGGGCTCGGGCTCGGCAGGTGGCTCACTTCCCGTATCGGTGCTTACCTCGGTGTCGGTATTTGTAATTTCCTCAGAGCTTGTCGGCTCCTCACTCGGCACGCTGTCGCTCTCGCTTGGCTCTGCCTCGCTTGGCGGTGTCGACTCGCTCGGCTTTTCGCTCGTTGAGGACTGCTCCTCAAGAAAGCTTCCGCCCATTCCTGTCGCCATGTCGTAAATCATATTTGATATTGATTCAAGCTGAGCTTGAAAATCGCATGATGCGAGCATCAAAACCGATAAAATAAGTGCGATTAGCATCGCAAGCCTTTTTTTCATAAATTCTCCTTTGCCGTTTAGGTCTTATGTAGCGCCCGATTTTTCCAAAATTCACGGGTCTTTTACTAAATATATTGCATACGGATACATATGCTCATTTTATATTCTATCATTATATATGAAAAAAGTCAAGACTTTTAATTTTTCTTATTGATTTTTGGTTTTGTTTATGGTAATATTTAACTGACGGATTTTTCCGTCAACATTGACAGATTTAAGGAGAATTATTTTTTTATGAAAAGAGTTAAAATAGGCGTTATCGGCAGGGGCTGTCGCGGAAGCGGACTTATGGAGACAATGGTGCTTACCGATAAGTATGAGTTTATAATGATTTGCGACAAGTATGAGGACAGAGCCGAAAACGGAGTAAAATTCGTTAAGGAAAAGCTCGGCTATGAGCCTAAGGGCACAACCAACTATCACGAGGTGCTTGCAAATCCCGAGGTTGAGGCGGTGCTTATCTCCTGCGACTGGGAAATGCACATTCCTATCGCTATTGACGCTATGCGCGCAGGCAAGGCTATCGCTCTTGAGGTTGGCGGTGCTTACAGCGTTGATGAGTGCTATAAGCTTGTTGAGGAGTGGGAAAAGGCGCGCGTGCCGTTTATGTTCCTTGAAAACTGCTGTTACAACAAGGATGAGCTTCTTTGCCTTAATATGGCAAAAGCAGGAAAACTCGGCAGGATTGTATATGCATCGGGCTCATACTCTCACGACCTTCGCGGTGAGGTAACGGGCGGTAAGGAAAATCGCCACTACCGTCTTCGCAACTATTTGAACCGCAACTGCGAGAACTATCCGACTCACGAGCTTGGACCGATTGCGAAAATCCTCGGGATTAACCGCGGTAACAGAATGGTTTCTCTCGTTTCCGTTGCGTCGGGCGCTTTCGGTATGAGTGATTATGTTGAAAAAAGAAAGGCAAACGGCACTCTCGTAAATGAGGAGCTTATCGGCGCAGAGTTCAAGCAGGGTGATGTTGTAAATACTATCATTACCTGCGAAAACGGCGAGCAAATCCTCATTCGCCTTGACACATGCTTGCCTCGCTCATATTCAAGAGAATTTATCGTTCACGGAACTAACGGAATGTATGAGCAAGCATATGATGCTGTTTATATGGAAGGCGAAAAGGAATATTGGGAGCCGTCTGATTATGCTAAAAACAATCTGAACAACTCCGAAAAATACAAGGAGTATCTCCCCGATTTCTGGCGTACAATCACAAAGGAGCAAATTGACGCAGGTCATGGCGGAATGGACTTCTTTGAGCTTACCGACTTTGCAAACAGACTCCTTGAGGGCAAGGATATGCCGATAGATGTATACGATGCGGCAGCATGGATGGTAATCACTCCGCTTTCAGAGCTTTCAATCAAGGCAGGCGGTATGCCACAGGCAGTTCCCGACTTTACTAAGGGTGCGTACAAGTCACGCCCACGCTTTGATGTAATTGACTAATTAAAAAAGGTTGTCGTAGGACAACCTTTTTTTGAATGCGGAGTGCGGAGTGCGGAGTTCGGAATGAAGAATATTGCTTCGTGGTGTGTTGAATAAATTCGCACTAAACGATGTCGGAGTTTACGACCCGAGGTACTCGGGCGAAGTGCGATTGGCTGGTGGTAGCCATGCACGCGACCGAAGGGAGTCGCAGTGCGGAATGGTGCTGGCGCAAATGCGGAATTCGGAATGCGGAATGGTGCTATCGCAAATGCGGAGTGCGGATAAGTGACAGTCCAAGAACACGAGCCTTGGCGAAGTGCGATTGGCTTAGTGGAACTTATGCACGCGACCGTAGGGAGTCGCAATGAGGAATGGTGCTATCGTAAGCTCGATATGTCCCGTTGGGACTCGATATGTTTCGCTACGCTCAACTCGATATGGACTCTGCGAGTCCTCGATATGCAACTTCGTTGCGTTGGATAGCCCGCGGGGGCTTCCCCGCCCCGAGGTACTCGGGCGGGTGGAGTTTACGAGCCGAAAAGTCCGTCCATATAGTCAAGATGAGGCTCAAGCCAGTCGTAAAATTCCTGCTTTTGCTCATCAAGTGTCGTTTTTGATGTGCCGAAGCGAGCGTTATCGTATTCTAAGAGAGCTGCGTGCGCCTCGGTATCAATTTTTGAAATAGCACTGTCAACAGAGGCGGTGAGAGTGTCGCGGGTTTCGTTATAAAGCTCACGGTAGCGCTCCATAAACGAGTCCTTTTTGATTAGCTGATGGTAGTAAAAGGGCGCTTTATTCCAATATACACGAATTGTCGCAAGTGCGGTAACTCCGCCCATATAGGAGTCAAGGTCCCAGTTGGGTCCCATTTTAACCTTAGTTTCGCCCGTGGAGTCCTCCTTATAGAGGAAAAGATTGCTTCCGCCACCGTCGTTAATGCACAGATAATCGGACACAAGTAGCCACTTAACGAACGAATCAAGGTCTATGTAGTCAAGATATGAGTCATCGTCACGCTCGAGCGCCTCCTCAAAGGCTATCATATAATTTTTGAGGTACAAAAGCTCGGGGCTTTGCTCGGTTAAATCATCGGAGTCGGGATATTTAAAGGTGAAGTACATCGGTGTGTCTTCGGTCATAGGTGTGCTGAAATACACATCCTCATTCCACCAGTAGGCATCACATTCAAACACGAAGCCGTCGGGCTCTGTGCCGATGCGTCCGCTTGTATCCGCTGTTCCGCTACGCTCAACTGCCTCGGACAGCACATACAGCCCCCTGTATTCTCCGTTCAGATAAAGGGTTACATAGCAATATTCGGGAGTCCACTCCGTGCCTACCGCGTCGGCAACCGCCTCACCGATAGGGCGAAATGCCTCGTCGCCGTAGTTGAGAAGAAGCCAGTCCTTATCGGCGTATGATTTGCCGTCGTCGGGTCTGCCGATGAGTGGCTCTAAGAGGTCAAATTTCTTATCTAATTTTATTTTATAGGGATATCTTTCGTTGCTTGCCTGAGCTGCGCTTACATTTCCGCGCACCTTCATTTTTGCGCCGAGGTATTTTTGAGCCTCGCTCCTTCCCTCGCTTGATGTGTATACGACCTCATCGCTTTCGTTATAGAGAGTTACAACGCATTGCTCATAGGTGGCATTTGTAATGCCCTGACCCCAACAGCCCGACGGTGAGCTTACCTTTTCAAAGGTTGGAAGGGCGAAGCCCTGTGTCACGATTTCAACCCTTGGGAAGGCTACATCGCGGGGGGCGGGCATATAGTGACCTGTCATTGTCACCCTTTTGCCTACTCCGTTTTCCGAAACGGCGCGCATTGTGACGGTTTGGTCCTTGTTTTCCGTCATTTTAAACAGCTCTGCCGTTCCCTCGCTTGCGTCAATATATTCGGTTTTAAGGCTTGTGCCCTGCGGATAGGTCACCTCAATATAGCGCAGAGGATTTTCCTCGCTCTGCTCCCAGCTGACGGACATTACTCCGTCCTCGGAGATTCCGTAGCCGTAGCCGTCAATAAGGCGGTCGGTAAGGTCGGGAAGTGTCTTTGTTTTAAGGGTTATAACGAGGTTTGAGCTAACTCCGTCTATGCGGTAAATGTCCTTGCCGAGTGGCTCTATTTTGGTATACTCTCCCTCTATGCTGATTTCATCAATTCCGTATTTTTTAATGGGCTTTAATTCAAGCCAAATGCTTCCCGTGCCGTCGCCCCTCGGCTCACCCCCCGGGGTGCTTGAGGAATAATAAGCCCCCTGCATATCGCTTGGCGGATTATTTCCCTCGGTGTAGAGCGACACATTAACGAGCGAATTTTTGTTTACGCTTGCGATAAAGTATTTTGGGGCGTTTTGCTCGGTGCTTGACTCGGCGCTCTCGCTTTCGCTATCTTCCTCGCTTTCGCTACCTTCCTCGCTCTCGCTACCTTCCTCGCTCTCGCTACTCTCCACATTCGTTACGCTTGACTCCTCGCTCTCTGAGGCGGTAAGGTTATCAAGCGCGCTTGAAAGGCTATTTAATATATCCTCTACTGACTCGCACGATGAAAACGCAAGCAGAGCTACTGTTAGCATCGAGATGCAAAGGATAATGCTTAGTATTGCCGATGGCTTTTTATTTTTTGACATCTTTTTCTCCTCTTTGGACTGTCTTAATATCATTTTACCATACTTTCGCGCGCTTATCAAGATTTTTTTGCGCTCGGGAGCATTATTATGACCTCTTTACTTGAAAAGCTGTGCTTAACATTGTATAATTAAGGTACAACAGCAAAAGGAGAAATAATTATGAAATTTGAAATTGTCGGAAATGAATTTGTGCTGAACGGCGAGAAAATCAAGCTGATTTCGGGCGCGGTGCATTACTTCAGAAATATGAAGGACACATGGCGTGACATCTTCAAGAAAATGAGGGCTATGGGTCTTAACTGCGTGGAAACATATTGCGCTTGGAATATGCACGAGAAAAAAATGGATGAGTTTGACTTTACGGGAAATTACGATATTGCCGAGTTTATAAGGATTGCGGGCGAGGAAGGGCTTTTGGCTATTGTGCGCCCCGGTCCGTACATTTGCGCCGAGTGGGAGTTTGGCGGTCTGCCGTGGTGGCTTCAGGCGCTTGACGATATGGAAATCCGTTGCCAAAACAAGACATATATGGAGCGCTTTGAAAAGTATCTTTGCGCGCTGTTTGACCAAATTCGCCCCTTGCTCGTTACAAACGGCGGTAATGTCATTATGCTTCAGTGCGAGAACGAGTACGGCTACTACGGTGATGATAAGGAATACCTAAAGGCGCTTTACGAGATTTACAGAAAGCACGGAATTGATGTGCCTCTTTTCACCTCTGACGGAACGGGCGAGGAGGACCTACGCGACGGAACGATTGAGGGCTGTCTGCCGACGCTTAACTTCGGCTCAAGGGTTGAGGAAAACTTCCGTGCGCACGATATGCTATTCCCCGACGCGCCAAAGATGTGTATGGAGATGTGGAACGGCTGGTTCGACGCTTGGGGTGATGAAAAGCACCATACGACAAGCGCGCAGGACTACGCACATGTTGTTGACGATATGCTAACTCGCGGAAGCCTTAATATGTATATGCTAATCGGCGGAACGAACTTCGGCTTTACAAGCGGAGCGAACCATTACGACAAGTTCGCGCCCGATGTAACGAGCTACGACTACGATGCTCCGCTTACCGAGTGCGGTGACATTACTCCTAAATATATGGCGCTTCGTGAGGTTATTGCCAAGCATACGGGAATTACCCCGCCCCCTGTGCCTGAAAATCGCAAGAAAATGGCGTATGGCAGGGTTGCTCTTAACGAGAGTGCAAGCCTATTTGACAACCTTGATACGCTTTCCGAAAAGCAGTTTTCAAATGTTCCGAAATGTATGGAAGCGTACGGTCAGGGCTACGGATACATCGCATATACGACCCGTCTGAACCGTAGCTATACCGACACGCATTTGCACCTTGGCGGTCTTGGCGACAGAGCGCAGGTGTATGTAAATTCATCGCTTCAGGGCATTGTTTACATAAATGACGATATTCAGGGCGTGAACATTAACGCAAATGAGGGCGACACGCTCACTGTCCTTGTTGAGAATATGGGAAGGGCGAACTTCGGTCCTAAGATGATGCGTAAAAAGGGTCTTGCGGGCAGAGTGCTTCTCGGTCGCAGAATTCACTTTAACTGGGATGTTTATACTCTACCTATGGACAACCTTGAGGCACTTGACTTCAGCAAGAAGCCGAGCGAGCCATCGTGCTTCTATAAGGGCAAATTTAATATAGATGAGGTGGCGGACACATTTATCTATCTTGACAATTTCACAAAGGGCTTTGTGGTTATAAACGGCTTTAACCTCGGCAGGTATTGGGAAAAGGGTCCTCAGGTAAGCATGTATGTGCCTGCAAGCGTGCTTAAATCGGGTGAAAACGAAATTATCGTATTTGAGTCCGACGGCATAAAGGGCGAGCCCTGTGTTGAATTTAAGGACTTCCCCACGCTTCAAAAGTAAATTGGCGTGTTATCCTTAACGGAAAACACGCATCGAGATAAATCCCTTGCGGGATTTTCGATATACGCTAACGCGTTCGATATGTGCTGACGCACTCGATATGTTTGCTTCGCAAACGAGGGATTTGTCTCACATCGAATTGGCGCGAAGCGACAATATATCGAGCTTGAGTGGCTGGGGATCCCCGAAGCGAAGAATGAGCTTTGGGGGTTCGCAGTGTAGCGAAAGCATATCGAGTGGGCGAAGCCCACATATCGACAGAAAAAAACAAGAGCAAGATAAGGGCTTTTCCTTACCTTGCTCTTTTTGTTATAAAATTTCAATTCTACCGGTAGATGAAACAAATTCAATCTTGATATCGTTCACATATTTATCATCACAGTAGTGCTTAAATTCTTTTAGAATGTCCACCATTGCTTTTGCTTCGTCACCGAACCTTTGTTCCACGATATTAAAGCC
The DNA here is from genome assembly GCA_017466455.1 of Clostridia bacterium. The sequence continues at coordinate 132,528 of JAFTUD010000013.1, forward strand.
TATAATTTCTATATGAATAGGTCTTCCTACCATATCAGTAAGGCAATCCCAAAACGCATCCCAGTTACAGCCATAATAGTCAGGAAAATCAAGCGCCCTGCTTATTTCCGAATGAAGCTGTGTGTAATGCTCAACGCCCGAAAAATCTATGGTGTATAAATCTTTATATTGATACATAAGCTTTCCCTTACCTTGCTCTTTTGGTTGCTAAGCCTTATTGCTCATCATTCGGGGGAAGGATAATTTCGCCCTCTTGCTTTTCAAATTCCTTAATTGCCTGTCTTATTAGGAAAAGGATTTCGCCGTTTGCACTTCTTCCGTAATACTTGGAGATGTAGTGTAGCTTATAATGTAGCTCGGGATCTATTTCAATTCCTAAATGCTTATTTTTCTTATTTCTCATAAAAAACCTCAACAAAAATCTTAATTTAAGTATATTTTAAGATTATTTTGTGATACAATGTTGTTAGTATACTTAATTTGAGTATACCATTTTAAGACGGGGGTAATTTATGAGCTATATTTTTCCCAAGCGGTGATTGATTAACGGCGGTACGCCACAATTTTTTGCAAATTTTACCGTCTTGTTGACAAATTCAAAGCAATATGATAAAATATATTTGTCACACAGTCTAATATTTTTTCATGTTAGTGGGAAACTAACCTTGGCAAAAGGTGTTTCCTTTTTCCTCATACCCACTAACACTGGCAAGAGATTGTGTGACAACAATGAAGGAACACTTTTTCGGTGCGTTCCCTCACGGAGCGCACTTTTTTATTAACGATGCCTGACGGGAGCGGAACGAACCAGCCTTAAACCGTGTATTTACGGCATTAAGTGTGGTTTTAATTGTATTCCCGTTAGCCTTTAGCCCTTTTGACAAGTTTGCTCCTTGTAGTATGTTAATACAACTGCGTCGCAACCTTGCCAAAATCATCTAAAAATACATCGGTTTAAGGTGCTTAGCATTTTAGAACGAGCCAAAAGGCTTGTATTCAAGGCAAAATTTTGCCGATATATAAAAATATTTCAAAAAATTTTAACACAGAAGACG
>JAFTUD010000014.1 GCA_017466455.1 Clostridia bacterium
ATAATCATTTTTTCTTCAATTGTATACTTTTTAAATTTTTGTCCCTTTTTTGCCATAATTAAAAACCTCCTATGGTTTCATTATACCATAAGAGGTTTTCGTTTTTTGTTTTTTGTGAACTTTTTGGGGTTCACTTCATTTCAAAATCCGTTTTTTGTTTTATATAACCTTGAATAATTCAAAGGGGCTGTTGTAACAGCCCCCTTTAAATTATTTGTCAAACAAGCTTCCACCCTTAGATACTGATGTGTAGGTTGTAGCAACCTCCTTAAGCACATATTGTGTTTCAAGGTGATCACCAACAAGCTTGTAAAGTGCCTCTTGATAAAGGTCGCTTTCACTAAGGCTCTCATCAACAAACGATGTAGCATACTCAAGCGCCTCAGCCTCGGTAAGCTTAGAGCTTGAAGACATGTATTGAGCCTTGTAATTCTCAATAAGCTCAGCCCTTGCAGTAGCAATGTCAGCCTCGGTAGGAGCAATTCCAAGCTTCTGCGCATAAGCGTAGTAAGCCATTTCCATCTTCATAGTGTACTTGATATAAGCATCACGGGACTCAAATCCGAGATATGTCTTAAGATATGTGTCAAACTCCATACCGTATTGAGCCGCAAAGTCAAGCTCCATATCGGAAATAGATTTCTTAATGAGCTTGTATTCAGCCTTAGGATATTCAAGCACAAGGCTTTCGGTAACGAGGAAGTCAAGAAGCTGCTGTGAAGCATAGCTCTTGATAAGCTCCTTTTCAAACTCCTCAACGCTCTTGTAGTCACCCTCATATGTTTCCTTAATGAAGTCAAGGTCATACTTAGGAGCAACATAAATTTCCTTAGGTGTTGCCTTAAAGATTACAGTTTTGCCCTTAAGGTCCTCAGCATGGTAATCATCTGGGAAGGTAGCCTTGAATTGACCCTCCTCGCCAACCCACATACCAATAAGACCAATTTCAAAGTCCTTAATAAATGTGCGTGAGCCAACATAAACCTTGCTTGTTCCGCTTCCGCCGTCAAACTTTTGTTCCTTGTTGTTAGCGTCAAGCTTGATGTTGCCGTTTTCGTCCATGTAGTAGCCGGTGTAGGTTACATTTACAACATCACCCTCGCGTACCTGAATAGAGGAGAACTTATAGGTAATGTAGCAATCCTTGCCTGCATATGGAGCAATCTTGTTGTACTGCTCCTCGGTAAGAACATTTTTAAGTGAGGAAAGGTCAGCAGGAAGAGTGTATGTGTCAGTATGCTCTTGACCGAGCTTCTTCTTCAAGAACTTTTCCTCAATTCCGGAGTTAAATGAGCCTGCGCCAAGGTTCTTAATAAGAATTGTTTCCTTAATGTCAGCAGTTGACTCAACATCGGTTGTGAAAAGAATGTTTTCATTTCCGTTCGCATCCTTTGAGGAGTCTATTGTTTTGTCAGCATTCCAGAATAGCTCCTTAATGGTGATAAACATCTTGACATTGTCGCCCTCTTGAGCTGTGTACTTGTCGCTTGCCGCGCTCATAATGTCAGAGTCAATGGTCGCTTGAATGGAGTCAAGCTCAACCTCAATTTCCTTGTCCTTGATTGTGGGAATGGTGATGTACTTGCTCATATCATAGTCGTACTTTTGGTCAACGATACATGAAGTAAGAGAAAGTAGCATCATAATGGCGAGAGCCAAGCAAATAATTTTCTTTTTCATAAGTTTGTTCCTTTTCTTTTATTATTTGTTTGAAACGGCAGGCGCCGTCTTGTTTAACCTGTATTCATAGAATTTGTATGTGAGCATAAATGCTACATAGGCAAGAGGTAAATATACAATAGCAAGCTCCAAAATGCTAAGAAGCACACTAACGATATAATCGTTGAAGTAAACCTTAGTCATAACGAAGTCAAGCTCAATAAGCTCGGGCAAAATTCCCGTAAGCACAAGCATAATCATGTTTATTGCAAAAAGAGCAATACATGAAATAATCATCGCCCTTTGTAGCCTGTTGTGCCAGCTGATGAATTTCTTTGGCTTATCCTTATTCGTTTTGATTACCTTGCAGACAATAAAGCCAATAAGAACGGACGGCAGAATCTGATTGATAATTCCTTGACCCATAGAGTAGTAAATACCCATAAGAGCAGAGGAAAACGCCTCATATCCTTCCATAACAACATCATATCCGATTTCAGCATAAATATTCCAAGCTACCGATTGATAGATAAAATAAGGAATAAAAGCACCGAACGCGATAAGAAGTGACATAACGCCCTCGTAAAAGCCAAACCTAAAGAAGGCGTAAATTACCGTGGCATAGCCGATAAACATTGATACAGCATTGAAGCAATCCGTCATATATCCGAGGAACAATATCAGCGAGTGACCCTCATCAATATTAAGCGAAACCGCAAAATAAGTAATGGCAATCGCAAGAGATAATAGCGATGAGCCGATTACGGCGACGGATGCGTTAATAAAAAATTTCTTCTTCATAAAGCACCTACCTTCAAATTACTTTACTATTTTATCATACATTCTCAAAAAAATAAAGACTAATATTAAAAAAAGTTTGAAAAAAGCGCAAAATTCAGAAAACCGTCACATAAGATAGTAAAAAACGCAGTAAATTTACCTAAAAATTATAATTTGTTCACAACCTTGTAATCTTTAGGTAAAAAACAAAAAGGAGAATAGTATGATATTTGAAAAAGAGCTTGATTATACCGAAATGATGAGTGCGCTTTATGAAATTACAAGAAAGCATTCCTGCGTAAGGCTGTCCTACCTTGGAAATTCCATACTCTCACGCCCGATTCCGCTTATAACAATAGGGGATAAAGGCGCTAAGGGCGCGGTTTTGTATGTCGCAACCCACCACGCAACCGAAAGCCTATGCACAAGCGTCATGCTTGAATTTATAAACGAATACGCGTGCGCCATAGAGGAAAATAAGCGCGTCAGTCAGCTTAATTCCAGACTGCTTTATGAAACGAGAAAATTCTACATAATCCCAATGCTAAATCCCGATGGCGTTGAATACCGCCGCCACGGAATAGATACCCAAAACCCTCTTTATGAAAGAATAATGAAAATAACAAACGGTGATTTTTCCGCGTGGAACGCAAACGCAAGAGGAGTAGACCTGAACCATAACTATGACGCCTATTTCTATGAGTATAAAACTATTGAAAAGATAAAAGAAATCACACAGGGTCCCTCAAAATACTCGGGTGAGTCCCCCGAAAGCGAGCCGGAGGTAAAGGCGCTTTGCTCCTTCATAAGATACCGTTCCGATGAAATCAAGGGAGTAATATCCCTTCATTCACAGGGAGAGGAGTTTTACTACACATCACGGGGGATGTGTCCGAAAAAGAGCGAATTTGTCGCTCGCTTTGTCGCCCGTATGACAGGCTATATCCCCGCCATTCCCAACGATACCGCCGAGTATGGCGGACTTACCGACTGGCTGATTAAGGAAATGGACATTCCCGCCTTCACCTTGGAGTGCGGAAGGGGCAAAAACCCCCTACCTGTGTCGCAAATTCCGTCAATTTACCTTCATTTGCACGATATCCTTTTCTCCTTCCCGATCCTTTTGTAAGCATCCTCGTTTGCATAACAAACATATAAAGTGTCCGTAGGACTATTAAGTGCAAATTACATATCAATTTCAAAAACCAAATCCATTTGCAATATTTCATAGTTTTTATATAAATAATCAAAATTCACTTGACATTTTCTTTTCTATATGTTATAATATAAAACGCTTTAGCAAATTAAAGCGATAAAGTAATATCATTTCATAAGGAGAAAAGAAAAATGAAAAAAATACTTTCATTAGTATTGGCAATCGTTATGGTTGCAACAATGGCACTCACATTCTCATCATGCGGTAAAAAGACCGACTGGGAGAATATCCAGGAAAAGGGCAAGTTCGTTTGTGGATATACACTCTATGCACCAATGAACTATTACGAGGTAGAGGGCGATAAGACCTCCGCATTCATCGGCTTCGATACTGAGCTTGCAACGCTCGTAGCACAAAAACTCGGAGTTGACATCGAATTCCAAGAAATCGTTTGGGGCAACAAGTATGTTGAGCTCAACACAAACACAATCGACTGCATTTGGAACGGCTTTACATCAAACTCCAAGGATGATGACGGCATTGAAAGAAGCGAAAAGGTTGACTTCACCTATGCATACCTTGATAACAAGCAGTGCGTAGTTGTAAAGGCTGACAGACTCGCTGAGTTTACAAGCGCCGCATCCCTCGCAGGCAAGAAGGCAACTGCTGAATCAGGTAGCGCAGGCGAAACCTTCGCAAAGGATTCAGGTGCAACAGTTGAAGGCGTAGATGCTCAAATTAACACATTTAAGGAAATCAAGGCAGGAAGTGTTGACTTTGCTGTAATCGATATTCTCTTGGCTCAAAACCAAGTAGGAAAGGGTGACTACTCCGACCTCGCTATTGTTGAAACTATCGATATCGACCCTGAGGTTTACTCAATCGGTTGCAGAAAGGGTAGCGACTTTGACGAAAAGATTAACGAGGCACTTGTTGAGCTTCTTAACGAGGGTAAGGTTGAAGAGCTCGCAGCTAAATACAATGTTCATGTAACCGACTCTCTCATGGCTCTTAAGACCGCAAAATAATTAAAACTAAGGAAATAAAATTGCAATGACTTTTTGGCAGGTAACTTTAAACTTGCTTGAAGGCTTTAAAATGACATGCTCAATTTTCGCGCTAACACTTGTGTTAGCGCTTCCCTTGGGCCTTATCATTTCCTTTGGCTCAATGTCAAGGTTCAAGCCACTCAAGGCAGTAGTAAAGGTTTTCGTTTGGATCATTCGTGGAGTTCCGCTTATGCTCCAGCTTTTTATCGTATTCTATCTACCGGGATTTTTATTCGGCACACCGCTTTTTTCCCGCTTTGTAGCAACAATAATTGCCTTTTCAATTAACTATGCGTGCTATTTCTCGGAAATCTACCGCGCAGGAATTGAGGCAATACCGAGAGGACAAATTGAGGCAGGACAGGTTCTCGGAATGACAAAATTCCAAATCTTCACAAGAATTACTCTTATGCAGGTTATAAAGAGAATAGTTCCACCTATGGGAAATGAAATTATAACACTTGTAAAGGATACGGCTCTTGCCCGCGTAATCATAGTTGTAGAAATCATCAAGGTAGCCGAGGAAATGATGGCATACGCAATAATTTGGCCACTATTCTACACAGCAGTATTCTATCTCGTGTTCGTAGGCGCTCTCACCCTTCTTTTCGGATGGCTTGAAAAGAAAATGAGCTATTATAAGGTGTAATCATGGAATTTTTAAAGGTAAACGGAATTTATAAAAAATTTGATAATACTGAGGTCCTTAAGGGAATAGACTTCACTCTTGAAAAGGGCGAGGTTCTGTCCATAATCGGCTCATCGGGAAGCGGAAAGACGACGCTTCTTCGTTGCCTGAACCTTCTTGAAAGGGCAGATAAGGGCACAGTTGAAATCAATGGAAATTTAGTAATTGATGCCGAGGCAGAGGCTAAATATACCGACAGACAAATAAGAGAAAAGCGTCTACATATGGGACTCGTTTTCCAGCAATTCAACCTTTTCCCGCAGTATAATGTCGTAGATAATCTGACCCTTGCCCCCATTCTCCGTGTAAAGGAAAGAAAGGATCTTTCCAAGGAGCAAAAAAATCTTGAAATTGAAAAAATCAAATCAAGAGCGCTTGAAATGCTTCAAACCGTCGGACTTAGCGAAAAGGCAAGGTCCTACCCCTGCGAAATTTCGGGCGGTCAACAGCAAAGGGTTGCAATCGCAAGGGCGCTAATGCTCAACCCCGATATACTTTGCTTTGATGAGCCTACATCGGCTCTTGACCCCGAGCTGACAGGCGAGGTTTTGAAGGTAATAAAATCCCTTAAAACAAGCGATAGAACAATGATTATCGTAACTCACGAAATGGAGTTCGCTAAGAATGTTTCCGACAAGGTAATTTTCATGGCAGACGGAGTCATTGAGGAAATGGGTAGCCCCGAGGATGTATTTGAATTCCCAAAGAGCCAGAAGCTTATTGCATTTTTAAATAAAGCTAATGAAACTTTCTAAAAGGTCTTGAAAAAAATAATAAATATGCTAAAATAGTTAGTGGGTAAAACCACTAACTTTTTTGTTTTAGGAGAACAGTAATGGAGCTTAAAGGATTAAAAATCAACTTCCTCGGAGATAGCATTACCGAGGGACACGGAACGAGCGACTGGGGAACAAAGCCGTTTCACCAGCTTTTAAAGGTAAACGCAGGACTTGCCGAGGCAAGAAACTACGGTCTTGGAGGCACAAAAATCGCAAGATTGCCCGTTGTGACCGACCACCAATTTGACCAAGACTTCAACCTTCGCGCACCAAGCATGGATACCGACGCCGACGCTGTTGTCGTATTCGGTGGCACAAACGATTTTGGACACGGAACAATTCCGCTTGGCACAATGGACGACCGCGATGTTCATACCTTCTACGGCGGACTTCATACCCTCTGCCTATACCTGATTAAAACATACATATCCAAGCCAATCGTATTTATGACGCCACTCCACCGCCTTAATGAACAGCTTGACCATAATAACCGAGTAGCCGAGGGTAATAAAAACGCCCGCCCCCTAATCGATTTCGTTCAAGCCATAAGAGAGGTGTGCGAGTATTACTCAATTCCCGTGCTTGACCTCTATAAGGAAAGCGGAATGTACGGACAGGTTTGGGCATGGTGCGAGGGTCATATGCCCGACGGACTTCACCCCAACGACGCAGGACATGAGCTAATCGCTCATAAGCTTCAAAAGTTCTTGGAGAGCCTCTGATATGAAGCTTGAGGGAATAAAGGCAAATTTCCTCGGAGATAGCATTACCGAGGGCTGCGGAACAAGCGGAGAGGACTTCGTTTTCCACGGAATTTTAAAGAAAAACGCTAAACTTGCCGTAGCTCGTAATTACGGTAAGGGCGGAACGAGAATTGCACGCCAAAGCGAAATTAAAGACCCCGACGGACGCGATTATGATTTTCTGCGCCGTGCAGAGGAAATGGACCCCGATGCCGACCTGATTGTCGTATTCGGCGGTACAAACGATTACGGAAACGGTCAAGCCCCCCTTGGCGAAATAACCGATAATACCGTGTTCACCTTCTATGGCGCAGTTCATAATCTTTGTAAAAATCTTTTGAAAAAATATCCAAGCGCAAAAATCGTGTTTATAACACCGCTTCACCGATGGAACGAGTGTGGCGGACTCGGCACATGGAAGCCCGAGGGAGTAACTCAACATCACCTTAGCGCATATGTAACCGCGGTAAATGAGGTTTGCGCGCTTTATTCAATCCCCGTGCTTGACCTCTTTAATAACGGAGAAATGCCGATAGATAACCCCGAATTTCAAAAGAAATATACAAGCGACGGACTCCACCCAAATGATGAAGGTCATAAAATCCTCGCAAGTAAGCTTCAAGAATTTCTTGAAAGCCTATAAGGTACATAAAACCCACATAAAACCCTATAAAAAATCCCACTCTATCAGCTGAGTGGGATTTTTTTGTGCATATTGCACAAAAAACGGGGGGGGGGATTTGTTTATTGTGCATATTGACAAATAAAAGCACTGTATGGTATAATTATATTACAGTAATAATTTTATTAATGGGTGTCGAGCCTCTCGACCCCGCAAGGAGAAAAATATGAAAAAGAGAATTTTAATGTTGACTCTTATGCTTGCTCTCTTTGTTTGCCTTTTTGCAATTTCAGTAAGTGCTGAAACTGCATTAAAGCCACAGGATAACAACGCATATGGAGAGCTTTCGTTCTTTGATGAAAGCATTTCAGTTGGTAGAACCAACACAAAGTATGGCTTCACCCCATACATTGACGCAGAGGGAACAACCTATGCAAGAGTGGTAGTTGGTGATGGAACAACCTTCTACACCTTCCCAACCGCCTATATTCTCTCTGAAGGAACGATTTACGGCGAGGGACAAATAAATAACTATTGTCAAGAAATCAAAAGCCTCAATGCCGCAATGGAAACTGCAACAGGAACAAATCCAAACTGGACAGTTGACAATATTTACCGTATAGAGTTGCCTTATTCCGTTACACGCCTTAATGGTAGTTCCGATCAGGCGTTCCAAGGCTACGATAATGTTATCGAGATCCGTTTGCAACCAAACTCTCATGTTAAAGATCAAAACAAATCATTGATATTTTGGAAATGTTTTAATCTTGAAACAATTCACAACCTTGACACCTTTACATTTAGAAACGGTTGTTTGAGTGGTTCATTCCAAGAATGCAGGAGTTTGAAAAGTCTTACAATCGGATATTCTCCTGAAGTAACAACATTAGGCACTAACACCTTCAATGGTTGCACAAATCTTGAAAGTGTAAATTTGAGTGAAGCGTTTCCAAATTTACAGACTATTGGACAAGATGCGTTCAATAGTGCAGGAATTAAGTATATTTCAATTCCCGCAGCAGTTACATCAATCGGTGTAAAAGCATTCTACAACTGCACAAATCTTCAATTTGTCGATTTCAACGACAACCCAAATACGATTAATGAAAGTTTAGATGCTTGGGGAATGTTCCAAAACTGTTCAAGTCTATGTGCAGTATCGTTCCCTGATAACTTTAAATACATTCCTAATAGAATGTTTGCAGGTTGCACCTCGCTAAAAGCGGTGCATTTGCCAAGCAACCTTGAAAGAATGGATACCAACAACTGGGGCGAAGACCCATTTAACGGCTGCCAGTATCTATATTTTGTTAATGATGATTTTGAAGTAGTTGATGAAAACGGAAACTTCTATACATCCGAAACCTTTGTTCAACCTACAAAACCCGATGTATACTATATGCCCAATACCCTTTCCGCACTTTGCACAAATAAGACAAGCGGAAAATGCTTTACAGGCTGTTATAATATGAACCCTGTTGTAGTATTTGGCACAAATATGGTTAAGACCACTGTTGGCGACGGTATCTTCTTCGAGTGCGGAAGCAATGGCACACTCGGTAGTGGCATTACAGTAGTATTCCTTGGTGATATGCAACAAATTTGTATCAACACAAACGGTAATAGAGCAAAAGGAGTTAAATACATCTTCGCAAACGCAAATGATAAGAGTTTGGCTGATGTAAATATCATCAATAATACAACAAGCGGTTATAACCTAAACGACAAAACAGAAGGCTTCTATTTCTGCAACGGTAATTGCCATTATCTATTGTATAATAGCGCTACAGGTAAGAATGTTCAATATAACGGAACATACAGTGACTCCGTTTTGACAAAAATTACGGGAACAACCCATAGCGCCGATGTAAAAAATTCCGAGATCACCCCTGCAACCTGTATCAAAAACGCATACGGCACACTTAAATGCTTCTGTGGATACGAAATGGGCACACAGGAAATAGCAAACACCGCAACGGGAATCCACATTTTCGCTGATGACCACGATTGCACAACCTCGGATAAATGCACAGCTGACCCCGATTGCACCGAGGTAACAGTAATCCTCAGCCACGAGCTTTATGAAACTCTCGTATACGAAAGCTTCCTTGCAGGCGGAAAGTATAACTACGGCTGCTCAAACGATGGATGTACTGTTATTGACATCGTTGATGAGGATGCAAAGGCTATATTTACAGCAGGTGAGGATAAGGGCTATTCAGCAAGCGAGTCGGGCACAGGAATTGCGTTCGGCGGATATACGATAAATATTGACGCCCTTAACGAATACAATAGAGTAAACGAGAACAACAAGCTCAATTTCGGTATTATAATCGTAAATCCAAACTATGTTGGAGATACTTTTATGAAGGACGGAAAGGCAAACGCTGAAAAGGGCTTCTTGCAGGTTGATATGAGCGATGCCGAGTATTCAAATATCCAAATTATGGTAAATGGCTTCACAGGTAATGCGGCAAATCTGTCCCTCGTAATCACACTTTACGCATATACCGATGTAAACGATGTTGAATTTATTCAAAGCGAGGATACCCTCAGCGCAAGCGCAAAGGTAACAAAGACCGATGCAACACTCTATACAGTAACCCTTGACTCCGTAAAGGCACAGGCAGGAACAGCAATTCCGGAGCTTCCCGAATATGTAGTTCCTTCTAAGGAGCAAGAATAATAAAAACAAAAAAGGTTGTCTTGGGACAACCTTTTTTTGTTTTTGAATTAGTTCTTGTCAAAATAAGACATCGCAGCACCGATAACAGTAGAGAACTGCGCATTTTCGGGAATAACCATATTTACATCAAAATGCTTGTTAAACATCTCAACAACATCCTTTGCCTGCGACATCTGAGTAAGATTTCCCGTCAAAACAATATCCTTAATTCCATATTGACGCGAGGCAAATACCGCCATCATTCCAACCGTCTCAAATACCATATTCACAAGACCGAGCGCAATGTCACTCTTTGACGCAATATCACTCACACGGCCAAAGTTAGAGGCAGTAAGCTCACCCGAAAGCCCCGCATTTTTCTTTGAAAGATCGCTAACCTTAAGGTCAACCTGCGAAAGGTCGCCGGCGCTTGCAATCTCATCAATATGCGCAATCGTGTCAAGCCCAAGCATTTTCTTTGAAAGACCCATTAGCGTACCACCGCCAACGCCCGTACCGCCAAGATATACAGGCTTTTGACCCTCAACCGCATGCACAAGCGCAGTACCTGTTCCCATGCTGACAATAATAGCGTCCTTAAAGCCCGAAAGATAAAGACCGCCAAGACCGATACCGCGAAATTCGGGTGCCTTCTCGCAATCAAGATTATAAATAGGCTTGCTTATAAAGGATGAGCCAACGCCGGTAATCATAACCTTCTCAATATCGTTAAGCTCAAGATTATTTTCCTCAGTAAATTTTCCAAAAGCTCCGTAAATAGATGTCACAGGGTCATTTGCGGTTACACACATAGGCGCAATTAACCTCTTGTCCGAGTCAAAGCCAACAATCTTGGTCGTGCTTCCGCCTATATCAATTCCAATTACAACTCCCATAAAAAGCTCCTTTAAAGTCCTTGAATTTTTAATATTTTACCACAAATTGCCCAAAAAATCAATATATAACTAAAAAATATAAAAAGGATAGCCTGTAATAAAGCTATCCTTTAATTTAAAGCCATAAATTAGTCAAGCGTGATTTCGTGACCCAACTCCGCCGACTTGTAAAGCGCCTCAAGAATTTTAACCATATTTACACCCTGCTCAGGAGTAAAGTCAGGCTCGCATTTTCCATTAACAACATCAACAAAGTGGCGAATATTTTGCTCATGGTGAGGCGGGCAGTTATAGTCATCAATCATAGGATTGATATTCATACAAGAGCCATACTCCTCAGTGAAAATCTCAAATTTTCTATCAAGCCCCGACATTCTTGAGCCTGCCTTTTCACCGCGGAACTCAACAAACATCTGATCCCCGGGAATGTTGGACGCCCAAGAAAATTCAATTTGCAGGCACGCACCGTTGTCAAAGCGGATAAAGCCCATCGCAAGGTCCTCAACATCAGTCTTAGAGTAAGAGGTGTGCGCAAATTTTGAATAAGTAGAGCCACTTACCGTTACAGGCTTAGGATTGCCCATAAGATACATAGCAAGGTCAATCAAATGCACGCCAAGGTCAATAAGCGGTCCACCGCCGGATTGCTCCTTATCAGTAAACCAACCGCCCCAGCCGGGGATACCGCGCCTTCTTATCCAACCGCATCTTCCTGCGTAAATCTCACCCATTTTTCCGTCAGCAATAAACTTTTGCAAAAACTTAGTAGTCGGACGGTAACGGTTGTTTCGTATAGCCATAAGGACCTTACCGCTTTTCTCGGCAGCGTCCTTCATTTTCTGCGCCTCACTTGCGTTTATCGCATCAGGCTTTTCGGTAAGTACATTTATTCCATGCTCAAGCGCATAAATCGCCGCCACCGAATGGATTTTGTTAGGCGTGCAAATATCTACAATATCAAGATTTTCGCTATCAATCATAGCGTGAAAATCCTCATAAAGAGTAGCGCTTGGATATCTTTCCTTCATTTGCTCAAGCCTTGCGGGATTTATATCGCAAATAGCAACAATTTCGCAGTCCTCAATCTTGTCAAATGCAGGCAAGTGACCGTTTTGACACATCTTACCCGCACCGATAATACCAACTCGTAACATTATTTCTCCTCAAGCCTTGCAATCCAAGGACATTCAAGCGCAGGAACTCTGTAAACAGGCTTTGCCCATCTTACAGCGTTTGTAATAATTCTTTGAATATTTTCGTTGTAGAAGGTAGGGAATGTTTCGTGTCCGGGCTGTAAATAGAACACCTTTCCGTTTTCTCTGTGCCAAATACAACCTGAACGGAATACCTCACCGCCATTGAACCAGCCAACAAGAAGTAGCTTGTCAGGGTCAGGAATACCGAATGGCTCGGAGTATGTTTCCTCTGCCTCAAGCTCAAAAAATCTGTCGTTGATGCCTTCCATAATAGGATGGTTGTGATCAATTACCCAAAGGCGCTCCTTGTCGTTGCTCTCTCTCCAACCGAGATTGCAGGTGGTTCCCATAAGAAGCTTAAATGGCTTTGAGTGGTGAGCAGAGTGAAGGAAGATAATTCCCATACCGCGAAGCACCGCTTCCTTAACCTTGATAGCAATCTCATCAGGCACCTCACCGTGCTTAATGTGACCCCACCAAAGCATAACATCGGTGTTTTCAAGAAGCTCATCGGTAATTCCGCAGTTTTCATCATCAAGAGTAGCGGTTGTTACCTCAATGTCCTCATTCTTGCCGAGAAAATCAGCAATAGCACCGTGAATACCCTTCGGATAAACTGAGCTTACCTTTTCATCAAGCTTCTCGTGTGCGTATTCATTCCATACAACAACTCTAATCATAGTAAAATCCTTTCATATATAACAAAAATTTGTCAATTAGAGTATATCATATAAATATGATAAATTCAAGAGATTGCCTCAAAAATATTGACTTTTTAACGCCGAAATGCTACCATATAATTAGTTAATCGTAAAAAGGAGAAACAAAATGGTTAATCTCGGCAACGAATGGGACGAAATCTTGTCAAACGAGTTCCAAAAGGACTATTATAAAAGCATTCGTGCGTTTTTAAAGAGCGAGTATTTTACCCACACAATCTTTCCCCCAATGCACGACATCTTCAATGCCCTGAAGTATACATCATATAATGAAACTAAGGTCGTTATCTTAGGTCAAGACCCCTATCACGAGATAGGACAGGCGCACGGACTCTCCTTTTCGGTAAAAAAGGGAGTAAAAATTCCGCCCTCACTTGTAAATATTTATAAGGAACTAAATTCCGATATAGGAATGAAAATTCCAAACCATGGTGAACTCACCTCGTGGGCAAAGCAAGGAGTTCTGCTTCTGAATGCCACCCTAACCGTCCGAGAGGGAATGGCAAATAGCCATAAGGACATCGGCTGGGCAATCTTTACCGATGAGGTAATAAAAAAGCTTAACGAAAGCCCAAATCCAATAGTCTTTATTTTGTGGGGCGCAAACGCGCGTAGCAAAAAGAAATACATAACAAACAAAAACCACCTGATTATTGAAAGCGCGCACCCCTCACCGCTTTCCGCATATAACGGATTTTTCGGTAGCCGTCCCTTTTCAAGAGCAAACGAGTTTTTAAGGGCTCACGGACTGTCGGAAATAAACTGGAATAGCGTAAACGAGGATAATAACTAATTAAAAATCAATTAAAAGCGAGGATAATTATGAAAACATCAACTGAAATTTGGTCAAGTGCAAGCGTAGTAGGCGAAGAAAAGGCGGTCGAACTCGTTGCAAAAGCGGGCTTTGATGCATGGGATTTTTCAATGTTTGAAATGGCTCGTATCGATTGGAGCACATGGACACTTCTCGATAAACCTCATGCCCTAAACGGAAATGACTATGTAAAATTCGCAAAAACGCTTCGTAAAATAGGAGAGGATAACGGAATTTACTGTAACCAATCCCACGCACCGTTTCCATCACTTGTTCCGGGAATGAAAACATTCCTTAAAAGAGCAATCGAATGCACCGCAATCGCAGGTGGTGAAATTTGTATTATCCACCCCGATAATAACCAAAATGCCGAGCAAAATGCCGAATTTTATATGGAACTTCTCCCATTCGCAAAAGAACATGGAGTAAAAATCGCAACCGAAAATATGTGGAACTGGAAAAAGGATGCCCCAACCGCTTGTTCTGCCGCATGCTCACATCACGATGACTTCGTAAAGCATATAAAGACAGTAAATGACCCGTATTTTGTAGCCTGCCTTGATATAGGCCATGCGGAAATGGCAGGACTTGATACCACCGCCCCAACAATGATAAAAGCCCTTGGTAGCGCACTTCAAGCGCTCCATATCCACGATAATGATAAGCTCGGCGATAGCCACCAAATCCCATTTTCAATGAAAATAGACTGGAATAGCGTGGCAAAGGCACTTAAAGAGACAAATTATAAAGGACACCTAACCCTTGAGGCAGACCGCTATGTAGCCTCAACAGGCGCAAGCGATGAGCAAAGCACCTTAAAAGCACTAAAGGACCTGCATAACGCAGTTACAAGGCTTGATGACCTAATCAAAAATTCCTAATTATAAATAATAATCAAGAATTTCATTGACAAAAACAAAGTTATATGGTAAAATATGACTGAACAAAAAACTTGAAGGAGATTGAACATCATGAAAAAAGCAATATTATCAATAATCTTAATTTTGGTCGTGTGTATTAGCGTTACCGCTTGCGGATCAAAGACAATATATGAAAAGGTTATTTCATCACTTGAGGATGAAAAGTTTGATCAGGTATCTCATTACAGTGAGGCACAAGTAAATGAAATAGCTGAAAAGCTTCCAAATATAGGTATACAAATGGAAGGAAAGATAAAAAACATTGCTCATTTTACAGAGATAGGTGTTTCCAACGGAGAATGGATCTATGTGTATGATTTTGAGCTGGAGCAGGATGCAATTGAGTTTTTGGAAAAATACGCTTCTAATTGGGAAAATTCAAGACAAGAGGGGACAGTTGTAATTTACGGTAAATCAAGTCTAATAGAAAACATAGATATATAATAGCTCAATAACAAGGGGGATGAGACTGTGTCGCCATATGAAATTCAAAGCCTTATTTTCATGATATTGGGATCGGTAGCGTTTTTAGGCTTTCTTAGTCTTGCTGTATTCGGTGTAGTGTTGCTCGTTAAAGGAGTGCTAACATCTAACGGATTGGGCATGAACAACATAAAGAAAGAACAAACCTTAAGAACTAAGGTGATTAGCAAAAGGAGCAATTTATCAGCAGGCTTGATGACCTTCTATTACATTTCGTTTGAAGGTTTGTTTGAGTTTAAGGTATCAAGAAAAATATACAAGATTGCAAATGTATCGGATATAGTAAGCATAACCTACGAAGGAGAAAAACTTATAGAGCTTTTCGTGATTGAAAAATCAGGTGAGGTAAGCATTCCTAAAAATACAGCAACAGGTACTTTCTCTGATAAGGATATTAAAAAAGAATAAATAAAAAACAAGAGTTAGAGAAAAATCTAACTCTTGTTTTTTTATATAACGATGTCACATTTTTACGACACCCGTTCATTGACACGCCTTGCCCTTAGTGGTAAAATAAAGACACAAAAGCGACAAACCGAAACTCAAAAAGGAGAGAAATATGAAAGTAAAATATTTAGGCTACGGACAAAGCGAGTTTGAGATAGGTAGAATTTACGATGTTCTCACCATCGAGGACGGCTGGTATAGAATAATGAACGAAAATCACGATGAGGAGCTTTTCCCACCCAAGGCGTTTGAAATAATAGATGGTGCGGAAAGCAATGTAGTTCTCGTAATAGCATAAGGAGATAAAAATGATTAGACGACTTGAAAAAAGATGCGATGCCATCGTAAAAAGACTTATAAGAAAAAATCTTACCGATAGTGAGTATGAAAAGGGAATAGAAGCCCTTCACGCTCTTGAATATAAAATATATAAATTGAAGCTAAAATCAAAAATTAAATAATTTTTGATAGTCCATAATACCCCTTTCTTTATTTACGCAAGCAGTCACCGCCACACGCGGTGACTGCTTGCTTTTATGTTAGCTTGCTTTTCGTGCAATCAAAACCAACATTTCCTTTCTTGCTTTGACATTTCCCCACCAAGAAAAATGTCGCATTGTCAAACCGTGTCAAATCCTGCGACCGATTAGTGTTGAAATGGAAAAATTTTGCATTAAAATATATGTATACAAGCACTACATAAGAAAAAACGAAAGAAAAACGAATGTAAAGGAAAGGAAAACCAAAATGAAAAAATATGTATCCTGTGTCATACTTATTGTCGCCTGTATTGTTTGCGCAATGATTTTTTATGTCAACGCAAAAACCCCCGACCAAGATGACCCCACCGAGAGCGAAAGCTCTGAAAGCTCCTCATCTGAGGAGTCAAGCACGCAAGCCGTCACCCCCGAAAAAGTCGTTGAAAGGACCGAGAGCGGAACAATGCTAAGCGAATACTTTTGCGACGCAAGACTTAGAGTAGAGTGGAATAGCCTGAAATATAAGGACTCGGACAAGCTGTACCTAAGCGCCCAGCTCTATCTTGATAATCCCGAGGGAATAAGCAAAATGGCAACAGGCTATTTTTCCCTAAACGGCGAAAAAATCACATTTAGCGTAAACCCCTCAAAGGAAAATAACTCACTTTTGTGCGCTACCGAATGTGAAATTGACGGCTTTACAAGCACCGCAAAAATCCCTATTTCAGCCGAGCTAAGCACGGAATTTGTAGGCGAGGGAGGCGTTGTACTGCCGGCCCTTACCCTAAATGGCACGCTTTATCAATCCGTAGATGCGCTTAGCGAAAAAACCCTTCTTGGCGTTGAGCATATTTCGCAATACCCCCACCTTCCAAGCGGAGATGAAATTACCTCGCTCGCAATGGTCCTAAAATACCTAAAATATAATGTAAACGAAAGCGAGCTTTGCGACCTCTATCTTGATAAGGGTCCCGTTGGTTATACCGATTTTTATAAGGCAAATGTCGGAAATCCACGAGATACCTATAATTCCTATGGCTGTCTTGCCCCCGTTATCGTAAATTCCGCTACAAAGTTTATAGACGCTAACGGTGGCTCGCATAAGGCGTATGATTACACAGGCTATAACGCAAGCGAGCTTTATAGACAAGTAAGCCTTGGAAACCCCGTAATAGTATGGCTATGCGATGATTTTGGAAATACCCCCACAATTTCTCGCATTTGGGTAGTAGACGGCAAAACCCTGTATCTAAAGTCAAATATGGCGTGCATGGTTCTTGTCGGCTACGATAATACCGGGAATACAGTAACCCTCTCAAACCCCGCAGGAAATACCTTCACGCTTGATAAGAGTGCATTTGAAAAATCCTACGCCGATATGGGCTCGGGTGCGGTTGTTGTAAAATAGCGCTTGCCCCGCTTTCCTCCAAAGCCCCGCTAAGAAAGCACTTAGCGGGGCAAAAAAGGGAAGGAAAAAGAATTAAAAAGGAAATTTCCCGTAAAAAACAAGTCAAATTTCACCAAAAATCCAATGAAATAGAGCATGGTCGTCAAGCATAAATAAAAAAATCAAAAAAATATTAAAAAAATTTAAAATTTCTATTGACAAAGCGATATTCTTGTGTTATTATAATAGAGCAAAAAACAAAATAATTCATTTGCGAGTGTAGTTCAATGGTAGAATTCCAGCCTTCCAAGCTGGTCGCGTGGGTTCGATTCCCATCACTCGCTCCATTTTTTTGCTATGTACCCATAGCTCAGCTGGATAGAGCAACTGCCTTCTAAGCAGTAGGTCGGGAGTTCGAATCTCTCTGGGTACGCCAGCCCGAAGGGCATCGGGGCTCCGCTAAGACCACACGGGGCTATATAAACTCTCGTAAGAGAGCGTTCTTTGGTGGGTGTAGCTCAGCTGGTTAGAGCGTCAGATTGTGGCTCTGAAGGCCGTGGGTTCGAATCTCATCATCCACCCCACATAAAAAACACCTCAAAATATGGGGTGTTTTTTGTTATTTTACCGCTATATATTGTGGTTAGTTAAAATTTAGTCACAAAAAAGTCACATTCGAATGTCACAAGCAATTATTTGATACGCATAAAAGTCCTTCATTTTTTGAAGGGCTTTTTTACGCTCCTTTATCCTCATTTTAAAAAAATGATTATTAGGCGTGCACCTGTCTTGAACAAGCGCGTGCGCGCTACGCGCACACGCGAGACAGGTGCACTGCTGCGACTTGAATTGCTTTTCTTTTAATGAAAAGACAACAGGGCGTTTGTTGCTAAACCGCTTCCACAAACGGCCCTGTTGCTTCTGTCTTTTCTAATTAAAAATTAGAATAAGGCAATTTGTTCAAATTCTCTTTAGAGCATTTGCCAATTGTCACTCCGTTATCTATGCAGGTAAAATCATCAAATAATATTAATTTGTCTTCATATTTACCCGCACAGCAGATAACATCATCATCAAGAATATCGCTTATTCTATATTCGGGCAAGCCTCTTGAATAAACTATTTTCTCTCCGGATTTTTCTAAGTATTTCATCAAATAGCCTAAAGTCCTTGGTAAATCATTTTTGTCTATTTCTTCAAAGTCATTTCTACCGAATTTATTCGTTATCGCAACACAAGGGTGTGTTTTTCGCATTTTATGTGTCTTAAAATCATACTCCTCAACCTCAATAAGTTCTCCCGGCAAAGTGCCTTTAGGAATATCAAAAACGCCATGGAAATGAAGCCTGTCATTCTCCTCGCCACGCTCCCAAACCCCTATATATTTCCAGCCTTTACGATTAACATTGTTCATTAAGAATATTTTCAATTTCTTTCTGAATGAAGCTTCATTAAGAAGTTCATTGTTATATGTAAACGTAACAAAGTAATTCCAATCACTATAAAGATATGCCTTGCGCACCATTCTTTTCCGTTTTGAAATTAAATTTCTAAATTTTCGATTAAAGCCCTCCTCTATATACGCCTTTAAAGGCCCAGGAGCTGAATAAGGCTCAAGCTTATCAAAAACATAAGCCTTACGCTCTGACTTTGGAAGCTCTGCACTTTCAGAATAATATTTATCAAATAAAGATTTTTTAGAAACAAATCTTTCAATAGTAACGGTTTTTATAGGTAAATTTTCCTCGCAAGATACATTCTTGTTTAAATCTTCTGCTTGTTCATTTTTTAGACCTTTAGAGCCTTTTACAGCGCCAATAATCACTCCATTTTCATCAATCCTTATCTCCTCTTCAACCATAACCATTTCTTCTTGCCGAGATGCCCTTTTCTTAATACCGGCTATATGAGGAATCGCTATAAAAGCATTTCCGTCACAATAAACCTTTGCTTTTTTATACATTAAAGCACCTCCTTTAAGAATTTATTATGCCGCATCCTCTTCAGGAAGCCACTTTGTCATATCTGTATAGAAATAGGACCTCTGCATTTCAAGCTCCTGCTTGGTTGCCTTAGAATCCATATATGTAAGAATATCTACAATTCCAACACCACTGCTAAGTGAAATTTCATCAAACAAATCACCATAACAATCAGTTTGAAATCTATCAGAACGAATTTTCTTTATAGATAAGTAATAATTATGTAATTTTGTTTTACCGTTAAGCCTTCCACTTTCAATCTCAAACTCAAGATTGATATAAGAATAATGATTAACATTACGCTCCGTTTTCGCTTCAAAAGCGGAAACAATATTTTTAGCAAGATAATATCTCAAGGTATTTGTTTTACCGAGATTCTTCATACGCACCTTATAAGCCTCAAATTTTGGAGAAATAACATCATCAATAAACTGATGAAGAATAGTTCCACGATACAAACGAATCTCATCGGACCTATCAACAGTACGAATAATTGAACAAATATCCCTGGCATCCGCACCCCAGCTCTCTGGGCGTTGCTCATCAGTGAAGAAACGAATAAACGGAAATCCGCAAATAGTAGCTCTATGACGAGCCATTTTAAGCGAATAATTAAATAAATCATTATTTGGATTACATTCCTCGTCTTTTCGCTTAAATTCGCGGTTGTTGAGCATATTACCACGCTCTTTTCCTATTTCTGTTATTGCAACAATACCAAACTCAAACGCACCGTTTTGCTTATCCTCCTCAATCATTTTTTTACCGAGACGAAGCATATCAAAATTTAAAATATGAGCATACTTTGAATACATTTGAGAAGCTTCACTGGACCTATCAAAAAAATTAAAGCTCCAGATAGGAAAATATCCCTCATTACAAACAAAATCCTCTCTTACTGAGTAATTTGAAAAAACAAGAGAGCTATTTATTACATAAACGAAAAATGCCTTCGCATAATCAACAAGATACGCAAACAAGCTTTTCTTTTTCAAGTCATCATCATAATCCATAGTATATTTTTCAAACTCATAACCCCAAATCTTTTGACGACAAGGATTTTTATGGAAACGATAAGCTTTCTTTGCAACATACTTTTTACAAGATGCCAGATTGAACACCTCATGGTGCTCCATTCCTTGCTTAAGGTCCTCCTCAAACTTAAGAAACGGAAAATTGGGAAACTTACGATCAATGCTCATAAGTATTTCAAGAGCCTTATGTCTAAACAAAGCTGAGGTAGAAAGTACCATATCCGTCATAGCGGTAGTCTTATAAGAGCCCATTTCTCCACAATTCATTGTTACAATCGGCTGAGAAGCTATAAAGCCCCTATTCATCATTTCATGATGCTGAAGAATACCTGAAGCCCACACCTTACGACGATTAAGATAACGATTATAAATTATAATTGCAAAAACAATAATATTTACATTTACTGCGCCAATACAAAAATCTATAAATAGTTTAAGAATTTGCTTTGGTATTGATCCCCAATGGAAAGAAGATACAAAGTAAAAATAAAATGCCAAAAACTCAAAGATTATCGTTACAATATTAAAGTTCACAGCCCAAATAAAACCTAACAAATATGTATAAAGAGTATGTGCATGAAAAAACGCAATAACTTCAATAAACAACCGCTTTACTAATAAAAAAACAGGCTCTAAGGTCTTTTTAACAAGCCTTAAAGGAAGCGTTTCCTTGTGCCTTTTTTCAACCTTTACAGGCATACAAGAAAAATAATCTATAACATATTTTAAGCCTATTAAAAATGGCAAGGCGACCATTGATATCAGTAAAAATTTCTTTAGAAACGGACCTATTGACACGAGATAAGCATTAAAATTTTGCTTATTCCAAAAAACACTCCAAAATCCTTTGAATTTTTCTCCGACACTTGAAAAATCAAATGGTAAAAGCTCAGATAAATCTATCTTCGGCATATCAGTAACAGATATAGGCTTGTCCGTTATATTTTTAAAAATTTTATAAAAGAAAAACACTACCGAATTTTTCAAGTCCACGCATGAGCTACAAAATCGATTAAAAGAAATACGATATTTAAAAACAGCAAGAAAAGCGCTCAAGACGATTAAAGCCACGGAAATAAAATGCAAATAGTTTTTCCTTAAAAATTCTTTAAATCGCAAAAAACCACCTCACAAACTCATCACAAAAGAAATATAGCCAATTAAAAACGCAAGAAAAACAAAAAGCAAACCAAGTAAAGTCCACTTCAAAATTATCTTAAAAGGTATTCGAACACCTCTTTTTTCCTTTTTCATTTTATCCCTTCCTTTTTAAAAAGAGTGGCGAGAAATTCCCGCCACCCCCTAAGATATTATTCAACGCCTATAAGTTCAACAGGATTTTGAATAACCTCTCCTGCAACAGTAAAGGTTATCTCTTCGTTAAGCATATCTCTTGAAGGATCGGCTACTCCGTAACCGATATTTTGAGCAGTTGTATATGCATCCTTATAGAAATCAATATCACCTCTTTGAGCAGTTACAACAACGCCTTCAGCTATAAAGCCTGTAAGATTTCCTGTATGGAAACCTGTTCCAATACCTGCGCCATATTTACCACCCTTAGCAGTAATCTCAGAATTACCGCTAATTTCAATATGACAGCGTGAAGGATCTGAAGCACAATTTGTATCGTAACCATTACCAATACCAGAGCCATATGTACCGCCCATGGAGTCGATAATTGAATCTACTATCTTAATTGAAATTACCTGTTCGGCAGGGTTATCCTCTCTAACACGAGAGCCACCAATACCAGCAGAACTATTTCCTCCAACGATAGCAATAAGTGTACTATTTGTAATTTCAATCTCAACACCACACCAATATGAAGCTCCAATAGCAGCACTCTTTGAGCCACCGTTTGCTCCATTAATAGTTATATTGTCAAGAACGATTTTTCCAGAGTTACCATTATCAATGCCTACACCAATAGCACAACCGCCCTCGAGGTCAGTTACGCCATATTTTGTATCATTGTAAAACTCGGTAGTAGCAAAGCCACCTCTTGCAAATTCAATTGTTGTATTCTTAATAGTAATTGTTTGGTTATTACCACCACCAATTCCGTATGCGTGAAGTCCATAGCCCTCTGCTGTGAGGCTTTGCATACCGTCAATAGTAATAACACCTATTCCATGATATGCGTCGCCAATCCCTGAGCCTGAGCCTTCAAAAGAAGCATCGTCAGTTGTTCCGTAATTCTCATATGTAGAATATTCGTCTCCTGCATTACCCTTTACAACAAGCTTCTCGCCAGAAAGGTTAAGCACAGTTCCTTCAGGCACCTCAATGCCATCACCATTTACTGCACCTATAATAGTTGTTTCACCAACAATTTCCATATTAATAATGGCACCTTCAGCAAGCGAAACACCACTATCTCCATTTTCAGTTGCAATTGAGCTTACATTGTCAAGAACAAGAGTTCCTTCGCCCGCAATATCAATTCCATTGAACTGACCATTAAGAATTCTAATTTCACCATTCTTAAGCTCAAGGCTTATTTCTTCGCCTGTCACTTCCTCTGTAAAAGCAAGAGTTATTTTCTTATTTTCAACCATAAGTGGCTTTTCAAAGCTAAAAGCAACAGGAACAGAAATTACAGCGCCATCCTGTGCATTGTCAAGAGCACTTGACAATTCTTCAGCATTTGATACAATTATTTCCTCAGGCTCCTGAGGCTCTTCTGGCTCAGCGGTTGAGCTTTCATCCTGTGAAGGCTCTTCCGTTTCGCTTTGTACTGGATCTTCTATTTCACTTTGTGAAGGCTCTTCAGACTCCGTTTCGGAGGGTATTTCGCTTGAACTTTCAACAGGTGAATTAAAAGTATCTGGTATAAACACCTCTGTTATTACAGCAATCGAGCCTAAAGCAAGCACGATTAGTAAAATCCACAAAAATATTTTCTTTCCCATAAATTTTTTACTCCTTTCGATTTTCGTCTTTGTCTTTTCGTCTTTTTATTAATTTTGCTATTACCTTAAAAGGTAACAGTAAAATTTGAATTATTAAGCTAATTAACCTTGCAGCAAATGATATGATATATGGAATGAACGGTGCAAAAATAAATATCAAAAGCAACAAAGTTACAATTAACACAATATAATCAATCCAACAACGACATTCTTCGCAATCTCCCTCGCAAAACAAGCAATTATCACCACAATCGCATTTAACATTATTAGGAGTTGTTGGAACGGTTACTGATGAAACATAACTTGTTGGATCGTGAACAACTGCAAGAGTTGTATAAATTCCATTTTTATAAAATGTTACATCAATAATGTCAAAGTTTTGAATAGCAGTAGTCTTTGCAACAATTCCCTTAAACAAATCATCATTCATTTGAGTCCATGCATCACTGTTTAAAGAATTTGCTATACAGGATTCACCTATAATAGCAATATCATCATTACTCCAAGCGTAATATGGAGTAATAGAGTATGCCAAAATATATGTATCCTTATTTGATGTCAAATCATTTTGAATTTTCTCAGCTTCCAAAACCCCTACCTTGTATTTTTCTGCAAAAGCAGAAGAAGCTATAGCTTTATCAGCATAATCAACCAATTGAATAGCTTTATATGGAACTGCATCTGCCTCTTCCGTAGGACCACATATGCCCAAAGTAACAAGTTGCTTCCAAAAAGAATTAACCTGATAACTTTGAAGGATGTTTACATCTTTAGAATTAAAAGTAACAGGATTATCATAATTTGTTCTATCCTCAGTCTCAAAAAGAGAATTATCCCAATTCTTTGTATTAAGATAATCTAACAATTCCTGAGAAGAAACAACTACCTTTTCTGTCTCTAAAACATCCTCAGCATAAAAGCAATAATTTAATCGAGGAACTTCAATCTCCTTCAAAGCACCACCAAATTCTTCTGTACTTGTTATAGGCCATTGATTTTTTTGATTCCACTCCAAAGAGTCATAATTAAAATGATATTTCCAAAAAAGCGTTTCACCAGTGTTTATACCTTCCCACAATATCGCATAAGGAAAGTCAGAAGAAACATCTTGACAAAGAATATCCTTAAACTTATTAACACGAGAAGCGTTATCAAGGACTAAAATAGGTGTGGTAAGTCTTTCAATCCACATAGCTTTAAGCGAATCGATATTTCCATAATTTTCTGTATAATCATTATCGATATTAAACCAAACACTTTGGATATCATAATACTTTCCAACCTCAGAGGACTGCACTCGATAGCTTGTATGATATGTATCAAAAGAAATCGTTTCAAAAGAATCAACCATACATTCAATACTACTTTCCTCAGAGCCATATCCCTTTGCATAACCTGTAAAAGTATATTTTTTAGCAATACTATAATCGCTAATGCCCTCAACAGTATCAAGTTCTATAGAAGAAACAAAATATCTTCTTGCATGTGGAAATAACTGATTATGTATATTACAAACAACACGATATTTAGTTATTAAACCATCTTCTGTTTGTGAACAATATTCAAGACCATATTTGCCAAAATTAAATGGTTTACCCTCAGCATCGTATTGAATGCTGAATTGAAGCCTATTTTCGTTACTCTTTGCATTAAATTCAATTCCCTTAGGATTATAAACATACACATAAAGAGCAAAATCTGAGCTTGACATAGATGAATAAGCATACTCTGTAAAATACACAGATATATCCTTATCTAACTCAAAAAAGTCAGCGTATGTTTTATCTCCAAAATCATCTTCAATAGAAGAATAATCAAACGGATATTGCACCTTCTCGGAGGCAAAAACCACCGAGAAAGGCACAAGAAGCATAACCACAAAAATGACCGAAAGAATTACACTCAAAAGTCTTTTCATGATTGCATACCTCCAAAATTAAGTTTTGAATCCGTCACAACACTCTCAACACCAAAAAATTGGTCAAAGTAAATCTCAGCAACATTTTTTCCATCAAAAGAAGTAATAACAGCCTTAAAATGAAGAGCCGAAAGATTAACCTCACTAAAAAGCGTTACGACCTTTTCGGGATTCGAACACTTAATAGCGTTTTCAACCGAAAAGCCCTCAGGAGCAACTATTGAAAAACCATGCTCATTCTTTTCAAGAGAAAAGTATGCATTGAAATTTTCTATTTCAGAAAAAGAAAGTGTTTTTATAGACTCTCCGAGCCTATATGTTACCTCTGCATCATCAGCGTTTGCAGGAACGATTTTAACTGAAAAATCCTCTTTTATAGGATCACCATTCTTTGCAAAATATTCAACTGTAAATGTCGCTTCTTGACCTGGAGAAAAATAAACAGAATTGCTTTTGCAAAAAGCACTTCCATCAGTATAAGCAACATTCATAGTATATTGCTTTTCGTTAACAACACCAAGCAAGGTAACAAGTCCAGCAAAGAGAAGTAAAAGAACAACCACATAAATAATTACAAGCCCTTTTGATGGCTTCTTCTTATTAGCAGTCATCTTTATTCACCCCCGAATGTTAAATTGTCATTTTCAATTTCTACAGACTCAACACCTATATCAGCAATTGAGCCAACATGAACAGTAAAGTAATAAGAGCCTTGAAGACCGCCGCCAACATGAGCTACAGGAACATTGAACTGAAGAATAACATCCGTTCCGTTTTCCATAGCAGACTCAAACATTTTAACCAACACATCAGTTGGAACATCTTTCAAATCTCTTATAGCACTAATGGTTTTGTCATAAACCTCACTATTTTCATCCCAACCATTATTGGCACCAAGAACAGGAACATCACAATAAACTCCAAATCTTGACCAAAACCAATCAACATCAAAAGTAACTGTAGAATAATCATTGCGATTTTCTGCAATAGATTCATTCATATACCAAGAAGAACTAACAATCTCGTATTGCTTTGTTGAAGAATCATAAGCCTCAAATGTATAAGCAAAATCTTCCTCTTTACCAGAGCCTTCAAGGTCGTAATCAAGGAAGAAAAGTCCATAAGAGAGTTCTTCAAGAGTAAGAGTATATGTATCTCCACCTACATACTCAACCTTTACCTCACCACCGGGACCTGTTTTTCCGTTTTCGATAACAAATCCCTCGATATAATTATCGCCAGGAGTGAGTACAATATCCCCTATCTTAATTTGAACACCAGTTACTGTTTGTAAATAATCAACAGTAATAGATGAATATGCCCCAGAATTATCTCTTGAAGTTACAGTAATCTTAATCTGCTCACCGAATGGAGCAAGACAAGTAACAACGCACTCAAGAGAGCCATCAGAGACAGGAGACAAAGTAACATAATCGCTTACATTCTTGCCTGTAGCCCAAGTAGAATTAGCATTTACAAAAGAAATATGCCAATCCACCGCTTTATTACTTGCATATTCTGGCAAAACATTTGCCTTAATTGTAATGCCCTCAACCTCTGTTGAAGACATAGCAGTCGCTCTTGTAAATGCCATATTAGTCATAGCATAAGCTTGTCCACTTACAAGAGCTTCACCTGTCGCAGTATCTACTGCAAGAGGCACCTCGTTTTCGACCTTTACAGTCAATCCACATTCAGCGCATAATCCATCTGCCTCTACTTTTTCGTGAACACACACAATAGAACATCTTTCACACGCTCCATTTGTATAAGCATGACCGAATACACACTTCATATTAAGAACAGCTACCACTCCAGCTATAAGCATCAATAGCACTACAACGATTGCCATTATAACAAGCGGAGAAGCCTTCTTATCATTTATGTAATTCATAAACTATTCTCCTTTCATTTTTTGTTTTTTCCATAAATATTTGGATAACTACGTTCTAACGCAGCGTTAAAAAAATCGTTCACATCAAAAGATGTTTCACGAGATTCAAGTCGTTCCTTATCAGCTTCTGCCCATTCTTCAAGATATCTTTGGTCCTGAGAATATGCTGTTATTCCTTTTTGATGTTTGAAAAAAGCCAAATTATTAACAACCTCATTTGCATAAGGATATTTTTTCTTGAATTCCTTATACCATTTTTCTTTAACACGCACATTTTTCCGTTCGCCTATAGATATCATCTTCTCGACGGGCTTTTTTTCAGACTTATATGATGCATTCTTGCCCCTCGAATAGCCTATTCTATACGCCATTTTTTCTTTTTTACTTTTAAAGCCTATTTTAATCACCCCCTAAAGTGAAAGAAAGCAAGAGCGAAAATGCCCTTGCTTTCCGTTTTTTTACGAAATCGGAATTTTCAGAAAATTACTATTGACAAATTGAGAAATAAATGATAAAATATGATTTAGGCAAGTATTTAGTGCTTGCACCTACCGGCGAACACCGGAATTGCATAAGGTGGTCAATCCTTATGACACACGCTGAGTTTTTACTCAGCGTTTTTTCTTTGCCTAAAACTCTCAATCTTTTTAGAATTTTCAGGTGCAGGTTTAGAGTGGAAAAGCACCGTACGTGTTATCTTTTCTAAATCCTCCGCAGAAACATCTTCATCAGGATTATTTGCACGGAATTTCTCATTGAGAACAATCGAATTACCCTCATTATCTTCAATTTCAACAAAATGCTTAAAATACGACTGCCCTTGCTGATAATTCGGCAAATGCGTTCTATTTCTACCTTTTGTTGTAGATAAAGGAACAACGGCCAATTCATCACGATTATTCTTTTCTATTACAACAACAGGACGCTCTTTGTTTTCTTTAAGATCATTCTCGTGCGGCAAATATTCATCATATGTAGATAAAGTCATTCCGAGCCTGATTCCCTTAGCCCAAACAGGCTTTTTCTTCTTTACATTACTACTTTTCTTTCCCTTTTCAGCCTTAGCTTTTTTAGCATAATATATTGCAATAACCTTTTTCTGCGCTTCCGATTTACATTTGAATTTTCGTTTATTAGACATAATTACTTCGCTTTCTTATGAGAACGAAGATATTCTTTGGCTTCCTTACCCTTGAGCTTTTTATACTCTTTAGTTTCGTCAGCGCTTAAATTAGCACCTTTTGCCATTCGATGTTTATAAGCCTTAGCGCTATCCTTTTGAGCGTCAAGATAACCTGCACGAAAAGCGCGAGCCTCTTTACTGAGTTTAATGGGGTTATTATTTTCATCAAGATAAGCTTCACCGGCCGTTGAACTTCGATTACCACTCTTCAATTCACAAGCAAACTTTTCTGCTCTTTCAGACGGCGTAAGATATGTAAACAACTTACCAGTTTTCTCGTTTGTATAAGTTCTCTCTTCACGAGATTTAAATTTTGCCATAAACGACTCCTTTTTCTTTATTTCGCATTAGCGATTATTGTCGAAGGATAAACTTAAATTTAGCCTTGTCTGAATCCTTATCGGGCTTTACCTTCAAATCGAATTCTTCGCCGGTTGTGGGATCCTTTGAAAATACGGTATAGGTCTCGAATTTAACGATATCACCATCTTCGTTTTTCATTTCGCCCTTCTCAACACGAAGGTCACAAGCGATAGCTCCATCATAAATGATATCAAGGACCTCAAAGCCGCCCTTATCCTTTGGAACAACCTTTGCCTTTACCTCACGACCTCTAACAGTTCCCTTGAGATAATATGTAAATCCAGGCTTTCCTGTTTTCTTACTCACATATGGCTCTCTTTCGATTTTCAAAACTCTATCAACAGCCTCTTCAACCTTTGCTTCTTTCTTTTCTGACATTTCTTTTTTACCTTTATCCCTTCTTTTGATTTTTTTGCTCTCACCGAGCTAATTCAATTTTCCCTGTAGCACTTTTAATTCGGCATTGTGCCGGTGCGACACTCTTTGATGCGTGCACTCATCGTTTCGTCGCTATATCCTTGCTACAACATAACGATAGCAGAAATAAAACCGACATTTCGCC
Organism: Clostridia bacterium; assembly: GCA_017466455.1. The sequence continues at coordinate 29,334 of JAFTUD010000014.1, forward strand.
GACATTTCGCCGACAACTTTTTAAAAAAACCGACAAAACACCGACATTTCACCGACAACTTTTCAAAAAAATTAAAATGGCAAGAACAAAATCTTGCCATTTTTTTCAATTTTGAATATTCACAAAAAACCCTACAAGCTCACTATGTAATCTTTCAACTGTTCTTTTCGCATAAGATAATTCAATAGATGCTTGAAACTGACTTTTTCCTTTACGATAAATCAAATCATAAACATTGAAATATGTAGTTGGAGCTTCAAGAACAAGCCTATCATACTTTTCTGCATTTGTTTTTATTCTTTGCACAAAATCATCCATCTTAGCTCTATCAAAAAAGCCTTTTCTTGAATAATATTGCTTAACATCCTTAAGTTCCTCACGAACTTGGTCAATAGTCATACACACCCTCCTTTATAACTGTGCTGTCTTATCAGCAAAATAAAGAATCTTTTCCTCAAAGTTATACTCTTTGCTTATTATTTTTATTAATTCCTTACAAGAATATCTAAACGGCAAATCCAAAGCAAAAGAATGTCGAGAAAACCCAATAGAATGAGCAGTACACACAGGAGGAGGACAAGGAGGAAGCCTTTTAGCAAGTTTAATATATTTTCTTTCTAAAAGTTTATCAATCAATTTCACTTTATCACCCCAATAATACTTTTTTAGCCGATTCTTCATCAAAAAAAACGCTTTTGCCTATATCATCTGCGAAAAAAAGAAATCCCTCTTCAGTAGAGTAGAGAACTACAAGCTCTCTTGTTTTTTTACGCCTATAAATTGTTGCATCATGAACTGAATATTCTTTGATTTTCAATTCGTCATCACAATCAAAGTCAAGACTATAGACCTTATCAACAAAATCAACTATCATTTTTTTCACCCAAACAACGCTTTTTAACTTTATCATAAACATCCTTTGATATGACCACCGAACCTGGAAGAAGATTTGTAAAAATTTCTTTATCAAAAATTTCAAAAACCTCAACATAAGCCTTAGCCTTTATATCTTCCTCTCTTTGAACAAGACCCTCAAGCCTGTCCGCTACCTCATCAAATAAGATATGATGAAATCCAACGCAAGCTCCGTTAGTCGTTCCGTGCTTCCTGCACTCTATAATTAAATCCTTTATGCTTTTAGGCATTTTCTACACCTCCTTTTTTAAACTCGGGACAATCTTCAGTTCCCTCAAAATAACAATCCTCGCAACCTCTATAACGATAGCATTCATCGCAATCATATACGACATCATAACCTCGCTCGGCATATTCCTCACGATTTGCAACAGGACAGGAGCCATCTATGCAGGATAAACCGCAATAAGCTTCGCATCTTTCTTTTTTCATACTGTACCATCCTTCCTTCCATAGCTCCTAATCAGCGCCGCTTCAAACAAATCATCTACATCAAATGAGCTTTTTGAAAACTGATGCTCAAACCTTTCTTTGTCAGTAACTGCCCACTCTAACAAATATTTTTCATCTGTCACATGAGCTGTAATAGAATTTTTTGTTTTATACTCTGAAAGAGCATTAAAAACAAGCTTATAATACGAATATGTATTTTTAAATGTTTCATAAAACGATTTACGAACTCTAACATTTTTATCTGTCCCTACAAAAATGAAATCCTCCGGCTGTTGCTGTTGCTCCTCAACAGGATGCGACTCGTCGCCAGGAACATCAACATCAGTATTTATTTTATTAATATTTAATTCTTTAGTAATTACTTTATTAGTATTTAATTGTGTCCGATTTTCCATATCTGGATTTTCGGGATATGGATTTTCCATATCCTGATTTTCCATATCCTGATTTTCGGTATATGGACCTTGAGGAAATTCATAAAAGACATATTGAAAACCACTAATTCGCCCCTTTTCATCAAAAGTACGCTCTCGTTTAAGATATTTAAAAATCTCAAGCTCTTTAAGAGCTGTACCTACGGAAGCTTTACCTTCTTTACATATTTTTTCAAGACCTTTTATTGAATAACACCAATCTTCTGGAAGAGATAGAACAACTGAAAGCAAACCCTTAGCCTTAAGAGACAAATTTTTATCCCTTAAGTGATAATTAGACATTACTGTAAAACCCTTTGTCTTTTCAACTCTAAATATCATCTGGAAGCCCTCCATTTACTGTTATTTCGACAACAAAACCATTTAAAGCTCCTCCGGACAAATCAAAGGTAACTGGATCATTCCAGAAAATTTGATAATATCTTGATTTTCTAAAATCAGACAAAGAAGCCTCGTAATCAAAAGAGCTCTTTGAAATCTTAACTATAAGCTTAATTCTTGTGCGTGGACGCAAAATGTTTAATAAATCATATAGCTTAGTCATATCACACCC
>JAFTUD010000015.1 GCA_017466455.1 Clostridia bacterium
ATTTTAGGAAATGTTTCCTCGGCTTGTCTGTAGTAGTTTTGACATTCATTACAATCACATAAGGTTCTTGTTGCGTAGTATTCTTTTGTTTTTTCTATGTCAACATCAAAGATGTAATCTTCTTTTTCTATGATTGCCATGCCGTCACCGCCTTTCTTGAAACAATTATATCATACTTTCGATTAAAAATCAACAACATTTCAGCGCACAGAGCGAACGGGTTTGTTCCGTTTTCGCGAAGCGCAACATCGTTGGGCGCAAGCCCACATCATTTGCCGAAGGCAACTTCATTTGAGGCAACGCCTCAACATCGTTCATTTGTGCCACGAGGAGAATGATGTTTTCGCTTCGCTCAAAATGATGTTGCGTGTGCCACGCAAATGATGTTGTGCCTAACTGCACAAATGAAAAAATCCAACTCTTTCAAGTCGGATTTTTTTGGTTGCGGGGGCGGGATTTGAACCACACGACCTTCGGGTTATGAGCCCGACGAGCTACCAGGCTGCTCCACCCCGCGATATATGGTGCCGATAACCGGACTCGAACCGGTACGGGAATTACTTCCCAACGGATTTTAAGTCCGTGGCGTCTACCATTCCGCCACATCGGCTTATTCAATACCTCTCTTACAAGGCTCACTCATTATATCACGGAAATTTTGACTTGTCAATACCTTTTTTGAAAAAATTAAAAAATATAAACCGCAATATGTGACAAAAAAGCGCACTTAGCCCACCAACTTACTTTAAAATATTGACTTTTCCCTATAAATGCGTTAAAATATTTACATAATGAACCAAAACGGAGAAGCATATGAATAATATTTCTCAAATTGATGAAAATTTCAAAATAGAAACAAAAATAAACAAATCCGACATAGAGTTCCATAACGCAAGAAGCGCACCGTTTAAAATCTATGGAGTATTTTACGAAAACGGAAAATTCAGAAGAATGCCCGAGGCGGTAGCGGGTAGAGTTAGCGATGGAGTGCGCTTCCTTCACTCAAACACCGCAGGCGGAAGAGTAGCCTTCAAAACCGATAGCCCCTATGTCGCTATTCACGCAAAAATGGCAAATATCGGCAAAATGTCCCACTTCACCTTAGCAGGCTCGGCAGGCTTTGATATCTACCTAAGAAACCCCAAAACAGGCAAGAACGAGGACTATTTTGCGACACTTGTCCCACCCTATGACATAAATGACGGCTATGAGGGCGTGGTTGACTTTTCGGAAGCTAAGCTAAGAGAGGTCGTTATAAACCTACCGCTTTATAGCGATGTTACCGAGCTTTATATAGGGCTTAGTAAGAGCGCAATAATCAAGCCCCCAACCGATTACGAAACAAAAGAGCCGATTGTGTACTATGGCTCATCAATCACCCAAGGCGGTTGCGCCTCGCGAGCAGGAATGTCATATCAAGCAATCCTTTCGCGAAGGCTTAGTGCCGACCACATAAACCTCGGCTTTTCGGGCAACGCAAGGGCTGAGGATGAAATGATAAGCTATATAAAGGACCTTGAAATGAGCGCATTCGTGCTTGATTACGACCATAACGCCCCAAGCACGGAGCATCTTGAAAAAACTCACGAAAAAATGTTCAAGGCAGTAAGACAAGCCCACCCCACAATCCCAATTATCATAATGCCACGCCCCAAGGCGTCCTTAAATAAGGATGAGAAAAAGCGCGAAAAAATCATCAAAGCAACCTATAAAAACGCCATAAAGAGTGGCGATAAAAATGTGTATTTTCTCAGCGGAGTAGGGCTTACAAGGCTTTCAAAGGCGGACGGCACAGTTGATGGCACTCACCCAACCGACCTTGGCTTTTGTAGTATGGCAATGGCGCTTTACCCAATTCTGAAAAAAGCATTAAGGGCTCAAAAAAAAGAGAAAGGGAGCAAATAATGAGGACATATAGCTTTAAAAATCCCCCTCTCAAAATCCACGGTGCATCGCTAAATAAAGACGGTCGTCTTGTAAGAATGGATGATGAGGTAGCAAAAACAGTAAATGAATACACAGGTGTGCGTATTTTTTCGGGCGCAGGTGTTAGAATAAGGTTTAAAACCGACGCAAAAAGCTTCACAATAAAAGCAAAGCTCGAGTCAAACGGCATAGACTGGGCAATTCCGCTTAGTGGCTCTGCAGGAATGGACATTTTTGAGGAAAATGAGCGCATCGCCCTTGTAAACCCCAAAAATTATGGAATTCTCGATGTGTGCGAGACCGTTAAAAAGAGTGACAAAATGTCAAATATAACGATACTTCTCCCAAGAAATGAGCCTGTTATTGACCTTGAAATATCCGTAGATGATGAATATACCGTCTTGCCCCCCGACCCATATACCTACGAAAAGCCAATCGTGTTTTATGGCTCATCAATCACCGAGGGCGGATGCTCTTCAAGCGTGTCAAAATGCTACACAGCCCTCGTTACAAGGTGGCTTGATAGCGATTATATCAACCTCGGCGTTTCGGGCAACGCAAGAGGCGAAACAAATATGGCAAACTATATCAAAAATCTTGATATGAGCATTTTCGTGCTTGACTACGACCATAATGCCCCAAGCGTTGAGCATCTAAAAGCAACACACGAGCCGTTTTTCAAAATCATAAGGGAGAAAAACCCCACCCTTCCGATAGTTATGATGTCAAAGCCCGATTTTGACAGCAATGTAGAGGAAAACACCGCCCGTCGAGAAATCATCAGGCAAACCTATGAAAATGCCCTTGCATGTGGCGATAAAAATGTATATTTCATAGACGGAGAGTCCTTCTTTGGCGATACTGATCGTTCAATTTGCACCGTTGAGGGGTGTCATCCAACCGACCTTGGATTTATGCGCATAGCAGAGAAGGTTTATCCCGTTTTAAAATCAATTTTGGAGAAAAATAATGAAAATTTATAATTCAGTAGCTGACCTCGTTGGAAGGACCCCGCTTGTTGAAATCTCACGCTTTGCAAAAAAGCATCAAATCAACGCCCGCCTTCTTGTCAAGCTTGAAATGCTAAATCCCGCAGGCTCGGCAAAGGACAGAGTAGCGCTAAATATGATTGAAAGTGCCGAAAGGGACGGAAAATTAACCGAGGGTAGCGTCATAATTGAGCCGACCTCGGGAAATACAGGCATTGCCCTGTCTGCAATTTCAAGGGCAAAGGGCTATAAATGTATCATCGTAATGCCCGATACAATGTCCGAGGAAAGGCGCAAGCTAATGCTCGCCTACGGGGCAGAGCTTGTCCTCACCGACGGTAAAAACGGAATGAAGGGCGCGATAGAAAAGGCGACCGAGCTTGCAAGCACAATTCCGAATTCCTTTATCCCCTCTCAATTTGATAATCCCGCAAACCCCGAGGCGCATAAATTAACTACAGGCCCCGAAATTTGGCAGGATACTGAGGGATGTGTCGATGCTTTCGTTGCAAGCGTAGGCACAGGCGGCACTCTTTCGGGTACAGGCGAATACCTAAAGAGCAAAAATCCAACCGTCAAGGTAATCGCAGTTGAGCCAAGCGCTTCGCCACTTATCTCGCAGGGAGTTAGCGGAGCGCACAAGATCCAAGGCATAGGCGCAAACTTTATTCCTAAAAACCTGAATTCCGAAATCTATGATGAGGTCGTAGCCGTTACCGATGAGGAGGCATACGCCTACGCAAGAGAGCTTTCCCTCACCGAGGGACTCTTTGTTGGAATTTCATCAGGCGCGACCCTGTGTGCGCTTACTAAGGTGGCACAGCGTGAGGAATATAAGGGTAAAACGCTCGTTGCAATCCTCACAGATGGCGGAGAAAGATATCTTTCAACCCCAGACTTTATATGAAAAAATCGAGGTACTTGCCTCGATTTTTTTAAAACAACGGAATAATAGGCTTAGAGGCTCTGTATTCGCTTGGGGTTGTTTTACATATTTCCTTGAAATTTCTTATGAACGAATAAACCGAGGAATAGCCTACCTCCATAGAGCATTCCAATATAGAAATATCTGTATTTTTTAGCAAATAGCAGGCTCTACTTATTCTAAATTGATTTACAAAGGAATTAAAGGGTATTCCAACGCTTCGCTTAAAATGTCTTGAAATGTAGGAATAAGAATAGCCAAGCTGCTTGGAAGCTGCTGATAGTGAACAATTTGTACTGTAATTTCTCTCTAAAAACGAGAGCATTTTGTTTATAAAGGCATTTTCTGTAGAATCTTTTTCTATATATTCGGCACTCTCATCAAATTCTGCACATAATGAGTAAAGAGCGCCCTTTTTCTTGAATATGTTATCAGCATCGTAGGTCTTACATAGTATATTTAAAATTTCGGCAGAGGGTGCGAATTTGTTACTTTTAGGCACCAAGCCTGAAACCTGAGAGGAAAACGCCTTTACTAATTCTTGCGAAAAAATCCAATAAGTATGCTTTTCCTTAGTACTGGAAAACGAGTGCTTTTGGTTAGGAAAAATTAGAATTGCCTCTCCCTTGTGAAGAGTGTAGCACGTATTTTCTACAAGCACATTCATCTCACCATCAAAAATCACCATAAGCTCGAAGGATTGATGCATATGTGTATAGAAGCTTAAATCGTTACCGCTTTGCATATGATAATATTCGGTTGTTCCAAAGTTCGAAAATTCGTAAATCATAAAGTACCTCAAGGACAAATTTTGTAAATAAATTATACATTATATGACAAGAAAAGTCAAGACGCATTTGATATAATTAGATTATAGAACTATATTTAAAGGAGAAAATCAAATGAAAAAAAGACAATTATTCTTTATTCTCACATTGATAAGTGTAATGTTCGTTTTTGCTATGTCGGCAGGTGCTACGGAAATCACAACCTATACAGATGCCGAGTCTAAGCCGTTGCTTACATATGTAGAAACAGAGCTTGTAACCTTTACCGATGGCTTTGTGTGCCCCTCGTATTACATTTTTGAAAACAGCACAGAATTTAAAACTAATTACGAATGGTTAAATACCAAGGCAAGTAAAAGCTATACAGATGCAGATGTAAAGGAACTTTGCATTCCTACGGGAGTATTGACAGGAGGATATTTCAAAAAGGATTCCTCATTTACAGCCTTGACAAAGCTGAACACAGGTAAAACTCTTACTAAAACAAACGGTGATTTTTGGAACAACCAAACTCTTGAAATTGTTATTTTTGGAGAGGGCTTTACTAATGCCGGCTTAGGAGCGTATTTTATTACTGGTGGAAAGGCAACTCATATAATATTTGCTGATAATTCAAGTGTCACAACTCTTCCGGCAAAATTTTTTGCAGGATTAAGTACCCTGCAGGGAATATATTTTGGAAATTCAATAACTAATATAGGCTCTGGAACATTTCAAGATATGGGCTCATCTAACGTCTATTTGATGAACACACCGGAGGATAGAGAAGCCCCAAGTGTTTATTATTTCAAGACAAATTTGCTTGAGGGCAATTTCTATGGCTTTAAAACAAACGCAACGACAATTGCTTGGGTATTCCCACAGGAGCAAAAAGGCATTGGCTCAGGCTGGAATGTTGATAACTCATCAAATATACCTGAAAATCTTGTATTTTTGACAAATGAAGCAGATAGTGTTGTGATTAATGATACCATAGGCTCATCAAAGCTAAAAAATTATAATATGTATTTTCCAAATCTTAAATCTACAGATGCTGGAAGCATAACCATTACTCCAAATGTAAGCTGTTATTTTGGTGATGCTAAAAAAATCGCATATAACGGAAGCTGGGGAAACGCAACAGATATGCTTGAGGCAGAACATATTATTGAAGCTCCAAAAACAACTGCCCCCACCTGTGAGCAAAATTCATATACAATTGAGGCTTGCTTCTGTAAGACTATAAGCTCAAGCGTTGAAAACAAAGGCACAGCCCTTGGTCACGATTATGTTGATGATAAAAATTGTATAACCGATAATAAATGCTCAAGATGCGAGGCAATTGAAAAGGCACTGTATTCTTCACACAATATGCTCGAAAGCTATTCATATCCAAACGGCTACGACAAGGTTGGCTTATATGTGTGTGAGTGTACAAACGGAGCCTGCACAGCAATAAATATAAATGATGGTGACTACGAGTCTGTTCTCAAGCCAATTATTAAAGCACTTGGATATTCCGTCAAGGAGAGCACCAATGACGGTCTTTATGTTGGCTATGAAATAAATATATCAGCATTAAATGAATATAACTCTTATCTTGGAGATGGAAATGAGCTTCAATTAGGTGTTATTATAGCAAATTCATCTACCTTTGGAAACGAGTTTATGTCTTTGATAGACGGCGAATATACCCTTCAGTCAAGCAAGGGCATTCAGGTTGAAATAAGTGGCACAAGCTACAGCATAATAAACTGTAAAATCACAGGCTTTGATACTGATGAAAAAAGAAGCCTATCACTTGTAATGGCTATGTATGTTGTTGATAAAAAAGGAGTTAGCTATGTGCAAAGCCAAAATACAAGTGCTGTTACAGTTACAAAGAACGATATAACACTTAATACTGTAACCATAAGCTCTGTTATAAGTGGATAGCATTTTGAAAAACGCTCAAATGGGCGTTTTTCTTTTTAAAATTTTAACAACCTCTTGAATTATAAAATACTTTGTGCTAATATATGTAACGAACTTTTAATAAGAACGAAAGGAAGTGATACGGTGAGAGAGCAAAATAACTTTTTCGCAGGCATAAAGGACGGCTTCCCGATTTGCCTTGGCTATTTGTCCGTTGCCTTCGCCTTTGGAATTACCGCAAAAAACGCAGGACTTGATATATGGCAGGCGGTGCTTATCTCAATGCTCAATGTCACATCGGCGGGTCAGCTCGCAGGCGTGCCAATCATAGTTGGCGGCGGCTCACTCCTGGAGCTTGGCGCAACTCAGCTAATAATCAACCTTCGCTATGCGCTGATGTCCGTATCCCTATCCCAAAAGTTCGGTAAGAGCATGCGCCTTGTTGATAAATTTCTCGTATCCTTCGTAAACACCGATGAGGTGTTTGCCGTATCATCATCAAAGGGAATGGAGCTCGGCAGAAGGTATATGTACGGAATTACCCTTACCCCCTTCCTCGGTTGGTCATTCGGCACACTCCTTGGCGCTATTGCAGGAAACATTTTACCCTCTATCGTAATTTCCGCCCTCGGTATTGCAATTTACGCAATGTTCGTGGCAATCGTTACCCCTGTCGCAAGGAAGGAGCGCCCCGTGCTTCTTTGCTCACTTGTCGCAATAGCACTTAGCTGTATCTTTAGCTATGTTCCTATCCTTAAGGAAAATATATCAAGCGGATTTGTGATAATTATATGTACCGTAATTACGAGCATAATATTCGCACTTATATTCCCACTCCCACCCGAAAAAGAGCAGGAGGTAGAAATCGATGGTTAAGCCGGCTGAATTTTTCCTCTACCTACTCGTAATGGCAGGAGTTACCTACCTTGTGCGTATGCTCCCAATGGTGCTCGTGCGCAAAAAAATCAAAAATACCTTTATTCGCTCGTTCCTTTACTATGTACCGTACGCGGTTTTGTCAGTTATGACAATTCCCGCAATATTCTATTCTACATCATATCTTGTAAGCGCAATATGCGGATTTGCGGTAGCCCTTGTGCTATCCTATTTCAACCGTAGCCTGCTCACCGTTGCCGCCAGTGCCTGCGGAGCCGTACTTGTAGTAGAGCTAATAATTAAATACTTGATTTAAAAAGCTGACAAATGTCGGCTTTTTTCTCTTACTTGACATTACATAATAAATATGATAAAATAATAACTTAGAGTGACAGGCAAAAGACTTTCAATTTTCATATTAGCTTTTTTGGTTCTTTTTCTTTTTAGCAAAAAAGAATGATAAATGATAAAGCAAGCAAGGAGGAATTTATGTATAAATATAAAATATCCGTAATAATGCCCGTATACAATTCCGCCTTGTATATAAAAGAGGCGATAGAGAGCGTTATTGCCCAAACCGTCGGCATAGAGCATATTCAGCTCATAATAGTCAACGATGGCTCAACCGATAATAGCGCAGAAATTGCTAAAGCCTACGCTGAAAAATATCCAAGCATTATTCTTGTAAATAAAGAAAACGGCGGTGTTTCAAGCGCAAGAAACGAGGCGCTAAAGCACATAGAGGGCAAATATACCGCATTTTTAGACCCCGATGATAAGATAAGCCCCACCACCTATGCCCAAGCCTACGAATTTTTTGAGAATAATTACGATAAAACAAGCGTCGTGTCCTTCCCAATCTACTTCTTTGGCTCAACACAGGGAGAGCATCCACTAAACGAAAAATTCAAGTCAGGCGCAAGGGTGATAAGCCTAAGAGAAACGGGCGATTTTCAGCTTCATATCACCTCAAGCCTTATAAAAAGCGAGATAGCCAAGGATATGCACTTCAAGCCACTTGCAACCTCGGAGGATGCGGAGGCGCTTTTGCGCGTATTGATAGATTTTCCATATCTCGGACTTGTGCCGGGCGCGCGATATGAGTATAGAAAGCATACTGTGTCCCTTATTACCAACGCACCGGACAAAAAGGAATGGTATACCCCCCACCTTGATGAATATTTTTACTCGGTCGCAGACTACGCAGTAAAGAAATATGGCGAAATCCCAAGCTTTGTCCAAAACGCAATAATGTACGACCTCTCTTGGAAAATGGCTCACGCCAAAAGACCCGAGGGACTAAGCGATGAGGAGCTTTGTGAGTTCTTTGAAAGGTTCTACGAAATAATATCGAGGCTTGATGGTAGCGTGATAAGGAACGCTCCAAATCTGTCCGAGTCGCAAAAGCACCACCTGCTTATCGCAAAAAATAAAAATAGCGAGGCGATTGACCCGAGTGAATATGTATATAAACTTGAATTTATAGACACATCAAGCGCTGAAACAACAATTTCATGTCGTACTCTTGTGCCCGCAGGGGCAGGGGAAATAGATAGAGGCGTTATTTTCGTAAACGGTGAAAAAATCTACTCATCACCACCGAAGAAGGAGCGAAAAAGCGCATTTCTCGGCAAGGAAATCGTGACATCATATATCCTTGAATTTAAAATACCTCACGCATCTCTTGGCGAGCATGCAACAGTATATTTCGGCTTTGAGCGCGAGGAAAAATTAACGCTTTGCAATACCCTTACCTTTGGTAAGCATTTCCCGCTTGCCGATTATTCATCAGCCTTTACAGGACAGGGAAATTATATCATAACTCATGAGCAAAACGCGCTCATTTTTGAAAAATCAACTAAGAAAAAGCTAAAAAAGTGCCATCATGTGTTTGAAAAGGAGCTTTGGAGGTCAAATGCCTTTGCAGAAAGAAAGGCAGTTCTTGCAAGGATTCTTGCAAGAATTTATAAAAAGCTCCATAAAAAGCCCCTGTGGATTATCTCCGACCGCCTCTCAAGCGCAGGAGATAACGGTGAGGCGTTTTTTGAGCATCTTAATAAAATCAAATTCAAGCAATCCGACTACCGCTTTGCGATAAGAAGGGGTAGCGACTACAATAGGCTTAAAAAGCAGGGAAAGGTGGTAAATCGCGCCTCCCTTAAATACAAAATACTACACCTGTGTGCGGATTTTATCATTTCATCACAGGGCGAGGACTTTGTTACCGACCCATTTGATTACTATGGCAAGCCCTATAAGGACATCTTAAACCAAAAGAAATTCATCTTCCTTCAGCACGGAGTAATAAAGGATGACCTTAGCGCTTGGCTAAATCGGTATAACAAAAACATTGCAGGCTTTGTAACCTCTGCAAGAGCCGAGGCACAGTCAATCATAAATAACGAAAAATATCACTACACTAAGGAGCGTGTGTGGCAAACAGGACTTCCAAGATTTGATAAGCTTGAAAATGACAGCGAAAAAATCATTACCGTATGCCCTACATGGCGCAGATATCTGACAGGCAGAATAGATCCTTCAACGGGAAAATGGCGAAACGGCGAGGATATCCAGGGCAGTGAGTATGTCCAATTTTGGACAAGCCTTTTAAAGGATGAGAGGCTTTTATCTGCTCTTGAAAATCACGGATATAAAATCCTTTTTGTCCCACACCCCAATATGCCCGAAATATGCAATTTTATTGATACATCACCGCTGATTTTGATAGAAAGAAATCCAAATTACACCGAAATCTACAAAAAATCCGCACTCATGCTCACGGATTATTCCTCAGCAGTCTTTGACTTTGCATACCTTGGAAAGCCGATAATTTACGCGCAATTTGATAGTGATAAATTCTTCAGTGGGGCGCACACCTACTCCAAGGGATATTTTGATTACGGTAAAAATGGCTTCGGAAAAGTTGTTCTAACCCTTGACGGAGCAGTAGAGAGTGTGATACAATGTATCGAAAACGGATGCAAGAGCGAAAAAGCTTACCTTGACAGGGTAAATGAATTTTTCACATACCGTGATAGGAATAACAGCGCTCGTGTCCTTGAAAAAATACTTGAATTAGGAGCAAAAAATGATAACAGTAAATAACTTAACCTTCAACTTCGGCGGACAGGTGCTGTTTAAGGATGTAAATCTCAAATTCACCCCGGGCAACTGCTATGGCGTAATCGGTGCAAACGGAGCAGGAAAGAGTACATTCCTTCGTATCCTTTGCGGAGAACTTGAGCCAAGCAAGGGCGATGTTTCAATCCCCGACACTGTAAGAATGTCAGTTCTGAAGCAAAACCACTTCGCCTTTGACGAATACTCGGTCCTTGATACAGTAATCCAAGGAAACGAAAGGCTTTACGCCATAATGAAGGAAAAGGACGCACTCTACGCCAAGGAGGATTTTACCGACGAGGACGGAATCAGAGCGTCTGAGCTTGAGGCGGAGTTTGCGGAGATGAATGGCTGGGAGGCGGAAAGCGAGGCTTCAAAGCTCATTCAAGGACTCGGACTTAGCGAGGATATTCTTTATGACCAAATGTCAACCCTTAAGGAGAGCGAAAAGGTAAAAATCCTTCTTGCGCAAGCCCTTTTCGGCAACCCCGATATCATTCTTCTTGATGAGCCAACAAACGGTCTTGACATAGACGCAATCACATGGCTTGAGGACTTCCTTAGCGATTATTTCGGCACAGTCCTTGTTGTATCTCATGACCGTCACTTCCTAAACGATGTATGCACAAATATCGTTGATATTGACTTCACAGGCATCAAGATGTATGTAGGTAACTACGAGTTTTGGTACGAATCAAGCCAGCTTATCCAAAGAATGATAAAGCAACAAAATAAAAAGAACGAGGAAAAGATTAAGGAGCTTCAAAGCTTCATTTCCCGCTTTAGCGCAAACAAATCGAAATCAAGACAGGCAACCTCAAGAAGAAAGCTTCTCGATAAGCTTTCAATAGAGGAGCTTCCCGCCTCAAGCAGAAGATATCCGTTTATCGGCTTTGATATGGACAGAGAGGCAGGAAAGGATATCTTGACTGTTAAGGAGCTTTCTAAGACACAGGGTGATGTGTCGCTCTTTAAGAATGTTTCCTTTACAGTGCTTAAGGGAGATAAGATTGCAGTTGTGGGTAACGAAATGGCAGTAACCGCCCTTCTTAATATTCTTATGGAGGAGGACGAGCCAAGTAGCGGAAGCTTCAAATGGGGCGTAAGCATCTCAAAATCATATTTCCCACACGATAACACCTCATTCTTCGAGGGCTGTCACGATAGTATTCTTGACTGGATGCGCAGATACTCCAAGGACCAAACCGAAAGCTACCTCCGTGGCTTCCTCGGAAGAATGCTTTTCTCGGGAGATAGTATTTTCAAGGAGGTAAATGTCCTCTCAGGAGGCGAAAAGGCAAGATGTATGTTTTCGCGAATGATGCTCTTCGGCTCAAACTTCCTACTCCTTGACCAGCCTACCGACCATCTTGACCTTGAAAGCATCACCGCGGTAAATAACGGACTTGCCGACTTCAAGGGCAATATAATCTTCACCTCTCACGACTACGAAATGGTAAATACAGTGGCTAACAGAATTATTGAGCTTTGTGAGGACGGAATAATTGATTACAGCGGAACATACGAGCAGTTTATCGAATACAAAAAGCAAAGAGGGCTACTCTAACTAAGGCAGGCGAAATTTCGCCTGTTTTTTTTGAACGCCGTAAAAAATCCTACTTTAAATTATATTGTAATAATTAAATTATTGACAAGCGCGCATTTGTGTGCTATAATATAAAAGATGTTGTATAAGGAGGAGAATATGGACGGCTTCAAGCAAAAAAGAGTTGCTGTAATCGGCGCAGGACCTGCGGGAATGATGTCGGCAATTTACTCGGCATATAATGGCGCGTTAGTCACCGTATTTGAGAAAAATCAAAGCGTCGGACGCAAGCTCGCCATAACAGGCAAGGGCAGATGCAATGTTACAAACGACTGTGATAATGCCGAATTTTTGAAAAATGTCGTAGCCAATCCAAAATTTCTCTACGCATCTATAAATAATTTCAATACGCAGGACACAAAGGCGTTCTTTGAAAATCTTGGAGTCGCTCTTAAGACCGAGCGTGGCAGGCGTGTTTTCCCCGTATCCGATGATGCACACGATATCGTTCGCGCGCTTGAAAGGGCAATGCGCGATGCAGGCTGTGTCTTAAAAAGGGAAAGGGTGCTGTCCATTGTCACCGAAGGCGAAAGGGCTTGCGGACTCAAAACCGCAGTCGGCGAGTACGAATTTGATGCGGTAATTCTCGCAACGGGCGGAATTTCATATCCAAGGACAGGTAGCGATGGCGACGGATTTAAAATGGTAAAGCCTCTTGGCATTACAGTTACCGAGCTTACTCCCTCACTTGTTCCCGTTGAAACTACCGAACCGCTTGCCGAAATAATGGGGCTTTCTCTTAAAAATGTCACCTTGACCGTCGTAAATACGGAAACAGGTAAAAGCGTGTATTCCGAGCTTGGAGAGATGATGTTTACCCACTTTGGGCTCACAGGACCTCTTGTCCTTTCGGCTTCATCTCATATGCTCGGCATGAAAAAGGGAAAGTATAAGGCAATAATTGACTTTAAGCCCGCACTTGATGAAAAAGAACTTGATAAGCGTATCCTATCCGATTTTTCAAAGCAACAAAATAAGGATTTTCAAAATTCCTTAGGCGCACTTCTGCCCTCTAAAATTATCCCCTATATCGTAAGGCGTAGCGGAATAAACGGAAGCACAAAGATAAACGAAATCACTAAGGAAATGAGAAAGGGGCTTGTGTCACTTCTTAAAGGACTTGATTTTGAAATAAAGGGCTTCCGCCCAATCAGCGAGGCAATTATTACCTGTGGCGGTATTAGCACCGTGGAAATCAATCCCTCAACAATGCAGTCAAAGAAGATAAAGGGACTTTACTTCGCAGGCGAAATTATAGACACTCACGCATATACAGGCGGTTATAATTTGCAAATCGCATTCTCCACAGGCGCGCTTGCAGGCACGCATAGCGCATGGGATGACTGATTTTAATTCCCCAAATTCTTAAAAAAGGAGTTAACCTATGAAAATAGCACTTGACGGACCAAGCGGTGCAGGTAAAAGCACAGTAGCTAAGGCAGTCGCAAAAAGACTTGGTATAGTTTATGTAGATACAGGCGCGCTTTATCGCTCAATAGGACTCTATGTTCAAAGAAAGGGCGTTAGCAAGGATGATAGTGAAAAAATCATTCCAATGCTTGATGAAATAAAGCTTGACCTCGTTTTCCAGAATAATATACAAAGCGTTATTCTGAACGGCGAGGATGTAAGCGGTCTTATCCGCACGGGCGAAATCGCAATGTACGCGTCAGCCGTGTCGGCAATTCCCGAGGTTAGGTCATTCCTTCTTGAAACCCAACGCAAAATAGCGAGAGAAAACAGCGTTATTATGGACGGTCGTGACATCGGTACGGTAATTCTTCCCGATGCTGAGGTTAAAATCTTCCTCGTAGCCTCTGCCGAGGCAAGGGCGCAGAGAAGATATAAGGAGCTTATCGAAAAGGGCGAGAGCTGTACTCTTGATAGCGTTCTTAAGGACATAAAGGAAAGAGATAATAACGATTCTACAAGAAAGGTCGCTCCCGCAGTCCCTGCCGAGGACGCAATCTTCCTTGATAACTCCGAGCTTGACGCAGAGCAAACCGTCAATAGAGTTATTGAAATTATTGAGGAAAAAACTAAAAAAAAACCTAAAAAGAAGCTAAATCGCTTTTATAAGGTGATGAAGGCGATTTTTGGCGGACTTTTCAAGCTCCTTTTGAGAGTGAAGCCGGTAAATCGTGAAAAAGAGGTTTTTGATAAGCCGTTTATCGTAGTCGCTAACCATACCGCGCTTATGGATGTTGTAGCGATAGCAATAGCTATGAAAAATCAAATTCGCTATATGGCGAAGAAGGAAATATTCAGCGTTCCCGTGCTGAACTGGTTCGCAAAGTCAATGGGCGCGTTCCCCGTTGACCGCAAGCGCGGAGATGTGCATGCGATTAAGCAAACAATATCAATGCTGAAAAACGGAGAGTGCGTTGGAATTTTCCCACAGGGCACCCGTATGCCGTATGTAAACCCAAGAGAAACCGAGGTTAAGGACGGAGTCGGAATGATTGCAAGCCGTGCAGGCGTTGGAATTATC
Source organism: Clostridia bacterium (assembly GCA_017466455.1). Next base: position 14,615 of record JAFTUD010000015.1, read on the forward strand.
CCCGTGTTCATAAAGAATAAATCGGGCAAGCTCAAGTTCTTCCGTCGCAATACCGTAATCATCGGTGATTATATCCCACCCGAGGAAATCGCATTTCCGGAGCTTACGGGCAAGGAAAAATACAAGAAAATCTCCGAGTACGCCTTTGATAAGGTCTGCACCCTTGGCGAGGAATGGGAGGATAAGCGGAAATGATTACGCTTAGTGCCTTCGCAGGCTTTTGCTTCGGTGTTAGGCGTGCAACGGATAATGCCGAGGCGCTCATATCCCAAAAGGGAGAAAATACCCTTATTTGCACTCTTGGCAAGCTTATTCACAATGAGCAGTATAGCGAGCATCTTGCCAAAAACGGCGTAAAAGAGGTCACAAGCAAGGATATCGAGGCTCTTTACGAAAAGGCGAAAAACGGCGCCTTAGTAACTCTTATAACGAGGACACACGGAATTGAAAAGGAAACACAAAAAACGCTCGAGGCGTATGCCAAAGCGTGTAGCAATTTTAAGATTGTCGATAGCACTTGTCCGTATGTTAAGAAAATACACAAAATCGCGAAAGAGGAATCAGGCAAGGGAAGTGTAATTTTCGTAATAGGACAAAAGGACCACCCCGAGGTTCTCTCCATAAAAAGCTATATTGAGGGCGAGGATCATATCTTTGCCAGCGCCGATGAGCTTGAAAATCACCTGAAAAGCGGAAATTACACCGAAAAATCGGTCGTAATGGTTGCTCAAACGACACAAAAGCTCTCGGAATGGAAAAAATGTCAAGAAATTATCAAAAAATACTGTACAAATGCAAAAATTTTTGATACAATATGTAATGTGACCGAGGAAAGACAGGCTGAGGCGGAAAAATTAAGTCAGGAAAGCGACCTTATGATTGTCATCGGCGGAAGGGATAGCTCAAATACATCAAAGCTATACCAGATATGCAGGGCGCAGTCCGATAATGTTTATTGGATACAAACCAAGCATGACCTTCCCATCGATAAAATATCGGCACTCTACGAAGAGGGAAAAATAAATAAAATAGGAATAACTGCCGGAGCCTCAACTCCGGATAGTATAATACAGGAGGTAAAAAAAACTATGACGGAAATCATGGAAAACTTCGCTGAGCTTTTTGAAGCAAGCGAAAAAGAAAGACCAAGAATATATAAAGGAGCAGTTGTCAAGGGTATTGTTATGTCTATCTCGGAAAACGAGATATGTCTTGATTTGGGTGTAAAGCAAACTGGTAGCATCAAACGCGACGAGATTACATCCGATAGCGATGTGAACCTGAATGACCTTTTCAAGATCGGTGACGAGATTGAAGCAAAGGTTCTCACCACAAGCGACAAGGATGGCGAAATCACCCTTTCTAAGAAAGCGGTTGACGACATCAAGAACTGGGATAAAATCGTTGAATATCAAGCAAACGGCGATGTTGTTGAGGCAGTAATATCCAGAGAAGTTAAGAGTGGCGTTATTGCTGTTGTTGACGGTGTTGATGTATTCGTTCCTGCATCTATGAGTGGTGTTTCTAAGGACGGCTCACTTTCAACTCTCGTAAAGACAACTCAAAAGCTTAAGATTGTAGAGATTAAGGCGGACAAGCGTCGCGCAATCGGCTCAATCAAGGAGGTTTTGAAGGCTGAAAGAAAGCAGGCTCAGGACGAATTCTGGGCAAGCCTTGAGGAGGGCAAGTCCTTCCAAGGACCGGTTAAGAGTGTAACAAAGTACGGCGCGTTTGTTGATCTTGGCGCAGTTGACGGACTTGTACATATCACCGAGCTTTCATGGAAGAAGATTAAGCATCCTTCCGAGGTTGTAAATGTTGGCGATGTTATCAATGTATTTGTAAAATCCTTTGATAAGGAAACAAAGAGAATTTCTCTCGGCTATAAGACCGAGGAGGATAACCCATGGAACATCTTCAAGGCTCAATATGCCGACGGCGATGTTGTAAGCGTTAAGATTGTAAGCCTTGCAAGCTATGGCGCATTCGCTGAAATCATTTCAGGCGTTGACGGACTTATCCACATCAGCCAAATCGCTGATAAGAAGATTGAAAAGGTTGAGGACATTCTCAAGAAGGACGATGTAGTTGAGGCTAAGATCGTTGGTATTGACGATGAAAAGCAAAAGGTTAGCCTTTCAATAAGAGCCCTTCTTCCCGAAGCACCAAAGGCTGAGGATGCCGAGGAGTTTTCTCCCGAGGATCTTACAACCGAGGTAGTAAGTGAAGAGTCTACCGAAGGCACCGACGAGGAATAATTCACAAATAAAAAAGCACCCACAAGTTATCTTGTGGGTGTTTTAAAAGTAAATTTTGCGTAATCATTCCGCGGGGAATGATTAGTGGCTGTAAGCTCCTTGTAAGCGGGGAGCTTATCTGCCACAACCGCCACAACAGCAGTTAAGCACGATTATCGCAATGATAATGAGCCAAAGCACCTCGTTGTCAAAAAGACCGCATAAACAGTTATTCATAGTAATACCTTGCCTTTTCTGAATTGAGGAAATATCCTCTACTCTCATACTATGTCGTTTCCTGTCGTTTGCTACCTGTTTTTTAGGATTATTTAAGCACAAGCTTGTCCGCTTCAAGAAAATCGTGCGCAAACATCGTGCTGTTAGTCGGAATATCGGCGCTCGCCTCGCATTTTGAGCATCTTACAGTAATGTGGTCATCATAAATGTCACAGCAGTAGTCGCCCTTTTCCTCACATTCGCAGTAAATCTTGCCCTCATCATTCAAATCGCTTATAACAAAGCGGATAATGTCAACCACCTGCGGGTCGCATAAATCCTCTCTGTCCTTTTCGCGGTTTTGAAGCTCGGCAAGCTCGTTTTCGCCAAGCATGCTGAGTAGCTCGGCGTTTGATGCCTCAATGGCATCGCTTACCTTGTCCTCCTTGCCGATAAAGCAAATGTCAACACCCGAAAGTGAGCAGGGAATTACAAAAATATCACTGTTAAAGAAAACCGAGCTTGAAATAACATGACTGTGCTTTGTAGCGCACACAAGGCAGGGCACCTCAAGACGCATCCTTCCGTCGGGTAGCTTTTCAACGCTCATATCGCTTCCCTTGCAGGGGCATTTTAGCTTGAATAGGCTTCCGCTAAGTGAAAACGCGCCGACCATGCTTGTGGTAACACCGCCACAGCTCGGACATCTATATGCAAGTGTAGCTTGCTTTTGATTTAAAACCATTAAAAATCACCTCTTTAAGAAATTCAATTAAAGTATACTACAAAAAAATCAAATTGTCAACTGATAATTAAAATAAGAATATAACCATTCATTTACGCCCGTTACCGTAAGTGAAGATACATAAATTTAAGAAGGGAGAAGGGTATGAGCGCTGTATATGATTCATCAAGGCACGCAGTTTATGTTAGCGCATACGATCTTTGCGCCTATGTTTTGCGTGGCGGAGATATAAATAGCCGTGATTACAGGCGCGGAAACAAATATGGCGGAGCAATCGTTTCGCATGTAATGAAGACAACGAAGCCAAATATTGCCGATGCCTTGTGCTTTACCGAAATGTATGACGGAATTACCCTTGTTGTATATACCTATCCCGAGGGTATTTTGCAGGACGAAAACGGAGTCTATGCAATAGAAAAAATTCATACTGTGCCCTATGAGCTTGACTTTATCCAAAATGGCGAGCTTGAAATATCAATAGAATCAACCGTTGCCACCGCATATATAGCAATGCGTAGCCTTGGCGGATCTCAAATGGACGCGCGCCTGACCTTTATTGAGGAGGGCGGAGAGGAATCTCGTACCTTTGCGCAAACCCTGTCGTTTAAGGAAGCGGAAATGCGCTTCAAATCAATCGTTGAAATGTTCGTTCCCTTTATGAACATTCTTTACAGTCGCTCGGGAAAATGCGTAAAACAGCTTGCCGACCTGAAATTCCCCTTCAAGGGCGGAGTGCGCGAGGGACAAAAGGAATTTGTCCTTGAATTCTTCAGAGCCATAAGGTCCAAGAAAAGACTAATGGTTCAAGCCCCCACGGGAACAGGAAAAACGATGGCATCTCTCTATCCCGCGCTAAAATCAATAGGCGAGGGCTATGCGGACAAAATCTTCTACTTCACAGGCAAGGCAACCACTGCCTACTCCGCGCTGAACGCAGTAGAGATTATGAGAGAAAGCCTGCCCGATTTTCGCTCAATCCTTATCACCTCAAAGGAGAAATGCTGTACGAGCTTCAAGCCGGGAGAGCATAGGAGGTGTGAGCCTAAGTATTGTGAGCGTACCCCTGCATTTTACGATAAAATAAATGTCGCGCTCATTGAGCTTTTGGAAAATTACCGCACATATACAAGCGATATTATTGAGGCAGTAGCGAAGAAATATTCCGTTTGCGCATATGAGCTTTCACTCGAGCTTTCAGAATGGTGTGAGCTTGTCGTGTGCGATTATAACTATCTTTTTGACCTTCAGGTCTACCTTAGAAGATATTTTACCGCACCCGACGCAAAATATGTATTTTTAATAGACGAGGCGCATAACCTTCCCGATAGAGCAAGGGAAATGTACTCCGCAACGCTCGAGCGCTCTATGTTTAAAAAATTACAGGCAAAATTCCCAAATAACAGACACATATCCGCACGAATTGATAGTGTGCTTGCGAAATTTGATGAGTTTTATGAGCTTGCAATGACTGAAAAAAGAGAGCATGAGGGTCACTTCTACGGCTTCTATATCACCTCTCAGCTCCCCGATAATATAACCGATGAATTTAGAGAGCTCTTGAAGGGCTGTGAAAAGCTCTTTAATAATAACATCAACGATGATGATTTAATGGACGCATATTACGATGTCAAGCATATGATAAAGGTGTGCGACATCTTTGATAAGCGCTTTACGATGTATATCGAGGCAGTAGACGACAGCGTCAAGCTACGCATTTTGTGCCTTGATGTGTCTAAATTGCTTGATATTTCAATGAAAAAGGGCACATCAACCGCGCTTTTCTCTGCAACTCTTACCCCACCGGACTACTTTGCCGATATCTTGGGCTGTGAAAAGACCGAAGCATTGACACTCCCCTCGCCGTTTGAGAGGGAAAACCTCTGCCTTCTCGGCATAAGCAACCTTAGCACAAGATATGAGGACAGGCAAAGCAGTGCCTCAAATGTCGCAAATGTAATAAGAGCGACAATAGCGGGCAAGCAGGGTAACTATATCGTTTACTTCCCGTCATACGCTTACCTTAGCGAGGTTAAGGAGGTGTTTGAGAAGCGCTATCCGAAAATAAATATAACCGCCCAAAGCCGAAGCATGTCGGAAAATGCCAAAAAGGAATTTCTCGACTCCTTTGATGCTAAAAAGGAAGGCACTCTTGTCGGCTTTTGCGTTCTTGGCGGTAGCTTTTCCGAGGGTATTGACCTTCGCGGAGAAAGGCTGATCGGTGCAATCATTGTCGGCGTTGGCTTGCCTACAATAAGCACCGAGCTTAATATCGTCAAGGAATACTTTGATAAAACCCGCGAAAATGGATACGCCTACGCCTATACCTATCCGGGAATGATAAAGGTTCTTCAAGCCGCGGGCCGTGTTATCCGTAGCGAGGAGGAAAGGGGAGTCGTCGTTTTAATTGACGACCGCTTTGCCACCCTCGAATACCGTGAGCTAATGCCCGAGCACTGGTCGCATCTGAAGCTCCTTACAAATGCTAACGACCTTCTCAAAGAGGTAACCGATTTTTGGAAGGGCACACCCCCACCGCAGGACTAAACCCTAAAAAATCACAAATTTCTTAAAAAGATAACAAAAAACTATTGAATAATTATAATATTAGTGATAAAATATAATGAAATATTTTTAAAGCACTAATCATTATGCAAAAGAGGATGAAAAAATGGAAAGAATAACTGTCAAGGAAATTTTTGCGTCACCAAGCACCTTTGCCGATAAGGAAATTACCGTATGTGGCTGGGCAAGAACGATAAGGGCAAGCAATGCCTTTGGCTTTATTGAGCTTAATGACGGAAGCTATCATACAAGCCTTCAGATCGTTTTTGAGGAGGCATTCCTTGAAAATTATAAGGAAATCGCAAAGCAAAATGTTGGATGCGCGCTTGTGGTAAAGGGCGTTTTGGTTCTCACTCCCGAGGCAAAGCAGCCATTTGAAATAAAGGCAAGGAGCATTGAGGTTGAGGGCGCGTCAGCTCCCGAATATCCGCTTCAAAAGAAAAGACATAGCCTTGAATACCTAAGGACAATCGCTCACCTTCGCCCAAGGACCAATCTTTTCAGCGCAGTGTTCAGAGTTCGCTCTGTTGCCGCCTTTGCAATTCATAAGTTCTTTAACGAAAGAAACTTCATCTATGTTCATACACCGATAATCACAGGCTCCGACTGTGAGGGCGCAGGCGAAATGTTCCGCTTGACCACCCTTGATATGGAAAATCTCCCTCGCACCGAGGACGGTAAGGTTGATTATTCCAAGGACTTCTTCGGTAAGAGCGTAAATCTCACCGTATCGGGTCAGCTCAGCGCCGAAACCTACGCAATGGCATTTGCAAATGTTTATACCTTCGGTCCTACCTTTAGAGCCGAGAGGTCAAACACCGCCCGTCACGCCGCAGAGTTTTGGATGATGGAGCCCGAAATCGCCTTTGCCGACCTTAACGATGATATGCGTCTTGCAGAGGATATGATCAAGTTCGTTGTAAAATATGTAATGGACAACTGCCCGGCAGAGATTGAATTTTTCAATAAATTCGTTGACACAACCCTCGTTGAAAGGCTTACAAACCTTCTTGATAACGAGTTCGGCCATGTAACCTATACCGAGGCTATTGAAATTCTCAAAAACAGCGGTGAGAAGTTTGACTATCCCGTTGAATGGGGAATAGATATGCAAACCGAGCATGAAAGATACCTCACCGAAAAGGTGTTTGGTAAGCCCGTATTCGTAACCGATTATCCCGCCGACATTAAGGCGTTCTATATGCGTCTGAACGATGACGGTAAGACCGTTGCCGCAATGGATATGCTCGTACCGGGCGTTGGTGAGCTTATCGGTGGCTCTCAGCGTGAGGAAAGACTTGATATGCTGCTTAAGGCAATGGAGAAATTCCACCTTAATGAAGAGGACTACTGGTGGTACCTTGAGCTTAGAAAGTATGGCGGAACAAAGCACGCAGGCTTCGGCCTTGGCTTCGAGCGACTCATTATGTATATCACAGGCGTTTCTAATATTAGAGATGTTGAGTCCTATCCAAGAACAACAGGTAGCGCAGAATTCTAATATCCTTTAAGGAGAAATTATGAAAAAATATATAGAACTTACTAAAGAGGAGCTTCTTAGCCTGAAGGCGGAGCTTACCTCAAAATACAAGGAATATCAGGCTAAGGACCTGAAGCTCAATATGGCAAGAGGAAAACCGTGCGTTGAACAGCTTAACCTCTCAATGGGCATGATGGATGTGCTTAGTAGCGATGATGATCTCACCTGTGAGGACGGGACTGATTGCCGTAACTATGGCGTTCTTGATGGCGTGCATGAGGCAAAGGTGCTTCTTGCCGATATGATGGAGGTTGGCGTGGATAATGTCATTATCTACGGTAACTCAAGCCTCAATGTAATGTATGATACCATTGCTCGCTCAATGACTCACGGAGTTATGGGTTCAACCCCATGGTGCAAGCTTGATAAGGTGAAATTCCTTTGCCCTGTCCCCGGTTATGACAGGCACTTTAAAATCACCGAATACTTCGGCATTGAAATGATAAATGTTCCAATGACCAAAGACGGCCCCGATATGGATATGGTTGAGGACCTCGTTTCCAAGGATGAAAGCATTAAGGGAATTTGGTGCGTGCCAAAGTATTCTAACCCGCAGGGCTATTCATACTCCGCCGAAACGGTAAAGCGCTTTGCATCACTTAAGCCAAAGGCGAAGGACTTTAGAATTTACTGGGATAACGCATATACTGTTCATCACCTCTACGATGATGACCAAGACCAACTTGAAGAAATTCTTGAAGCGTGCAAAAAGGCAGGCAACCCCGATATGGTTTATAAGTTTGCCTCAACCTCAAAAATCAGCTTCCCGGGCTCGGGAGTCAGCGTTCTTGCATCATCTCTTAATAACCTTCAGGATATTAAGAAACAGCTTAGCATTCAAACAATCGGACACGATAAGGTAAATCAGCTTCGTCATGTAAGATACTTCAAGAATATTGACGGAATAAAGGAGCATATGCGCCTTCACGCCGATATTCTTCGCCCGAAATTTGAGGCGGTGCTTGAAATTCTTGAAAGAGAGCTTGGCGGTCTTGGAATAGGCGAATGGACAAAGCCCAAGGGTGGCTACTTCATTTCCTTTGATTCCCTTGACGGATGCGCTAAGGACATCGTTGCAAGATGTAAAAAGGCAGGCGTTGAAATGACAGGAGCAGGCGCAACCTATCCATACGGAAAGGACCCACACGATAGCAATATCCGTATCGCTCCTTCATACCCACCAATTTCCGACCTTATCACCGCGGCAGAGCTTTTCACCCTTTGCGTAAAGCTTTCAAGCATTGAAAAAATCCTTAAAACAAAATAACAGAAAGCAAGAGGGTATACCTCTTGCTTTTTTGTAGCAAAAAGCAGGCGCTTTTAGCACCTGCTTTATTCGTTTAAAAATTTCGTGTATTTCTTAAAGGCAAGCATAGCGAATATAACGCCAAGCGCGCAAATTCCTATCCAAAACAGCACAGTCGCACTCCAGCCAAGATGCTTTGATACAAGCGCGATTCCGTACATTGAGCCCGCAGCTCCGATATATGTGCATGCGTTGCAAAATCCGCCAACCGTTGAAGCCCTGCCCGTTTTTGCGAGTCGCCCTGGCACGCAAGAAATCAGTAAGAAATTACATGAGTGCATGCAAGCGCATACAAGCCCCGCAAGAAGCAAGCATAAAATCCTGCATGCAGTGCTTTCAAGCGAAATCAAAATGCTAAGCGGAATGCAAAGCACCACCGAAATAGCAAATAAAATTCCGGCACCCCGTGCCTCGTTGTTGAATACCTTGCCCTTGTGAATTATTCTCACTACAAAAAGACTGATTATGGAGAATATAGGAAGCGCCACGGAAACGAGAATAGACTCCGAGCTGTCCCTGCCAAACGCCTCACTGTATAGAGTAGGTAGCCATGACTCAATTCCGTCACGCAAAAAGCCCATAGCAATAATGCAAACGAAAATCATAAGCACGCCCGAGCGCTTGAAAACTCCAAAAAGAGGCTCCTTGCTCATAGCGTTATCGGGAGTGTTAAGCTCCGCCTTTTCCTTTTCTCCGCTTACAATGAACGACATTGCAATAAGAAAAATAACACCAACAACCACACAAAAAACAGTAGATGTGAAAAATACGCTCTCCCACGACATAAACGAAATACATATCGGGGCATATAGGTATAGAATTATCGTAGAAACATGCGCACCGCAGGTGACAATAAGATTAGCCGTAACATATTTTTCGTGACTCAAATTGTCCGATAAAATGCGAACAATCGGTGGCCATAAAAGCGCCTGCGCAAATCCGTTTACCGCCCATATAGGAATCATCAAATATTGATTTTCACAAAGCGGAAGTAAAAGGTTGCAAACCGCCGAAACCATAAGTCCCGAAAACATAAGATACTTTGGTGAAATCTTGTCCCCGAGATAACCGCTTATCAGCTGACCGAGTCCGTAAAAAACGAAAAGAGCAGTGCCAACCATTCCGGCAACCCCGCGGTCAATAGCTCCCTTTTCAAGCATCTCAACCATTACCACAGCAAAGGTCTTTCTTGAAAAGTAGCTTGCAAAATATGCAATCGTGCAAAGAGTAACTATTCCTTTTTTGGAATAGCGAGCCTTAATCATAAAAAATTCTCCGTAAATTAACCGTTTAATATAACATATGGAAATATTAGCACAAAAGAACCGTAAAATCAATACAAAAATAAAAAAATGGCGAAAAATTTCGCCATTTTTTTATTAAATCAGAGTGCCTTTAAGGCATCAAGAATACCTTGCTTTGTGCTTTCGTATCTTGCAAGCTTTTCCTTTTCGAGATTTACAACCTTTTCGGGAGCCTTCTTAACAAACTCCTTGTTGGAAAGCTTTTTAACAAGTCGGTCAATCTCGCCCTGTACCTTTTCAAGCTCGGCATTTAGGCGCGCCCTTTCCTTTTCTGTGTCAACCATCTCCGCCATAGGAATGTAAGCAGTTCCTGCGTGAGTGATGATTTGCACCGCGCCCTCGCTTGAATACTCATCAACAACCTCAACCTCAGATGCCGAGGCAAGCGCCTTGAAGAAGTCATATGTGTCAGGAGTAAATGCGTTTTTGTAAGGAGTAGTGATGAAAATCTTTGCCTTTCTTGATGGCGGAACATTCATCTCGCTTCTTCTTGTTCTTACCGCATCAATTACTGAAATTATCTTTTCCATCATCTCGCACTCAGTGCTGAAATCAAATTCATCATTTACATCGGGATATGTGGAAATCATAATGCTCTCGCAGTCCTCAAAATGAGGAAGAGATCCGTAAATCTCCTCAGTAATAAACGGAATGAAAGGATGAAGTAGCTTCAAAATGCTCTCAAGCACATAAATAATAACATTTTGAGAAACCGCATTTTGCTCGCTTCCCTTAGCCATGAACGCAGGCTTTGAAAGCTCAATGTACCAACTGCAAAATACATCCCAAACGAACTTGTAAAGCTCATCAAGAGCAATGCCAAGCTCATAAGACTCAATTTGAGTGCGAACATTCTTAATAAGAGCATTGAGCTTGCTAAGAATCCACTTGTCCGCAATTCCAAGCTTGTCACTTGAGGGAAGCTCCACCTTGTCAATGTCAATGTTCATCATAACAAATCTTGACGCATTCCAAAGCTTGTTTACAAAGTTACGCGCACTCTCAATCTTTTCATCGGAGAAGCGCATATCATTTCCTGGCGAGTTACCTGTTGCAAGCGCAAAGCGAAGCGCGTCAGCGCCGTATTTTTCTATAATAAGAAGCGGGTCAATTCCGTTTCCAAGAGATTTTGACATCTTTCTGCCAAGCGCATCACGAACAAGTCCGTGAATAAGCACCGTGTCAAACGGCTTTTCACCCATATATTCAAGTCCCGAGAAAATCATTCTTGAAACCCAGAAGGTGATAATGTCATATCCCGTTACAAGAGTGTTGGTAGGATAGAAGTATTCAAGGTCCTCTGTCTTTTTTGGCCAACCAAGAGTGGAGAAGGGCCAAAGCGCACTTGAAAACCATGTGTCAAGCGTGTCAGGGTCCTGACGCATTTCCTTACCGCACTTAGGACACTTAGCCGTCGCATCCTTCGTTACAGCAATCTCACCGCAGTCATCGCAGTAGAACGCAGGAATTCTGTGTCCCCACCAAAGCTGACGGGAAATACACCAGTCGCGAATATTCTCCATCCAGTGGAAGTAGTTCTTGTCAAATCGCTCGGGAACGAACTTAATCTCACCCGTGCGTACAGCCTCAATCGCAGGCTTAGCAAGCTCCTCCATAGCAACGAACCATTGAAGCGAAACTCTTGGCTCAACGGTTGTGCCACAGCGATAGCATGTACCAACATTGTGCGCATAATCCTCAACCTTGATAAGATATCCGAGCCTTTCAAGGTCCGCTACGATAGCCTTGCGCGCCTCAAAACGGTCCATACCGGCATAAGCAGGGTAGTCCTCGGTAATCTTGGCATCATCGGTCATTACATTGATAATAGGAAGATTATGGCGTCTGCCAACCTCAAAGTCGTTAGGGTCGTGCGCAGGCGTAATCTTAACAACGCCCGTGCCGAAATCCATTTCAACATATTCATCGGCAATGATAGGAATTTCACGGTTTACAAGAGGAATAATCAGCGTTTTTCCAATAAGGTGAGTATATCTTTCGTCCTTAGGATTTACCGCAACCGCCGTATCACCAAGCATTGTTTCGGGACGGGTAGTAGCAAACTCCAAATATCCGCTTCCGTCGGAAAGAGGATACTTAATGTGCCAGAAATGACCGTTTTGCTCCTCATACTCAACCTCAGCGTCGGAAATAGATGTAAGACAGTGAGGACACCAGTTTATAATTCTCTCACCGCGGTAAATAAGCCCCTTGTTGTAAAGACGGACAAAGACCTCCTTAACCGCCTCAGAACAGCCCTCATCCATAGTAAATCTCTCTCTTGACCAGTCGCAGGATGAGCCAAGCTTCTTAAGCTGAGAAATAATTCTTCCGCCGTATTGCTCCTTCCAAGCCCACGCGCGCTCAAGAAATCCGTCACGGCCGATGTCGTCCTTGGTAACGCCTTCCTTGCGCATAGCCTCAACAATCTTTGCCTCGGTAGCAATAGATGCGTGGTCAGTTCCGGGTAGCCAAAGCGTACAGTAGCCATTCATTCTCTTATAACGAATAAGAATGTCCTGAAGCGTGTTATCAAGGGCGTGACCCATATGGAGCTGACCCGTGATGTTTGGCGGTGGAATAACTATTGAGAAGTGAGGCTTTGAACGGTCAATTACAGGTGTGAAATATTTTTTCTCGCACCAATTTTGATAAATTCTTTCCTCAAATTCGCTCGGCGAATAGGTTTTAGCAAGCTCTTTCATAATAAAATCTCCTTAAAAGATAAATTTAACAAAAAATAGTGGTTTCAAAATGCCTTGGGGCAAGCTGTCACTTCGTGACATAAATTGACCTGCGGTCATGAATTGCCTTCGGCGTTAGAATATCACTCCGAACTCCGAACTCCGCATTCCGCACTTTGTTTTCATTTATGAAAATAAAAAATCACCCTGAAAAAATCAGGGTGCAAGCGCACGGTACCACCTGAATTCGTATCACAGATACGCACTCAAAATCCTTAACGCGGATAAACGCCACAGGCTACTAAGCTCACCCGTGAAGCTCCAAAGCTACCTTCATTTCCCATACCTACCGCCTTCACACCATCGACAGCTCTCTTTGAGGAAGAGGGGAAATTACTCCTCTTTTTCATCGCTTTGAGTGTATTTTATCACACCAAAGGGGGCTTGTCAATAGTTTTTTATATTTTATATTATTGACACAGGCTAATTATTGTGTTAAAATCAGTGTATAAGCAAGAGCAAAAGGAGAGAAATACCGTAATGAAATATAAGGTAATAGGCTGGACTGATTACGATGACATCTTCTACGATGTTGAAATAGGACATGCGTCCGATGCCGCAACCCAAGCAATAATTGATGATATAATAGCGCATAAATACTCTTTTTCGGGCTATGACCATCAAGAAAGTGTTTGCTGTGTGCCCGTTTTAAACGACGGTAAAAAGCGTCTTTATACTCAAAGAGGCTTCGGCGGACTTATGGCGGAGGCTCACGGATATCGCGGTTCAATGGATTATGCGCTCTTTTCATATACCGCCCGTGATGCAAGAGGGAAAAAGAGCCGTCGTGGAATGCCCTCACTAAAGCTTCAATTCAACCCCGAAGGCTTCACCCCCGAGGATATTACCGAGGACTATACAATAGAGGTTGGTGAAGAAATATATAAACAAGCCACCGAGGCTGGCAAAATCGTAATTGATGATACACCGTATATTCGCTTTATGGACCAAGGGGATAGAGTAACCCTCGTTTGCGGTGAAAATAGCGTAACATACACGGTTCATCGTGTGGTAAAAGATAAAGATTTAACCGAAGACGACATGATAAACCTCTATATGAAGGCGCAAGGCGCAGAAGAAAAATGGCAAAACGCCAAAATCATCGCCAAAATCTACTTCCCCCACTTCACCCCCGATAATGACTAACAAAAAAGGATGCGTTAGCATCCTTTTTGCTTTTATAAGATGAAGAATTACTCATCAACACGGTAAAAATGCTTTTCACTGCCAACGAAGAATAAGGTTGCATTCGCATTTGATTTGTCCGTAACATCAAACAAAACCGCATTACCACTCTCCGAGCGATACCAGCCGTCAGTATTTTCAAAGGTCACATCGCTAAAATCAAGACTACGGCATTGATTAAACGCACCCCTTCCAATGTAGCAAACATCCTTTGAAATTACCGCCTCGGTAAGAGGATAGCAGTAGTAAAAGGCATAGTCGTTTATCTTGCTTACCCCCTCGGGAACAACCAACGATGTTAATACATCATCGTTTATATATAGCTTTTGCGCATACATCATCGGGTTTGTACGACCGCCTGCAAATGATATATTAAGATATCCCTTTATGCTTTTTGCCTCAACCCGTGAAATTTTATCACAGCCGTAAAACGCATCCTCACCAATTTCAAGAGGCGTATTTTCGGTCTTAAAAATCACCGTTCTTATGTGTGGAGAAATTCCGCCAACCGTAGATGTCGGATAAAACATAAACGAGGGCAATTTTGAAACTCCGTCGTTAATTGTAACAGTGACACCCGTAGTGCCTGTTCCAACATACGCAAAGGCGTAATTGTGCGCTTCAAGGTCGTCAAGCGCAAGGGAATTGACAGTAATTTCAAACACATCATAGCAACCGTAAAATGCGTATTTGCCAATCTTAGTTAGATTTTTATTAAGCGTAATGCTTTTTATTCTTGCGCACTCATAAAATGCGAAATCGCCAATGACTGCGCAAGCGCTATCTTCCTCAAATGTAACGGATTTTGTCCATTGCGGATTAGAATAAAGCATGTATGACGGCACCCTTGTCGCATCCTTGCCGATTATTACCTCAACTCCGCCAACATCCTTTCCAACATCTTTGAAGACGTTGTTTCCGTAAGCAAGATCCTCAACCGATTTTGAATTGAAAATCAACTTGCTGACATTTACACAACCGCAAAATGCCTTTGCGCCGATTTTTGTAATTTCGCTTGAAAGGTTAATTCCGCTAAGCCCCTCACAGTTTATAAGCGCGTAATCTCCTATTTGCGTGATTGATGTGTCGTAAAACACCTGAAGTGGCTCACTGCTTAAATGCAGGCTTTTGGAGCAATATACAGGATTTGATTGCTCGCTTTTAAAGGTCATTTCGCACCATTCCTTCAGCGTGCCGTAGAAATTAACAACAGCGATAGATGAGCAGTTAGTAAATGCGCCAAAGCCAATCGTTTTACCGGCGCCATATATTTCAACCGATATTAAAGAAACGCATTGATAAAAAGCCCCGTCGCCTATTTCCGTTGTGTCCTCGCTGATTTTAATGGTCACAAGCTTGTCAAATCCCGCAAAGCAATGCTTCGGTATTTTTTTAATACCCTCGGTAACGAGATTAGTAAGAGCCTTGTCGCCCACTATAAATTCATCTGTATAATGATAAAGCGGATTTGCATATTTGTCCTCAAATTCAATCTCACACCAATCGGTAAGAGAGGGACAAAATACCCGTTCAATGCTCGTGGAGTGAAAAGCCGAGGACTCCATTTTTTCAACGCCTGAGCCTATGTAAACATCCTTAAGCGAAGGGCAATCATAAAACGCGTAAGCTCCTATAACCTTGACGCTTGAAGGGATTTCTATTTTTGAAATGAACGATAATCTGAAAGCATTAGCGCCGATTTTCTCAATTCCCGCAGGGATAGTAATAGCTGTCGCCTTGCACCCGCTAAATGCGCCGTCTCCGATTTCCTTGACAGGAAGAGAATTGTAGGTGCTTGGAATATCGATTTTATCGCCTGTTACCGTGCCAAGACCTATTACCCTGTAATATCCGTTGTCCGCTTCGCCAACCAATTCAAGCTCAAGACACTCATCAGCCTTTAAAAATCCACAGCTAAGACAAACCCCGTCAGAGTAGGAGTGCCCCTTTGCGGGAATCGGCGCAGAGGTTTTTAATTCCGTTTGACAAACCTCACAAAATATCACCTCTGTAACGCCCTCGGTCGTGCAGGTGGCAGGGATTTCTGGTATTATTTTTTCGGAGTGAGGTAGCATTTCAATTATCTCGGGGAATGAAAACATATGACCGCAATACGCGCACTCCTCATAAGCGCTTTCACCGTAGCTCTCGCAGGTCGGCTCAACTCGCTCGTGAGTTAGTCTTTGTGAGTGTGAGCATTCTTGACCGGGATTGACAATAATATCATCACTTGTAAAATTATTTAGCTTGTCGCAACCCTCAAAGGCATTTTTATCCTTCTTTGCGACCTCGCCGTGAGCAGTGAAAGCAACAAGAGCTTTACAGTTGTAAAAGGCCCTGTATCCAATTTCTCCGACATTTGACATAAGCTCAACTCGCTTGAGTGAGGTGCAACTTGCAAAAGCATTGCTTCCAATAGAATATAGCTCATGCTCAAATACGATGCTCTCAAGCGCCCTGCATTCAAGAAACGCCTTACCGCCCACAAAATCAACCCTGTTCCCAAGGTCAATGCTTTTTAAATTTATACAGCCCTCAAATGCGGAAACGCCAACTCCGCCAACACCGTCAGGTAAAACGCATTTTGTTATGTAGGAGCATCTGTAAAAGGCGAAATCCTCTATGTAGTGCGTTCCGTTTGGTACGCTAACCTCGTTGTTATTCCTGCCAACAGGGTATTTTTTCAGTCTTGTTTTAGCCTTGTTGTATAGTATTCCGTCAACGGATGAAAAATCTTGATTTTCCTCACTAACCTCAAAACCCAAAAGAGAAGGACATTCGTTAAACGCGGACACATCTATGTAGCTTATGCTTGACGGAAGCTTGACATAGCTTAGCGCAGTACAGCCGTAAAACATATCCTTATCAATAGATGTAATTCCCTCGGGCAGGCTCACACTCGTTATTGCAGAGTTGCCCTTGAAAGCATCATTGTATATCGCAACAACAGGCTTTCCGTTATAATGAGATGGAACCTCAACTGCTCCACCGCCAACAACCGCTTTTAAGGCATATGTATCCCCTAAATCATCAAATTCAAGAAGGGGAGTGGCTCCTTGCCCCGCACTCTCGCTTTCACTCGTGCTGCCACTCTCATAGCCTGACTCACTGTCATCTGATAATGCGGAAGCAATGAGAAAGACAACAAGAGCAAGTAAAATCACGCCAACCGCTAAAAAAGCTATAAGAAGCCTGCCTTTATCCTGTGCATTGCCTCTTTGCCTTTCTTTTTTGGGGGAGTCTTGATTTTTCTCGCAGGCTAAATCACCATCGGTAGCTCTTTCACCTACTGATAAATCATCTTCATTCGCTTCAATATTAAGGGTAGCGCTTGTAATATCTATATCATCATTTAAAAGGTCATCACAGCTAAGACCGTAAATTTTTGATAGCTTTCGTAGCTTATCTATTTCGGGTAGACATATGCCAGCTTCCCACTTGTATATAGCTTGCCTTGAAATGTCAAGCTTTATGGAAAGCTGCTCTTGACTCCACCCCTTTTTCTTTCTGAGATAAGTGATTTTTTCGGGAAATGTCATTGTAAGCTCCTTGTGCGACTTGTATTATGTGCTTATTGTAGCACATTCGGCTCCGTTTGTAAACTAACTTTGATTTACAAGTGTAAACCTTAGGTTGCTTTTCTTAAAAAATAGAGTATATGCGCGTAAATTTTAATAATAATCATTGCATAAACACGCTATGTAGTAAAACTAAGACTCGCCAAGGCTTAGCGAGTCTTAAAA
Organism: Clostridia bacterium; assembly: GCA_017466455.1. Next base: position 32,197 of record JAFTUD010000015.1, read on the forward strand.
TTTATTAGCTAAAGGAAACTTCAATCACATCAACTGCACCTTGACCGACATATCTGAAATAAAGTGCGCTTTTGCCCGAAATATCGATACAGCACGCGCTGTTTTTCCACTCGGCAGACGGAGAAATCTCGATTTTTTCAAGGGCAACGCCGTTTTCGTCGGTCAAAACCTCAAGCGCACCGCAGGGCGTAATATCACCCGAGCGATACTTGACTGAAATTTTCGTCTTGCCCTTGAAATCAAAATACTTGTAGCCGAAAAGCGAGCCATTTTCAATCTCACAAAGAAATCTTTCATCATTTCTGCAAATTATGTGCGGAAGTCGCCTGTCCTGACAAGGACCGTAGCGCATAGCACCGTTAGTCAGCGCACAGCAAATAATTGCAGGATATGCCCCCTGTGCCGCCAAAGGACCGCCATTAAGACCGCAGGAGGTAATTTCCACCTGTGGGATAAAACCGTTTGGCAAAATCTCAATTTTCTCGGCACACCCCTGCCTTGAAAGCTCGGTTTTTGTCGTGTGCCTGTGGTAGAAAATGTACCACTCCCCGTTGATTTTCTCAATGCTTCCGTGGTTATTTCCCGTTCTCATTATTTGATTTTCATAGGTTCTTCCGTTATATCCGATGTCCCCATTAGAAACGATAACACCGCCGTATGTAAAGTCCTTGTCGGGGTAGTCGCTTGTCGCATATGCAAGCTCGTGTCCGTTAAATGTAGAGTAGATAAAGTAGTATTTTTCACCCACCTTACGCATTGAACTTGCCTCAAAAAACTCATGTCCCTCAAACGAAGTGCCACGCATATCCCGCGGAAAAATTCTTGTTGGTATAGTCTTAACCGTTAGCATATCATCATATAGCTCAACGGTAAACGGACCCATGACGCCGTCTGGTGCGCCCTCAATTTCCTCTTTTGTCTTTTTAAATGTGGAAATTTGATGCTTGATGCCCTCATCGTAGTCAAAATCACGCTCGAAATTCCACCACATTCCGTAGTATAGGCGGATAGCTCCGTTGTCATTTATCACCGCAGGGTCAAAGATTACACCGCTTTGAAACGGAGTGCCGTGCGGATTTTTAACATGCCCGTGAAACTTAAACTCACCGCAGGGCGTGTCACATACCGCAACGCTCAAAATGTATGAGCAGTCGGGATAATGGTTAGCAAGCGAGTAAAAAAGATAATACCGCCCATCATTTCCCTTGACCGTGTCAGGGGCGAACATGTATCTGTAATTTGGGTAAAGCGGGTCGTTCTTCGCTTTGTAAATTACCCCCTCGTACCGCCAATTTTTCAAATCGTCAACGGGCGCGGAGTAGCATACATAGTCAAGCATGCAAAACGCATCGCCGTTTTCCTTATCGTGTGAGCCGTAAACATACACCCTGTCCCCGAAAACATGAGGCTCACCGTCGGGCACATATTCATTAAGTGGCATATAAGGATTAAAAACCTGCTTCATAGTAGCTCCTTAAAATTTAACAGTTATCGTCTCGCCGACACGCACAAAAATCTTCTTGAAATCAACAAGCTCGGGATGTGGCTCACTCTTGAACTTAAGCACAGAGTAAGGCGTGTCCATTCCGCCCCTGTTGCTTACCTCAACCGTGTCACTGTCAATCCACCTCTCGGAAATGTCACCGTAGGTAAGACCGTGACCGAATGGATAAAGAGGCGACCCCTTAAAGAATTTGTATGTGCGATTTTTCATACTGTAATCTTTGAATGGCGGAAGGTCATCAGTCGAACGATAGAAGGTAACAGGCAAGCGACCGCTTGGTGAAACCTTACCGAAAAGTATATCGGCAAGCGCATTACCGCCCTGCGCACCGGGATAGAAGCATTGAATAACCGCGTCACATTTTTCGTCCTGCTCACAAAGAGAAACACAGCTACCGCTAATGTTTACAAAAATGGTAGGCTTGCCAAGCTTTATAATCTCATCAAAGAGCTTTTTTTGTGGCGCGGGAAGCTCAATGTCCTTTTTATCACCCGCCACATCGCCATTAAATGCGTCGCCCTCCTCTCCCTCTATTCCGGGATTCAGTCCCATACACATAATAACAAGATCCGCCTTGTCCGCGCAAATTATTCCCTCGCGCAATGGATATCCACTCCACATGCACGAGCCGATGTCATTCGGATGACAGCCTGCCGCAAAAATGACCTTGCCGTCAAATTCTTCCTGAATAGCTCGAAGAGGAGTAACATATTTAGAAGGATTTCCGTTATAGTTACCTATCAAAACACTAAATCTGTCACTGTTAGGACCGATTACCGCAATAGTCTTGTACTTTTTTCTGTCAAGAGGCAAAATGCCATTGTTTTTAAGTAAAACAATACTCTCCTGAGCCATCTTGCGATTAAGTGCAGTATGCTCATCACACTCAACAATCTCAAAGGGAATATTGTCATATTCGCAATCGTCATCGAACATTCCAAGGCGGAAGCGCGCCTCAAACAGCTTTGTCACCGCCTCAGTAATCGTTTCCTCTGTAATAAGGTCCATTTCATAAGCCTCGTGCAGGCTGAGATAAGCATCGCCACAGTTAAGCTGACAGCCATTATTTAGCGCAAGCGCAACGCTCTCAGGCTCACTGTCAGTAATGTGATGCCCTGCGTGAATATCTCTTATCGCACCGCAGTCCGAAACTACATAGCCCTTAAAGCCAAGCTCGCCATAGAGAATATCACCAAGAAGTCTCTTGCTGGCACAGCACGCTTCACCGTTTACTCGGTTGTAAGCGCCCATTACCGCGGACGGATCAGCATTGTCAATGCAGTATTTGAATGCGCTAAGATAAGTTTCATAAAGGTCGGCATCAGATACAATCGCATCAAAGCTATGACGCTCACTCTCAGGACCGCTGTGAACAGCATAATGCTTTATTGTAGCATCAAGCTTTCTGTACTTGCCTTCACCCTGTAAGCCCTTTATAAACGCAACTCCCATCTTGCCTGTAAGAAGCGGGTCCTCGCCGTATGTTTCGTGACCGCGACCCCATCTTGGATCTCTGAAGATGTTTATGTTAGGCGACCAGAAGGTAAGCCCTTGATATTGCTCAGTAGAGCCAAACTTCTTAAATTCGTTATATTTTGCTCTCGCCTCGTCTGAAATGGCGGTTGCAACCTCGTTCATAAGCTCGGTATTAAAGCTTGATGCAAGACCGATAGCCTGCGGAAAAACAGTAGCACAGCCTTGACGGGCAACACCGTGTAAGCACTCGTTCCACCAGTTGTACGCAGGCACACCGAGGCGCTCAATAGCAGGCGCATCATACCTCATTTGCGCCATCTTCTCCTCAATGGTCATCTTTGAAACAAGCTCCCTTGCTCTTTCCAAAAAAGTCATAATAAATTCTCCTTAAATAAAATTTCTATTGTAATTATTTCTCTATAAACAAAACTACAGGGTCAAGCGTAGCGCAGGGAATATCAAGAATGTACCTGTCCCCAAAGCGCTCAAAGCCAACCGCAGAGCACGACCCGTCGGGCATCAACCTATCAAAGCCCGTAGCCTCAAAATCGCACACAAGCTCCAGCTTTTCAATAGGGTCAAGACCAATGTTGAATACCGCGCAAAATACACGGCCATCAGCCATATCGGCACATCTGAAATAAACCTCTTCATCGTTAGGATAATAAACAGGTAGCTCGCCCATCTCGGAGGCTATATCTATAAGCTGTTGCTTTCTTGAATAGCTAAGGAACGAAAATGCCGTGTCAAGCCTAAATTCAGCCACAGGGCTACCGCAAAATACCGCAACACTACCACCAAGCTCGTTTTTGTAAACCGTTACCGCAGGGAATAGCCTTTCAAAATTCGTGTCATCATTACTGTTGCAAGCATACGATTTAACCGCCACATCATCGGATATAGGATAAAGCGCCATTGTCTTTTGTTGCACAGGCAAAATAGCACCGCTTTCAAGAATTTCACGGTATGGCGTTTTTCCGTTCCACCTGTCAACGGTAACGCCTAAATACTTGGAAAAACCGCGCTCACAGAGGTTTTTCGCCGTGTCCGAGGCAAGAATTACAGGATGAGATAAAAGCTCCAAAAGCTCCGCATCTGAAAATCTCGTGTCCACATCACCCTCAAGACAGGTAATGCCCCCCATTTCACTTGAAAAATACATAGGAAGTCCAAGCCTTTCAAGCACACAGTAGCTCCAGCCGTCCCATTCCTCCTTTACACGACCGTATGTAAAGTCAGGCGTTGACGGCACAAAAATCCTACACCCTCTCCACCGTAGCGTTGGCTGTAGCTCGGCAAGACGCTCGTAAAAGCCAAAATTTTTCGCAAGCACACGCCGATAAGCACGACCGCTTTCGGGCTCATAAGTAACAAGGCGAGTTATCCAATGCTTAGCACCGTTAGTGCCCTCTAAAATTGAGCCCGTGTAATGCGTGTGTAGCGACATTGCCCCAGTGCTGTATCTGTTTTGCGGGCATGTGTCTGTTTCTGCAAGAAGCACATCTGCCTTACCCTTAAGCTTCGCAATTTGCGTTGAAGCACGGTGAAACGCGCGTGAAAAGAATCTTGCTCCTGCAGGTGTGTAATTTCCGTTGTTAATGCGCACGGTTACAGGGTTACCCTCGCCGGCAAGCTCGCTTGCAATCTCATATGCAAACTCCGCATTGTTTCCGCAACAGCAGTATGATGCGGGAAGGGAGGGGTCAACGGCATCAATTCCTGCCCTCATTATCTTGGCAGTATGCACAAGTGACTCCATTTGCGTTTGAATATAAATATCCGTGTATTCCTTGTATTTTTCGCCCCTTGCATTTACAATCTCCCAAAGCTCCGAGCGAGAAAGAGAAGTGCCGGCGCGCTCATTAAACAATTGCATATGCAAAGGACACGCACAGCCCTCGCCCTTGTACCATATCGTGCGAAAATCATCATCTATCATAATATGCTCGGGCTGACACGACGCAATCGTTTTCATTACATTGTAAATATAGTCCTGAAATCCCGTGTCACAGGGACAGCATACCCTTGTTGCCACTCCGTCGCAAAAGTTTACATGTGTTTGATACGGAAACATCTCTCCAAGCACCCAGCCGTGTCCAACCGATGCCTGAACAAGAATACCGCACGAAAGACCCATAGATGCAAGCCTTTCCTTAAAAAGCATATATTTTTCGCAAAGCATTCCCGCCTTGTCAGATGGCGGATTGCCCTCGGGCACAAGCGTCATTTTAAATAAAGCACACGACGCAATCCCATTCTCATATTGCTCCTTAATATCCTGACAAATCTCATCAATATGCGCTACATCAAGTGGCATAATGCTATATGAATAAAGCTTCCCCTTTTCCATAAAAACCTCAAAAGCTTAAATTTGAGCGTAGCTCATGTCTAAAGTATACCATGCCATATTCCAAACTTCAATATAAAAACAAAAAAATAATCCCGCAATAATACCTTTTTCTTATCCCCTTGACATCTTGCGCCGACTTATGTATAATATAAAGGAATAAAAACAGCAAAAGGAGGGAAATATGCTTTACCAAATCAAAAACGGAGCAGTAGAGCTCGGCGCAAGCACAATCCTAAAAAGGATTGATTTTGAAATCCGTGATACGGAGAAAATCGCCATAGTAGGAAGAAACGGTTGCGGTAAAACAACCCTTCTTAAGCTCATCTTAGGCGAGGTTGACTTAACTCGAAACGGCGAGGACACGCAGATTATAAAAAGCGCAAAACTCACCGTAGGTTGCCTTAACCAAGGCGCATTTAAAAGCCTTGATAAAACCGTAGATGAGGAAATTAGCGAGGTGTTCGCCCCCCTTATCGCAAAGAAGAAAAGACTTGATAGCCTTCTTGAGCAAATGCAAAGCTCAAGTGACATAAAAATAATGGACGAATATACACGCCTTCAGGGCGAATTTGAATCACAGGATGGCTATTTTTACGAAAAGGAGTATAATCTTCTGTTCCAAAAATTCGGCTTTTTGCCCGAGGATAAGAAAAGACCCTTAAGCACCTTTTCGGGCGGTCAGCTTACAAAGCTTGCATTTATAAAGCTACTTTTGGAGCGCCCCGATGTGCTTCTTCTCGATGAGCCTACAAACCATCTTGATATAACAACCCTTGAATGGCTTGAGGAATACCTTAAATCGTATAAAAAAGCGGTTGTAATCGTATCTCACGATAGAATGTTCCTTGATAAAATTGCCGATGTTGTGTATGAAATAGAGCACGGAATAACAAAGCGATATGTAGGAAATTATTCCTCATTTGTCAAGCAAAAGGAGGAAAATTACGAGCGTGAGCTAAAGGCATATAAGGCGCAAAGGGCGGAAATCGCCCGTCTTGAGGCGCTTATTGAGCGCTTCCGTGATACGCCAACTAAGGTTGCCATGACCGACTCCAAAATGAAACAAATTGAGCATATGGAGAAGCTCGAGGAGCCGAGGCGCTTTGATACAAGAGCCTTCAAGGCATCATTTACCCCAAATCGCGATACAGGTAAGGATGTTTTGACGGTAAATAACCTGAAAATCGGATATGGTGAGCCACTTGCAACCGTATCCTTTAAGCAATATAAAAAGCAAAGAATAGGCATAATAGGCGGTAACGGTCTTGGTAAGTCAACCCTGCTCAAAACCCTCGTTGGAGCGCTCCCTAAGATAAGCGGAGATTTTTCCTTCGGTCATCAGGTTGATGTTGGATACTTTGATCAGCAAATGATGCAAATCTCCTCAAATAAAACAGTCCTTGATGAGTTTTGGGATGAGTTTCCTAAGCTCAGTGAAACCGAGGCAAGGAGCGCACTTGGCGCATTCTTGTTCACGGGTGATGATGTGTTTAAGCAAATCAGCATGCTCTCAGGCGGTGAGCGCGTGCGCCTTGCCCTTGTCAAAATCCTTCAAACAAAGCCTAATTTCCTAATCCTTGATGAGCCAACCAACCATATGGATATGATAGGTAAGGAGGCTCTTGAAAATATGCTTCTTGCCTTTGACGGCACACTCCTGTTTGTTTCTCACGATAGATACTTTGTGAAAAAGCTTGCCGAAAGCCTTATCGTATTTGACGGAAGCGAGGCAAAGCACCTGCCGTATACCTATGAGGAATATCTTGAAAAGCGCGATACATTACCCACCCAAATTCAAAAAGCGGTAAGGATAGAGCAGGAAGCGCCAAGTAAGGGTAAGGATGACTATAATCGCTCTAAGGAAAGGTCAAAGAACGAAAGGCGTCTTGCCAAGGTAAGGGAGCTTATCGCAGAGGTTGAAAATAAAATTGATGAAAAAGCCAAGCAGAGCGCCCTTGATGAAAACCAAAGCAACTATACACTCCTTTGCCAAATCTCAAACGAAATTGAAGAGCTTGAGGAAAAGCTCCTTGCTCTTATGGAGGAGTGCGAAACACTTGAAAAAATTCTGAATTCCTAAAAACAAAAGGCTCGGAGCACAGCTCTGAGCTTTTTTCGCATGGAGAAAATTAAGCGCACAAAAAGTACTCGTAATTTTAATAAAATTTCCTTTATAATATTGAAATGTGCTAACCTTTATGATATACTAAGCTTAGCAATGATACTTGTATTGCTAATATTTAAACAGAGGTACATAGAATGAAACTTGGAACAATGGTTCACCTTGGTGACAATGTGATTCAAAAAATCAAGGATGTTAAGAAAATGGGCTTTGAGTCCTTTCAGCTTTGTTGCTGGAATTTTGATTATTTCACTCAGGAATGGGCAGATAAGGTAAAGGCTTGCACGGATGAGCAGGGGCTTGAAATCAGTGCTGTATGGTGCGGATGGGAAGGCGAGGCATGCTGGGACTTCACAAGAGGACCGATAACTCTTGGAATCGTTCCTGTGTATTTCAGAGAAAAGAGAATTGCTAACCTCAAAAAGGGCTCTGACTTCACAAAAATGCTCGGCGTTACCGATATGGCAACTCATATGGGCTTCATTCCCGAAAATCCAAATACAGATGATTACCGCGGAGTTGTTTCCGCTATTAGGGAGATTGCCGAGTATTGCAAGGCAAACGGACAATATCTCCTTTTTGAAACAGGACAGGAAACACCAATTACACTTAAAAGGACTATTGAAACAGTTGGCACAGGTAACCTTGGAATAAACCTTGACCCTGCAAACCTTCTCTTGTACGGAAAGGCTAATCCGTGCGATGCCGTTGACATCTTCGGCGATTATGTAAGAGGCGTGCACGCAAAGGACGGAGAATACCCAACTGACCCTCGTTGGCTCGGATGCGAAAAGCGTATCGGTGACGGCAGGGCGAATTTCTCGGTTCTTATTCCAAAGCTCATTAAGGAGCACGGCTACGATGGCTCAATCACCATTGAGCGCGAGATTGACGGCGACAAGCAAATTGAAGATATACTGTATGCAAAAAAATTCTTGGAGGATATTATCAATGGCTGATATCAGAGTAGGACTTATCGGCATCGGCGGAATGGGCGGATGCCACTATGGAAATTACAAGGAAGTAAAGGGCGCGAAAATCGTTGCGGTTGCCGATGTTCGTGTGGATATGGCAAAGGAAAAGACTAAGGACGACGGCGTTAAGGTTTATGCCGATTATAAGGAAATGCTTGCAAATGAGGAGCTTGATATGGTTGACATTTGCACACCGAGCTTCCTTCACGCCGAAATGGCAATAGAGTGCCTTGAAAAGGGATATCATGTGCTTTGCGAAAAGCCTATGACACTTACAAGCGATGAGGCTAAAAGCGTTCTTGAGGCAAGCAAAAGGACTGATAAAAACTTTATGGCAGCCCATGTTGTAAGATTTATGACTCCTTATGTATATTTGAGAGAGATAATCAAAAGCGGTGAGCTCGGTAAGCTCATGCGCCTTGATATGAAGCGTATTTCATCAATCCCCGTATGGAGCTGGGAGGACTGGATGAGAGATGAAAAGCGTAGTGGCGGAGTAATCACTGACCTTTCAATCCACGATATCGACTATGTTCAAAGCCTTCTTGGTATGCCTGATGAAATCTCAAGCTATCGCTACGGTCTTAAAAACAATAACGACTTTGCACAAACCGAAATGCTCTACGGCGAAACACTCGTTAGCTGTGAGGGAACATGGTATAACGCGCCAATTCCGTTCCACGCAACCTACCTTGCAGTGTTTGAAAACGGATATGTGGAAAGCACCGATAAGATTTATAAGAACGGAAAGGCGGTTGAGCTTCAAAAGGAGCAGGCAAAGGAGCTTGACCTCGGCATAAATGTAGGCAACGATAACGGATACCTTAACGAAATCCAATATTTCGTTGATTGTATTCATAACGGAACAAAGCCAACGCTTGTAACCCCTGAAAGCTCGGCACAAACAATGGCACTCGTTGACGAAATTAAATCAAAGGCAAGAAAAATATAAATAAATTCAAGGGGGTGCTTTAAAAGCACCCCTTTGCGAAAACGGAGGAATATTATGGGACTTATTAAAGCATTAGTAGGCGCAACGGGCGGAGTGCTCGGCGACCAATGGAAGGAATATTTTTACTGTGACGCACTTGATGCCGATACCATAATGGTAAAGGGTCAGAAGCGCACAAACAAAAAGCGCTCATCAAATAAAAACGGTGAGGAAAATATCATCTCAAACGGCTCAGCCATCGCAGTTGCCGACGGACAGTGCATGCTCATTGTAGAGCAGGGAAAGGTTGTTGAGGTTTGCGCCGAGGCAGGAGAATTTGTATGGGATAACTCAACTGAGCCAAGCATCTTCGCAGGTAAGTTTGGAAAGGGCCTTATTGACTCCTTCAAGGCAATCGGCAGACGCTTTACCTTCGGTGGCGATACAGGAAAGGATCAAAGAGTTTACTACATAAATACAAAGGAGCTTATCGGAAATAAATATGGAACAGCAAGCCCTGTTCCGTTCCGTGTAGTTGATAAGAATATCGGTCTTGACCTTGATATTTCAATCAGATGTAACGGTGAATATTCGTACAGAGTATGCAACCCAATCCTTTTCTACACAAATGTGTGCGGAAATGTAGAGGACCAATATACAAGATATAACCTTGATAGTCAGCTAAGGAGCGAGCTTTTGACTGCGCTTCAGCCCGCATTTGCAAAAATTTCCGCAATGGGTGTGCGTTATAGCGCGCTTCCGGGCTATACAAGCGAAATTGCCGACGCACTTAATGAGGAGCTATCAGGCAAGTGGAGAGATCTTAGAGGAATTGAAATCGCATCCTTCGGTATGAACACCGTAAACGCTTCTAAGGAAGACGAGGATATGATTAAGGAGCTTCAAAGAAGAGCAGTTATGCGTGACCCGTCAATGGCAGCCGCAACACTCGTTGGCGCTCAGGCTGATGCTATGAAGTCCGCCGCAGCAAACGAAAACGGAGCAATGATGGGCTTTATGGGACTTGGAATGGCTCAAAACGCGGGCGGAATGAACGCAAATTCACTTTATCAAATGGCGCAGGCTCAACAGCAACAGCCACAAAACGCACCGCAACAGCCAAGCGCTAATACATGGACCTGCTTCTGCGGACATCAAAATACAGGAAACTTCTGCATAGAATGTGGCGCTAAAAAGCCTGATCAAGTGGGCTGGAAATGCTCATGCGGAGCAGTAAATAAGGGTAAATTCTGCCCCGAATGCGGAGCTAAAAAGCCACAAAATGAGCCACTTTATAAATGCGATAAGTGCGGATGGGAGCCGGCTGACCCCAAAAATCCACCGCGCTTCTGCCCCGAATGTGGCGATCCATTCAATGATGACGATATTAAATAATAGAGAGAGTATACTATGAGCGATACACTTGTAGAATATAAATGCCCGTGTTGCTCCGGACTGATTGCCTTTGATTCCGAGGCGCAAAATCTCGTGTGCCAGCATTGCCAAACGGAATTTACCGTTGAAGCAATTAAAATGCACCACGAGGCAGAGAATGAAAAGGGCAATGAAACCGAGCCTGAATGGGATGAATATAACGAAAACAGCGGAAATGGCGACTGGCGCGAAAATGAGGAGCTGAACCTCTATCTATGTAGCTCGTGCGCGGGTGAAATCGTAGCCGATGAAACAACATCTGCCACCATGTGCCCGTATTGTGGCTCTCCCGTTATGCTTAAGGGAAGGCTATCAGGCGCATATAGACCCGACTATGTTATCCCGTTTAGAATTAGCCGTGATGAGGCAAAGCAGGGCTTTGAGAAGTTTATGAAAAATAAGCTCCTGTTGCCAAACGACTTTAAAAAGGCGCATAAGGTTGATAAAATGGAGGGCGTGTATGTCCCATTTTGGCTTTACGACTGCAATACCTTTTCAAAAATAAAGTATAGAGCAACCCGTAAATCAGTATGGTCCGACAGCCGATATACATACACCAAAACCTCGCATTACCTCTTGTCAAGAGAGGGAAATCTCGCATTTGAGCGCGTTCCTGCCGATGGCTCAACTAAAATGAACGATACATATATGCAGGCAATAGAGCCGTTTGATTATTCTCAAATGGTAGATTTTGAAATGCCGTATCTCATTGGCTACTTGGCGGAAAAATACGATGTGGACGCAAAGACCGCATCGGCTACCGTAAACGAAAGAATAAAGGCAAGCACTCTTGCAAGATTTAACCAAACAACAGGCGGATACGCAACTGTTGTAAGAAGTAGCTATAACATTAAGCTCCTTGACAGAAGCACCTCATATGCGTTGCTTCCCGTGTGGACAATAAATACAAGGTATAACGATAAAATTTATACCTTCGCAATGAACGGACAGACAGGAAAGTTCGTTGGTGAGCTTCCTATAAGCACAAAGAAATGCTTCAAATGGTTTGGTATATTCGCAGGGGCGAGCGCGCTCCTTGGCGCAGTTATATCAATCATTGCAAGCCTGCTATAAGGAGGGGAATGTATGCGTAAATCAATAAAAATACTCATTTTCACCCTTGTAGTAATTATGCTTGCATCAGCTCTTTGCATCGTCGCTAACGCATCAAGCTCACTAATAGTTGACCTTGACAATGTCTTTACAAGCCTCGAGGAAGCAAATCTTGGAAATAGGCTTACCGATGTGTCGTTTGAATATAATTGCGAAATCGCCATTGTTACCGTGCCAAGCTTTAACGGTAAAGAGCCTGATGTGTATGCCGAGGGCTATTACGATAGACAAGGCTACGGATACGGAAGTGATAGAGCAGGCGCGCTTTTCATCTTTTCGGAGAGCGAAAGACAGTACGCCATCGTTCTAAACGGTAAGGTAAACGATGCGTTTACTAATAGTAGATTTAATAAGCTTCTTGACTCCGTAGAGGATGAGCTGCGCGTAAACGACTTCTACGCAGGCGCATGCGCTTATATTGACATCGTTGAGGAGCGACTTGAAAATTACGAGTCAAATGGCGGTAAAAGAGGAATGGATACCGATAAATTAACCACAGGTATTATAATTTCCGTAATTATCGCAGTAATCGTTGGCGTCGTTGCGGTTCTCATAATGAGAAGTAAAATGAATAACGCAAAGCCACAAAAGGGCGCTGCATATTACGAAAAGAAAAATTCATTCTTGCTTGATATAAACCACGATGCGTACCTGTATAGCACCGTTACAAAGCGCCCAAGACCCCAAAGCAATTCAAGTGGCAGTCGCGGTGGCAGAAGCGGTGGCTCACGCCGTAGCGGCGGTGGAAGATTTTAATCTCATAAAATCAAAAATAAATAACAAAAAACGAGAGAAGGATAAACCCATCTCTCGTTTTTATTTTAATTATTTCTTAAATACAAGCATATTCCACGAATGCTTTTTAAGCTTGATGCTATCGCCGATTTCACGCTTAGTGGGCGAAACCGCCTCGCTTGCAAGCGTGTTTACAGCATTCAAATCATCACAGTATAGCTCAGTATGCTCGGCAAGAGTATACCCCTCAAAGCCCTCAAGCTCAATTGATAGCTCGATGTCCTCACTTAGTGAGCGATTAGTCGCAAAAACAATAACATCATCGCCATTTTCAATAACTGAGGTGTAAAGATAAGGCACATTCCAGCCTTCCTTTGACTTGTACGAGTCAACCTCAACGCTTGCCTTAAGCGTACTGCCGTTTCCGTAAAGCGAGGCATAATAGTAGGGATAATAAATAGTTTGTCGCCAAGCACCACCGCCATTTTCGGTCATAATCGGCGCAATAACATTTATAAGCTGTGCAAGACAGCCGATTTTTACCCTGTCACAGTGGTTTTGTAAGGAGGAAAGCATACAGCCAACGAGTAGCGCATCCTCAAAATTGAATTTTTCCTCAAGAAGATGCGGAGCAACAAGCCACCTTTCGGCAGTTTTTTCCTCATCCTTGGTCCTGTACCATACATTCCACTCGTCAAAGGAAAGATTTACGACCCTGTCGCTACCCTTTTTAGCCTTTATTTCATCACAAATGTCGGCAGTTTTTTGGATAAAGCGATCCATGTCCTCGGCTCTTGCGAGGAAATCCTCAGTTCCGTTGTAATTTCCGTAATAGCAGTGTAGGGAAAGATAATCAACATAGTCATATGTATGGTCAAGCACAGTCCTTTCCCACTCGCCGTATGTCGGCATATCCGAGCTTGAGCTGCCACACGCCACAAGCTCAATAGAAGGGTCAACCCACTTTAAAACCTTTGCCGTTTCAGTAGCAATTCTACCGTACTCATCAGCCGTCTTGTGACAAATCTGCCACCAACCGTCCATCTCGTTTCCAAGACACCAAAGCTTTATTCCAAATGGCTTTTCAAAGCCGTTAGCTCGGCGCAAATTAGCATAGTATGTGTCCGTTGTAGCGTTGCAATACTCAATGAGATTACGCGCCTCATCAGGACCTCTTGTGCCAAGATTTACCGCCATCATAACCTCAGTGCCGGCACGCCTTGCCCACTCCTGAAATTCATCAATTCCAACCTCGTTTGTCTCAACGGAAAGCCAAGCAAGCTCAAGCTTACGCGGACGCCTTGACCTGTCGCCAATTCCGTCCTCCCAGTTGTAGCCCGAAACGAAATTTCCACCGGGATAGCGCACAATAGGAACTCTTAGCTCCCTTGTCATCTCAATCGTATCAGTGCGAAAGCCCATGTCGTCAGCATTTTCGTGCGTAGGCTCATAAATACCGCCATAAACCGCACGGCCAAGATGCTCAATAAACGAGCCGTAAATTCGTCTGTCAATCTCTCCGATTTGCTCGCCTCGGCGAGCCTTTATTTTTGCAATCATAATCAATCCGCCTGAATTTAAAAATTATCAATTAAAGCACGGCATGCGCTTTGACCGCCAAAGCATGCCAATGTTCGTTACCTTTATTCTAATATAATATATCAAAAAAGTCAATAAGTAACTCGAATAACCGTTATTGAATTTTGAAAAATATTTTTGATATACCAAACGGAATGTTAGAGGTTGAGGGCGTTTTTCTCCAACCGCATTCCTTAATTTCCTTGTCCCAAAATTCAACATCTCCGAAAATCGGAGCAAGGCTTGACCTTTGCACAATTCTAAGGCATGCACGCTTCCCCCATAGTGAGGAGGGAATTTCATACACAAATGGCGAAAACGCTTTACTGCCAAGCGGTATTTCGTTAATAAATACCTTGGTAAATAGATAAGCGCCCTCAAGCTCAATTTGTGAAGCGCCATGCGGTATTTCTATGTCCGCTAAAAGCTCAATCGTGCCATAATCATAAAGCCTGTTGCCACATAAAAGCTCATTTGCGCGCTTTTGTATTTGTATAGAGCAAATATCTCCCGATACACTCTCATAGCTAAAATCTCCAATTAAAAGCACGCTTGGCAAATACTTAAGGTCGTTTTCAGCCTGTATTGTGCTAAGTCCTTTTTTGAGTGTAATTTTGTCCGAGCATCTATATAATTTTCTCATTCCGCTTGGTAGCATGCTCGTGTCAGAGAAAAGCGAAATTTCATCACCGTTTAGTAGCGCCCTTACCCCATCACGAACCGCAAGACGCACTGTAATGTCCCTGTCGCATACTGCATTTGCCACCCCTTGCCCGTTAAGATACATAAATCTTGCAATATTGTCATTTCCGTATCTTACGCTAAATTTAGGCGAAATCTCAATACATTCCCCTCTAAAATCATTGCTTTTAGAGAAGTAGACATCATGCTCCCTTAAAAATACGCGCTCTTTGTTTATAAGATACTCATCTGCAGGCGCAAATAGGTTTAGAACGATAAATTCTCCGTCTGAAAAACGACGGACAAAAATTCCCCGTGGTAAATTTCCATAAGCATCAGTAACGCTCACCTTGTGCGCAATTTGCGATACATCAAGGGGATTTTTGTCAATTGTAAAGCAAAAATTCTCATCAAGCTCTATAACAGGTGCGTCCTCGGAGTCCTTTAATGTGTACTTCCATTGTATTTGATTGTAGGTTAGCGCGTTTATCATTTCCGAAAATCTATTACCGTCAAATCCACCCGTAATATAGCGATAGGTAAGCTCAAGCGGGTATTTTACATACACATCAGGCACAAAATCCTTTTTCGCAAGAAGGGAGGCGTGGCTCGCCGCCTTTCCAAGCTCCTTCATTCCCTCAAAATTAGGCTGTGAAATGCTAAAATCACTAAAGAAGTCCTTTACAAGCGCATTTCCACGCATATCCAAATGAGATATGGCAAGAAAGTAATGATCTATTTTGTGACAGGCGCAAAGATATATCATCAAGCGCCTTTTTTGATATGTCATATCACAAGGACCAAGGGCAAAAAGCTCCGCCATAGCTCCATTTTCACGCCCTGCATACTCCGCAAGACCAAAAAGCGTCATTTCATTAAAATCATCAAATGATGTCTCTATTTCATCAATTCCGGGAAGCGAAAGGCGTGAGAGATTTTCTAACATATTCCCACTGTGCGAAGCTCCCCAAAACGGATTGCAGTCGCACATAAAATGCCCTGTCATAAGTATTCCGTGTGAGTCGCACCATTTGCGGATTTTATCAATATAGCATGCTTGAAACCTGCTTGAAATTACCGAAAGCGCATTATGATAAAAGTCCTTTTCCTGCCCCCTCATATCCAAGTCAAAGTCACGACCGCAAAGTGCAAGATAGTCCTCTCTTATCCCATCATAGTAGGGAATGTATTCATCATAACAGCAATAGCCTATTGATGGCTCATCGGTGAATATGCCCTTAATCACCGTGCCAAACGAGTCGCCAAAGCGCCTGAAATACTCCTCGTGCGTGCAATTTATAAAGTAGTCAACCGCATCGCTTGATAGCAAGCTCGGAAAATACTTTTCACCAAAAAGTCCTGAGTTATGTCGAGATTTCACGCTGATTTGACCGATTTTCTCACCTCTTGTCGCAATAGCGCAAAGGCGAAAATCCTTGGAAGCAGAAACACGGCCACCCGCATCACCGGAGGGCCAGTTGAAGTCATCATATAGCCAAATGCTCATTCCAAGGCTCTTAGCACTGCTTATAAAATGCCCAATTACACAAAACCACTCATCACTTAGATATTCTATCTCACAGCCCGAGCGTGGATAGAGCAAGGCTTGATAAATTCCGTTATCCCTAAGCGATATCATATATTCGTGTATTTCATCTGCACTTGGCTTGCCAACGACAGCAGTCATTACAATAAGCGGACAATTCACAAAATCCCCCCAATCAAATATCATAATCAATTCACCTGAATTTAAAAATTATCAATTAAAGCACGGCATGCGCTTTGACCGCCAAAGCATGCCAATGTTCGTTGCCTTTATTCTAATGTAATATATCAAAAATGTCAATAATTTTGATTATTATGAGCGAAAAACAGCTTAAAAGCAACCACATTATCCCTTGTCAAGCCGATTTTTAATCAAGCCTCTGTAATCCTTAGGCGTCATATTCGTAAAGCCTTGGAATATTTTTATAAAATAGCTCGTAACGGAAAATCCGCATTCCAATCCGATTTCCGTTATGCTTTTGTCAGTCAGGGTAAGAAGCCTTTTGGCGTTTTCAATTCGTACTTGATTGACATATTTTGTAAATGTTATGTGCCTGTATCTTTGAATAGCCTTCGCTAAGCTACTGTAGCTCATATGAAATTGCCTTGCAATTTCATATGGAGAAAGCTCTTCCATATAATGTGCTTCAATATGCTTGTATATTTTTGACATAGCCTTGCTTTGCGTGCCTAAATCAAGGTCAATTCCTTGACTTGCCCAATGCTGTGTCAAAATGGAGTATATTTGTAGCAAAATAGCCCTTGCCATCAAATCCTCGGAGTAGCTTAGACCAGTCCTTGCAAGCTCGTTGAATTCCTTGATAAGAGTCGGTAAGCGTGTGCTATCAAGCTTATGTAATACGCAAAACCGCAATACGTCACTCGGAAGGGAAAGCCCTACGCCACCCGTGCCAAGACATTTTTCCTTAAATCCAAGCACAATTTTCTCGGCAGTATCGTCCTCACAATTACAGCAGTGTAATTGCTTTGGCGGAATAAAAACCATAGAGCCCCCTTCTAATGTGTGCCAAGAATCGTTAAACATTATACCAACCCTGCCCTTAACGACAAAGATGATTTCAGCACCGCTGTGCCAATGAGGTAGAGTTTTGTTCGTTCCGTATTGATAGTCACTGCAATAGCTATCGTTTACATCAAGGTCAAATGCCTTAGGCAAAAACTTATCCATATAAACCTCAAATTATAGATTTGTTGCATTTTTTGATATATTTATTATATCATAAATTCTTTTGAAATGCTATAATAATCTTGAATAAATATAACAAATTTTGTCATAAGGTTATCAAAATTCAGTGTATAAATATTATATTTTAGCATTTTCAACCCTGTTAGCTACCGGAAAGGCGCTGTTTTGTAAGGCGTTGGGAACAGGGCAATATTCAAAAAAGGAAACAGCCGTCTTAAATTTCAAAGCGCTTTTTGTTGCATTTGCGATTTCGTTACTTTTCATTGCCGATGAATTTTATAAGCTATTTGAAATATCTGCATTTTCCGTAATTCTTTCCGTGTTTTTCGGCATATCCGTCGCCCTAACTCAGATTATGCAATCGAAGGCAATGGGAAACGGTCCTGCATCCTTAGTATCGCTTGTATATTCCTGTGGCTTTTTAGTGCCTATTTTCTACGGACTGATTTTTTGGAATGAGGGCGTGTCCGTTTATCAATGGCTCGGCATCGTTTTAATTGTAGTGGCACTATGCTTGATAGTGTTCAAAGGAGAAAAGGGAGGAAGGCTTCTTGCTTGGCTTCCGTTTGTAGCCTTAGCAATGCTTGGCTCAGGTGCTAACGCAATATTCCAAAAAACTCACCAATATTCCGCCTTTGCTGATGAGCTACAATTCTTTTTGGTGTACTCCTTGTTCTTTTCATCATTGTTTACAGGCATAGTGTCCTTGGTAATCCGCAAAAGCAAAGAGGCTGAGCCTGATTTGTCCAAAAAACAGCGAGTAATAAAAAAAGTAGTAGTTCCCCTATGCCTTGGCGTATGCGTTGGACTACTAAACTTCTTAAATCTAAGCTTGTCGGGAAAGCTCCCCTCAATAATACTTTTCCCCGTCTACAATGTGGGAAGCATGCTTTTGTCAAGCCTTATATCAGCACTCATATATAAGGATAAGCCAACAAAAAGGCAAGGCATCGGCTTCGCCATAGGAATAGTGGCAATTTTAATAGTTGGAGCTTTTTAATAGGAGAGGCTTATGAATTCATCTTGGAAAATTAAAGGTATAGTGTTGACCGCCCCGCTTAGCGAGGAAATAGATGATGTTATAAAATTCATTGATGAATATTTAGCACCTCGTGGCTTCAATATGATAGTTATGCAGGTGAGATATCGCTATCAGTTTAAGCGCCACACAGAGGTGTGGGGATATGACCCACTTTCCCTTAGTGATGTAAAAAGATTGCTTGCAGTATGTAGAAAAAATAACATAAAATTAGTCCCCAAAATGAACCTAATAGGTCATCAGTCAGGCTTTCCCAATGAGCCAACCGATGGCATACTACACGGTCATAACGAGGTCTTAGCCGATATAAGCGACGGGCTTTTAAGAGCCTATCCCGATTTTGACGAGCAATGCGGAATAAAGGAAATTCTTTATTCGAGAAGCATATGCCTAAGCAGTAAGGGCGCAAAAATCGTTGTATGCGAGCTCATAGATGAGCTAATGGACGCATTTGAAGCAGACACAATACACCTCGGCTGTGATGAGGTGTTTAACGCAGGACTGTGCCCCAAATGCTCAAAAAAATCAAGAGCAGAGCTTATTTCAAGCTGGATTAACTCACTAAATGAGCATATAAAAATGCGAGGTGGAAAAGCCCTTATATGGGGAGATAGACTCCTTTCCACCGAGGAAACAGGCTATAATAGATGGGAAGCCTCTGACAACGGTAGTAATAGCGCCATTGATATGCTCTCCAAGGACATTGTAATATGCGACTGGCATTATGATAAATACGAAAAATACCCCTCGGTAGACATTTTTGCAAAAAAAGGCTTCAAAATGATGATAAGCCCTTGGAGAGATAAAAATAATTTTGAGGCATTTGTAGACTATGCAACCAAGCACGATAAGGGTCATATAGACGGACTTTTAATGACAACATGGTGCGCCTCTGGCGATTTAGCCAAAAGATTACTGTATGGTAAGAAGGGAAGATGGCTTCACACCGAGCAAATAGCAAGCACAATTAACGAGAAATTCCCGCTGATTAACTAATACCAAGATCGGCGAAAATACCGCCCGACTTAGCCTTGATTTTAAATACCCTGCATATCTCTGTATTTCTTAGGCGAAATGCCGTATTTGCTCTTGAATGCGGTTGAAAAATAATTTGAATCTGAAAATCCGCACGCAAGGGCAATGCTTGTTATACTCGCGTGAGAATTTGATAAAAGATACCTTGCCTGATTTAACCGCACATTATTTATGTACGCCTTTATTGTGGTGTTACCCTCTTTTTTGAATATGTACTGCATATAAGAGGTCGAGTAATTGAATTTTGCGGATATAGAATCACAGGAGATTTGTTGCATATAATTCTCGTTAATGTAACGCAGTGCTTCTATAAATATTTGCTTTGTAGGAGAATTTTCCCTGTTATTCTCAGCTATACTCTGACAATGCTTGTATAGCTCTATAATCATATATTTTAAAGGGGCAATAAACCTCATAATCTCATCAAGCGTCGGCGGAGAAGGAGATAATTCCATATATAGCTGAGGAAAAAGGCTGTCGCATTTTAAAGAAATGTGCTCCATAAATTTTTTTGACTTCGTAAGCGTGCCTCTGAAGCCCGAAATGTTGATTCTTAAAATAGATTCACCCTCATACATAACAGGAATAACAAATTCCTCAACCCCCGCATAACAGCACGAATAATACGGCTCGGTTATTTTTGAGTCGTTCAGCCGGTTTTTGTTCAGAACGCATTTGTCAAAAGTGCTATTGTTTTGCTTAAGATAAAAGCATACGCTGTGAAGATGAATTTCATAGCTCAATAGCTTGTCAATGTAAGGGTCAAGCTTGGAGCTAAATCCGCTTAAGGAAACAAAATATCCTAAGCTTTTTAAAAAATCAATATAGCTCAAGCAGTCCTGTAAAATAGAACAATTCATATAATTTCCTCTCATCATAGTTGTTTTTTAAAGAAATCAAGTTGAAAAGTAAAGGTTTTCTGTTATTTTCTATTATATAATAAAGTTAGAACAATGTCAAGGAGGGTATGACACATTGAATTATATAGATGAAAAAAATCAAGTTCCCGTAATAGCGGATGTGGATGTTTTAGTTTGCGGAGCAGGACCTGCGGGAATCGGAGCCTCAATTATGGCAGCTCGCCTCGGCGCAAGCGTTATGCTTGTAGAGTCGCAGGGATGCCTTGGCGGAATTGCAACCGCAGGAATGATGTCACACTGGGGCGGACGCTCATCGAGCAAAATTATGCCCGAAATATGGGATTTAGCATATGAAAAGGCTAAGGACATCGGCTGGGCGCAGGAAAATAAATGCGGTAAGGATACAATTTACCACGATATACAAAAAATCGTACTTGAGGAAATGGTCCTGAAGGAAAAAATAAGGGTGCTTTATTATACTCTTGTATGTAAGGCGGTAGTCGAGGACGGAGCAATTGTCGGCGTAATAGTGGAAAATAAAAGTGGCCGTGGCTTTATAAAGGCTAAGCGCGTAATAGATTCCACAGGAGACGGAGATGTTGCCGCATCCGCAGGCGTTCCGTATACCAAGGGCAGAGAGACAGATAATAGAATGCAGCCCTGCACAATTATGTTTAATGTTGGCGGAGTCGACTTTGAAAGGGCTGTTTTCCCGCCATCCTTTGAAACAACCGTTGAAACAGAAAAGGGCGAGCTTCAAGCTCTTGCAAAAAAGCTTTTACCGTTCCCGGCAGGCCATGTTCTGCTTTATAAGCAACCAATGCCAGGTACAGTATGCTGTAATATGACAAACGCAATAGAAATTGACGGAACAGATGGCGAAAGCCTTACAAAAGGCGTGCTTACCTGTCGCTCTCAAATCGTGCCGATCATTAAATTCCTGCGTGAATATGTACCCGGCTATGAAAATTGCTGGCTTATGAGTAGCGCATCGTTAGTAGGCGTTCGTGAAACCCGTCATTTTGAGGGAATAGAATCACTTAGCAAGGATGATATTCTTGAGGCGAAATATTACGAAAACTGGATTGTCCGTCGTGGATGGTTTAATTTTGATGTTCATAATTTGACAGGCGCAAGCCTTGATAAAACAGGTGTTCAACACGGCTGGAAGCAGAACAAAGAATACACAATCCCATATGGATGCTTGC
This sequence comes from Clostridia bacterium, assembly GCA_017466455.1. The sequence continues at coordinate 53,989 of JAFTUD010000015.1, forward strand.
TTCCAAAAGGAGTAGAGGGATTGCTTCTTTCGGGAAGAAATATAAGTGGCTCACACCTCGCTCATTCAAACTTCAGAATTATGTCCGTGTGTATCGCACTTGGTGAGGCTGCCGGAGTTGCCGCAGCACTGTCCGTAAAGCAAAATGTAAAATTATCCCTTGTTGATGTAAAGGAAATACAAAAGCATTTGGGAGAATAAATAGGAGGAAAGCATGAAAAAATATCTTTTAACCTTAGTGCTTACAATATTGTGTGTGTTCGTGTTCGCAATCTCGGCAAGCGCGCAAACATATACAGTATCAAGCAACGACGAGTATGAGCAGGCGTATCAAAACGCAGTAAGCGGAGATACAATCATAGTTGACTCAAAGCTTACCTGCGACATCTACGCAAACAAAAGCATAACCTATGTCCTGAAGGCAGACTGGGAAAGCTCTAAGCTCGTTGTAAATCAAGCAAATGTAGAGGTGTCCTTTATCGCCGATGGCGGTGACTACAGGATTATGCCCACTAATTATTCTACAACCGATGGTTGGCTGAATCTTACCACAGTATATGAAAATGTAGTTATCAATTTGGGCGGAATGAATGGCGGAACACTTACAATTGACGGTTCAAACGCAACTCATGACAGAGTTACATATGTTACCGCAGCATATATAACCTTAAATTTGCTAAGTGGCTCTGCTATTGCTAATTTCAATACTACAGAAAATGACAGTAGCCAACAAGCGTGTATAATCTATGCAGAAACCGTCAATATGTACGACGGAAGCAAAATTTACGGAAACAGAGTAAGCGGCGCTCCGCTTATCAAGTCAATTGATTTTAACCTCTACGGTGGCGAAATCTTTGGTAATTTGCTTACAAGCACAAGGATAGAGCTAAGCGGTGTAGGCTTTATATTTGCATATACTCAATTCACAATGTATGGTGGCAGGATATATGACAATATCTTTAATGCAACAAACGGACCAAGTGGTACTAATGTTGTAGGATTTATTTCTGTTAGCTATGGCTATTTGAAGGGAAAGATGGTTGTATATGATGGCGAGTTGGGTGATAACTATGTAAGCGGAAACGGGAGTTACGAAGTAAGCGCTATGTTTGGCATCAATAATAGCAGTAATGCCGAAAGCCATTTCTACTATAACACAGCTGTAAAGGGAACAAGATATAAATTTACAGATACACCAACTCTTGAGCTTGACAGCGAAACAGGAAAAACCTTGTGGAAGGTAAAGAATTACACTCTTTTGTCAGAAGACTGGAATGGCTGGTGCTGGAGGCAAACGAAGGTGTCGGGCGACAAAGTGGCGATATTCCTTAAAGCGCAAAAAAAGACTATTGCCGGAAATAATTTCAACCAACATACAGTTATCAACGCATATATTGACGGTGTTTATGTGCACTCTGGCTCAAATAAAACTATCGCAATCCCAAGTGGCTATGATAAGTGGTCAACAGATGGCAACAAGTTCTGCCATACAGGAAGAGCATACACTCTTGATGAGGTAAAGGCGGCTCAAGTGATTACACTCTATTCCGCATATGATGCCGAAAGAGTAACAATAGACGGAATAACAATGTGCGCAGGCTGTAAGACAAGATATACATGTAATGACCCTACACACGATTTAGAGGTTGTGTCAATTTCCTATACTAACTTTTCCGAAAACGGTGTAAAGGTGCTAAAATGTAATACCTGTGGCTTGGAAAAGGCAACAGAGGTAATCGCCGAACCAATATTCACCTGCCTCGGCTATTCAACAAATGATGACAATAGCGGAATTGCAACAGGCTTTAGCATAAATCACGATAATCTATCGGAGTATGAAAGAATCAGCGGTAAAAAGATTACCTTCGGCGTTGTAGTATTCAATCCAAAATACCTTAACTCCGATACAGTATTCACCGCAGACGGAAAAATCAACGCGGCAAAGGGCGCGCTTCAGGTAGAGCTTGACCTCGCATACGCGCACTGTAAGCTCTGCGTTTCGGGAATGAGCCTTGATAATGAGGAGCATACCGCACTCGAGCTTGTTTTCGCAGGCTACGCCTACGAGGGAGAGGATAAGGCAAATATCCAAGTCTTCCAAAAGGAATACCTCGGCACACAGGAAGCCCCCGCCCACTCACCAATGGCAAGTAAGGTAACAAGAGGAAATAATGTCCTCTATACAATCAAGCTCCAAACAGTTCTAACCCCAACCCAAATCACAACAGGCAAGGAAGACCTGTTAGAATTCTAATAAATAAAAGGGCACTCAAAAGAGTGCCCTTTCTTTGCAAAAGCAAGCGAGAAGAACGCAGAGCCTTTTTCTTGCAATCCGTGAAGCTCAAAACTTATAAGGAAAAGTGTAAAAATTTTAAAAAACACTTGACATTGACCTAGGGTTATAGTGTATGATAAAATTAAAATATAAAAGCACTGACTTTAATAAATGCGAGGTGTTGAAATGAAGATAAATGATGTAGAAAAAATAACAGGCTTGACAGCTAAGGCAATCCGTTTATATGAAAGCAAGGGACTAATTAATGTTTCAAGAGAGGAAAACGGCTATCGTAATTATAGTGAAAATGATGTTGAAATATTAAAGAAAATAAAGCTTTTTAGAAGGATTGGTATAGCTATATCCGACATTAAGCTATACTTGTTTGGTGTTGTTAGCTTAGAGGAGCTAATAGAAAAAAGAAAGGCTGAAATCATAAAGGAAAGTGGCAAAAACTCTGAAATATATGGCATTTGCGAAAGCATTTTTGCAAAGAACTCACTTGAATTCCTTGAAAATAATGAAAGCTTTACCGAAAATGAAAAAGCAAGAAGCAGTGGTTATGGCACACCAAGTGTGGGTATTGACATCGGCACAACAACTATAAGTGCCCTTGTGTACGATATTGATAACAAGGTGCAAATAGAAGCATATACCCTGCCACATAGCTCTTACACTCAAAGGGGAACATTTTCAGAGCAGGATGTGTCGGTAATTATAGAAAAAGCCAAAAAGCTTTTGTACCACATTCTTTCAATCTATGACAATATAGTAAGCATTGGCATAACAGGTCAAATGCACGGAATTGTGTATATAGATAAAAATGGACAGGCTGTATCTAACCTTATAAATTGGCAGGATAAGCGCGCGGACCAAATAATAAAGGACGAAAAAACCACCTGTGACTTGATTTACGATATAACAAAAGAGCATATTTCAACAGGCTATGGCATAGCGACACATTATTACAATATGCTAAATGGGCTTGTGCCAAAGGGTGCGTGCGGTATTTGCACAATAATGGATTTGTTTGCTATGGAAATATGTGGCAATAAAAAGGTTATAACTCACACATCCTTAGGTAGTAGTCTTGGAATGCTTGATGTGAAAAACGGTAGCTTTAAATATGATAAGTTAGCCCTACTTGGAATAGAGAAGGAGCTTTTGCCACAGGTAAGTGATAAGAGCCTAATTATAGGTAAGTGCAGGGGTATACCGGTAGCTATTCCAATAGGAGATAACCAAGCAAGCTTTTTAGGCTCGGTTAGTAAAAATGAGGACAGTATGCTTATAAATATAGGCACAGGGTCCCAAATTTCCTATGCAACCAACGAATATCAAGAGATAGATAGGGAGCTGGAATTGCGTCCACTCATTGAGGGTAAATACATGGTTTGTGGCTCCGCCCTTTGTGGTGGCTTTGCGTATTCAATGGTTGAGGAATTTTTCAGAAGCTACATGGTAAGCGCAGGAGCACAGGAAAAATCTCAATATAGCATAATAAATCAGTTAGCTAAAGAGGCATATGAAAATGGAGAAGAGGGACTTTTAGTGGACGCCTTTTTCTGCGGAAAGCGTAGCGACCCTAACCTAAGAGGCTCTATTAAAAACATAGATAGAAACAGCTTTACTCCGCAAGCCCTTGTTTTAGGAGTGCTTAAGGGAATGTGTAATGAGCTATATGAGCTTTATGAAAAGGTCCCTTGTAAAAAGTCGCACATAGTTGCATCCGGTGGAGCTATTAAGAGAACAGAAATTTTAAAGGACATAATAGCTAAGCGCTTTGGAGCAACTGTTTCAGCTAATAGCGTTGATGAGGAGGCATCAACAGGTGCTGCCCTTTTCTCGGCATTAGCAGCAGGAAAAATTAAGTATAATAATGGCTTTTCGGAGTATGTAGGAGGGTAATATGAAGGACTTTAAAATAGCATTTGAAATTGCGAAAAATCCAATTTATGCCGTGTCAGTTAAAAATGGAAGAAAAGCTCTTGAAATACAAGCCCTTGAAGGCACTCTTACCATATCGGCACAGTATGATTTCAACGAGCGTCCTCTTGAATTGAGCTGCGAAATAAATGAAGGGGACAAAATAGAGGCTGTATTCCTTGATTACAGAATAGAGCTATATGTAAACGGCACAATAATGGATGAGGAGTGGCCCTGTGGCACAAGGCTTTTTGAAATTAGTGATACATTTGTAGGTAGCATAGATATACAAGTAACCGAATATAAAGCAAAAGAAAAGGAAGAGCCAAGTATAATAGGCACCTTTGAAAATGCGCAGGGCTGGCGTCCCGGAAACGGAGTGTTTGTAGGAGATTGTATGCCATATGTAAAAAATGGCGAATATCATGTTTTGTATTTAAAGGACAGGCACCACCATAAAAGCAAATGGGGAATGGGCGCACACCAATGGGAGCATATCTCCACCACCGACTTCAAAAAATGGAGCATACATCCTATGGCTGTCCCTATTACCAAAAAGGAAGAATGCTCTATATGTACAGGCTCTTGGATAAGAAAAGGAAACGAGGAGCATTTATACTACACAATAAGGCGTAGTGGCTTGCCTGCAATAATCGCAAGGAGCATATCCTATGATGGCTATCATTTTAAAAAGGATGAGACCTTTGGCTTTACCCTTTCTGAAAAATACAACGGACCCGTTACAAGAGACCCTAAGGTAATAATGGGCGAGGACGGATTATATCATATGTTTTTGACAACCGTGCTTGTCAAAGAAAATAAGGGCTGTCTTGCTCACTGCATATCACAGGATTTAGAAAAATGGGAAGAGGCAAAAAATCCCATATATGTGGTTGAAAATAGCGATCATCCCGAGTGCCCCGATTACTTCAAATATAACGGAAAATACTACCTCGTTTTTAGTATTCGTGGACGCGCACGCTACCTCGTGTCAAATAATCCCTTTGATGGCTTTGTGTCCGTAACTGATGAGCTAATCCCTTGCGCAGGCGTGCCAAAATGCGCCGAGTGGAACGGAAAGCTTGTATTTACAGGCTTTGAACCAATAGATGGCTATGCAGGTATAATGACCTTTAAATGCGCCACCGCCAAGGGAAACGGAGAGCTTATATTTGAGGACCTTTAATAAAAATTCAATTTGAGGAATACACAGACCTATACCGTGAATGCTCAAGCATATTACAAGAAACAGCCTTTACATACGGAATGAAACTGGGCATAAAAATATTGCTTGATGCTCTAACTAACAACTAATACTCCAAAGCCGTTAAAAAAATAACGGCTTTAAGTTTTGCTTTGAAAAGATTTTATCACTCACTGAACATACTAAAATCAGTTTTTATTATGGGTAACTGTGTTTTTATTTGATATATTTCTATGCTCCAAAGGTGTTTTGCCATATTTTTTCTTATACATTTTGCAGAAGTAGCCAACATTAAAAAAACCACATTGATTTGCCACATCTGTTGTTGTTATATCGAAAAAATTTTGAAAAAGAGCATGAGCGTGCTGTAATCTAACATTCATAATGTACTCAAACACAGAAACGGAGAAGACTTTTTTGAAATCGTGACAAAGCTTGGATACTGAAACATATGTATGTTGTGCTATTTCTTCGAGAGTAAGTTTTTTATCAAAGTGTACATTAATATATCTTACTGCCTCGTTTAACCATTGCGGGGAGTTTGAATCGCGTTGTGACAGAAAGTCTACAAAAATTGAATATGCCTGAACAGAAAGTTTTCCTTGATCACAGTCGTTGTGATAGTCATATAATAATTGCTTGATTAAGGAAACATATTTATCAAGATTCGAGTTTGCTATAAAAAGCAAGCCGTTATCGGTAAATTCCTCTGAAAGCTTGTCAGCAGCTAAACCCTTTACGGTCAAAAAAGCACTGATAAGTCCACCGTCATTAGTATATGCGGTCGGGGTGTGCTTTGCCGTGAAAAAAGCACAGCCTCTTTTGAGTGGGTAGCTTTTATCTCCAAAGTGCAGCGTTCCTTTTCCATCTAAAACCAAGAGTATTTGATGAAATGGCATATTTCGTCCTTCTACATTTTCCTGTTCATAATAATCGTTAGCAGTGAAAAATGCGATGGGGTAAGCAAGTGCGTCCTGTATCCCCATATTTAGTGTAAATCGTCTCACGAGCGCTCCTTTGCAAGATAATTATATCTTTTTGCAACATAATTTATTTACTGTGATATATTTTTGCAATATAATTATATTAACATACATTGCAAGATAAGTCAAGAGCAAACTTTTGTTCTAAGGAGGTTTTTGTGTTTGAAATTGTAAAAGACTTTCATTTTTGGGAGCGTGTAAGGAATGATACAGCATATGCCCGCCACAGAAATGAAATAAAGGAAAAATACGAGAGGGTTTTCAAACAAAGACCAAGGGCGCACAGTGCTTGGGAAATTTTAGACTACCCCAATGTACCTGAACCAAACGACATAAGAATATGGCACAGTCAGCTTCAAGTCTCTGCACTTATGACCTTAATTTATCCGGACAATGAGGAATATTATAAAAGTTTAGTTGAAACTATTTGGGAAATTTGCAATGAATATTCCTGGGCACCCTTAGGACATTATAATAATTATTACAATAGGACTCCTCAGGATTTTGATCCGGGACTAATTGATATTTTTGCGGCTTCTATTGCGTTCTCCTTAGCTGAAATCAAAAGCTTATTGGGACATAGATTTCCAAGGCTGTTAAACGATAGAATTTCATATGAATTAAGAAAACATACAATAGAGCCATATCTTACTCGAAAGTTCTTTTGGGAAACGCACAACAACAATTGGACTGCTGTTTGCACAGGTGCAGTTGGCGGCGTTTTAATGTATGAGGACCCACAGGAGTTTAAAAAGCAGCTCACCCGTCTGCTATCGTCAATGGACTGTTATCTAAACAGCTACGGGGACGATGGAATGTGCGTTGAAGGCACGGGATATTGGTGCTTCGGCTTCGGATTTTTCTCTGTTTTTGCTATGTTGCTTTCTGAGCATACAAAGGGAGAAATAAACCTGTTTGACAATCCAAAGGTGAAGAATATTGCACAGTTTTTGCAAAAAATGTACCTTCAATCCAATGTGCTTGCTATGTTCAGCGATGTGAATGTCAAGGAGGGCTATCTTTTATTCCTGCCGCATATGCTAAAATCCATTTACGGCGATGCTATAGAAAGTCTTCCATTAGATAGGGCAACCGTTGTCGCAAATGGGCACTGGGCATTTGCCATCCGTGCTGTAGCATATTACAATCCCGATTATGTGTCTGACAGACTTGAAAACAATACATATTATGCACCGAACTCTAACTATTTTGTAAAAAGAACGGACAACTATGGCTTTGCTTTCAAGGGCGGAAATCAATGGGAGAGCCACAATCACCAGGATGTAGGCTCATTCATTCTTGCAAGGAATAACAAGCAAATTTTTTGTGACTTTGGTTATATGGGACCGGGGAAGTGGAACCCTTCCCGATACGAAAACTTTCAACCCTCGTCATTTTCTCATAATGTACCTTATTTTGATGGTAAGGGTCAAGGGGGAGACGATGAAAATAATGCAAGGGCAGTTTACGATGAAAAAACAGGTTGGGTTTATATGGACTTTACCCTAGGGTACAGTAAAAATGACCATCCGAGCCTTGAAAAAGCCGAAAGAAGCTTTAAGCCACAAGATGACAAAATTGAAATGCACGACAAATTTACATTTAGTAGTGATGTCAAAATTACAGAACGCTTTGTAACGACAATTAAGCCTAAAAAAGAAGGTACTACTGTAATCATTGACGATGTTAGATTAAGCACACCAAGCAATGTGACTTTAGATATTATCGAACAGACATATGTTGACCAGCTTCCAAATGAAAATGGTAGTTATGATAAGATTTGTTATCTTATTGACTACACTTTAAATGGTGATACAACTGATTTTTATGCAACAATAGATTTTTTAAAATAAAGGAGAAAAAGAATGAAAAAGAAATTATTTTTACTTGCATTAATGGTAGCCCTTTTTGCTTGCCTCCTTGCAATTTCAGTTAGCGCTAAGGACATAAGCACAGGATATTCCGACCTTGAAGGGAACGAAATAGTTGTTCCTACCTATGATAGCGAAGGAAACTCTCTCGTTTGGGTACGCTCTACAATGTTAAATAGAGCAGAGCAATATGGAATAGCGCTAACAAATGGCAAAAACTATTATGAAATCAGTGACAATGGGACTACATACTACATATTTGGACAAAAATCAAAAGAAGCCTTTTCAGTTAACGACAGCTACATTTTAGGAATTGTAAAAAGCAGAGGTGTATCATCTGATACCATTTTAGTTGCAAATTTTGACGGCCTTGTTCATAAGGATGGAACAGGAGCTCAGCAGTTCGGCTTTTCAATGAGAAATAACATTATCAAATATGTATACATTCAGTCCAGCTTCAAATCTACAAAAAATCCAAACGACAGTAACAAACAAATATTTTTAGGAAGCACTGCTTTAGAGGTGGTTGAATTTGCGCCAGGTTCCCAAATAACAGAGCTTGGTGCGTCCGCATTCAAACAATGTGCAATAGCTGAAATAGTTCTCCCCGAGGGGCTTACATATATTGATGAGAGAGCCTTTGATGCTTGCACAAGCCTAAAAAAGATTTATATCCCGAGAACAGTTACATTCATTGATGAAATTGCATTTAATGGCGTTACAGATGCGGAATATTATTTTACAGGCTCCGAGGAAACAACAAGTGGCTGGGAAATTACCAATGAAATACAGTATGTAAACCATTGTGATGTTTATTATGGTGGGGAGCATGCTTGTGAGGACGACGGAGATTGCACAACCCCATTAATTTGCGACACATGTGGTAAGGTATTTGAAGCCGATATAAGCATACACAAGCTTCAAATGGAAGTTAAATACGATAATGGCTACGCAAACGAGGGCTATAAAAGAAACGCATGCACAATATGTAATTCCTTCGTTGCGAGCGAAGAGAAGTTAACACCTATCTTTGAGTGCCTCGGCTACTCAACAAATGATGATAATAGCGGAATTGCAACAGGCTTTAATATAAATCATGATGCCCTTTCAGAATATGAGGAAATTAGCGGTAAAAAGATTACCTTTGGTATAGTTGTATTTAATCCAAAATACCTCGGCACTGATACAATATTTAACGCCGACGGAAAAATCAACGCATCTAAGGGCGCACTTCAGGTAGAGCTTGACCTTGCATACGCACATTGTAAGCTCTGTGTTTCGGGAATGAGCCTTGATAATGAGGAGCATACCGCACTCGAGCTTGTTTTCGCAGGCTACGCCTACGAGGGAGAGGATAAGGCAAATATCCAAGTGTTCCAAAAGGAATACCTCGGCACACAGGAAGCCCCCGTTGACTCACCAATGGCAAGCAAGGTAACAAGAGGAAATAATGTCCTCTATACAATCAAGCTCCAAACAGTTCTAACCCCAACCCAAATCACAACAGGCAAGGAAGACCTGTTAGAATTCTAATAAATAAAAGGGCACTCAAAAGAGTGCCCTTTGCTTTGCAAAGCAAGCGAGAAGAACGATGAGCCTTTTTCTTGCAATCCGTGAAGCTCAAAACTCATATTTCGTTTTTGACACAGAAGTAAAAGCGACAATTTGAGGAATACACAGACCTATACTGTGAATGCTCAAGCATATTACAAGAAACAGCCTCTACATACGGAATGAAACTGGGCATAAAAATATTGCTTGATGCTTTAACCAACTATAACTTGAGAACGACGAGCTTTGGAATGAGCTTTAATATTTAATCAATACGCATTTCACGGCTGTACTACTTATATTTAACAAAAAAATCAACATTTGTACTAATTTGAGTGTGAAAAGTTGAAAATGTATTGAATAGTTGCAAAAAAGTGTTATACTGAAGAAAACAAATCAGAGGTTTTTCAATGGATATTATTTCAGTATTGCTTTTGATATTAAGTGCTACTCTTGCATCGGTAAGAAATGTATTGACAAGAGGCTTCGCTTCGTTTTCTTTTAAAAAGCGTGAGTTCTTTGGCATACAGGCACTTATTTTTGGTATTGGCAGCATTACGTTACTCATAGTCAATTTTTTCAGCTTTAATGGACTTTCTGCCTACACATTTTTTCTTGCCTTAATTTATGGCATTCTTCTTGTGTGCGCTCAATGGTTCTATACAATTGCTTTATCAAATGGGAAAATAGCCCTTTGTGCTACTATATATTCCTTTGGCTTTTTAATTCCAACTCTGTCCGGTGCTGTATTTTGGGACGAGAAAATAACGGTTTTGGGAGCACTGGGAATTTTAATGGCTATCCCTGTTCTTGTAATTTCAGGAATTAGTAAGGAATCAAAATCAGATAAAAAATCATCAATTTCATATTTTCCACCTCTAATATTGGCTTTAATTTCATCGGGTGGACTTGGAGTTGTTCAAAAAATACATCAAAGCTCAGCCTATTCATATCAGCTAAATTCATTTATTTTAGTAGCATTTACACTTTGCTTTGCTATATCGTTTTTGCTTTTCCTTTTTCTCAAAAAGGGCTCCAACAAAATACGGGGTAAAAATTTTGCATCCTGCATTGTAATAGGTGTTTTCTTTGCTTCCTGTAATCTACTTAATACATATCTTGCAGGAAAGCTTAATAGCTCTGTGTTTTTTCCTGCAATAAACATTAGTAGCATTCTGTTTTCGTTGATTTTGAGCTTAATAATTTACAAAGAAAAGCCCACAAAAAAGGATTTGGCTGTCCTTTTGCTGTCAATTACTTCAATTATTTTAGTTAACCTTTAGCTCATCGAAGCTAAAGCTATACAAGGAGATACGATATGAGAATTTCGCGTTTTTTACAAACACCGTTTATTTCCTACGAGGATAAAAATATGCTTTATTTTGAGGTTGCAGATTGGGATATGTGTAACCCATATGAGGTAAACATTTTCATTGACAAAGAGGCTGTGTTTGGTGGAAAAATATTTGCAGCAAACTTTTCTGCTATGATACCCTGCTATAATGAGGAGCGATTAGCCACAGTATGTATAACTCCATTTGAGGACACGCCTGTGGACAAAGAATTTTTAGTTGTCCCGCAAAAGCATTGGGAAATCCCTCTTTTGTATTCCTCTCACGAGGATTTAGGATACTGTGCATACATAGAAAAGCTACATTATGAATGCTATGAATACCTGAAAAAAGCAATGGAGCTATGCCAAAAGCACGATGGCTTTAAATATATGATAGAGCATTATTGGTGGCTCGATGCTTTCGATTCTTACGCAACAGAGGAAGAAAAAGCACTGCTTAAGGATCTTTTTGTGAAGAAAAAAATAGACTTAAGTGCTGTGTGCAGTGGAGTGCATACCTCTTGGGCAAGCTCTGAGCAGTTAGTGCGTGGAATGTATTTCGGATGCCTTGAGGCAAAGGAAAAATACGGTATTTCTCCCAAGTGTGCCTTTTATGCGGATTTGTCGGGAGTTAGCTGGTCGGCGGTTAATTGCTTCGCAAAAATGGGAATTAAGTATATAGGAATACTCGCAAATGGCTTTAGAAATTCCTCACCTAATACAAATATTCCACCATTGTTTTGGTGGGAGGACTTTTCAGGCAATGAAAGAGTTTTGCTTTGGAACCAACGCTCATACAGACAGCACGGACTTGATGGAATTTGGTGTGATACCTTAAGGCAATACCCTGAGGGAAGCTTTTATTTTGATACGACAAAAATGCTGAAAACAGAAAAATGGTTTTCTGAAAGAATAAGCCAAATCGAGCCCTGTGGATATGATATTTTGCCAATCAGCTTTTACGATGACAGAGAACCACCTACAACTATGCTTTTGACTGTTTGCGAGGAAATGAACAAAAAGTGGAAGTATCCTAAATTCAGTATGGAAATACCTTCTGTATTTATGTCAAAATTGGAAGAAAAATACGGGGATTCCATTCCTACATTAAGGGGTGATATCAGCGACCAATGGGCGGATTTTGCTACAATTGCGCCTAATTTGATGTCCAAGAAAAGAAAAGCAACAAGAATGCTATATGATGTAGAAATGCTATCAACATTTGACTCTGTAATTAACAAAGCAAAATATAATCAAACAAGCTTTCGTGATATTTATTTTAAGCTTTGTGAGTTTGATGAGCACTGCTGGGCAACCTCATCTAAGCATCCTCAAAAAATGCATAGGCACAATATAGAAAAGGTTAAGGCAGAGTCGGTTTTATCATCTGTTTGCGAGCTTGACAAGATGCTAACAATCTTATGCCCTAAAGCAGATAGCGAAGAAATCAGTGTAATTAGTACCATTCCCGGGCGCAGAAAAAACCATATTTATGGAAAAAAAGGCGATTATGTGCCTAAACACCTAAAACACCAAGTTTTACCGAACGGAGCTGTGGTTACCGAAGCGATGGAGCTTGAAGGTGTTGAAGCGAGGAGAACAGAGGGAATACTGCCATATAAGGAATCAATTGAAATTGATACAAATTTTATAGAAACGGACTTTTATAAAATCAGTGTTAACAGACAAACAAAACGAATTGTCAGTTTGATTGATAAGGAATCAGGTGCGGAATATATTGATAGTCAAGCAAGATTCGAGCTTGGTCAGTTTGTATATGCGTACACAGAGCAAAAGACAGATTCAAATTTAAGCTTTGAAATTCCCAAGAAAACAGATTTTAAGCTTTACGAGGGTGATGTAGCCTATGTTTTGATACAAAAGGGGTACGAGGAGCAAAGTGGTGCTATAATTAACACTCAATTTGTATTTTATAAGCACGAAAGAACCATAGATGTGGATGTAAGCTATGAAAATGCCACAGGATTAATTGGCGATTTTTATGACAGATACAAGAAAAATTACTTTTTTGCATTTCCGTTCAAGCTGAAAAATCCTAAATTTTATACGGAGCTACCCTCGGGAGAAAAGAGAGAGGACACAGACTATATTCCTTTGAATGCAAACGATTTTTCCATAACGCAAAATTGGATAGCGGTAGATGGGGAAAATAATGGAGTTGCCATTTATACAAGAGATATGCCCGTATTCCATTTAGGAAACATAAAATATAATCAATTTAATAGAGAATTTTCAGAGGATAAAGCACATATTTATCTATATGCAAGCTCAAATAGATGTAACAATTTGATATACACCTCGGTTGAGGAATGTCAAGCTCAGTACCATTTGTCAATTCTTTTGTATAACGGAAAGCATAACGATATTGTGCCAACGTGGAGTAACGAAAACGAGCATAGACTAATAGTTAGCAAGAAAAATGCTTTTGACAAGTGTATGCTAAGAGTAGATAAAAGTAATGTTAGACTTGTGTCGATAAAGAAAGCCGAAAAAGAAAATGATGCAATAGTGCTACGATTTGTAGAAACCGAAGGTAAGGAAACAGAATGTACACTTGAACTTTTCTTCAATACCAAAAAGGCGGTATATTCATCAAATGATGAAGCCGAGCTTGAAGAAATAACCAATATAAAAGATAATATCATACATTTTATAGCACAACCCTATTCTTACACCACAATAAAGGTATATGGGGATTTTGATATTTAAGCAAAAATGGCACTTCGCATTGAAGTGCCATTTTATTTTAAAGCTGTGCATTTTTTATATATTCGGTTGGCGTTGTGCCTGTGTGCAATTTGAATTGTTTGCTGAAAAAGAACACATCAGAAAAATTACACATATCAGCTATTTGAGCAACGGAATATCTGTTTAATCTTAAAAGCTCACAGGCATAGTTCATTTTCTTTTGAATAATGTACTTTTTTATGGGAAGACCAAATTTTTTCTTAAAAATCCTTGCTAAACGAGTTTCACTAATGCCACAAACAGATGCTAAATACTCGCTTGTTAAATTTTTATATAAAAAGTTCTTTTCTATTTCATTTATTGCCGGCTCAATTAATGAATACTGGTCAATTGGTAAATAATTTGTTTTTTGTAGGTTTGCAAGAATTTTATATACTAATGACAAGCTTTCAAAGTAGTAGCCCTCGCCCTTACTGGTCCATACTGAAAATAGCTTTTTAAAAAGAGAGCCAACATATTCCTTGTCGCTTGCGTCAATTGTAAATGCAACATCTGATAGTGGCTTGTCTGCATCAAAATATATATCTATACACTCTCCTAATTTATTGCGTTTAATTTCGTATTTAGAAAATGTACCGCAAGGAATAAAGCGTATAGTGTTTGGTACAACATTTAAAGTAGCATCTCCAATGTTTATAACATATTCTCCTGCAAAATCAAAAATCAACTCATTATTTGTAAGAGTGTTTTTATATTTTTCAAAGCTCTTTTGCTTTCTGAAAAGCATTACCTTTTCTATTTTAGTAACAAGAAAGTCTTTTTCCATATATATTTCCTTTCAAAAACTACAAATTATCAAATCAAGAAAATTCGCCTGAAAATCGGTGATTTGCTTGTGTTAATTTAATTATAACACAAGTTTTAATGTAAAAAAAGTACAAAATAAAAATATTAGTGTAAATTTAATACAAAACGAGAAAAAAGTATATTTTATTGTTATTTCGTATGTGATATGCTTTACTTGACCAATTTATATTATTTAAGGAGATATTATGAAAAAGAAAATTCTATTTATAGTGACACTATGCATAATGCTTATGTGTATGCTTGCAATAGCCGTGTCTGCTGAAAGTGTGCATAATGCATCCACAGTAAATTATGATGAAACTGTTACTCTTGATGACGGCACTGTCTGCAATCTGTTTGATGAGAATGGTAATGCGCTAATTTGGTTTAGAAACGGAGGCGTGCTTCAATCCATTCGTGCAGATGATACAGAGGCGGGCGATGATGGAAACTATGTTTCGTATGTTCTTCCAAGCGCCGGATATACGTCGTTTTTTGCGAATGTAAACATTCATATCGGCTCAACTAAAATTGAAATCAAGGATATCGTTGTGTTTAATATTATGGATGACGATATTAATGCGTATTATACCAATAAAGGTGAGTATAAAGAGGGAAATGAGCCGCTTACTGCGCTTATCGAAACATTTAATAAGGATAATAAAAATAAGAACGGTACGATGGCTCTTGAGTATGCATATTTAAGACTCGATACCACATCTCTTGGACAAAAAGCATTTGCAAGATGCACAAAGCTAAAATATGTCAACCTAGATAAGCTTACACAGTTAACAAACATAGGCTCTGTAAACGATAAATACAATGGCACCTTTAATTATGGAGAGGTTTTTATAGGCTGCACATCACTCTTTGAAGGCCAAATACTTGACCTTTCAAAAACAAGCTTGACTAGAATGGCAGCCGGTAATGCCGATGGAGGAAACTTTTCCAGTGTTCCTATGATTGGCGTTAAATTACCGATTAACGGTAGCAATATAACAATTGGTAAAGCCGCATTTAGGTATTGCTCATATTTGAAAACCATATGGATGGGTTCTAATATAGAGGAGATTAGTAGAGAGGTCTTTGATGGAACCGCCCTAGAAACCGTTTTCTTTGTGGGAACAGAAACAGAGCTAAGCACAGTAATTTCCAAAATAGCCACAAACTACAATCAAACCTTCCTTGAGATGGCTTCTTCCAAAAATATAATTTCATATAATGATTATTTGGCTCTTGCGGACAAGAGTGGAGCACATTTCGTTGTTGATTACACCATATGCGCATATAACGGTGGCGTTCACGGAACAATAAGTGCAACAACAAAGCCTTGTGTTGGCGTATGTAGCGTTTGCGATGCAATGGTTGCAAATCACAATGATGATACAAACCTTTCTGCAAGCATTATCTATTCTGATTATAGCAAGGAAGGTGCAAAAACAGTAAAGTGTAATAACGAGGGCTGCACATACAATGCAACCGAGGAAACACCGGCTTTATTCACCTGCCTCGGCTATTCGGTAGGACCTGATGGCTACTCACTTAAAGCAGGATTTACAATAAACATTGATGCAGCGAAGGAGTATAAAGAACTTTATCCAAGCTTCACCTTTGGCGCAGTTATAGTAAATGCTAACACAGTATCGTCAAAAGATGCGTTCTTTGTAAATGGTGTGATAAACCCAAGCGCAAAGGGACTAATGGTTTGTGTTGAGGACTTGCAATATTCAATTTTGAATGTTGATATCAGTAACTTTAGCGCAAGTATAGCCGATTCTCTTGAACTCGTTGTAGGCCTTTATACAAACGACGGAGAAGGTAATATGACCGTGGCTCAATACATAAACACTGAAAACTATCCAACTGCAAAAGCATATAGCGATATGTCCCTAAACGCAGTAACCCTTAACCAAGCCCGCCTCGCCCACGGCATGGATGCCCTCGTCCCCCCAACCCCCAATAAAGAATAATCAAAACCAAAAAGGACACTCACCGAGTGTCCTTTTGCTTTGTCCATAAAATTCAAATCGATTGTCAGTCTTAGCTGAATAAGCCCTGTCAATGTAGTGCCCAACAATGGTAATACCATTCCTCTCAGCATAAGCAGTATTCTCGCGAATCTGCCCCTCAATCGACTCCTCTCGCTGATTGTCCGAGGAGTACCTCGCATAAATAACACCTCTCATCTTTCCACCCCCTTCCAAGGCGTCCTGATTGTAGCATACATTCCTAACAATTGCAACACTTAACTGTCGCATTTTTGGTGCATCATCGTTTTTCTATCTAAATTGTTTTTCAATGACCAAAAATTGCTACGCAAAACAAAGAAAAAACGCAGCAAAACCACTCTTTCGTAACGAAATAGTTCGGTTGCGTTTTTCTTGGTGACCCATTCAGAGGCTAAATTGAACTCCTATCGTTCCGCCCTGATTGGATTGATACTTAAGAAAATTCACCTATCGGTTACGGATATAAACACTTCAAGAGGTTATCTTGAAGCGCACGCTGCATGTGAAATAAATTTTATATAATCTTTAGTCTGTCTTTAGCGCAGTATGGTACAATCTATTATAAAATGGGAAAAGAGTGTTGTAAATGGCGTTTGTAACGGTGTTCAAACGGCACTAGCTGAAATATATGCTCACACCCCTACAAAAGGAAAAGATACTTGAATCGATGTCGCCATATATGCAACTTGACAAATATGGATGGACAACAATACGAAAGGAGAATGCTATGAAAACAAGAATATTTGCACTTTTGTTGTGTCTTGTTCTGCTCCTTGTGGGATGTGGAAACAAGGATGACGGTGGAACGCAAGGAAACGGGGGCGATCCCGATAATAGTGACACGGGAACGCAGGGCGAGGTTGCCGATCTCGGTGACGATAACAAGACCTTTGGCGAAGATATTGAAGACAAGGGAGCATACGACGGGTATTTTGAGGGCGAGTCCGCCGATATTGTAGTCGAATGCGTTTCGGGCACGGATAAAGCGTATAAGCTTGAAGGAACTACGCTGACCTTTACAACCATCGGCGAGGAAACGGTGTATTCCATTTCCGGTACGCTCAGAGGAAACATTGTCATTGATGTTGGCGAGGGCTACAAATTCGATTTGGAACTTCACGGACTTTCTCTCATCTGTAATTCTACGAACCCTATCACCGTAATTGGTGGTGACGAGGTTGCAATCAAGGCGAAAAAGGATACGAAAAACTATATTTACGATATGAGAGCAGCCATTGATACGACGAACGAAACACTCTATTCGGGAGCAATTCATTCCGAAGTTGACCTTGAGATCGGTGGCAAGGGAGAGTTGACCGTTATTTCCGAGAATAATAACGGTATTCACTCTAAGGACGATCTGCGGGTTAAGAACCTCACGCTCTTTGTTGCATCTATCGACAATTCGCTCAAGGGTAACGACTGCGTGGAATTGTTGGACTGCAACACCACTCTCATCGCTTCGGGTGGCGATTGCATCAAGACCTCAAACAGCGATATTTTAGAAAAAGGCAACCAGCGCGGAAGTATCAGCATTGTTGGCGGTACGCATACACTTTACGCCGCCTGCGACGGTATTGATGCGGCATATAATGTGACGGTTGACGATAGCGCAACCGTGTTAAACATCTATACCGATAAATACTCCAACTATTCAAAGGAGGTAACGGCGAACTCGTCTGACACTAACTATATTCGTTTCACAAGCAATAAGTATTACTATTCGGTTAAATATTATAACTCCGATACCGACTACGTTTGGGTAAACGCCGAGTATCACTCCAAGGTTTCGGGTAGTCGCACCACCTATTATTACTATTCCTATCCCAAAATGCCCGACTATGCAAAGCAGCAGTTCTTTATTTATGACAGTGCAGATAAGCAAGGACAGGAGGATGATTGCCTGACAAAATCCGATTATCTAACACCCAACAGTGGCTCGGATACCTTCGCATTAACGCAATCTTATAACGGTCTTTCTTATCAGTGGACGAATTACACTACCAAAATTCAAGAAAGCGGATGGGGTGGAGGTCCGGGCGGATTCGGCGGAGGTCCCGGAGGAATGGGCGACGGAAACTCAGATAAGGGTGATCACTCTACCAAGGGCATCAAAGCGGCGAATGAGATCGTAATTAACGCAGGCACGATCAATATCAAGTCCTATGACGACGCTATCCACGCGAACAACGATACAACGCTTGAAAACGGAGCGACGGCTCTTGGAAATGTAACAATAAACGGCGGAAATATCACCGCATACTCAAACGATGACGGACTTCACGCTGACGGAACGCTCAATATCAAAGCGGGTACGGTCAGCGTAACCAATGCTTACGAAGGACTTGAAGGAACGCAGGTGAACATTTCGGGCGGTTATGTTTCGGTCAATTCTAAGGACGACGGCATTAACGCCACTACCACGACGGGAACGGCAATCGCTATCAGCGGAGGTACAGTATATATTTACTGTACGGGTGATGGCATCGACTCCAACAGCCGTGCTTCCTATCAGGGAATCGTCTTTTCGGGAGGCAATACTGTGGTTATCTCTAACTCAAACGGAAACTCCGCTATCGACACTGAGCAGGGCTACGCTTATGAGGGCGGTGCTGTAATCGCTATTATGCCTCGCGGCGGTATGTCAAGCGAAGCTACCCATTGTCAGAATTTCTCAAGCGTTGGAAAATCCACTCAAATGTCCTTGACCAAGGATAGCTATCTTGTAGCAGAGATCGGTGGCGGTACAGCAACGATCAAAATGCCTGCTTCAATCAATGCACTCGTTATTACGCTTGGGGATAGCTCGCCGAGTATTACAACCGAATCCTCGGTAAATGTAACGCTCGATGAAAACGGTGTGGCTTGGAATTAACAATATTAACTTGAAATAAGAGGCAATAAATGGTATAATCTTTGTAAGAAAAATCGAAAGGAGGCGCGGATATGCGTATACTGATCGCAGAGGACGACACACGATTACTCAAAAGCCTTGTGCATATATTTGAACTCAATCACTATGCCGTTGACGGAGTGGATAACGGCTTGGATGCCTTTGACTTTGCCTGCTCAGACGAATACGACGGACTCGTGCTTGATATTATGATGCCCGGTATGGACGGCGTGACCTTGCTGAAAAAGCTCCGTACGAACGGTATCACCACGCCTGCGCTCTTTCTGACTGCGAGAACCGAGATCGACCAAAGGATCGAAGGACTCGACGCAGGGGCTGACGATTATCTCCCCAAGCCCTTCTCCATGGGTGAGCTGCTTGCCCGTGTCCGTGCGATGCTTCGCAGAAAAGACAACTTTACCCCCGATATGCTGACCTTCGGTGCGCTTTCTCTCAACCGTTCCACCTATGAGCTTGTGTGCGGAGGAAGGACACAGCCACTCAGCGGCAAGGAATTTCAAGTGATGGAGATGTTGATGCAGAACCCGAACGCCATTATTACCGCCGAGCATCTCATCACGCACATTTGGGGCTGGAATACGGACGTGGATACGAGCGTGGTTTGGGTGCATATATCCAACATCCGCAAAAAACTTGAAGGTCTTTCAGCACCCGTGACCATTAAATTCGTGCGAAAAGCTGGATATATGTTGGAGGCGACCATATGATTTACAGACTTCAGCGCAGATTCATTTTGATAAGTACGGCAGCGGTTCTGACTGTTATTGCTTTGGTGTTCGGTGTCATTCTCGTTCTCAATATATCCTCAATGAACAGGAATATGGATATGCTGGCAGATCGAGTATCCGAGGGTGGCGGCAGTTTCCCGGGTTCTTTCGATGAAAAGCCACCGATAGATAACAAGCTTCCACCCAAAAATGAGCCGAATTTTGAGTTTATCACACCCGAAACACCGTTTTCCACACGCCACTTTACCGTATTTTTTGATAAAAAGGGGGAGGTAGCGAGAACCAATACCGAGTCGATCTACGCCATTGACGAGGATACGGCAATCGAGTACGCCGAAAAAGCAATGGCGGACGGCGATGAGCGCGGTTGGATATCGAGCTACCGTTACAAGATCTTTTCTACCGATCTCGGTATGGGCGTTGTGTTCGTGGACGGCAGTATGAGCCGAACCGTCTTGATGCAATCCACAACCATTGCCGGTTTCGTTCTTTTCGGCTGTGCCGCACTCGTGCTGATGCTGATATTCCTACTATCGAAAAGAGCGGTAAAACCGATTGCCGAGAGCTACGAAAAGCAGAAGCAATTTGTGACCGATGCAAACCACGAGCTCAAAACCCCTTTAACCTTGATTATGGCAAATGTTGAAATCGCCGAGCTTGAGCTGGGTAAAAACGAATGGCTTGACGATATTCGCGCAGAAGGACACAGAATGACCGAGCTTGTAAATCAGCTCGTCGCGCTCTCCCGTATGGATGAGGACGGTCATAAAATGAACGTGACCGAGGTATACTTTGGCGAGCTTGTTGCCGATACGGTTTCCGAGTTCGAGCCGCTTGCCAAGGAGCGCGGAAAGGCGCTTACCGCAAGCGTTGACAAGGAAACATCCTATCTCGGTGATGAAGCACTGTTACACCGACTTGTCGGCATTCTGATGGACAACGCCATTAAGTATTGTGATCAGGGCGGTGAGATCAGCGTTACGCTTCGCCACGGCAGACAAATCGTACTTACGGTTGAAAACACCTATGCAGCCGTTGGTGAGATAGAGTTGAATCGCCTGTTCGACCGCTTCTACCGTGCAGATAAAGCAAGAAAATTCACGGGCGGCTACGGTGTAGGACTTTCAATGGCAAAAGCAATCGTCGAAAAGCACAAGGGAGAGATCACAGCGTATAAGAAGGACGGTACGCATATTGGATTTAAGGTTGTGTTGTAAATGAAAAAACACCTTGCTAATATAATCACCTGTCTTCGCATCATAGGCAGCGTTGTATGACCATAAGATAAACAGCATTTATTCCACGGAACAATTGACAAGAGCCTCCTCGGAATGTGTAGTCAGGCAAAGAGCCAACTGCATAGCCGAGGACGGCTTTTTTGTTTGCCTCGGCAAAAGCCTAACACATTCCTACTCTTGTCAATCGTCTTTCGCGGCATAAAAGCTGATAATAGACCACTTTCCAAGAATAGCCGAGCATTCCCCAAAGCAGAAAAACAAACAGAAAAGAAAAAAGACCTATATCAAACACTGTTAGGTGTTCAATATGGGTTAGGATTGGTGACCTTGTTTGCTTGGAAACCGAACTATGTATTTCTACCGAGGAAATTTCCTCGGTAGTTTTTATTGTTACTGATTCATTTTCGTAGTTGAAGGTGATTACGATTTTGTCGTCGTAGAGAATAATGCAGTTGACTAAAGAATCAACCAATTTCTCGCGATTTCTAAGGCTTGTCAGGTCTAAGCTCTTGTACTTTTGAAGAGTGAAGAGAATAAACTCCTTGGTTAGCTTAGGTCGCCTTGCTTCTTCCTCACGAATAGCACTTTGCAACCTTTTGGCGTCCTCTTCAAGCTCCTCAAGTCGAGCTTGTGTAGAGCTTGTAACAACGCCCTTTTCAATAGCCCTTACAAGATTGTCAATAGACCTTTGCGTTCCTCTTAATTGCCCCTCTAAAACAGCGATAGCATTCTCATCGCACTTGTATAGGTCCATAATTGAATCGGCAATCTTGTTAAGCATTGCATCATCCATGAGTAGCTCCATAATCTTGCCAATAACAAGATCCTCAATCCAAGATTTTTTTACAGCCTTCTTGTCGCATAAGCGTTCCTTTTTATTGTAGCACCTGTAATAGCGATAAACCGTTCCGTTGCTCTTTTTAGCACAATCTCCGTGCATCATCGCCTTGCACTTGCCACAGAACAATTTAGTGCCAAGAATATACTTCTCCTTAGCACGGAATCGCCCTGCAATTCTGTGGTTTCTTTCGTGCTTTTTATTAACCCTGTCAAATAACTCATAGTTAATTAAAGCAGGAAAAGCATCAGGAATAACAACATCACCGTGAAAGTATTCACCAATGTAGTGTCTGTTCTTGATAATGCTCCCAATAGAATTGCGATTAAATGGCCGCCCAACACCATTTTTGATGCCACGCCTGTTTAGGTCGTCAATAATGTCAACCATTCTGTCGCCATTGTCATACCTCGTAAAAATCTCCACAATGATAGGAGCAGTTTCAGGATCAATTTGATAATGCCGTTCCTCATCAATCTTAAAGCCAAGAGGAACAATTCCACCATTGTAAACGCATTTGAGAGCATTTTCCTTCATACCTCTTGAAACCTTTTCTGAAAGGTCAGCAGAGTAGTACTCAGCCATTCCCTCAAGCACAGCCTCAAGAATAATTCCCTCAGCACCCTGAGAAATCGCTTCAGTTGCCGATATAACACGCACATCATTCTTCTTAAGAAGCATCTTGTATCTTGCCGAATCATAACGATTACGAGCAAACCTGTCAAGCTTCCACACAATGATAACATCAAAGCCATGTCTTGCACTGTCCTTAATCATTCGCTGAAACTCAGGACGATTGTCAGTCTTAGCCGAATAAGCCCTGTCAATGTAATGCCCAACAATGGTAATGCCATTCCTCTCAGCATAAGCAGTATTCTCACGAATCTGCCCCTCAATCGACTCCTCTCGCTGATTGTCCGAGGAGTACCTCGCATAAATAACACCTCTCATCTTTCCACCCCCTTCCAAGGTGTCCTGATTGTAACATACATTCCCAACAATTGCAACCCCAAACTGTCGCACTTTTGGTACATCATCACTATTCACACAAAATTCCTCACATACTGTCCAAAAATAACACCACTGTAGACAAAGAAATGACTGAAAAAAAGTGAAATTATCTGCAAAATATCTATTTACAAATAACAAGTTTTATGATACAATAATGTCGCCATAACCACCAACCAACCCCTCTAATCTGCATATGCTAATCTCCTTTCAAATTCCTAAAGGAGGAAAATATGAAAACTAATGAAGAATTAGAAATAGAATACAAACAATTCTGTGCAAAAGTTGCAAAGGCAAGTAAAGATTTTGTCGACGCTTATAATGAGTTGTCAGTGCAAAATCAACAACGTTTCAAACAAAATATGAAGAATGTACTACCTGTAGCTTTAATTGATTTGTATCGCAATTTGAATAGTTAAAAACATCAAGGAAGACCATACCTTTAAGGTGTGGTCTTTTTTGTTATTTTAAAAAATCAAATGTCGTAATTTTGGTACAGCACAAGCTTTACAATATTAAAAATATATGTTAAAATAGTGTAAAATAAAATCGAGGAAAATATTGTACATATAAAATTTGCGGAAATAGAAAAAATTAAAAGTTCTTGTAATTTATTTCATCAAAAACCTTGCTTTATGTCGAGAAATGATATATAATATCATATATAAAATAATCTTTTATGAGGTGGAAAATGGCAGCAAGCTATAAGAAACTATTCAAACTACTAATCGATAGAGAGATGAAGAGCAAAGACCTTGCCGAAAAAGCAGGCATCAGCCCAGCAACTCTTGCAAAAATGAAAAAAGACGGCGCAACCGTCTCTAGCGACGTGCTCGTCAAAATCTGCACAGCGCTTGAATGCACGATGGATGATATCGTGGAAATAGTTTCGTTGGATTAAGGGGATAGAAATGTCAAAATTAAGATTGGCCACGGTATTTAGTGGTATAGGAGCAATTGAAAGCGCTCTTAAGTATTTGAATATAGATCACGAAATTGTCTTTGCTTGTGATAATGGAGAGCGTATTTTGTCGCATTCAGACAAAGAAATGCAAGAGATGCTTGTTGGATTGTCTGAAAAAGAAAAACAAATTAAAGTTAAAAAGTTATATGAGCTAACAGGAAAGCCTAACTTGGTTAAAGAAACGTTCTTTGCAAATTATGACATTGATGAAGATAGATGGTATGAGGATATACGCTATCTCGATGCAAAATCATACAGGGGCAAGATAGATTTGTTCGTTGGAGGAAGTCCTTGTCAATCATTTTCTTACAATGGAAAACAAGCTGGATTAAACGATGTTAGAGGTACGTTGTTTTATGAGTATGCAAGAATAGTTAATGAATGCCTTCCCAAAGTCTTCATATACGAGAACGTTAGAGGAATGCTTACCCATGACGATAGAAATACTTGGAACGTTGTTAAGGGCGTATTTGAAAGCCTGAATTATAATATTTTCATAAAAAAAGATGAAAACGGCAATGAAAGCCCCATACTAAATGCGAAAAATTATGGTATCCCTCAAAGCAGAGATAGACTCTTTATCGTAGGTTTTAGATCTGATTTAGGTATAAATGAGTTTGATTTTCCACCGGAAATAGAATTGGAAAGATATGTGCCGGATTTTCTCGACGAAGAGGTTCAGGCTAAATACTATCTTGGACAAAAAGGCTTTGAGTTTGTAACCACACATCCTAGCCGTGCACAGGTCGGTGAACCAATAATGCGATGCCAAAAAGCTAACCAACAATTTAATTGGAACGGGGACTTTATATTTGAACCCATAGATTTTGTAATACATCGTGAAGATGTCCTACAAAGAGCCTATGTGGGAGAATGGAAAGGTCAAACAGGAGTGATAAGAAAATTCACGCCTCGCGAATGTTTGCGTTTGATGGGATTCCATGATGATTTCGTGATGCTGCATAAGGATGAGGTTATGTATAGACAAGCAGGAAATTCCATAGTAGTAAATGTGTTGATGGAATTGGTTAGATCAATTCGCAACACTCGAATATGGAATCCGAGACTCAAACTAGCCACATTGTTTAGCGGTATTGGTGCTGTAGAACAAGCGCTAATTCGTATGCATAAAGACTATGACATAGTCTTCGCTTGTGATAATGGTGAAATTGAGATAGATGTTAATGAAGAAAAAATAAAGCAAGAAGTGTTTGCCATGGATTCAAAAGTTGCAAAGAAAACCTTTATTGATAATCTTTACTCGTCAAAATCAAGAAAGCAAAATTATGTTAAACAAAGTTATTTAGCCAATTATGATATCAATGAAGAAGACTTTCATTTGGATATTAGATTTTTAGATGGAAAAGATTATGAAGGACAAGTTGATCTCCTAGTTGGAGGTAGCCCGTGCCAATCTTTTTCAACAGTTGGGTTTCAAGGTGGTCTTGATGACACAAGAGGAACTTTGTTTTACGAGTATGCAAGGATAATACAAGAAGTAAAACCAAAAGTTTTTATTTTCGAGAATGTTAGAGGATTAACCACCCATGATAATGGCAAAACATGGGCAAAAATAAGAGACGTGTTTATGAACACCTTGCATTATAACATAACTGAACCACAAGTTCTTAATGCTTCTGACTATGGTATTCCTCAGACTAGAAGGCGTTTATTTGTTATTGGAATAAGAGATGATATTGAGGTTGCTGATTTTGAATATCCTGTTCCATTAGGAACGGAAAATCTTAGATACTGCATGCAAGATTTTTTGGAAGATAACTGTGCGTATGACCCTCTAAACTACAATTTCTATTTTGATAACGAAGGTGAGTTGATTGTCAATAACGTAGTTGGTGTAGTGGATCCTAAATATACACTTACTCCCAAAGTGAGAGATTATGTTTTGGCTTCTGGAACCAAAGGATTTAAAACATCTACAAGCACCGACCTGCCCATTGCGCGAACATTACTTAAAACTATGACTCAGCATCATAGAGCAGGTGTAGATAATTATATCACAGTGGGACATGACGAGAATGGCGTGAAGACGGTTAGATCTTTAACCGAAAGAGAATGCTTGCGTTTAATGGGATTCCCGGACTCTTTTAATATAGTTGTAACCAAATTCCAAATGCTCAGACAGACAGGAAACTCTATCGTTGTAGATGTTATGATGGCTATATTAAATTCAATTTTCAATACGGGTGTTTTGTAAAGGAGATATGCTATGAAATTTAAGAGAATAGATGCATTTGAAATGAATTACGAAGAATGTGCTTGTGCTTCTAAATACAAGTTGGATACCAGTGGAGTGGGAGAAAGAAGATTGTATGTAGGACATAATGAAGCAGAGTTAGATGAGTTCTTTGAACTTGATAAAATAACAAGCTTTATATTTCTAAAGAAAGATCTTCAAAATTATTTGATAGATGCAAAAGATGAATACCTAAATCCGGTTCAACAGTATAAAAATGATATATCTAAATATTATGAAATAAATGTCGTTGACACAAATACCATAGATGAGGACATCATAAAGCTTCATTTTACGAAGAAATATGACTCTCAAAACAGGTATTATTTGAACTTGAAAGAAGATGGCTATAGTGCGAAGCGATATAATTATTTTCGAAATATTGCTTTGCCGAGAGTAACAAAGCTATCTTTTGTAAAGATCGAAAGCTTAAAGGATGGAAAGCGATATATCTATATCAAGCCCTTCTTCTATCTTGATGATGCGGAGAAAATTGAAAAGCAACTTGAATTTAAAATTTCAATCGGAGATACAGCTGCGCCAAAAACCTATAGAAAAAAGCAAGTTCAATATAGACAAGAACTATTGGATAGCATGCCACAGTGCTTGATTACTAATGTTACTGAGGATAGAATTCTCGAAGCATGTCACATAAAACCTTTTAGCAAATGTGATAACGAAGATGAGCAATATGATGTTGCTAATGGTTTGGTGTTTACGCCCACTTATCATGTGCTTTTTGACTTAGGATTTATTTCATTTAAGGATAATGGAGCAATAATGATTTCTCCTTTTCTCTCTAATATGAATAAGAGCAGACTGCAACTGATTGAAGACAAAAAATATAGAATCCCGTCCAAATGTGCTAAATATTTGGAATATCATAGGAAGAATATATTCAATCAGATTCCGGATTTGAATATATAATGGATAATTCAAGAGTATGTAGCCTGTTTAGCGGAATTGGCGGCATAGATTTGGCATTCAAACAAGTTGGATTTGAAATTGTTTGGGCTAATGAATTTGACAGAGATGCCGCAAAAACATATCGTCATAATTTTGGAGGAGAACACCTGATTGAACGGGATATAAAGAGCGTTAAAACCGAGGACATCCCCGATTTTGACGTACTTGTTGCGGGATTTCCATGCCAACCGTTCTCTATAGCAGGAAAACAAAAAGGATTTGATGATCCTCGTGGTAACTTGTTCTTTGAAATTGCTCGAATAGTGAAAGACAAACAACCATCTATTATTTTTCTTGAAAATGTTGCAAATTTACTAGAACACGATGATGGAAAAACGTTTTTGACAATTTATAATGCACTAGTTCCATACGGATATACTTTTAAATATCGTGTTATGGATGCAATAGAGTATAGCAATATACCACAGCGTAGAACCAGAATATACATAGTAGCATTTTTAGATTGGGAAAAATGCGACAGATTTGTTTTTCCTGAAAAGGTGAAGCTTGAAACAGAGCTAAATGACATTTTAATAAGAAATATTAGACACGATTCGTGTTACTACTATAACGAAAGTAGTATTTATTATGAAGACCTTTTGAATATAGTAACTGATAAAAAAGCTATGTACAAAATATACGATTCTGGTGTTTCAAAAAAGGTACATTATATTTGTCCTACACTTACCGCAAATATGGGTACATTTCCTGATAGAGTACCTATAATTAAAGATGATTATGGCATAAGAAAAATAACGCCATATGAATGTCTCGCACTACAAGGCTATCCAAAAGATTTTAAATTCCCTAAAATTCCCATGCCTAGTGCATACAAACAATGTGGAAACAGTGTAGTGGTGCCAGTAATTAGGCGAATTGCTGAAGAGATTAAAAAGGTTATGCAAAATGATTAAAGAACTAATACACGATCCAATATTTTTGGCTCAAAAATCAGAAAATGCAACAATAGAGGATAAGCAAGTCGCAATTGACTTGCTTGACACTCTTGTTGCACATAAAGGTAGTTGCGTTGGAATGGCAGCCAACATGATAGGCGTTAAGAAGCGAATTATAGCCTTTGATAATAACGGCGAGTACATGGTTATGTACAACCCTGAAATCATCAAAAAGAGCGATCAATACGACGTAGAAGAGGGATGCCTATCCCTTCTCGGTGGACCACGCAAATGTAGAAGATATAAAACCATCAAGGTTCAATATCAAAACGAGCAATTCCAACAACGAATAAAAACATTCACCGGCTGGACAGCTCAAATAATTCAACATGAAATAGACCATTGCAATGGAATTTTAATTTAAAGGAGATTGTTATGACAGAACTTGAAAAGATTGAATATACTAAGATGTTCATAGACAAATTAGCAAACGGGATCAATCCATTAGATGATACGCCCATCCCAGAAAACGATATAGCAAATAATGTTCGCTTATCACGATGCTTTTTCTATGTATCTGATATTCTTCGTCAGACAATAGAAAATAAAGGTATAACTAAAAACAAAAGAAGTTCTAAAATACCCTTTTCTATCACCGAAGAACAAATCGCAAGATTTGAATATTCTAAAGAACCACTTTCTCTTAGTGAAATTTCAAAAAGAATTTTCGTGGCAGCAGAGAATGACAACATGGAAAAAATAACGTATAAACAAATACTTCAGTGGTTGATCGAAATAGGACTGTTGTATGTAAACGGCATAGATGGAGAAAAAACTGAAAAACTACCAACAGAACAAGGAAAGCAAGTAGGAATAGCAATTGAGAATAGAAGAGGACATCGAGGAGAATATAAGGTTATTACTTATAATATCGAGGCACAACGATTCATTATAGATAACATCGGTGCAATAATAGCGACTATAAACAAATAAAATAATTAACGAGGAAATAAAATGTCAAAAAGTGTAGTGTTTTTTGATCTTGAAATCGGAACAGAAGACAAAAAAATACATGATATAGGCGCGGTGCGTAGTGACAAGGGAAACTTGCACACGGCATCCGTGTCGGATTTTTGCGCCTTTGCGGCAGATGCGGACTTTCTGTGCGGACATAATGTGGTGCATCACGATATGAAATATCTTGCTCCTGTTGTGGACGGCAGAGTGCCGAAGAAAATTATTGACACGTTATATTTATCTCCACTGCTGTTTCCAAAAAGACCGTATCACAATTTACATAAAGATTACAAGCTTCAGGACGAAGCATTTAACAATCCTGTTCTTGATAGCGAAAAGGCAAAAGAGTTGCTTTTTGATGAAGTAAATGCGTTTTGGCAGCTTTCGATCGAGAAGAAAAAGATATTCTGCGGACTTCTTTATAGCTTTGAAGAATTTCAAGGTTTTTTTGACTACGTAGAATTCAAACCATATAAATACAATATGGTTCAAATGATAAAAGATGAATTCAATGGTAAGATTTGCGAGAACGCAAATATTGAAGTCCTTGTTCAACATTATCCTATAGAACTTGCGTACGCATTGGCTTTGATAGGATGCAAAGATTATCGTTCTACTACACCTCCTTGGTTATTATATAATTTCCCTAAAATAGAAAATGTAATAAAATTTTTGTGCAATACACCATGTGAAGAAGGATGTGAGTATTGCAGAAATACGCTTGATGTGCGTAAAGGACTTAAAAAGATTTTTGGATTTGACAATTTCCGTACATATAATGGAGAGCCACTTCAAGAGATGGCAGCAAAGGCAGCAGTGGAAGGAAAATCTCTTCTTGCTGTATTTCCAACTGGCGGAGGAAAATCAATTACCTTCCAACTTCCGGCACTTATGGCCGGAAAAACAACACACGGCTTAACTGTTGTAATTTCTCCTTTGCAATCTTTGATGAAAGACCAAGTAGATAATTTGGCAGAAAAGGGCATAGAAGATGCGGTAACTGTTAATGGAATGCTCAATCCGATTGAACGTGCTGATGCTTTGGATCGTGTTTCAAGTGGAAAAGCGTCAATTTTATATATTTCTCCCGAACAATTACGTTCTAAAACCATAGAGCGACTTTTAATGTCTAGAAATATTGTACGCTTTGTAATAGATGAAGCGCACTGTTTCTCTGCATGGGGACAAGACTTTAGAGTAGACTATCTTTACATTGGAGATTTTATTCGCAAACTTCAAAAGCAGAAAAAAACTGATAAAAAGCCTATTCCTGTGTCGTGTTTTACAGCTACAGCAAAACAAAAAGTAATTACTGACATATGCGATTATTTCAAGAAAAAGCTTGATTTGGATCTTGAAATATTTGCTTCAACTGCTACAAGAGAGAATTTACATTATACTGTTTTGCATAAAGAAACAGATGAAGAAAAATACAATGCTCTCCGTGCGTTAATTGCGCAAAAGAATTGCCCAACAATTGTTTATGTTTCCAGAACAAAACGAACAATCGAGCTCGCAAACAAACTAACGAGCGACGGATTCAAAGCACTTCCATATAACGGAAAGATGGAATCCAACGATAAGATTGTAAATCAAGAAGCCTTTATGAACAACGATGTCTCAATTATTGTTGCTACATCGGCTTTTGGTATGGGTGTTGATAAGAGTGATGTAAAATTAGTTGTTCATTATGATATTTCTGATTCGCTTGAAAACTATGTTCAAGAGGCGGGAAGAGCAGGGCGAGATCCTTCTTTACAAGCAGATTGTTACGTACTATTTAATGATAATGATTTGGATAAGCATTTTATTTTGCTTAATCAAACAAAGCTTAGCATAAGTGAAATTCAGCAAGTTTGGAAAGCAATTAAAGATTTAACCAAGAATAGACCTAATGTATGCTGTTCTGCTCTTGAAATAGCACGACAGGCAGGATGGGATGATTCGGCAGGAGCAGAGATGGAAACGCGTGTAAGAACAGCTGTATCTGCTCTTGAAACAGCTGGATACATAGTTCGCGGAAGAAATGTTCCGAAGGTTTATGCAACAAGTATTCGTGCAAAGGATATGACCGAAGCATCATATCGTATTCGTAGTTCTGAATTATTCACGGAAGATCAAAAGAACACCGCCATTCGTATTGTGAAATCATTAATTTCAAGCCGTAGCATATCAACCGCTGGCAATGCAGATGCGGAATCTCGCGTTGATTATCTTGCAGATATTCTTGGTATTGAAAAAGAAGCTGTTATTGAATCAATTAATCTTATGCGACAGGAAGGCTTGCTTGAAGACTATAGCGATATGTCTGCATATATATACGATTCAGATAGCCAACATAAATCTACACTTGTTCTTGATAGATTTTCTAAACTTGAGAGATTCATTCTTTCAAAAATTACTGATGAAGGTGCATCGTTTGGATTTAAAGAATTAAACGAAGAGGCGCAAAATGAAGGAATCACAACATCTACTGTTAAAAACATTAGGACGCTCCTTCATTATTTAACAATCAAAAACTATATAACCAAAGAAGAGAACAGAGACAGCTTTTCTGTAAATCTTGTTCCATCGCTTGATTTAAAACGACTTATAGATAAGTTTGAAAGAAGAATTGAAATATGTCGTTTTATTTTAGGAGAGCTTTATGCAAAAGCGGCTCTTGGTGGTGAAAATTCAGAAGAAAAGAAACCTGTTGAATTTTCGCTTGTTGGATTGTTTAAAGCATACCAAACAGTTCCTAAAATGGATATGAGCGATGTTCCGGTGGCACTTTCTGATGTAGAGGACGCACTAATATATCTTTCTAAAATTGGTGCATTGAAGCTTGAAGGTGGATTTCTTGTCCTTTACAATGGAATGGAAATTAAACGCATAGTTAAAGACAATCGTATAAAGTATAAAGTTGATGATTATCGTTTGCTTGATGAATTCTACAAGCAAAAAATTCGCCAAATACACATTGTAGGCGAGTATGCAAATCTCATGGTTCGAGATTATGCTGCAGCTTTGCAGTTTGTTCAAGATTATTTCAACATGGACTTCAAAAAATTCATTGTAACTTATTTTAAGGGAGAACGAGCAAAAGAGATTGAGCGTAATATTACTCCTGAAAAATATAATCAATTATTTGGAGAGCTTTCTGATATACAAGCAGAAATTATTAATGATGCTGACTCTAAATACATTGTAGTGGCGGCTGGACCAGGAAGTGGTAAGACAAGAGTGCTTGTACATAAACTTGCATCTTTATTACTTCTAGAAGATGTTAAGCACGAACAACTTTTGATGGTAACTTTCTCGCGTGCGGCGGCTACCGAATTCAAAAAACGCTTGATTGGCTTGATTGGAAACGCAGCTAACTTTGTGGAAATCAAGACATTTCATTCATATTGTTTTGATTTACTTGGCAAAATCGGAACATTAGAAGCGTCAAGCAATGTTGTAAGAGATGCGGCTGAAATGATCCGAAATGGTGAAGTTGAGCAGGGAAAAATCACAAAAAGTGTTTTGGTTATTGATGAAGCTCAAGATATGGATGAGCATGAATTTGAACTTGTACGTGCACTTATGACCATTAACGACGATATGCGAGTAATTGTTGTCGGTGATGATGATCAAAATATTTACGAGTTTCGTGGTTCTAATTCAGAACATCTTAAAACTTTGATTGAACACTATGGCGCAACTAAGTATGAAATGACGGAAAACTATCGTAGTAAGACAAATATTATTGCGTTGGCAAATTCTTTCGCAGAATCAATCACAAACAGAATGAAGTTTGCACCGATTGAAGCTGTTACAGATGAAGTTGGAGATGTTCGAATTACTTATCATAGTTGTGTTAACATGGAAGAAGCAGTGGTCAATGAGTTGCTTGCGACATATAACACTGGCAAGGCTTGCGTGCTTACTAATACAAATGATGAAGCTTTGCGAGTTCTTGGACTTTTATTAAAGTATGGAAAAAGAGCAAAGTTGATACAATCGCTTGATGGATTTAGGCTATATAATCTTCTTGAAATTAGAACATTCCTTGGTGCAATAGATGCTAATCTACATTCACCAGTTATTTCTGATGACATATGGAAGAAAGCAAAGAACGAACTGTTTAGAAAATATAATAGTAGTTCGTGTATCGACAATGTTAAACGTTTGATTTCGGATTTTGAAACAACACATTCTGTAAAATATCGATCTGATTTTGAGGAATTTTTGAATGAGTCGAAGTTTGAGGATTTTTATGATGAGCAAGATAGAGAAGTTATATATGTATCTACAATTCACAAATCCAAAGGACGTGAGTTTGACAGCGTTTACATGATGCTGAAAAATTCCACAGGAAAAACAGATACTGAACGAAGAGCATTGTATGTTGGAATGACGAGGGCGAAAACAAATCTTTACATTCACACCAATACGACATTGTTTGATAAATATCGCATAGATGGTGTAGAACACGTAAACGATGTAGCAGAATACGGCGAACCAACTGAAATTATGCTTCAGACAACTCACAAAGATGTTGTTCTTGATTTCTTCAAAAATAAAAGAGAGATTATATCTAATTTGCAAAGTGGTACCAAACTTAAGATGGATGATGTATACCTTACAGCGGAGCTCAATGGACGTGATGTTCGCGTTGCAAAATTATCTAAAGCTTTTGTCGAAACACTTGAAAAATTAAAAGAAAAAGGATATTCACCCAAGTCTACCGAAGTACGATTTGTCATTGTATGGAAGGGTGAGGAAGATACGGAAGAAACCCCTATTATTCTGGTGGATATATTTTTTGAGAAGAATGTTAATTGATTGATAAATAATTTCTTTTCTCTGGACTTTTCAAAATTTATGTGATATTGTGATGTTACCAAACAAAGGAGGTAGCATTATGATATTAGAAGCATTGAAAAGTTTATATCCAAATGTAAGTGAAAAGGTGCTTATAGCTGTAAAGGAAGATTTAGAAAAGCTTCGTGGAAAGCAGGTAAGTACAGTGGAACTTGTAGATTGGCTTGACAAACTTGTTGTAGCACACACAATTAATGAAGCATTAAAAATAGAGGACGATTCAAAGCCGACCTGTGTCGGTAATGAGTCGTCCTTTGTTTATGTGGAGGATAGCGATGAAATCAATGATTGATGAGCTGTGGTACGGAAATGTATCTCCAATGGATGATACTCGAAATAACACGGAAGAAATGAAGGAGCTGATGAGTTACATAGCTCGGCATCAGGAAGAACTGATGGCAACACTAACGGACGAGCAGAAGGCGATTTTTGAGAAGTTCGATGATTGTTGGAGTGAATATGCAAGCAAAGCAGAAAAAGCGATATTTTCATACGCCTTCAAGCTCGGAGCAAGGCTAATGCTCGAAACACTAATAGATTAAAAGGAGAAGGCACGGAATCCCGTGCCTTTTCAAAATTTGATATGCAGTAAGCAAAGAAAAGCCCCAAAAGATTAGTGCTTTTATGGCTTATAGTAGAACTGTAGTTTGAGGAATATGCTATATCAATTTTGAAGCATACTTTTCTTTGGTTTTCGTATCGATTATACCGGCTTCGCACAGTTCATTTAATATAGCAATGCATTTTCTTCTGTAATTTTTAATATTATTGTACTCATTAACTATAAGTTCAAGTTCTTTTTCATCAACAAAAAATTTAGCGATAAGAAAAAGTTTTAGAAGGTTGGAAGCTTTATCTACATCTATTGATAAAAACTTTAAAACATTATTGATTTCAGCATGAAAACCACTTCCTTTAGAAATGTGATTAGCTGCTTCGTAAAATGTGTCTAATAATGTTTCATTTACCTCGCCGATGCAATCAATTGCATGCAATATATCAGCTGAAAATTTAGCTATTTTATCGGCTGGATAGTTGTTTTTAATATAAGTCCAACAGGGAACAATCCAACTTTCTACATTGAAATTTTCTTTTTCTGACCATATTTTGATATGATGAAGCAGATGTTCAATGAAATTATAATCAAAGAAGGCTTTTTGTGCATTTTCTAAAGTAATTTGATTATAATAGCATGCAGCAATAATATAATCGTAGAATCTATCAGTCATAACTCTATCTTTGCATTCATTGGGAAAACCTTGCTGATTAATCAAATATTCGCTAGTTACTAAGTCTGATATTTCTTGAAAAACGTAGTTTGTGTTCAGTATACAAAAAGCTAACGAAATCATATCAAAAGGCTTTGCAGTGAAGATTTTATCAAAGATAATTTGAACTTTTTCTCCAACTACATATTTCAAATTTTGATAATTGTAGCAAACGGTATACTTGAAAACAAGATTGCTATTATCGTCCAATAGAGTTAAAAAACGAGATAAATCTTCATCATTAAAGATATAACCGGTGGTTTTTTTAAAGAATATATAGCAATTAAATAAAACTGAATATTTATCAAAGTCTCCGTTGTTTATTAAATTAGTTAAAGTATCGGTATCGCTATTAAGAACATCTTTAGTATTTAAAGGCAACTCTAGCCACGGAAGAATACACGAGAATATTTTGTTTACATAGGTTTCGTTTTGAATATTAATATCAGAAATTATGGTAAAACAAGTTTGTGCTATAGATTTATCCGATTCTGTTTTTAATTTGTGTTCATTCAATAATGCTATACAAACATCAAGAATTGTTTCTTTTGAAACAATTTCATTCAAATAAGTTCTTATATCATATAAAATGAATTTAGTTTTATCAGATGGAGCATTAACAAGTTTATTTAAGATAATCGAAATATTCTCTTCAGCTTGCTTGAAAACAATATCAGTAAATTGTTTGCTATAGCTATAAATAAATTGATTATCTATGGTGTTACATATTTCTATATATTTGTCTATCCATTGCTCATATGGGAGAGATTTAAAATCTTCTTCTGAAAAATATATTTCCTTTTCCCATTCGATACTATGAACATAATCGCATTCTGAAGCTATTTGTGTGCTATTATATGGCTCAATTCCTTCAGCTTTTAGTTTAAGCGCATAATTTCTGCTTTCTTCTATGTCGAGAAATTCTAAGAGAAGTAATCGTTTTGACAAAATGTACTTTTCCCAATATGTATCGGAATCTTTTTTCGCAAACTCTTCTACACCAAAAGAAGCGGTACAAATTTTGTCATATAATGTCTTGGCTTCTTTAACAGAAATATTTTTATTGTCAAATTTTGATTTTATAAACAAATAAAATTCATGAAATAAATCGTGAGAGGTAAAAATTTCAAAATCTTTATAATTCAAATCAATATTACAATTAAATTTTCTAGCAATATATAATCCCAATTTTTTGCTACAGCTTTCTTTTTGAGTAGTTAGTGATGATGCGATATAACAGATTTGAGATTCTGTTAACATAGACAAATATAAGTTTAATTGCTCAATTAAAAAGCTCCACATTTCGTAATGGTTTTTATGTATGTGGTCTATATCATTTATTCTACTGAAAAGATTGTAATTTTCCTCTTTACTTTTTGATATTATTAATTTAGCAAAGTATTCTATCATAACAAGAGCAGAATCCGAAGATTTTATATATTGATTAAACTGTTTAAAAAACTGTTTAATTGCATATGAGCTAGAATTTCTAAACTCATCAAAATCAATAGTATAAAAAGTAGCATCTAATAACTTGAAAAGGTGTTGCTTTCTCCAGGTTAATAATCTATCAAATTTTGTAGTTCTGCCGATTTCAAAATAAAAGTATTGATACTTAATTCCTAAATCTTTAACCATATCAGCATATTTTACTTTTATATGTCTTTTATCCAAGTAAATAACGATTTGTACCAAATATGGAGTTATGGAAGAATTGGAAGAACCGAGTTGTTTTATTTGCTCTTTAGTAAAAGAGTTCAAAAATGAGATAGCTGCGTTTTGAGCTTCTTCATCATCGGATGCTACCCAGTGAACAAACAAGTCCAAAATAGGCCAAGCACGAAATTTGATCTTTTTATCAATCTGTGAGGGCGAGAAAACGCCATCATTGAAAAATCTTTTTACCCATTCATTATTATTTTGATTCTTTAATTCGCGAGTGATTTGAGGTTCATTTGTTTTTGCTAAATCTTCATTTCTTAAAATTCTTAAAATTTCGGTGTAATTTTCGTCATTTAACTCTTGAGTGCAATCCTTTATCGACTCGGAAATAGGTACTGTGGCATCGTGCTTATAATTTTTATATAAAGCTTTCAAAACCTCAATTAAAGCATCATAACCGTTTATACTCAAATTGTAGGGAATAAGTTTAATGCCAAGAGCTTCAAAATATGCTTTTTTCGCTTCATATAAAACGTCTTCGTTTTCGCAAAATCCATATAAAAGATATGCCTTTTTTCCTTTTGAGCCCGCTTTGGTCATGATATAGTCAATCAATTCAAATTCATTAAGTCCATATCCGATGAAAAGAATTGCATTATCACCTTGAAATACATGTTGAAGGAATTCTATAAATGTAGGATTGTTATATCTATCAACATACTCTGGAGCGGTGAAAACCAAATTATCAAAAGGACCAGTTGAATTAAAATGACCGTGAAGATAAAATAGATGATTTTTATTTCTAAAATGAGCATCAGTTAACTGTTTAACATTACATTCTTCATGGCATACCGCACTACCAATAACCTCTTCAAAAAGATTATCAGCATTGGTGGTTAAAAAGAGAGCATTAAATTTATTTAGTATTTCATATATGTTTTCTTTGGAATTGAAAACTTCTTTATTTGGTTTCATAGCATCGCCAAAAAACCTATAAAAATCATCAAGCTTATTTTTCTTTTTAAATTCTTCATAGGCTATAGTTATGCGTTCTTTGCTATCAGGTATTTCTTTTAGAATTTGATTGTAATGTTGAAAAGAAGGGAAAGCCTTCTTTATTAATTTTTGTGAAAAATCGCTCCAACCAGGCACACCCATTATACGTGAAACTCCTGCACCAATAAAAAACACTATTTTTCGGTTTTCGAAGGCTTGTAGTAGTTCTTCATTAAATGAATATCCTTTTTTAAATATATCTTTTAATGTCTCGACCATTATTTTGCTCCTTTATTTTATGAAGTTATTATACCATACATTCAATTGCCTTTCAATAATAACTAGATTAAATTTGTATTAGAAATTATGTGTGAATTTATTGGTTGAAATTGTGTCATATGTGTCTTGAAATTACGACATGTGTTCGTTGACAACGGGTAGAAAATTTGATAAAATAAAGGCGTAAAAATGGGATTTTACGAAGGTAGAATTTTAAGCAGGAGAAAGGTCGGCGCCGATTTGCACCGACCAATTTACATCGGACAGCAGAGCTGACCGATAAATAAAGGCTTTTAACAGGGTAGAAAATTTGAAAAATTAGGCGCCGAAATTGGCATTTTAGAAAAAACATAGGCGCCGATAAGAGAGATAAACGCAACTGTTAAAAGGATTTTTATAGGCGCCATTAGTAAAAATCAAAATAACCAGTATAGAATTATTAAAAATGCACAGAGAAAGGAAAGTCAATGAAGAAATTAAGAAAATATGGTCGTAAAATTAAAGAAATTTTGCAGGATGATCACACAACTGCGTATTACTATTCTGATGAAAAAATAGAAAGACCTAAGCTAGAGCCACAACAAAGTTGGGATGAGCTTTTGGAAAGCGAAGAGTATAAAAACGCAAGCTGGTATGAAAAATTAATTCTAAAAATCAAGCATATTTTAAGAGATAATCACGGAGAATTTAATGTTCCCGAGCATGTAATAAGAGAGATTGCTCAAAGCCTTATTCCTGACCTAATAGAGTTTTATCAAAGCGAAAAAGGACAAGAAGAATTCAAAAAATATCTCGAAGAGAAGAATAAAAAACAAAAAGAGGGGCACTAAGCCTCTCTTTTGCCTTGAACTATTGAAAGATATTTGTGAATGTGTTAAAATTATTAATATAGAAATTTTAATTGTGGGGTGTAAAAATGACACTAACTAAAATTGAAATAATCAAATACAAATCTATTATTGCCCCAACCACCATTAATTTTAATGAAGGTTTGCCTACAATATTTATAGGCAAAAACGGCAGTGGAAAAACAAATGTTTTGGAGGCGTTAGAAGCAATAGCAAAAGCTAATTCTCAGGCATATTACAATGGAAGAGCAAAAGATCTTGAATATAAGGTCTATTTTAAGCTTTCCAAGGAAGAAATAAATAGATTATTACCTGGCATAGAGTATGATGAGAAAAAGAGCGAAGTTGTTGCTTATAGCACAGATGATGGAATACGAATAAATAGAATAGAGTCGGAATACTTGGTGCCTGAGCTTAAAAAAGTAGTTTTAGATATTAGAGAAATAGCCATAAAACTAAAAGCAGCGCTTGACTTATACAAGAAGCAACTTTATAAGTTATCACATAATCAACATGATGACTCAACACTAAACAGTTACATAATCGAGGATTTCAAAGGCACTACAACTAATTATTTTTATTTGAAGCATCAGGTTAGTCATTTTATTGAAAACGCAGAGCAAGTCGTAGATAAAATAATGGACGCTTTTGATAGCAATGAAAATGCTTTGAATTATCTAAAAAACAGCTATATATATTTTCCGGAATCGAATATTCGCTTCAAATTAAAATATATAAAACCTGCGTTGCCAACTTTTGAGGAAAAATTCATTACCATAAACGAAACTGCAATAAAGAGAGAAATAACCAAGATAAACAAGGCAACGGCTAAGGCTTGCGACGACATTCAAAAATGTATAGAGAAAATAACTGAGCAAGTGGAGATAATTCTTAATGGCTTGGATTTTCAATATATAAAGCAAGATGAAATTAAAAATAAATACTTTCGATTTTTAAGAGAGGCTCAAAAGGTAGTAGCTAAAAAGTGCTTGTTTTTGAAAAATGAAAATAATGAGATCTTGTTTAGAAAGCAAGAGCATGATGCGTGGAATTATCGCACCTCGGAGTTTTCTTTGATAGAGGTTTATTTTAGGCAGGTTTATCAAGGCAAGGACAGAGAAGAAATCATAGAGAAGCTTTCTAAAGGCGAAAAGATAAATTTTTCAAACAATGCCGTTGAAGAATTTGAAGCATATATAAATTCTAATCTTCCAAAATTTGAAGCTGGAATGTTTGATAGAATATCTATTGAGCATAACGAAAACGGTCAACTATCATTTTTGTTGCATGAAAAAACTGGAGAAGCAATTAGTTTAAACGAAACAAGCTTAGGCAGAAGATGGTATTTCAGTTATTATTTTATGAAGAGCATACTTGAAGAAGGCGACATGTTTATTATAGATGAGCCTGCCTCGATGCTTCACCCAAGTGCTCAAAGAGAAGTCCTTTTAGAACTTGAAGAATTAGCAAAAAAAGGTGTGAAGGTCGTTTATTCTACACATAGCCCATATTTAATTCCTCAAAAATGGGAAGGTGTAAATTTTGTGATTATGGAAAATGGAACAAAATTGTTGCCATTTGATCTATCATCTGGACTTGTTGACGATATTAGATCCACATCAACAATGGATATTTTTTGGTATCAAGAGGTTGCAGAGTATTATAATAAATCGAAATTCAAAAAACATATTGCAAGAAATATATATTCAAGACTAATGGAAAAATATTCGGTCAAGGAGATATCTGTAAAATTAGGCATAACAGAACAAGCTGTTTACAAATGGCAAAATGACGCAAAAACAATTATTAGCTTAGACAATATTTTCAAGATAGCTTTTATCTTAAAAATTGATGCTTTTGAGTTGATTAAAGAAACTGAACTGTAGTTTAATGAAAAAAGTGCTTTGATATGCTATCCTTTCAGTAGTACGCGGAAAGGAGGTGCTCGAAATGTCAAAGTACAATACAATTGATGTTTGGAATTATGTATATGGCAACAAGGAAAGAGTGTATGACTATACAGGAAGACTTATGTTAAAATCAGCTTGTGGAAATCCGTACAGCGAATACCACCCAACTCTTGACCATATAAGACCTATATCAAAAGGTGGATGTGATGTTCTTGAAAATATAGTAATTTGCCATCGTGATACCAACGAGGAAAAAGCTAACAGCTTCCCACATTGGCAAGCAAATGGCGAACGCTATAAGGCAATAAGAGTCAGAGGTTCAAGAACAACATACGAAGTAGTAGAAGATAATTAAAAGGAGATAACTAAAATGTCAAAGGTATCAAGCAAAACACATACACCAGCACAGCGCAACAACTACGCTAATCAAAACAATCCAAACAGCTCAGCATATAGAGCGAATCAAAATAATCGCTCTAATCAGCTAAACCCTAACAACCCTGCTTATCACAGTAGCAGAGGGCAGGGCAAAAAGTGATACGCAGTAAACAAAAAAGAGCAAGGAATTTTCCTTGCTCTTTTGTGTTGGAGTCTTTAGCGGAAATAAACCACCAGTTAAACTGGTGAGGGTAAAAAATCTTTAGATACAAGTAAAAAAAGAGACCTCCTATGATATAATGATAAAGGTTCGCCAACCGTATCAAAAAACATAGGAGGAATGTCAAA
>JAFTUD010000016.1 GCA_017466455.1 Clostridia bacterium
CAAGATATTGCGGAAAGTATTTTTCAAGATCGTATCCGTCGGTAAGGCTGTCGCCAAGGAATGCAACGTCCACCTCATAGTCATCATATTTCTCGTTTTCCGCTGTATACATAGCAAGCTTTGCGTCATAATACTCCTGCGCCGCTTTTAACAATTGCTCCTTCTCTCGCTTTTGTGGCAATGCCACGGCAAAAATATATGTAAGACTTATCCCTATAACCAATAAAACAGAGAACGCTACCGTTGCAATAATAATCTTCCTCTTTTTAGTCATAAAGCTCTCCTCCTAATTTGTTAATCATCTTAAAAGTGACCGTCGTCAAATTTTTATTTATCGGTTAGATTATACCACACAATTGCAAACAAATCAAGGCATAGCCTTGCATATCATCAAAATTTGTAAAACAAAAAGACGGTCAAAAGACCGTCTTTTGTTTTGTGAGTAATCCAAAATTTTGATACCGTTTCAAAATGGGTACAAATTTTAGAACTATGTGTGCATTTTCCTACAAGGCTTTGCACCCATTTTAGTTCGACAAATTGGGATTTGTCTATTTTTCAAGATAGGTCGGATAACGCTTTTTATCTTCTTCCGTAATCTTGCGAACAACACGGCAAGGAACACCAACTGCGATAACATCTGAAGGAATGTCTTTAGTAACGACGCTTCCTGCTCCTATCACAGCATTATCCCCAATAGTTACACCGCCAAGAACAATGACACCTGCGCCAAACCAAACATTATTGCCAACAGTAATGGGCAACGCAACTTCAAGTCCTTCGTTTCGCTGCTCAGCATCTAATGCATGCTCTGCTGTTGTGAACAAGCAATTGGGTGCAATAAAAACGTGATTACCAAAGCGAACCTTCCCGCCGTCTAATATCTGACAATTATGATTTGCAAAGAAATAATCGCCCACAGAGGTATTATATCCATAATCACACCAAAACGGCGTATTGACCGTAACCTGCTCTCCCATAGAACCAAAAATCTGCTTCAAAATCTCACTCTGTGCTTGGCGGTTTGAAGGTGCTATTTGATTAAATCTATGACACAAATCATTGCATCTACCTATTTCGTTCAGTAATTCTTCGTCATAATTAGCGTTGTATAGATAACCCGCCTCGGCTTTTTCTTTTTCAGTCATTTGTTACCTCGTCAAATTTTTATTTATCGGTGAGTTTATTATATCACATAATACATTGAAAATCAATAATTCTTTTGAGCGAATCAATAATTGAACGATACCGAACGAAAGGGGCATAAAGTGAACGATTTATTTTTTATGGCTAAAAACAAAAAGGCTTGCAACTTCAATCACTTTCGTAGAAAGTGTATATCATCAGGCACGAAGTGGCTGAATATCATCAATGCGGAGCATTGTATATCATCATTACGGAGTTTCAATACACGCTAAAGCGTGATGATATGCACGCAAGCAAGTTGCGTGATGATATGCCATTACTCCGTAATGGATAAAAAAAAGTCGTATCAAAATGATACGACTTTTTTGGTGCGAGAAACGGGACTTTGCTCTTGAATTTTTTGAGGGCAAGCACACAAGCCTTTATCTTTATGCCTCAAAAAATCCTTCGGTCATCGGCTAAAACCATTCCCCGAATGGTTTCTTAACGCCTGCGTTCAAGTCCCTACTCATTCAAAGAAATAAGAAAAGCAGTCCAAAGACTGCTTTTCTTATTTGGTGCGAGAAACGGGACTTGAACCCGTACGAGCGAATCACACGCCCCTCAAACGTGCGCGTCTACCAGTTCCGCCACTCTCGCAAATTTGAGAAGGTTTTCTTAACCTTGCCTATGTATTATACTAAAAGAAAACGCGTTTGTCAATACCTTTTTTGAAATTTTTTGAAGTTTTTTAACTTAATCACTTTTTAAGGGTAATGACCCCTTGCTTTTCTATAATATGAACAAAACAAATCGCCAAAAATTCAAGAGCGAAGTCCCGCTTTTTATCATAAAAATCATTAAAATCACAAAATTATAAAAAAATTTAATATTTTACCAACCAAATGCGGTTGTTAGTTGTCTACTATTATAGAGGATATATTAAATATTAAGGAGACACAATATGAAAAAACATATTTTTCTTTTAACTATATTTTTGGCACTGTTATTGATTTCCTGTGCGGTTACCACGCCCGAGGTCTCAAATAGCGCTTCTATTTCCGAATTGGAAGCATCAAGTCAAGCTTCGGAAAACCAAGAACGACCAAGCTATGAGAGCGAGTCACAAGCCGAGCAATCACAAAGCGTATCCCAAGGCGAGTCCGAGTCATTAAGTAGCGAGGAGTCAAGCACGCAATCCGCCGAAAAACCAACCGAAACGCAGACCGAAGCACAGAGCGAAACCCAATCGCCAAGCATTGAAGGCGTGTCGTACATCGTAACCTGTATATCAGGCACAAAAAACGCCTATACAGTATCTAATAATACAATCACATTTACCGAGATTGCTGAAAATAGTGTTTATGCCATTTCGGGCGAGCTCAATGGAAATGTAATCATCGATGTAGGAGAAACCTATAATTTTGAGCTTCAGCTAATGAACTTTACATTGTCCAGCTCCACCGATAGTCCAATCGTAGTGCTAAGTGCCGATAATGTTGATATAAAGGCGAAAGTAAATACCGAGAATTTCATTTACGATAATAGAGAAGCAGTTGATGAAACGGATACAACTAAATACTCCGCCTCAATCTATGCCTTAAGTGACCTTGACATTTGCGGACAAGGAAAGCTTACTCTTGTGTCAAAAAGCAATAATGGCATTCACACAAAGGATGACCTTGTAGTGAAAAATCTAACGCTCTATGTAAAATGCGTAGATAATGCCATAAAGGG
The DNA here is from genome assembly GCA_017466455.1 of Clostridia bacterium. Next base: position 2,863 of record JAFTUD010000016.1, read on the forward strand.
TAACGATAGCGTCACCATTGAAAACGCTACGACCACACTTGTCGCAACACAGGGTGACTGTATTAAAACAACAAGTAGTAACATTTCCGAAACAAATAATATCCAAAGAGGAACAATAGCAATTTCAGGTGGCACACATAACCTCTATTCGGCGTGTGACGGAATAGACTCAGCATATGATGTGCGCATTGATGAGCCATCAACCGTAATCAATATATATACCGATAAGTATTCGGAATATTCCGAGGAGGTAACCGCAACAAGCGAGAGCAATTACTACATTAGATATTCAAGCAGAAATTATAGCTACTCCATAAAATATTTCAACAGTAGCACCGATTATGTATGGGAAAATGCGACCTATTATTCAAGTGTAGCAGGAGGTAGAAGCACCTACTATTACTATTCCGTGCCAAAGCGCTCTGAATATTCAAGCTTTATTGTCTATATGTATTCGTCATCTCAATCGCAGGGACAGGATACAAGCTATTACGCCTGCACCGAGTCAAAATCCCATAACGCCAGCTACGATACAATAGCGCTTAGCTACCGACAAAGCACCCTTTCGTCAAGCTGGACAAATTATAGCACATCAAGCGCCCAAGGCGGAATGGGCGGAATGGGCGGAATGTCCGAGGGTAATAGCGATAAGGGAGTATACTCAACAAAGGGCATAAAGGCGTCAAATGAGATAGTCATAAATGATGGAGTAATATCTATCACTGCATACGATGATGCCATTCATGCAAATAATGATGTAGCCTTAGAAAATGGCGAATCGCCTCTTGGAAGCGTCACCATAAATGGCGGAAGCATTACCGTGTCCAGTAATGATGACGGACTTCACGCGGATGGGACCTTGCTCATCACCGCAGGAAGCGTAAGCGTCACAAAAAGCTATGAGGGGCTTGAGGGAGCGTTCATCAAAATAAACGGTGGAAGCACATCAGTAATCTCAAGCGATGATGGACTAAATGGCGCATCAACCACAGGCTACGCAATAGAAATAACAGGCGGTGAGATATATGTTTATTGCACGGGCGATGGCATAGATTCAAATAGCACCACATCAAAGGGCGCAATCCTTTTCTCGGGCGGAAAAACAGTAGTAATTTGCAAGTCTAATGGTAACTCCGCAATAGACTCCGATGGTGGTTATACGCATACAGATGGCTCAGTAGTCGCAATAATGAGCTCAGGCGGTATGACAAGCGAAACCACAAACGGAAACACGCAGGGAAGAACCGTCAAATCATCACTCTCGCTCTCAAGCGGTGCGTATTTGACTGTATCCGTCAGCGGAACAACCGTAGTGACAGTCAAAATGCCTTGTAGTATGACATCTTATGTTGTCTATCTCGGCTCAAGCTCCGCAACGATTTCAAGCACAAGCACAACCACAGTAGCTCTTGATAGCAATGGAGTCTGCTGGAATAATTGATCCTTTCTCTCTTAAAAGCATACTGCATTCCTTTGAAATGTAGTATGCTTTTTTAAGTTATGTATTGAAAATTTTTTGTATATATGATAATAATGAAGAAAACAAATATAAACAAAACAAATCATCAAAAAATCAACAACTATTTCAAAATATATCTATAAAATATTGACTTTATAAACAAAATGTGATAGAATTCGTGTATGCTTTAATCTAAAGGAGAAATTATGTTTAGTATCATACATATTCTTTATATGGTGATATCAGCAATTTTAAGTGTTGCCTTACTTGTTATTTTAGGCATCAAGGTTAAAGACATTTCCAAAAAATCACTTATATTAAAAATCTTTGCTGTATCAACCGTTGTAATCCATTTCAGCTCACTTTGGGTTGATTTCTTTAAAAATGGCGAAGCTGTCGTAGAGTCGAATATGCTATTGCCCATACACCCCTGCAATGTTTGTATGTGGCTTCTTCTCATAGTCGCGTTCTCCCGAAAAAGAGAAGGCGTGGTGTATAAAACCATGTCCGAATTTGCCTTTTGGGGAGGCACGGTTTGCGGAAGCATAGGAATTTTGCTCAATGAAAACCTCGCAGCAAATCCAACACTCGCCGATTACGATGTTCTAAAGGGGCTTCTAAGCCACTCCACGATGATTTTAGGTTGCGTGTATTTGCTTGTTGGCGGATTTGTAAAAGTAAGAGTTAAAAACACAGTAAGCGTCATCTTCGGTCTTTGCACCCTTGTAATTGACGGGGCAATAATAAACACACTGTATTCAATATTTGATTTGCCACCGTGCAATTCCATGTATTTGCTTGACGCTCCATTCCCCGATATACCGTGGTTCAACACACTTGTCATAGGTATAATAGCAGTTTTAGTTACATTTTTAACAACAGTGGTTCATGAAATGATAAATTTACCAAGAGAACAACGCTGGTATTATCTTATCACTCATAAGGGACATACTACCTCTGAAAAGGAGAAATTATGAGAGAATTATTTTTCAAGCTATTTGGTTCATCACATTTTGACACAGGAATAACGGTGACCGCATTTTCCGTATCTCACATAATCTATCTTGTACTGATAATCGGCGGAATAGTTGGTGGCTACTTCCTTTTAAGAAACAGCACATCCGAAAAAAAGAGAACAGTGCTTTGCGTTCTTGTAAACCTGCTTGTGCTTTCATATCTATCCGATTTCTTCGTGCATGAATTTGTGTACGGCACGCCCGAAGACCCTGGCGGACTTAATATGGATAAGCTCCCGTTTCACATCTGCACAGCACTGTGCCCGCTTATCGCTCTTGCTCAATATAACAAAAGGCTCCAATGGCTGCTCGAGCCCGTGGCGGTATTGTCCTGCCTTACTCCGCTTATGTATCTTGCCTACCCCGCAAGCGTTGGCGATGCAGAGCCTTGGTGCTATCAGGTGGTGCAAACGATGTTCTTCCATGGAATCTTACTTGCGTGGGGCGTTTTGAGCATCACACTCGGAGTAGTTAAGCTTGACATCAAAAAGTGCCATAAAACCGCAATAGTGCTTGTCGCACTAACTCTTTGGGCAAAGCTTGGAAATGTTCTTTTGGAGCATAACTGGTTCTTCCTAAACGAGGACGCATTCTACATAGGACTCGTCGAAAACGGAATAATCCCCAAATGGTCGCTCATGATCATAAACCCCGTCGTTATATTCTCAGCGGTCCTTGCTCTTTACGGTATTTATTACCTTGTCCTTCACATAAAACAAAAAAGCTTGGAAAAGAGCAAGACAGAAAAGAAAGCATAAATACAAAAATATCCAACCCGTCGGTTGGATATTTTTATTATGTATTGAAAAATTTAATTACATATGTTAAAATGAAGAAAAACGCACAAAACAAGAGGTAGAAAGCTATGATAATCACATCAACCGAAAAGAAACAATGGCAAAAGGGAGAAACAAGCAAAAAGCAGGGAATAGTCCTTACCCTCGGCGAGGAAAAGCAACAAATTCGTGGCTTTGGCACATGCTTTAGCGAGCTTGGGGCAAAGGCTCTTGCAACCCTTAGTGAAAAGGACAAGAAAGCCGTACTTGATGAGCTGTTTGATGAGGATAAGTGCAACTTCAACTACTGCCGTACCCCAATGGGCGCAAGCGACTTTTCACTTGACTTCTATTCCTATAACGAAACCGACGGCGACCTTGAAATGAAAAACTTCTCAATAGACCGCGACAAGGAGCTTTTGCTCCCCCTTATCAAGGAAGCTGTAAACCGCCAAAAAAGCCTTCAAATGTTCGCATCTCCTTGGTGCCCCCCTCTTTGGCTCAAAACCAAAAGAGCATATAGCAACGGCACCTTCAAAATGACTCCCGAGCATCTTAGCGCATATGCCCTCTACTTCAAAAAATACATAGAAGCATATAAGAGCGAGGGCGTGCCACTTACACATGTTTGCCCTCAAAACGAGCCATGCTCAAATCAGGTTTTCCCCTCATGCGTATGGAAGGGATATGAGCTTGCCGAGTTCATCGGCGGCTACCTCGGAGAGGCGATTTCCGATACAGGGGTCGATATAATGTTCGGAACAATCAACGGACCCGAGGGCGATGACCGCTTTAGTTGGACAAGATATAGCGACTACCTCGGCTACGCAATGCAGGATGAAAGGGCGAGAAAATACATCAAGGCAGTCGGCTACCAATGGGCAGGCAAGTTTGCCCTACCGCAAACACAGGATGACTACCCCGAGCTTGAAATTATCCAAACCGAAAGCGAGTGCGGTGACGGCAAAAACACATGGGAAAGAATGATGCATGTGTCCGCCCTTATGCGCCACTACTTCCGCTTTGGCGCAAGCGCATATGTATACTGGAATATCTCCCTTGAAAACGAGGGCGCAAGCACATGGGGCTGGTGCCAAAACTCGCTTGTCCATGTCCAAAACGGCAAATTTGAATACACCCCCGAGCTTTATATGATGAAGCATTATTCCCACTTTGTAAAGCGCGGAGCAAAATATCTCACCCTGAAGGGCGAAATGTCCTCAATCTGCACCGCCTTCAAAAACCCCGATGGCGAGGTGGTTGTAATCGCGCAAAACCCATATCCAAACGAGGTTAGCATCACCCTTGAGGGCACAACCTATGTTCTCCCCTCGAACTCAGTCAGCACAATCACATTTTAACGAATAACGGATACATCACGAGGTTTTTATGAAAGAAAAAACTAAAAAAAGGCTTAAAATAGCCTCAATTATAATAGCGGTCCTTCTTGTAGCCTATCTGATAATCTTCCTACTCCCCAAGCCCCAAAATCACGAGGGCGATAACCCCATGCGTAAGGATGGCGAGCTACCGATTTTAATCGCACACGGTGGCGGAAATAAGGAATTTCCCGATAATACCCTTGAAGCGTTTTATAACGCATATAGCGTTGATAACAGAGTAATGATGGAAACCGATGTCAGCATCACCAAGGACGGCGTGGTTATCCTCTCTCACGACACAACGCTTGACAGAAAAACAAATGTAACAGGCAACATTGCCGACTGGAATTACTCCGACCTGATAAGCCAAGAGGTAGACTTCGGCTACACTAACCAAACCGATGAAAACGACCGCCTCGTTGAAGGCACACAAAGGGTTCATTTCAAGGGCGAGGACGGACAGGAAAAATACCCAACCGATGTCACATACCCCGACGGAGTGACCCCAAGGCACGAAACCGTATTTTTAGCAACAACCCTTGAGGAATTGCTTGTCGCATTCCCGAATAACCTCATAAATGTAGAGATCAAGCAAAGCGGAGAAAAGGGCATAGAGTGCGCAAATGCGGTAATAGAGCTTCTAAGAAAGCATAACGCCTTTGAAAGAGTAGCCCTCGCGTCATTCCATTCCGAAATATTTGACCTATATCAAGAATATCTTGACAATGGCACAGTGCCAAGCACCTTTATGTGTTCACCCGGCACGGGCGGAATAATAAAGTATGTCGCACTTTATACCTTCGGTGTTGACCTCTTTTATACCGATGATGTAAGCGTATTCCAAATCCCAATGGAGGAATACGGCTTCAACCTCGCTAAAAAGGGACTTGTTAAAAACGCCCATAAGCATAATATCTCGGTTCAATACTGGACAATAAATGACATAGAGGATATGAAGACCCTCATTGAAATCGGCGTGGACGGAATAATGACCGACTATCCTCACCGTCTGAAGCAGGTTTACGACTCCTATCAAAAATAACATAAACAGCCACACCTGTGGCTAAAAATGCAAAAAAATGGAGGGTAAAATGAAAAATAAAGCCTTTACATATTTGTTAATCACTCTTTTGATTATATGCGCAAGTCTTATTGTCAGCTGTGACATAGGCATAAATACTGATGAGGGCACGCCCTCAAGCATTCCTCAATACAACGAGGATGTTCAAATCGTTCCACCCGAAAGCATAGAAACTGAGAATTTCGTGGTAGATAAGGACAAAACCTATTACACATCTGCGGGCATTTCCCTTTGGATGGAGGTGAATGGCGAATATTTAAAAATGGACTATTTCACCCTTGATGGAAATAAGCGAATTTATGATAACTTGTATTTTTATAAGGATGACTATTTCTATATGGTTACGGATGACGCCAAGTATTTGTATGCCAGCCTTAGTGGCTCGGAAAGCTCCGAGTATGCCGAGGTAGAAAAGCAGGATGGCGAGGATGTCCAAATCAACATAAAAAAGCAGGGCATATATAAGCTTATTTTTGATGCCGATACTCTAAAATTTGACATAGAGTACAAGGCGGATATTGAAACGCCCGTGTACTATCCAATGAAAAGCTGTAGCGTTTATAGTGTAACTGCTGAAAAATGGACTGAAATGAGCGTTAATCCCTTGAACGAGGATGAATTTTGTATTAAAGACTTTGCCTTAGAAAAGGACAAGTCGATTAGCTTTTTTAGCAATATCCATACAAGCAATTACAAGGTTACATTAGAAGAAAGCTGTAACAATAAGCACGCCTCAGCAAGAAAAACCGAGGTTAAGATTAACATCGGTGGCACATACAATATTTATGTAAATAAAAAGACCTATGTTGTCCGCCTTGAGCTACAAAATCCCGATACAGCCTCGTATTCCTGTATGTACTACGACGGAAATGACATTGCTCCTGTCGATCTATATGAGCAGGGTACGCCGTATATTTTCCACAAGAGAATAGAGGTTACGGATACATATGAAGCTATGCCCAAATTTTACACCTCAGCCTATAGAGAATATGCTCTTGATGTTGCTGAAGCAAGCGTGGTGAGCAAGACAGGCAAAAGCTATTATTTTAGAAAGACTGGCACCTACGACCTGATAATCAACCTTAAAACCTTTGAAATCACGATTGAACAGTTACCCGAATAAAAATTAAGTCGCCAAAAACAGCCACCTCTGTGGCTGTTTTTTGATAAAAATAGCAAGCTTAAAGCCACAAAATTCAATATCACCTCAAAGAAAGCATGCTAAAAGCCCCAAGCCCCGCCCGCCACAAAAAAGCCCAATTATAGCCCCAATAAATTAACATAAAATTCTTTGCAAAAGTGCTTGCATATTTTTAATTTATATGCTAAAATATTATTTACATATATTTTTTATTATAAAAGGTAAACCAATGCTTGAAAATTTTGTTGAACCAAGCGCGTTAGCTCAACAGGCAGAATATGCCGAGCGTGTTCGCGCTCATACTAAGGGTAAGGACCTTAGCGCATTTGTAATAACCCTTGGCTGTCAGCAAAACGAAGCGGATAGCGAAAGGATACGGGGAATTTTGACCTCTCTCGGCTACGAAATCACCGAGGATGAGAAAATTGCCGATGTAATCATAGTCAATACCTGCGCAATCAGGGAGCACGCCGAGAAAAGGGCTCTTTCCATAATCGGCAGATATAAGCATAATAAGACAAGAAATCCGAATACAATAATCGGCGTATGCGGATGTATGCCACAACAGCCCCACCGCGCCGAACAGCTGAAAAATTCATACCACTATGTTGATTTCGTTTTCGGCACATCCGCCTACTATCGCCTTCCCGAATTTATCTTAAACACCATCGAGGGTAAAAAGCGCATCTTCATCTCCGAGGGGGACAAGCCCAAAATTGCCGAATCCCTACCCGTAAAGCGCCAATGCGCGCACCGTGCGTGGGTCAGCATTATGTATGGCTGTAATAACTTCTGTACCTACTGCATAGTTCCCTATGTAAGAGGAAGGGAAAGGAGTCGCCTGCCCGAGGATATTATCGCCGAGGTAAAATCGCTTGTTGATAGCGGATGCCGTGACATTACCCTGCTCGGTCAAAATGTAAATTCCTACGGCAAGGAGCTTGGCGAGGGTATTGATATTGCATACCTTCTTGAAAAAATCTCAATGCTTGAGGGTGACTTTTGGGTTCATCTGATGACATCGCATCCAAAGGATGCCTCAAATAGACTTATTGAGGCGCTCACCTACGGTAAATGCGCTAACCACTTCCACCTGCCCCTTCAATCGGGCTCGGATGAGGTTTTAAAGCGTATGAACAGGCACTACGACACCGAAAGATACCTCTCAATCGTTAGTAAGCTCAGAGAAAAGCGCCCCGACATCACCCTTAGCACCGATATTATCGTCGGCTTCCCGGGGGAGAGCGAGGAGGACTTTGAAAAAACGCTTGAAATCATAAATACCGTGCAGTATGACCTTGTGTATTCCTTCATATTCTCACCAAGAAAGGGAACTCCCGCTAACGAAATGCAGGACCAAATCCCCGAGGACATAAAAAAGGCGAGATTTGAACGCTTGAGCGAGGCTCAAAACGAAATATCAAGGAAGAAAAACGAGCAAATGATAGGCAAAGCTGTAAGAGTGCTCGTTGACGGAAGGAGCAAAAACAACGATAAGACCTACACCTCTCGTACCGAGGGTAACAAAATCGTGCATTTTGAATCCGATACTGACTATACAGGAAAATTCATAAATCTCAAAATCACTCGTGCAGACACATTTGCGCTGTACGGTGAAATATAAAAAACAAAGGAGAAGTTAATCATGGAAATCATGGAACTTGCAACACAGCTTGGACAGGCTATTAAGGCTGATGAAAGAGTTACAAAAATGAACGAGGCAATGAACGCATATAACACCGACTCTGCACTTCAGGGTCTTATGCTTGAGTTCAATGTTCAGCAAACCGCCCTTCAGGAGGAGTATAAGAAGGAGAGCGTTGACCAAGCCGTTATTGAGTCTATTGAAAACAGAATGAACGAGCTTGTAGGTCAAATCACCGCATCCGAGGTTTACCTGAACGCTGCAAAGGCGCAAAAGGAAATGGATGACTTTATGAGTGCAGTTTACGGCGAAATCGAATTCCAAATCACAGGAAGAAGACCCTGCTCACACGACTGTGGCTCATGTGGCTCCGATTGCGGACATCACCACCACGACGGGGAATAATCAGAAACGGAGATAAAACAGTATGACGTCAATGATGCTACAATACCTTGACATAAAGAAGCAGTATAAGGACTTTATACTGTTTTATCGTCTTGGTGACTTTTACGAAATGTTCTTTGATGATGCTATCTTGGCATCGAGAGAGCTTGAGCTTACGCTGACAGGCAGAGATTGCGGAGAGGCGGAGCGTGCGCCAATGTGCGGAGTTCCGTATCATAGCGCCGAGGGCTATATCGGTAAGCTTATTTCCAAGGGCTATAAGGTCGCAATTTGCGAGCAGATGGAGGACCCCGCAACCGCGAAGGGTCTTGTTAAGCGCGAGGTAGTTCGTGAAATCACCCCGGGAACGGTGTTTGAAAGCGACCTGATCCCCGCCAACCGAAACAACTATCTTTGCGCCCTTTACATAAAGGGGGCAAGGGTCGGTGCGTGCTTTGCCGACATCTCAACGGGCGAAATCCACGCAACATCACTTGAAAATGAAAACAGCAAAATCCTAAACGAGCTCGGCACATACTCACCAAAGGAAATTATCGTAAATGTACCGCCTCAAAGCGCTATCCATATTTGCGAGTTTGCGAAAAACCGCTTGGGCGCACTCTGCGCATGCGATAGCGAATCTCTTTTTGATGCCACCACGGCAACAAACAGAATAAAGGAGCAATTCGGAAGCGAATTTCTCGTTAAGTACGAAAATGACGAGCCTATGCTTTATGCAGTAGGAGCGATACTTGAATATATCTGCGTAACTCAAAAGACGCAGGATATATCATATATGAACAATTTGAATGTCTACGGTGAGGGTCAATATCTTGAAATGGACCTTAACACAAGACGAAATCTTGAGCTTTGCGAAACCATGCGTAACAAGGAAAAGCGCGGTAGCCTTTTCGGCGTGCTTGATAAGACAAAGACCGCAATGGGCGCGCGTATGCTTCGTAGCTTTGTGGAGCATCCGCTTCTTGATGTAAAGAAAATCACAATGCGCCAAAGCGCAATTGCAGAGCTTGTTTCTAACTTTGTCCTAAAGGAGGAGCTTTGCACCCTTCTTCAAGGCGTTTTGGACCTTGAGCGTCTTATGACCAAGGTAGTATACGGCACAGCAGGAGGCAAGGACCTTCGTGCAATATGCTCAACAATATCGGTAATCCCAACAATAAAGGAGCTTCTTTTTGAGTGCAAATCACCCGAGCTTGTGAGCATAAGAGATAATCTTGACGGGCTTTACGACATCTACACCGCTATTGATGAAGCAATAGTTGACAACCCACCGTTTTCCATCCGAGAGGGCGGAATTATAAGAGAGGGCGCGCGCGAGGATGTTGATAACCTCAGAGAAATAATGACAAACGGCAAGGGCTGGATAACAAGGATTGAGGAGCAGGAGCGCGAAAAAACAGGAATTAAAACGCTCAAAATCTCCTATAACCGTGTTTTCGGCTACTATATTGAGGTAACTAAATCCCTGATTAGCCAAGTGCCCGAGCATTACATAAGAAAGCAAACACTGTCAAACTGTGAAAGATATATCACCGAGGAGCTAAAGGAGATGGAAAGCACCGTGCTTAGCGCTCAGGATAGACTCGCACAGCTTGAATACGATATATTCATAGCACTTCGCGATGAGGTGGCAAGCAACCTTAAGCGTATCCAAAGGAGCGCAGCACTCCTTGCTAAGCTTGACGCATACCTGTCCCTTGCCGAGGTCGCTACAAAAAATAACTATGTTTGTCCCGAGGTTGATTACAGCGATGTTATCGACATTAAGGACGGACGCCACCCGGTTGTAGAGCAGTTTGTAAGGGATAGCTACTTCGTGCCAAACGATACATATCTGAATACAACAACCGACCGCTTAGCCCTTATAACAGGACCTAATATGGCAGGTAAGTCCACATATATGCGTCAAAGCGCGCTTATTGTGGTAATGGCGCAAATCGGCTCATTCGTTCCCGCAAAGAGCGCGAGAATAGGCATAGTTGATAAGCTCTTTACCCGTGTAGGCGCATCTGATGACCTTGCCTCGGGTCAGTCAACCTTTATGCTTGAAATGACCGAGGTTGCATATATTCTTGAAAATGCGACAAGGCGTAGCTTCATAATCTACGATGAAATCGGCAGAGGCACAAGCACCTTTGACGGAATGAGCATGGCAAAGGCTATTGCCGAGCATACCGCAAGCAAGAAAATCGGCGCAAAAACAATGTTTGCAACTCACTATCACGAGCTTACCTCGCTCGAGGATGAGATTGACGGAGTCGTAAACTATAACATAGTAGCTAAGAAGCGCGGAGATGACATCATCTTCCTTCGTAAAATCGTAAAGGGACCGACCGACGATAGCTACGGCATTGAGGTTTCCAAGCTCGCAGGAGTTCCAAACGAGGTAGTAAAGCGCGCAAGGGCAATCCTTTCCGAAATTTTGAAGCAGGGTGGCGCACCCGTTGCCCCTTCTTCTAAAAAGAGCGAGCCGGGCATGGAAATGTCAATAGAGGACATAGGCGTTTACGAAATTGCCGACAGAGTGAAGAAAATAGACATAAACACATTGACCCCTATTGAGGCAATGAACTTTATATTTGAGCTTAAAAAGCTAATTAACTGACCCCGAGAGGGAAAGAGAGGAGTGAAAGCATGGCGAGGATAAATGTTCTCGGCTTTGATGTTGCCAACCTAATAGCCGCAGGCGAGGTCGTTGACCGTCCCTCGTCAGTTGTCAAGGAGCTTATTGAAAACTCCATTGACGCAGGAGCTACCTCACTTACAGTTGAGGTAAAGAACGGCGGTAAGACCTTTATTCGTATCACCGACAACGGATGCGGTATTGAATTTGATGACCTTCCCACCGCGATTTTGCGACACGCCACGAGTAAAATCAAGGACGCAACCGACCTTGACTCAATAATGACCCTCGGCTTCAGAGGAGAGGCGCTTTCCGCAATTTCCTCGGTTGCCAAGGTAAGAATAATGTCAAAAACAAGCGATTGTGAGCTTGGCGGATTTTTGGAGTGCCACGCAGGCGAGGTTCTGAGCCACATAAAAACATCCTGCTCCGAGGGCACAACAATCATCGTTGAGGAGCTTTTCTATAATGTTCCCGCCCGTAAAAAATTCTTAAAATCCGACAAGGCAGAGGCAGGAACCGTCAGCGCAGTCGTTGAAAAGGTCGCATTGTCAAGACCCGATATTGCCTTCCGCTATATCCTTGACTCCGAGGTCAAATTTGTCACAAGGGGCGACGGAAATCTTCAGAATGCTATCTATGCAGTCCTTGGCAAGGAAATTGCAAAAAGGCTTATCAAGGTTTCAAGAAGGGAAAACGGAATAAGCGTTGAGGGATATATCTCAACCCCCGAAATAAACAGGGCAAACCGCAACCTTGAAAACTTCTATATAAATTCAAGATTTGTGAAAAGCAAGACAATGGGCTCCGCGCTTGAGCAGGCATACCAGTCCTATATCCCAAGCGATAAGTTCCCGTTTTGCGTGCTTAATCTTGAAATCGACCCAACCCTCGTTGATGTCAATGTTCACCCTGCAAAATTAGAGGTTAAATTCTCAAACGAGAGTGTTATATTCACCGCAGTTTACTATGCAGTGCGTACCGCCCTTGCGGGTAATGTTGTCCGCCCCGAGCTTTATGAGGGCGCACAGGGTAGCGCTACGCCAATTTCAAGCACACAGTTCCCCGTAGCGGACAGAAACGCACCCGCACCCGAGGCTGTGAAATTTGACAGTAACAGTAATATAGGCATATTCCGTCAAAGGGGAGCAGGGCTTGACTACACAGGCTTTGATCCGCAAAAGGGATACGGAGAGAGCAAGCCTCTTGAAATAAATAACGATAAGGCGCAGGGCGAAAAGCCACAAAGCGCAGATACATCACGCCTTGCTTTCGCATATGATGAGAGCGAGCAGGCAGGCTCAGGCGCAACCGAGCAAATCAACGGACAGTGCGCCCCAAGCGACCTGCAAAATAGCATCGTAAGCAATACCCCTGCACAAAATACCTACTCGGCTGACTCCGATATAAGCAACATCGCACGCTCCGATGCAAGCGATAGCACCGAGGCTGATGGAGAGGGAGTACCGCAGGCACAGTCCTTTATCACCGAGGATGAGCGTAGAATTATCGTTCCCGACTATAAAATAATAGGCGAGGCGTTTAATTCATATGTAATCGTTGAGCTTGGCGATACAATGTATCTCATTGACAAGCACGCCGCCCACGAAAGAATAATCTTCGAGGACTTAAAGAAAAAAATTAAGGGGGCAAGCCCGTCGTCGCAATTACTTATGATACCTATTGAGGTTTATCTCACCTCTGATGAGCTTGGCGCGCTTGATGAGTGGCAGGACGATATAAAAAAGGTAGGCTTTAGCGTTGAGGTAAACGGCTCAAGGGCAAGCATTACCGAAATTCCCTCGGAAATAGAGCAAAACTCCGCAAAGGACACGCTTGTAACGCTCCTTTCACGCCTTGCATCGGGCGAGGGAGATGCGCAAAGCGCAAGATATGAGGTTTTTGAAAGGGCGCTCTATCAAGCATCGTGTAAATCCGCAATCAAGGCGGGGCGTATCTATGATGAGGGTCATATTAAGTGGATATGCGACAGAGTATTGACGCTTGATAACATAAAATATTGCCCACACGGAAGACCTGTCGCGCTTGAAATGACGAAGCACTTCCTTGAGAGGCAATTTGAAAGAATAAAGTAGTAAAACCACGCAAAAAGGAATAAAATATGTTTGAAGTTTTAAAGACCGACAAACGGGCAAGGCGCGCAAGGCTTGAAACCGTTCATGGCACAATAGAAACACCGGTATTTATGAATGTAGGCACCTGTGCCGCAATAAAGGGTGGCGTGTCAACGACCGACCTGAAGGAGCTAAACTGTCAGGTTGAGCTTTCAAATACCTACCACCTTCACATTCGCCCGGGTGATAAGCTAATTCACGACCTTGGCGGAATACATAAGTTCTTTAACTGGGACAGACCCGTTCTTACCGATAGCGGAGGATTTCAGGTTTTCTCCCTCGCTCAGCTTAGAAAAATCACCGAGGAGGGTGTAAAATTCGCATCGCATATCGACGGAAAGCGAATTTTTATGGGCCCCGAGGAGAGCATGCAAATTCAGTCAAACCTCGCCTCAACCATCGCTATGGCGTTTGATGAGTGTATTGAAAACCCCGCACCCTACGACTATGTAAAAAACTCATGTGAGCGTACTACAAGATGGCTAAAGCGTTGCAAGACCGAGCTTGACCGTCTTAACAGCCTTCCCGAAACAATAAACAAAAGCCAAATGCTCTTCGGTATAAACCAAGGAAGCACCTATGAGGATCTTCGTATCCAGCATATGAAGGATATCGCCGAGCTTGACCTTGACGGATATGCAATCGGCGGACTTGCAGTAGGTGAGAAAACCGAGGATATGTATCACATAATCGACATTGTGGAGCCGTATATGCCAAAGGATAAGCCAAGATACCTAATGGGAGTTGGCACCCCCTGCAACATTCTCGAGGCGGTTCATTACGGAGTTGACTTCTTTGACTGCGTAATGCCGAGCCGTAACGCAAGACACGGAAATCTCTTCACATGGCACGGTAAAATGAATATCGTAAACGAAAAATACAGTAAAGACTCCCGACCGATTGATGAGGGCTGCGGCTGTCCTGCCTGCCGTAACTATTCAAGAGCGTATATAAGACACCTTATCAAGGCAAAGGAAACGCTCGGCATGCGTCTTTGCGTATTGCATAACCTCTATTTTTACAATGAGCTTATGCAAAAAATCCGTGATGCTCTTGACGGCGATTATTTTGAAAGCTTCTACCAAAAATACAGACAAATTCTTGGCGAGCGTAACCCCGATTAACGGATACATATCCAACAATTTTAATTAATGAAAGCGAGATAAAATATGACAAATAATTTCTTGTGCTTCCCCGATGGAAAGCTAAAGGCACTCACCTTCAGCTACGATGACGGACCTAAGGAGGATAGACGCCTTGTTGCGCTTTTTAATAAGTATAATGTAAAGGGCACCTTCAACCTAAACTCACAATGGCTTAAAAATAGAGAGGATAACCCAAATGATGAGGGCATTCGTGCAAGCGAGGTAAAGGAGCTTTATAAGGGACATGAGGTCGCAGTTCACGGACTCACCCACCCATTCCTTGAAAGGCTTCCCGTTGACAAAGTGGCGTACGAGATTGTAAAGGACAGAGAAAATCTTGAAAAATTCTCGGACACAATAGTTCGCGGAATGGCATACCCCTTCGGCACATATAACGATAATGTTGTCCGTGTCGCACGCGATGCGGGAATTAGATATTCACGCACCTGTCACACCCACCACTCCTTCAAGATTGACCGTGACTGGCTCAGAATGCCATCAACCTGTCACCAAGCCGATGAAAAGCTCTTTGAGCTTGCCGAGCAATTCGTAAACGACAGTCCACTAAGCAACCGTTGGAATATTGAAAGCTGGCTTTTCTATGTATGGGGTCACTCCTTTGAATTTCGCACCGAGCAGGACTGGGAAAGAAAGGAAAGCTTCCTTAAAATTGTCGCAAACCGTGACGATGTTTGGTATGCAACAAATATTGAAATTTATAACTACATCACCGCCTACGATAATCTTGAATATACATACGATGGCGATAAGGTATATAACCCAAGCGCTACCGATGTGTGGCTAAGGACTCAGCAGGGCAAAGTCTTCAAAATCCCCGCAGGGGAAACGGTAATTTTAAGATAAACAAAAATGACTGTCAATAGGATTACACCCTAAAGGACAGTTTTCAAAAATACGGCATATCTCGAAATAGGTATGTCGTATTTTTGCATTTGTGTCCACAAATGCAGTGCTTCGTTTGTATTAACTAAAGACCACAACAAAATTACGGTTATTTTGCTATGCGAGAAGCCCGCACAAACCAAAGGCGCCCTCTGGGAGGGAGCTGGATTTTGCGGAGCAAACTTGCCGTCGAGCTTGCGGGACAGGCAGCCTGAGTACCTCTCTCTATTTTTGTTGACAAAAAAATGTATTTATGATATAATTATAAAAATTATAAAAATACAATTTGTTGGGAGAAAAGATATATGGCAACTTTCACATCAATTATTGAGGATATAAAGCACCTTTCGAGTTTTTCCGAAAAAACAAGTTTTTTGACAGTAATTCTAACTTCTTTTCAAGATAAAAAGGTAAAAATCACACTTGAAGACAAAAAAGAACTCTCTGCTTTTGCATTTGAGGAAATAAACAAACTTATTGCATTGATTCCAACACTCCAAACATACAAAGAAAAAGACGAAATTTTCGGATATGAGGATAACCTTCTCGGGATTGTTATGTTTTGCCACGCCTCACCCGCAGAGATCAGCGAAACGAATTTGAATAATATAAAAACGCTGACGGCACTTGTTGATAAAGAAAGATTTGTCGAAAATGCAATCGATAATATTTTCAAGAATAATCAAAATGATAAAGCAACTGTAAATCAACTCCTTGCCTCCGTAATTCCCTTAAAGGACGAATTTCAGAAAGGACAAATATATCAAGGATTACTTCATTATCAAGGCAATATAAGCAATCTTCCGTTAGATTCAAAGATATTATTTGCTGACTATATTTCTTCCGAATTAAAACGCTACCTTGATGCTCCTCTTGATGATGTTATAGTCAATAATTTAGAGTTTGCCTGTGATGTTTCAAAATATTTTATAAATGATACCATTATTTCTCTTTTGAACGATATTTTGAAACTTGAGAAAAACAACGTTAATTATTATGCAATATCTACACTGCTGAACGCTGGTCAAACCATTCCCTCAAATATTATTGCAGCTCTTGCCAACGATATTGTATATGCCGATATGACTTATGCGATTTTAAAGCAGCACGGATTGCAATCCCTTTTCCCTGCTGAATTGTCCACACCTGAGTATCTTGCAAAAAGCGACTTGGTTCATTGGTTGACATATCCTACAGAACTCGGAAAACAACCTGATCAGATAGAATATCTTGGCAAGGTAAAAAAGAAAGAAGAATATTACATTTTCCGTTATATATCCGATAGTGATAACTTGGGAGAGGATCGAAAAAATCAGTGGCTAATTGGTTGGTCAAATGATGAAGGCGGTACTTTTAGCAATTTTGACTTATACTCTGACTTTGAACAAAAAACAATCGAAAAAACTTTAAAGAACATAAAAAAGCGATTGCTTTAACTTTAATAAAGGGCTGACCATTTGTCAGCCCTTTCGTTGTACAACGAAAACCCCGCCATAGTGGGGAGGCATAAAGGCTTTGCCGATGAGCAGAAGACAAATAGAAATCAGCGAAGATTGTCCTTGTGTCAAAGGCTCCTTTGTGTAAAGGGAGGCTTTTTTCTACCTCCCGGAAGGTAATCAAACGGACTTTTGATATGTCAATGTCAAAAGTGCCTTTGCGTTGATTTTGGCAAAATCTTGTTGTCTTTAATTAAGTCAGTGCTTGTCAGGAAAATTGACAAGGTATGGATGAACAAAAAAGGCTCCCTTGTGTAAAGCCCGGCTTTATCAATAAATTGCAGTTTGCTTAACTGTTAATATTCAAAAACCAAGGGCGCAGCTTGTGCAATAAAAGAATTATTTCTTGGTTTTATCGTTACACGTTTTGAGCTAACCTGAATATTACCAAGATAATCTAACGATACAGTCTCCGGCAAATCTTTTTCCAAAAGTAAATTATCTTCCGCATCATACACCCTCAAGAGCGGATGAAACTTACAGGAATCCAAGCAACGCAAGAAAACTATCGCCTTGCGGTTTGTGCTAAATTTCTCTTTGAATTTCATTAACATATTCTCGCCTTGCTCGAGTGCTTTCTGAACACAAGAAAGTATACGTGTTTCATTAAAGTCTTGAGATGAAAAATAAACAACAAGAATATTGCGTATCCATTTAACAATATAATCGTAGTTTTCTAAAGAATCGAGTTTGTCGTAGGTTTCTTTCTCAATATGAACCAAGCAATATCTGTACCAAGGATGATACTTGTCCACATAGTCAGACAAGATTGTTTCCCCACCTATATCGCAGGTGGTGAAGTTAATATACAGATGGTCAAATTCGCCAAGAGAAAATTCATTCTCACGTAATTTCATGACCACTCTTTGTACGATAGCATTTAACTTTTTATCAGCAAAATGGCTGGTAGTATAAATACCATACTCATTTTGCGATTCACTTTTATACAGGCGAATATCGCTAATTATTTTCCTTTTCATAATTTTCACACTTTTTCCGTCAAATTCTTACTTATTTGTAGTTTTAGTCAATTTTCAATTTTGCTTAACCAATGAAACACATTTAGTTCTAATATTTATTTTAACAAACAAACCGCAGAAAATCAATCTGCGGTTTGTGTTTTTTCTGTCGGCAGGTAAAACTGTCCTTTAGGGTACAGCCCTATTGACAGTCATTTTTTGTTTGCTTATTTTATTGCTTGCGCCTTTAATAATCTTCTTATAAGAAATTAAAGCTTTTCGCACCCAAGGTATTTGCACATATAGGTAGTAAGTCTTTTTTCTCTTGATTTTTTAGTGCTGAACGGAGAGGATTTTGTAAATAAGCAAGCGATAAGAAGCGGAATTATCACAATGGCAAAAACCACGCCAAAGCCAATCCACTCGTACCACCTCATTCTCATATCGCGGTCAGGCTTAATTTCGCCCTCAAGCTCAATATATCCGTCACCCTCAACAATAGGAGCGCAAAACCAGTAGCTTCCGCCGTCCTTGCCCTTCTCAATGCCAATTTCAATTTTTCCCGCACGAAGATAAACGACAAGCTCAAAGCCCCGTATCCTGTTTTCCTTATTAAATGTATCTCTTGCCTCGGAATATTTTTTTACAAATTCGTCAAGGCTTCCGTTAAATCTGAATTTCATAAAATCTCCTAAAAAAGATGCTTTATAGGTTAAGTATATCACACCTTGCCCGATATTGCAAGAAAATTCATTTAATTAAAAAATGAATAATGCAACAAAAAAATGCCAAAATAAAAATGTAAAAGAAAATCAAGCCAACAAAAAAGGAGAAACAAAATGAAAAAATACGCCTATACCATAATGGCGAAAAACGGACTGCACGCCCGCCCCGCAGGAGCGCTTGCAAGCGCCTGTAAGGGCTTTAAAGCAACAGTCAAAATTTTCGCAAACGGAAAGGAAGCCGACGGCAAGCGACTCTTGTCGGTAATGAGCCTTGGAGCAACCTATGGCACGGAGCTTCTTTTTGAAATCTCGGGCGAGGATGAGAGCGAGGCTCTTGAAAAAATCACCGAGCTTTGCAAATCCACCCTTGGAGGTGATGAGTAATGCTGTCAAAGAAGCAGGAGCAAATCTTCTCCGTATGCAACGGAGTTACCGCCCCAATCAGCGAAATCCCCGATGACGCCTTCGCCCTCGGACTCCTCGGCAAGGGCTACGCAATATACCCCGATGACGGTATTATTGTAAGCCCTGTCAACGGAAAAATAGAGAATATAGCAAAGACAAAGCATGCCTACTCAATCCTTACAGGTAGCGGACTTGATATTCTTGTCCATATAGGAGTTGATACGGTTGAGCTAAACGGCGAGGGCTTTGAATCGTGCGTTTGCGAGGGCCAAAGCGTCAAGGTGGGCGACACGCTTGCTAAAATTGATATAGAAAAAATTCATGCGGGCGGATATAACTCGGTAACTGCTGTTATCGTAACAAACCACGAGGCGATAGAAAATATAGCATATAAATTCGGTAATGCAAGGGCAGGCAAGGATGCTGTTATGTATTATACAATAAGAAAGAGGTAAATATGGAAAATATAAAGGAAAACAAAAGAGGTAGCCGTGCCTTCAGCGTTCTTCAAAGAATAGGAAAGGCATTTATGCTCCCAATCGCCCTTTTGCCCGTTGCAGGACTCTTGCTCGGCATAGGCGCATCACTTACCAACCCCGCAATGCTTGAGGCGTATAATCTCACCTCTGTTCTTGGCGAGGGTACATTTTTGTACTCGGTTTTCTCGCTTTTCGCCTCAGTCGGAACGGTAATATTTGATAACCTGCCATTACTTTTCGCAATGGGCGTAGCCCTCGGAATGGCAGAGCACGAAAAGGCAACAGCAACCCTGTCCGCCGCAATCGCATTCTTTGTAATGCACAAAACTATAAGCACCCTGCTTGACCTTACGGGAAAAATCACCCCCGAGCATCTGAGTGACGGAACTATTGCAAATGTAGTCGGCATAAACTCGCTTCAAATGGGCGTTTTCGGCGGAATTATAGTAGGACTCGGCGTCGCCTATCTGAATAACCGCTTTTATAAAATCAGACTCCCCAATGTAATCTCATTCTTCGGAGGAGCGAGATTTGTCCCCATCATTTCAACAGCCGTGTATCTTGTCGTTGGCGTTATTATGTTCTTTGTTTGGCAATATATCCAAATGGGAATCTTCGCCCTTGGCGACCTCGTTCTGAAATCAGGCTACGCAGGCACCTTCATCTACGGCTTTATTGAAAGAATTTTAATCCCC
Organism: Clostridia bacterium; assembly: GCA_017466455.1. The sequence continues at coordinate 23,333 of JAFTUD010000016.1, forward strand.
TTCGGCTTGCACCATGTGTTCTATTTGCCGTTTTGGCAAACGGGACTTGGCGGTAGCATGCTAATTGACGGCGTCTTAGTTCACGGAGCGCAAAATATCTTCTTTGCCGAGCTTGCCTCAAGCGCAACCGAGGTCTTTTCCGTGTCCGCCACAAGATTTATGAGCGGTAAATTCCCGCTTATGATTTTCGGCTTGCCGGGTGCCGCCCTTGCTATGTATACCTGCGCCGAGCCAAGCAAGAAAAAGCTCGTAGGAGGCTTGCTCCTGTCCGCCGCAATCACCTCAATGCTAACAGGAATTACCGAGCCTATTGAGTTCACCTTCCTCTTTGTAGCCCCACTTCTTTATGTAATACACTCCCTCTTTGCGGGACTTGCATATATGCTTATGCACCTTTTACAGGTAGGCGTTGGAATGACCTTCTCGGGCGGAATTATTGACCTTCTCCTCTTTGGCGTAATTCAAGGCAACTCAAAAACAAACTGGATAATGATACCCCTTGTCGGCGTATTCTACTTTGTAATCTACTTCTTCCTGTTTAGATTTTTAATTCTGAAGAGAAACTACGCCACCCCGGGCAGAGATAACTCCGATAGCGTAAAGCTCTATACAAGAAAGGATTATGATGAAAAGAAAAATGCCCATAAGGGCGGCGGCGCAAGGCTAAGCTCCAACGAAACATCTGCCCTCATTCTTGAAGGACTTGGCGGTAAGGATAATATAATCTCACTTGATAACTGCGCTACAAGGCTCCGCGTAAGCGTAAAGGACCCAAGCCTCGTGTCCGATACACTCTTAAAGCAAAGCGGATGCGCAGGCGTCATCAAAAAGGGAGAGGGAATACAGGTAATCTACGGCCCGCAGGTCAGCGTTATCAAAACCGAGCTCGAAGAATACCTCTCCTCTCTTGAATAGCCCCCACAATATCCAAAGCTCACCAAAGGCGAGCTAAAGCTATAAAAGTATTATAAATTCAACAAATAAAAAATGCGATGCACGGCATCGCATTTTTTGTTTAGCTTGATATTTCAAAAAATTTTAACACAGAAGACGGGACTTTTGTCCGTTCCAAAACAGGTTCGTTCCATTCCCGTCAGGCATAGAGTAATGTATCTATTTTTCAATATAGAGAAGGCTATTGCGTTCAAGTCTGATTTTGAGCTTGTCGCCATCAAATTTAGCAGTTAGCACCTCGGACATCGTATGCTCATCATCGAGCAAGAAAATCTTTGCTCCACTCATATCAGTTCCAAGTGTGTCAACGGTGACAACCTTCGCCCCCTCGTTGTCGTTTTCGGTGTAATAACATACCAAAGCGCGATACTTGTCGCCATTTTTAGCGCCAACAACATATACATTTTCATCATCAGTTGACACTTCAACCGCATTTTGCAACTTGTAGAGATAGGAATATGTAAGGAAAGAGTAATATCCTTTAAGCGGTTGCATTGTGTAGTAGTCAAATAAACCGTTGAATGTTCCCTCACGCGCGTCATAATACATCATCATATCAAGGTCGTCATTGTTTTGCCCTGCAATCATACAAGCGATGAAAAACGCAGCGCCCTTCATACTGATAATTTGCTTTATCGAATAAACAAATTCGTCAGTCCAACCGCGGACATAGTTCCATTCGTTAAGGATTGACTCCGCACCTCCGTATCCCTTTTCAACGAGCAATTTTCTAATTCTTGTCGCTTTTATTGACATATCGTAAGGTTGAGTCCAATACCAGTGCCAAGATAAAAAGTCAAGCGGAGCATCTTCTTTTTTAATCCTGTCAAGAAAACGGCTCATCCACGCCTCATCTCCTGCACTTGCAGGACCACCAATTTTAAGCTCGGGGAATTTCTTTTTAAGATGCTTTGATGCGACAGTATAAAATCTTGCAAAGTCAACCTCAGTTCCACTCCAACAACGCTTGTTTGTGCTATCGTCGGGATCAAGGTCAGGCTCATTCCAAATTTCCCAATATTCTATATCGTAGAAAAATCCGTTTGCCCAACCCTTTGTGTAGTGCGCAATAATATGCTCGCAAATTTCCGCCCATTTTTGAAAATCGGGTGGCATTATTGTTCCATATTTCTTTATTTCGTGTTCAATTCTCGCACCAAGACGGTAAAACGGCTTTGTCCCATACTTGAACATTTTAGCCATGTAATTGTCCGTTATAATGAAATCATAGCTGTCGGGATCATTTACATCATCATTGAAATCCCTAAAAATATTATGCACATCAACCGTGTGTTCAAGTCCGTAATGCGCAGAGAACGATGCATCATGCGTTCTTGCATAAGGGAATTCAACCGCGCCATAGTAATCTTGATTTCCTCTCGTTTGGTTAGGACCTGCCACACAAGGACCGTTATTTACTGCGTGCATCGGTTTTATCTTGCCCGTGATTTTGTTAAAATTTATACTTGCTATACTCATAATCTTCTCCCATTAAAAAAACTGTTCCTAAAAACAATTATATAACAAATAAAAAATCTTTTCAAGTCTTTTATTGATATTGAGCGCAAGTTGTGATATACTTAGATAAAAGAGCGCATAAGCAGGAGAAAAACATGAATATAAACGAAATTTTAAAGGGCTTCAAATGTCCTAAATGTGGAAGAATACATAAATGCGATATTGAAAGCGTCATTATCGAAAAAGGCGCAATTTCATCACTTACCACTCTTGCAAAGCCGTTTAACTCAATACTTGTCGTAGCCGATGAAAATACCGAGCGCGCGACACAGGGCAAGGTTTTTTCGGCTCTTGACGGCAAAAAAGTTCGTAAAGTCATTTTTAGCGGTGACACGGTCCTGATTCCAAATGAAGATGCAATCAATACAGTAAAAAATGCGCTTGATGATACTGACCTTATTGTCGGCATCGGCTCGGGAGTAATACAGGACCTTTGTAAATATGTCGCTCATTTTGAAAAGCTACCGTATATGGTAGTTGCCACCGCCCCCTCAATGGACGGATATGCCTCAAACGGCGCTGCTATGATTTTAAAGGGAATGAAGGAAACCGTGCCGGCAGGACTCCCCAAGGCTATAATTGCCGATACCGAGGTTTTAAAAAATGCCCCTATGGAAATGATAAAGGCAGGCTATGGCGATATAATAGGAAAGTTTTCCGCCCTTAACGACTGGAAGCTCTCAAACCTCGTCAACGGAGAATACCTTTGCGAGTATATCTACGATACAACATATCAAATGATAGATAAAACACTTAAAACCGCCAAGGGTCTTTTAAACCGTGACGAAAACAGCATAAAATCGCTCACCGAGGCGCTTGTCGTAGTAGGTATAATGATGTCATTTGCAACCACATCACGCCCCGCCTCGGGAAGTGAGCATCATTTGTCCCACTTCTTTGAAATCACAGGAATAGTTCATAATAAGCCCTATCTTCCGCACGGAATTGATGTCGCATACTCCACCGTAGTGACCGCAAAAATAAGGCAAGACCTAATCAAGCGCAAGCTCCCCGATACCGCATATACAATGCCAAGCGAGGAGTATGAGCAAAAAATGACAGAGCTTTACGGCGCCGTCGGCAAGGAGTGTATCGCACTTCAAAACCGCATCGGAAATTATAAAAAGGACCGCATATGTATCTATAAATCCAAGGAAAACGAAATTAAAGAAATCCTTGCCGAAATGCCGAGCAGTGAGCAAATTGCCGAAATGCTTAAAATTGCCGAGCTTGATGTTAGCGAGCTTTATAATACCTACGGAGAGCAAAAGATAAACGATGCTATTTTGTACGCCAAGGACCTAAAGGATAGATACACCGTGCTTTGGCTAAACTATGAAACACAAGGAAAGTAAAATGGATAAGAACAAAATCAAGCTAATCGCCATGGACCTTGATGGCACACTCACACAGCATAAGGAAAGCCTTATCCCCGAGCATAGGGCAGTGCTTGACGCACTTAGTAAAAAATATAAGCTGCTTATGGTTGGCGCAGGACAAGCAAGGCGCATCTTTAATCAAATGAATAAATACCCGATTGACATAATAGGCAACTACGGGCTTCAATATGCCGTCTACGACCCCGAAAGGGGGGATATTGTCACAGTCCGTGATAATACCTTTGAAGCCGACCGTGAAAGCATTGAAAAAAGAGTAACGCTTCTTCGCCAAAAATACGGCTATACGACCTTCCGCGGAGATAATGTGGAATATCACGCCTCGGGCTGTGTCACCTTCCCGATTCTCGGCACTAAGGCAATCCAAGAGGAAAAATTAGCCTTTGACCCCGATAGGAGCAAGCGTAGGGCGTTTTATAGCCATGTGTGTGAGCTTTTTCCCGAATATAATGTCTTTGTAGGCGGATCGTCATCATTTGATATGTCGCCAAAGCCGTATAATAAATACTACGCCCTTGACCTCTACTGTAAGGAAAATAATATCGCCCACGATGAGGTCGTTTATATCGGCGATGATTACGGACAGGGCGGAAATGATGAAAGCGTCTATCTCTCCGACTTTAACTACCTTGAAATAGACAATTATCGTGATTTCCCAATCGTTGTAAGGGAGCTAATTTAAGGCAAAAAACGCACACTCCCCAGCCCTTAACGCATAATTTGAAATTCAAAATGGCTTCCTAAGCGGGAAGCCATTTTGTTATTTGTAGAAAATATTCTCAATTTTACCGCACCCTGTGGACGGAATGTCATCATATAGATGGTCAAAGACAATTTCCTTAATGTAAGGCGTAATGTCACTCGGCACATCGCCGTTTATGCGTATGTTCTCAAGATGTAGATTTTCAACCCTTGATGAAAGGTAAGGGTCAAACACCTCACCGCCGTTTTCAAAGCGCACCGACTTAGGACCTATGCACGCAAGGTAAGAAAGCGGATAGCTATCCCTGTGTAGCGTAATATCAATATTTCTAAGATATAAATTGCCAATGTTCGTGCCAAGCTCAAAGCCCGCAATAGTGCCCTTAACGGGGTGAGAGGTTAGATATTCGTCAAGTGGGTCAATCGGTGAGTCAAGGTCAATTTCAATGTCCTCAAAAAGGATATTGTCACCACTGCCAACCCCCGCGCGCTCAGGACCGCTATCAGGGAAGTAAACAGGCGTTTGACAGTATAGCTTGAATGTCTTAATACCGCGGATTTTTCTGAAAATCGCATTATTCAAGGCACAGTCAACGACAGAGCCGTCATCAAAGGTATAAATTCCCGTCTCAATGCGCAGTGCCTTGTAGTGACTGCTTTTTGATAGCGTTAAATTCTCGCAAATCACATTTTTGCAAGGACCGAAGTTTATAGAGGAGTCCTGCCAGTCAAACATATTAAACGCAACAAGGTCGTCACCAACCTCACCGCTAATTCTTCCCACATAAATGTTCTCAACATTTCCGTTTATATGCACACCGTCGGCAAAGCAGCTCTCAAAGCGAATGTCCTCAATCACCGCATTTTTTATCTCGCCGAGCTGAATGGCAAAGCCACCGCAATTACGAAATACCATATCACGAAGGACAAGGCGGTCAACACACTCAAAAAGCATCATAGTGGATACGCCGAAGGCGCTCCTGCCTTCATCATACATTCCGCTTTGACCGTATCCCATTCTATGCTCACACCAGTCCACCCAAGTGCCACCCTGTATGTAAATTCCTTCATTTCTCTCATGATTTACAATAGGGAAGTGCGTGCCGTCAACAGTGTTTGAATTTTTCATCATTAACACTTTGACACCCTGTGCCAAGCGAATTATCGCACCGTCATTTGCTATAATTTTGCGCCCCGACGGAATTATAATAGAGCCGTCAAGCGTGTATTCTCCCGACGGAATAATAACCGTCGGATTTTCATCAAGCGCCCGTTGCAAGGCGTCTGTCCAAATGCCGTTGTCACCCTTATAGTCGGTAAGCATAACCGAGTCGCAGGGCGCACTAAAAAACGCCTCGTTCTCGCTCCTCATATTCTTAATCAGAGCCTCAAGCTCCGCCTCAAATGTAGCCATACTGATAAATTGCCCTCACTTAGCTTTAATCCTATACCTAAATTATACCAAAACCGCAACCCTGTGTCAATAGAAAACAAACTTTTGCTAAACCATACTCATTTCAAAAACACTCTTGCAAAATTCTTAATTTAATGTTATGATGAAGGTATAGAGATTTTATTGATTTCAAGGAGAGCAAAATGAAAACTGTCAAAATTGGAAATATGGAAGCATCTGCCGTATCTCTCGGTTGTATGAGAATGAGTCAACTTGATAAAAAGCGAGTAGATGCGATTATAGACACAGCACTTGAAAACGGAATTAATTATTTTGACCATGCCGACATTTACGGTGGCGGAAACTCGGAAAGGCTCTTTGGAGAGTATCTATCGCGCCATAAAAACATTCGCGATAATATCTTTATCCAAACAAAATGCGCCATTCACGACGGACAGTTTGACTTTTCAAAAGAGCATATAATCTCCTCGGTCGAAGGTAGCCTGTCGCGCCTTGGTGTTGACTATGTTGATGCGCTTTTATTACACCGCCCTGATACTTTAATGGAACCCGAAGAGGTTGCCGAGGCGTTTGATATTCTCAAATCAAACGGGAAGGTGCGTAATTTTGGCGTATCTAACCATAACCCGATGCAAATTGAGCTTCTCAAAACTGCAGTTAAAGAGCCCCTTATCGCAAATCAACTTCAATTTTCGATAACCGAGGCGGGAATGGTCACTTCGGGAATGAATATGAATATGAAAAACTCCGATTCCGTTATGCACGATGGCGGAGTGCTTGAATATTCTCGCATAAAAGGTATGACAATTCAAGCGTGGTCACCCTTCCAACACGGATTTTTTGGCGGAACATTTATTGATAACGATAATTTCCCTAAACTCAATGAAAAGCTCGCCGAAATCGGTGAAAAATACGGAATAACAAAAACGGGAGTTGCAACTGCATGGATTTTAAGACACCCTGCCAATATGCAACTAATCGCAGGAACGATGAACCCCGAGCGACTCGGTGAAATTTGCAAGGCAAGTGACATAGTCCTAACGCGCTCCGAATGGTATGAAATTTACCGCTCGGCAGGTCACTCCTTGCCATAATGGAGAATAGAATGAAAAGCATATTAGTAACAGGTGCATATGGCGGAATGGGCAAGGCAACAATAAAGCGCCTTAGCGAGCAGGGCTATCAGGTTTTCGCCCTTGATATCAATGCTGGCGAGCCACTTGAAAATGTCATTTCCATAGCCACCGATGTCACATCGGAGCAAAGCATATCCGAGGCATTTGATAAGGTTAAATCCCAAACGGACAACCTCTATGCCATAATTCACTTTGCGGGAGTGTATATGTTAAACTCATTGGTCGAAATGAAAACCGAAGATTTCGATCGCATTTTCGACATAAACTTTCGAGGCGTTTACCTTGTTAATAAAATTTTCCTTCCCCTACTCAAAAATGGTAGCAAAATTCTCATAACAACGAGCGAGCTCTCCCCCCTTGACCCCTTACCCTTTACAGGAATTTATGCTGTAACAAAGTCTGCCCTTGATAAGTACGCCTACTCCCTCGCTATGGAGCTTCAGCTACTCGGCATAAGGGTGAGCGTGCTTCGTGCAGGCGCAGTGGAAACAAATATGCTCGGCGCATCAACAACCGCCCTTGACCGCTTTTGTAATAGCACCACCCTTTATTCCTGTAACGCCACAAGGTTCAAGAAAATCGTGGATAGCGTAGAGGCAAGGAGTGTTCCGCCGCAAAAAATCGCTAAAAAGAGCGTGCGCATAATAGAAAAGAAAAACCCCCGTTTTGCATATAGCATCAATAGAAACCCACTTTTGCTCCTTTTAAATATCCTTCCAAAGAAATTCCAACTTTGGATAATCAAAAAAATACTAAAATAACGAGGAAAAATCTATGCTTTGGATTATTTTTGCCGTTTTATCCGCCGTTTTCGCGGGACTTACCTCAATCCTTGCCAAATGCGGTATAAAGAAAACCGATTCCGACCTTGCAACCGCACTTCGCACAGTCGTCGTTCTCATCTTTGCTTGGATTATGGTTTTTGTTGTCGGTTCACAATCAACAATCACCGAAATCCCCCCAAAATCTCTTATATTTTTAGCCCTTTCCGGTCTTGCCACAGGTGGCTCTTGGATTTGTTACTTCAAGGCACTTTCAATAGGTGATATCAATAAAGTTGTCCCGATTGATAAGTCAAGCACAATCTTAACAGTCCTTCTTGCCATAATTTGCTTTGGCGAAACCTCAAATCTTGTGTGGAAACTAATCGCCACCGCCATTTTGGGCATAGGAATTTTCTTAATGGTGGAAAAGAAGAAAACTGAGGGGAAAACAGAGGGACGCTCATGGATAGTTTATGCAATTCTTTCCGCCGTTTTTGCCGCCCTTACCTCAATCCTTGCAAAAGTCGGTATTACGGGCGTAGAGTCCAATCTCGGCACAGCAATTCGCACCGCCGTCGTTCTTGTTATGGCATGGGGAATTGTTATCGCACGAGGAAAACATACAGGACTTAAGCACCTCGATAAAAAGGAACTTTTGTTCATATCACTCTCAGGTGTCGCAACCGGTGCTTCGTGGCTTTGCTACTATTACGCAATAGGTCAAGGACTTGTTAGTGTAGTAGTTCCGATTGATAAACTCAGTATCATCGTAACCGTCGCCTTTTCCTATATCGTATTCAAAGAAAAGCTCTCGAAAAAAGCCTTTATCGGACTTGCCCTTATGACTATCGGCACACTCCTTATGGTCTTCTTTAAATAAACACCCTCAAACACGCGCTATTTTTACACGGCGCGTGTTTTGTTTGTATTGCACAAAAAACGCGGTATCATTTCGTGTATTATGCGAATTGACGAATAAGAGCAACCTATGCTATAATTATAATATACAAAATCTATGCCCGCGGGGGCGTCCCCGCAAGGAGAAACATTTATGAAACGCAAACTACTATTTCTAATTATGGTAGTGGCTCTAATGATGGCATTTTGCATAAGCGCAAATGCACTTGAAGGTAGCGGAACACAAGCCGACCCTTACATCATTAAGAGCGAAGATGATTTTACGCAAATTTCAAGCTCAACATCAGCACACTATAAGCTTGATGCCGACCTTGAATTTTCAAGCGACACAGGTGCTATTATCGAAAGCGAGTTTAAAGGTGTATTTGACGGAAACGGACACACAGTCAAGCTCACAATCAACGCACTAACCGATCAAAGCGGTGATACCCTTGACGCACTTTTTGCCCTTGTTTCGGGACAAATTAAAAACCTTACCGTAACAGGCTCAGTTAACGGTTCAAACAAAACCGCAGGTATCGTTGCAAAGCTTTTTTCAAGCGGTAACATCGACAACTGCGTAAACTATGCAACTGTCTACGGTAGAAAAAATGTTGCGGGTATTGCAGGAGTTTTGTTTGATACAGCAACAGTTACCAACTGTAAAAACTACGGAACAATCAGCGGAAAATCAATAAACAAAGGCGTTGACCTTGGTGGTATTGTTGGATGCGTTTGGTATACAGGCGCTTCACATAAGAGCATAATAAATTGCTACAATGCAGGAGCACTTGAAGGAAACGGCAGTAATGTTGGCGGTATCGTTGGATTTTTCTATTCAGGCAAAATTGAAAACTGCTTTAGCACAGGTGAACTTAACTCAACTGACGACAACAATCGCGGAATAATCTTCGGTTGCACCGACCAAGCAGGCACACATACTGTTGACGGCTATTTCGGTCTTGGTGAAGAAGACTATATCGGCACTAAAAACGGTAGTGTTAAAATGGGCGCACCAATGCTTGAATCAACAGGCGTTGCAATCTACCTCGGCAGTGGTTCGGGTATTCGTGGAGAATTCCACCTTGATGAAGACGCATATAACACATTTTGCACTCTTGTAGGTATTGATAAGAGCAATATCGAATACGGTGCGGTAGTTACAACAAAAATAGAAGCACAAGCACTTAACGGAAATCTTAACTCCCAAGAGGCAATAGACGGCGGTAAAGTCTCGTTCGCTCCTGCCCTTAAAAACGGTGAAAAGCAATATTTCTTCGTTGATGAAACAAAAGAGGGATATCATTCATATAGATTTGCCCTTACAGGTTTTGCCGATACAGCCAAAGCGTATAATACAGAATTTGTTATTCTTGGCTATGTTAAGTTTATCGACGCAAACGAAAATGAGCAAATCGTTTATGTAAACACCGTTGAGTCCGCTCGACTCGCTTCCTTGGTTGAGGGAACAAAACTAAACGCAGTTAACATCATCCGTGTAGCTGAGGCAAGCCTTGAGGACGGAGATTTTGAGGGCAATGCCGATGCGCTAAATGCTCTTAACCATATCGTTAGCAAGAAGGTGTATAATAATGTCATAGAAATAGACGGTACAACCGACTACGGACATATAAACGCAACCTTCACCTCACATGTGAGCGAGGGCGATACGGTAGTCTTTAAAATCAATAATACCGTTGATACCGAATTCAACGATTATATAAGCGAGCTTCTCTTGAACGGATATGAGAAGCTAATGGAAAACGAAGTAGGGACAAACAAATTTTTCGTTCTCAAGAAGGGAAGCACACTCATAAACGCATCCTTCTTCGGCTCAAATAATGAGGCTACAATATCTAAGGAAACACTAACCGCGCTTCCCGAAAATCTAACCAAGCCGACATATACAAAGAAAAATAACTCATCTATTACACAAATCAAGCTTGCGGATAATGTGTCAGTCAAGGAGGGAATGTCCTATGTTATCCACTTGGAGGATGGCACATTCTTCATTGTTGACGGTGGCTGGTGCGAAGACAACTATCTTGAAGCGGATAAGCTTTACAATGTATTAGTAGACCTAAACGGCTCGGAAAACGGAATTGTAATAGCAGGCTGGATATTTACTCACTGCCACGGTGACCATATCGGAACATTCAACTACTTCGTTGAAAAATATCATGATAAGGTTGCAATAAATCAGCTTCTTTACGCATTCCCGTCTGATGATGAAATCCGTGCAAGCGGATCAAGCTATATGCTTGATGACTCAAAGCAAAGATACGGTCAGTTCAAAAAGGTAATTGCAGAATATTTGACCGATACAGAAATCGTTAAAATCCATAGCGGATATAAATTCTATTACGCAAATGCCGAGATAGAAATTCTTCAAACCTTTGAGGATCTCTATCCCTCAAGCGTTGCAAGCTATGACTTCAACTCAACATCAACCCTCTTTACAGTAGCGGTTGGCGGACAAAAAATCATGTTCCTTGGCGATGTGTCTGATAAAGGAGCATCACGCCTTGTTAATATGTTTAGTGGCGCGCTTGAATGTGACTTCGTTCAGGTTGCGCACCACGGACTAAATACCACCGATACAATAAGGGCACTGTATCAAGCCGTAAACCCCAAATATGCTCTTTATCCCGCGTGTGAGAGCTGGTACCGTTCAAACATCACAGGTAGCGCAAATGCGTGGCTTGAATCCTCGGATTCGGTAAAGCAAATATTCGTCTCGGGAATTTCAACCTTCAAGCTTGATCTGCCATATGACGGAACAGCCTTTGACGGAAAAAAGCTTCCTACCGTTACTGAAATAGATGTAGCGCAAAGACCAAGCACCTCAGTAGCCGTACCGGATGCGTACTTTGATCTTGAATTTGTAAATGGCACACCCGTTGATGCCAAGGGTAACGCAACAGTAAGCGCAGTTGGCGGTAAGGTTGAAACAACAACCGTTGAATATGACGGAGAAGATAGGACGGCAACCGCCTTTGTAAAGGACGGAGATAGCGCGCACTATATGACCCTTAACTTCAATGACATTACAACCGATGCGCAAATGGGCGAGTTCGTTATGAGCTCCTCAACCTTTGAAATCTTTTTGAGCCTTGATAAGCTTCCGGGCAAAACGGTAGGTCTTATCACCTCTTGCAACGGCGGTGGAGTTACACTTTACCTTCGCCAGCAGGCAGGCGGACAAATCACCTTCCAAATAGGCTCAACCAATAGAAACTCAAACGGATCGGGTAACTATTCATCAACATCAGATATGAGCGGAACACAGCCCCTTGCTTACGCAGGCGCTCCGATTCATATTGTTGGCTCGTACGATAAAGCAACTAACCTTATGAGCGTTTATATCAACGGAATTCTCGTTGCAAGCGCCGATTACGGAACGGGCGAGTTCCTCGGAGGCTCGGGAAGGGACTATGTCCTCGGTATATGCTATAACCCGCAATACTCAAATGAGGATCTTGGCTCAACTACTAATTACGAGCTTTACGAGGCAAGAATTTACGATACCGCCTTGACAAGCGAGCAGGTTGCTCAGCAATACTGGAACTGCGTTGATAATCTTTTAGTGGAGGGCACAAATGAATAAATATGAACCCCCTGTAATAGAAATAGATGCGCTTGACGCTTCTGATATAATTACCGCAAGCGGTGATAGTGCCGTAAGAATTGATAAGCTTGAGGGCTTTGATGAGGGCGAGTCAAAAAGCGCAATATTTGACGCGGGCTTTTGGATAAATTTGGTGAAATAGCGATGAAAAGATTTTTAATACTAATTCTGACACTCCTTCTTGCCCTGATGCTTATCTGCTCCTGCTCGGACGATGAGGAAACATCAAGCCAGGAAGCAAGCTCCTCAAGCGAGGAAAGCTCCATTGAGCAAAGCGAATCCCAAGGCAAAGAGGAGCAAAGCAATATTCAAAGCGAGTCACAGCAGTCCCCGAGCGAGAGTGAGTCAAGTCAAGCCCCCACAGAGAGTGAGGAAAGCTCGTGTGAGTCAAGTCAAGCCCCCACAGAGAGTGAGGAAAGCTCGTGTGAGTCAAGCCAAGCTCCTGCCGAGAGCGAATCGCAAAGCGAAAGCGAGAGTAGCTCACAATCCGAAGCGGAGTCAAGCTCCGAGGAGCAGAGCGAGAAAAACACTGATCCCGAGTATGAAACCAACGGCAAAACGGACGAAAGCAGTTGGACTCCAAACAAGCAATAAACAAAAAAAGAGGATATCGTGTTAGCGATATCCTCTTTTCATTTTGTGTTGATTATTAAATCGCACCTGCTCCGTATGCCCGTCTTTTCAAAATATGTGTCCTCATAGACAATCCATTCGTTGAAAAATCGCTCTGCCTTGCTTGCATCTCTTTCTAAAATGCGCTGTGCCTGCGTTTTTTTATCAACCTCTAAAAGCACCGTAAAATCATAATATGAGCATAGCTCGGGATGTAGGGAATAAGCCCCCTCAATAACCGTTAGCCTCTTGGGAGTGACTGAAATCGGCTCGGAAAGAGTGCCCGTCGAACAGTCGAATTTGCGATACATAACCGCCTCTTTCCTGCTTAACGGCAGTAGCACCTCACTAAGGAATCGCTCTCTATGCACATTACCCCCCGCCTCTAAAAGTCGCTCGCTTGTGCGCATTTCAAACGGTAAAAAGAAGTCGTCCATATGAAACACAACCGCATCAAACGCCTCGCAAATAAGAGAGGCAAGAGTGGTCTTACCGCTTGCGCTTCCGCCGTCAATAGCCACAATTAAGTCCTTGCCCTCGCTAAGCCTTGCGTCAAGCTCCTTAAAAAGCGGTAAAAACGATACATATCCGCCCCTTTTGAGCAAATTTTCAAAATTATTCATTTGATTTCATCACCCGTGACCCCTCAAGGGCTATAACTAAAATAGGTATAAGCACAATTTGTATAATAATTCCAATTATCGAATTTGTAAACGCCCCTGCAATAAACGCCCTAAAAGTAAACGAGCCACCCTTAACGCCCATGCAGACCGCCATTGATACACCCCATATAATTCTGCCCATAAGCATTGAAATAAGTAGGGATATGTATATGAAAAACCGCCTTTTCGGTAAAAGCCTGTGGCAAATGCCCGAAATAGCGCCGTAAGCCCCAAGCTCAAGCGCCATGCAAACCGCCATAGGAAAAAATATAGGCGAACCGAGCGTAAGCGAGCGAAGAATGGGGCAAATCACCCCAACGCCAAGCCCCCATTTCCAGCCACAGATAAACCCACAAAGCAAAACGGGAATATGCATAGGTAAAAGCATAGTGCCAATTTGCGGAATTTGTCCTGTCAAAAACGGAAGCGAATAGCCAAGCGCCAAGCAAAGCGCCGAAATAACAAGCCTTAAAATACCCTGTCGTTGCATATCCTGTCCCCCCTTCAATATCCGTGCATATTTTACCATAAAACCCCGCCCTTTTCAATCCCTAATGCTAAATTTCGTTAAAAAGAGTGGACGCATTTTGCGCCCACTCGCTTAATCTGCAATTATTTCGTTCCGAAAAGCCTGTCGCCCGCATCTCCAAGACCGGGGAGAATGTAGCCATGCTCGTTAAGACATCTGTCAAGCGTGGAAACATAAATGCTTACATCAGGATGCGCCTCGGCAACTCTGGAAACGCCTTCGGGCGCGCCAATAATTGACATAAACTTAATGTGCTTACAGCCCTTGTCCTTTAGTAGCTGAATGGCATCGCAGGCACTTCCGCCGGTTGCAAGCATCGGGTCAACCACCAAAACGAGCTTGTCCTCAATGCCCTCAGGTAGCTTGCAATAGTATGTGTCGGGCTTCAGTGTTTCCTCATTACGGCACATTCCAATATGTCCAACCCTTGCCGAGGGGAATAGCGCATGCACACCGTTAACCATTCCAAGGCCCGCGCGAAGAATAGGAACAATAACAACCGCATTGTCCTTAACAACAGTTTGCTTGCATACCTCAAGAGGAGTTTTAACCTCAATCTCGGTAGTCGGCACGCCGTCCTTAAGGCTCTCATAGGTCATAAGGGTCGTAATCTCCGTAGCAAGCTCACGAAATTCCTTCATGCTTGTCCTTTCATCACGCAAAATAGCAATCTTGTGACGGATAAGCGGATGGTCAAAGATAATTACATTCTTGTAGTCCTTCATTATTTTTCATCTCCATCATCTTTTTTAAACTTGTTCAAAACGATATTTACAATAATACCGAGAATTAGCGCGCATGCAATAGCGGTAATAGTAACCTTACCAATCTGAAGCGCCATACCGCCAACACCGGTGATAAGAATTGCAGATACAGTAAAGAGATTTGCATGGTCCTCAAGGTTTACCTTTTGAATCATCTTAAGACCCGATACCGCGATAAAGCCGTAAAGCGTGATACATACACCGCCCATTACACAGCCGGGAATTGAATCAAGGAATGCAACAAACGGAGATACAAACGAAATAAGCACAGCCATAATAGCGGTTGTTGTAATAGTAGCAACGGATGCGTTACGGGTAATAGCAACACAGCCAACGCTCTCGCCATATGTTGTGTTGGGACAGCCACCGAAGAACGCACCGACCATTGAGCCGACACCGTCACCAAGTAAAGTGCGGTTAAGACCGGGATTTTCAAGAAGGTCCTCACCAATAATGCTCGAAAGGTTCTTATGGTCCGCAATATGCTCAGCAAATACAACAAATGCAACAGGAATGTAAGCTACCGCAACGGTTGCAAGATAGCTCCACTCAAAGTCCTTAAATCCGCCGAAGCCCTTAACAAAGGTAAACTCGGGAATGTCAAGGAATGTGGTGAATTTTACGCCGTCGGAAACAAGGCTTGTAAACGGAGCAAAGTCAATTACCTTAAGCGCGTCCGCATCGGCAATGTATCCGATAATGGTGAATATAAGTGCAACGCCATAACCTGCTAAAACACCGATAATGAAGGGGATTAGCTTTGTCATCTTTTTGCCGTAGGTTGAGCAAATAATAACAACAAAGAAGGTCACAATAGCGCAAATAAGCGAAAGCCAGATAGGAGTGCTCATAATAAATGCACCGTCACCGTTGACTCTCGGTCCGTATGAGAATACATCCTTAATTGCCGCACCCGAAAGCGAAAGACCGATGAGCGCAACCGTCGGACCGATAACCGCAGGAGGCATAAGCCTGTTAATCCAGCCAACCCCGACATACTTTACAATAAGCGCGATTACTACATAAACAAGACCCGCAAAAATCGCACCGATCAAAAGCCCAAGATAGCCAAGGCTTGCCGACGCCGCGCCTGCAAACGATGCGCTCATTGAGCCGATAAAGGCGAATGATGAGCCAAGGAATACAGGGCTACGGAATTTTGTGAAAAGCTGATAAACTATTGTACCTACGCCCGCACCGAAAAGAGCAGCCGAGGCAGACATTCCGTTTCCAACAATAGCAGGAACAGCGATAGTTGCCGCCATAATCGCAAGAAGCTGTTGAATGGCGAAAACAATCATCTTGCCAAACGGTGGCTTTTCGTGAATGTCATAAACGAGATTTTTTGCCATATTTTTCTCCTTTTTAAGGTCATTTTGACCATATTTATTAAAACAATTATACCACCAAGCGAGCAAAAAGTCAATTCCTGTCGCACATATTTTGTATTATCCTCAATCCTTTTCCAAATATTACCGTTTTCTGCTTGAAAAAGATAAAAAAATGTGTTATATTTAAGAAAAAAGGAGGCATAATTATGAAAATTTTATCAATCGGTAATAGCTTTTCAGAGGATGCGCATGCGTATTTACACGCCTTGGCAAAGCAACGGAATATTGACCTGACAACAGTAGATTTAGCAATCGGAGGCTGTAGCCTTGAAAGACACTGGGATAATGTAACAAAAAATAGCGCAAGCTATTTATATAGTAAAAACGGCGAGCCGTTTTGGGGTGAGCCCAATACCGCCATTGAGCCGAATTTAAAGAGCGATAGCTACGATGTCATCACCCTTCAGCAGGTAAGCGGTTATTCGGGCGAGTATGAAAGCTATCAGCCATACCTAAATAACCTTATAGAATATGTGCGCGCATATCAGCCAAGCGCGAAAATATACATCCACCGTACATGGGCATATGAGATTGACTCAAGCCACGGTGATTTCCCAAAATACGGCTCAAATCAAAGAAAAATGTACGAGGCGATTTGCAAGGCAACCACCCTCGCAAGCGAGGAAACAGGCGCGGACATAATCCCCTCGGGCGATGTTATTCAAGCCCTTCGGGAGCGAGTTGGCGAGCTTGATTATGCAAACGGGGGAGAGTCGCTTTGCCGTGACGGCTTCCATTTGTCCGAAACCTACGGCAGATACGCAGCAGCCCTTACATGGCTTGCCACTCTTACAGGCAAAAGGGTAGAGCCAATGCCGTTTATGGAGCTGAGCATTGATATAATAGCAAAAATTTGCGAAATTGTAAACGAAATTACTCACGCAAAATAAAGCCGTCAAGCAATTTTCAAGCAACCGATATCCGTAAAATAAAATTATAAAATAAAATGAAAATAAGGTTGAATTGCTTGGAAAAATGTGATATACTTAGTAAGCATTGATTTATATCCCTGCTTGACACGGTCAAGATATAACTGTAATGTAATGACAACTTGTAAAAAAGGAGAATGAAAATGAAAGAGCTTCTTAGCTTGTTTGAACCAATAACAAAGTTTGGCGAGGGCGACAACTGGAAGATGGTAGTAATGTGGGCAATCGGCGCAATTCTCATCTTTCTCGCTATCAAAAAGCAAATGGAACCAACACTTCTTCTGCCAATCGGCTTTGGCGCAATTCTTATGAATTTCCCGGGCTCGGGCATTGCAGAGCCACTTGAAGCACTGTACGAGGCAGGAATAGCAAATGAGCTGTTTCCGCTAATCCTATTCATAGGAATAGGCGCAATGATAGACTTCGGTCCGTTGCTCAACAACCCTAAGCTAATGATATTCGGCGCAGCCGCGCAATTCGGAATATTCTTCACCCTGTGTACGGCATCAATGTTCTTCCCCGATAAGGTTGCAGCATCTATTTCAATCATAGGCGCAGCCGACGGACCAACCTCAATCGTCGTTGCAAACGCACTTCTTGGTGGCGGAGAGCATTCGGGATATATAGGAGCTATTGCAGTTGCCGCATATTCGTATATGGCGCTCGTTCCTATCATTCAACCGCCTGTAATAAAGCTTCTTACAACTAAAAAGGAACGCCAGATCCGTATGAAGTACGAGCAAAAGAGCGTTTCAAAGACAACGAAGATTCTTTTCCCAATAGCAATTTCTATCGTTACCTGTATCTTCGTTCCCGCTGCCGCATCACTTATCGGCTTCCTAATGTTCGGTAACCTCATTCGTGAGTGCGGAGTGCTTGACTCTCTTTCCGAAACAGCTCAAAAGGTTCTTGCAAACCTTATCACAATATTCCTCGGAATTACTATCGCATTCCAGATGAGCGCTGATAAATTCTTGAAGCCGTCTACACTCCTTATCTTGGGACTTGGACTTGTGGCATTCATCGTAGATACCGCAGGCGGAGTGCTTTTTGCAAAGCTTTATAATGTAATTCTTAAGGCAATGCACAAGGACCCAATCAACCCAATGATAGGCGCTGCAGGAATTTCCGCATTCCCGATGTCGGGAAGAATAGTGCATAAAATGGGTCTTGAGGAGGATAACCAAAACTTCCTTCTTATGCACGCAATAGGCGTTAATGTATCGGGACAGATCGCGTCAGTAATCGCAGGCTCGTTAGTCCTTGGATTCTTCTTGTAATGGAGGCTTAATATGTTTGAACCAATGGAATTTATAAATAACCTGAAATATATGGGAATAGGAATGCTCGGCGTTTTTATGATCGTAGGCATCATCATAGTCGCAACATATGCTATCAACAAGTTCACAACCAAGCATTCCGACGATAAATAAAAGCTAAAAATCCACCCGAGAGGGTGGATTTTTTTATATTGTTAATCCCACACAGCCCCGGTGTATCGGGCTTAGCGCAGGCAGGAGCCTTAAGGCTCACCTTAGCTTTCCTAATTTTGATGTGTTTGCAATGACAATCAGCGTAGATTGTGCATCAAGCAACTGCTCGGGATTGATGCTCACATCGACATTCTCACCTTTTTTGATAGCCACAATATTTAACCCGTATTTCTTACGCAGATTAAGCTCAATAAGGTTTTTACCGCACCACTCGTCCTTTACATCGATTTCTATTAAAGACACATCTCGCGATAGCGATAGCATATCAATAAATCCAGAGCTAATTAGGTTCTTTGCAAGGCGTATGCCCGACTCGTTTTCGGGGAAAACCACCTGATCCGCACCTACACGAAGCAATATTTTTTGTTGCATCTCGTTTGAGCACTTTGCAATGACAGTCTTAACACCCGCTTCCTTGCAAAGAGTAATAGCCATCACACTCGCCTCAAGATTGCTCGCCATACAAACGATAACAGTGTCAATGTTGCCTATTCCAAGGCGGGAAATGACCTCTGCATCTGTCACATCGGCGCATTTGCACACAGGCAGATATGCCGCCGCATCGGTTACAATTCGCTGATCCACATCTACGGCAATTACCTCCATGCCGTTATCTACAAGCTCTCTTGCTACGGCTATGCCATATCTTCCAAGGCCAAAAACCGCGTATGCTTTGTTTGATTTCATTGATTTTCTCCTTTATCCTATACTGATATCCTCTGCAGGCTCGGATATTACATTTTGGCTCTCTCCCTTGCTTCCAAGAGCAATAGCCAACGATATCGGACCTACTCTGCCAAAATACATAGTTATGATAATAATTATTTTTCCAACCGCGTTGAGCGTTGCCGTTAAATTCCTTGAAAGACCTACCGTTGCCGTTGCGCTAACCGCCTCATAGACTGCGTCAATAACCGAGGCATCGCTCGTTGCCATTAGTAGTATGGCTGATGCGGCGCAAATAACAAGGAACATTACAGCAACAGCCACAGCCTTTTTTATTGATTCCTCTGAAATTCGGCGACCGAACAGCGTTGCGCTATTCTTATTTCTTATCGTTGCAAACGCCGAGCAAACAAGGACAGTAATGGTTACCGTTTTTATACCGCCTGCCGTTCCCACGGGTGAACCGCCGATCAGCATCAAAATAATAGATACAGCGGATGAGGCGTTTGTCAAATTCTCTTGTGGAACAGTAGCAAAGCCTGCGGTCCTTGTGGTAACGGATTGAAAAAATGACACCTGAATTTTATCAAACAAGGACATTTCTCCAATGGTTAATGGGTTGGCGTATTCAAAAATGAATATGAGCAATGCGCCGACAACAATGAGTCCCGCAGTTACAGTAATTGCAATTTTTGAGTGCAGGGTAAGATGTCTGAAGATTTTCTTATTTTTTGCCGAACGGCTCTTGACAACACGAAGCACATCCCACCATACGATATATCCAAGACCGCCAAGAATAATCAGAGCAGAGGTAACTATGGTGATTAAAGGATTTGTCGCGTAATTGCAAAGACTGTTTTCGGCTACAATATCAATGCCGGCATTGCAAAAGGCGGAAACCGAATTGAATATTGATATCCAGACGCCTCTTGCGCCAAACTCGGGAACGAATACAAGCATGTATAAGACCGCGCCAATCCCCTCAATGATAAGCGTGCCAAGCAAAACCCTCTTGACAAAATTCGCAAGCCCCGACATCGTGTTGAGATTGAACGCGTCTTGAATAAGCAGGCGATCGCCAATGCCCATTTTTTTGTTTAGAAGAAGCATTACTCCCGACATAACCGTAATAACGCCAAGACCGCCGATTTGTATGAGGATCAAAATAATCACCTGCCCGAAAGCGCTCCATGAAGTCACGGTCGGAAGAGTAACAAGCCCTGTCACACATGTTGAGGTGGTAGCCATAAAAAGCGCGTCAAGATAGGGCACAGCCTCACCGCTTGCGGAGCTTATAGGCAAAGCCAGAAGCACGCTTCCTGCGAGAATGGTTATAAGAAAGCTGAGTAATATGATTTGTGTGGTAGAGAGTGTAAATTTCTTTTTTCTAACCATAAAAAATTCCTTAAAAGCATAAAGAAACCAACATCCTCTACAGTCAGCTGGTTCCATTGTTAATATTTGTTTTTGTAATTATACCATATTTTGTCGCTTATGTCAATATGCTTTTGCGCTAAAGCATAAATTCATATCGAATACAAAATCACTTCAAGCGATTGACATATGGCGCCAATGCGTGATATAATAAAGACATAAATTACACTGATATCGAGGATAAAAATGAGAAAAATAGTAGATAGTCACCTACATATAAGCAGATGGGGAGAGCCCGATTTTATTTCCTGCTTCGACAATTACAATGGAAAGAGCGTTTGTGCGATAAATATTTGCGCAATCCCGTTTTATCAATCTAATGTGTGCAACAACATTATGGTAGGCTTGTATAAGCTTGCTAATCCAAATACTTATGTGCATGGCGGAATTGAAATAATAAAGATTCCTCTTGATAATATGCCAAACGGAATGGATACTGTAACGCAATATAGAGAGCTAATGGATATAGGCTTTGACGGAATTAAAATGTTAGAGGGCAAGCCAAATGAGCATAAGCGCATGGGTAAAAATCTAAATCACACTGCACTCAATGCTCTTTATGCCGAGATGGAAAGGGACGGGACTCATCTTTTAATGCATGTAAACGATCCCGATGAGTTTTGGGATATAAATCGCGCTCCAAAATGGGCGGTTGATGCCGGTTGGTCCTATACGGACGGAACATTTTCATCATACGAGGAAATCCAAGCACAAACGATAAAAATCCTAAAGGAGCATCCAAGATTGCATCTTACCTTGGCGCACTTTTTCTTCTGCTCAAAGACACCGGAGCTTCTCGAGGAGCTTTTCTCCCTTTATCCAAATTTGTGTGTAGATTTGACCCCGGGCGGGGAGATGTATGTGGAATTTGAAAAAAATTACGATTTTTTCAAGGATTTTTTCAATAAATATCACGAGCGCTTGATTTTTGGCACTGACCGTAGCTATCTTTGCGATGAGAAGTATGCCGAATGGCTGTTCAATATGGTTACTACATTTTTAGGAACAGGCGAAAGCGTTGTAGGCTTTGATAATAAGGTATTAAAAGGACTTGATCTGTCACGGGAAAAGAGCGACAACATTCTTTTCGGCAATTTTGAGCGTCGTGTTGGCGAAAAGCCAAAGGAAATGAATAAGGAAAAATTCAAAGCGTATATCGAAAAATACTCCTTCGCCATAACCGATGAGGACAAAGCACGCCTTAAGCCGCTTATAGAAAAATATCTATAATATATATTTAAAGCCATTGTGAAGCTATATGATAAAATAAGCTTGTAATAAAATAGATCGGAGAAAAAATATGTTAAACCTTGATAAATTTCATTTCAGCGCAAGAAACTCCTTGATTTCCATTTCAAGATCTGATGAAAAATTGATTTTGAATTCACTTCATAACGGCGGAATGGTACCGCTTATGGAGCTTGACTATTCGGGCTCAATTACCGAAGCATTTCTGCCATGGGAGCTTCAAATAAGCGCAAATGATAAAGCGCATAAAATGTGCCTGTTTGATAAGGACGGAATTTGCTTTTCGGGAAAGGGAAACTCCCCCTGCCTCAATTATATCTATATGAAGGGCGTGTATAACGCAAACTATATCTATGAAGGAAATAACCTTCTAAAGCTTTGCGATTGCTTTACAAATACATTCCATACCTTCAAAATTCATAAGGGCAAAATATCCCTTGATACAAAGGATAGCGACAGAAGAATATATAAGGATTACATAAAAATAACAGTTTTACCCGACGAAAACGGAGAATATGAGTTCACCCTTCGCCTTAGCACAAGCGAAAGCTCCGTTTATACCGACTTAACATACGGTGAATATTTGGAAGGCAGAAAAAATGAATATCTTGCGTGGGAAGAAAAAATGAAGTGCCAAAACGAGGTCGATAAGGCGTGCGCATATGTTTTGTGGAGCAATATCATCTCGGGCGAGGGCAACTACGACAGAGATGCAATCGTAATGAGTAAATCGGGCATGTGTAAGCTCTGGTCGTGGGATAATACCTTTAATGCCCTTGACTTGGCTGATAAGGATTTTGACCTTTCGTATAATCAGCTCATTTACCCGTATAGATTTATGGATAATCACGGCAGGACCCCCGATACCGTTACTACCACAAATATGGAATGGTCGTTCGTAAAGCCCCCAATCCAAGGCTGGATTTATAAGCAGCTCGTAAAGCGTAACAAAAAATACGAGGATATTGAAATCTTAGATGAGCTTTACTACTATATGAAAAGGAACACGGACTGGTGGCTCAACTACCGCGGAAATACCCCCTGCTATTACCACGGAAACGACTCGGGCAACGATAATGCAACATGCTTTGATAATACCGAAATTATTCAGTCCCCCGATCTGATTGCATATTTGTCAGTTCAATGTGAGGTATTGTCGCAAATGGCACAAAGGCTTAATTTGTGTAACGATGCAAGAATATATAAAATGCTATCAAGCGAGCTTTTGGAGAAGTGTGTAACACATTTTTGGGACGGAGAAATTTTCATTCGTAACGGTATGACCGAGGAAATATACAGACCTCAAAGCCTGATGCCACTTAGAATGATTGTTTTAGAGGATAGGCTACCTAAGGATATAAAGGAATATATACTAAGCAAGCTTGAAAAGGACTTCCTATGCCCATACGGCCTTGCAAGCGAATCCGTTCATAGCCCGTTCTATACCCAAAACGGCTACTGGAGAGGACCCGCATGGGGACCCGACCAAATTATATTCGCCTTATCACTTAGAAATATAGGAGAAACCGAGCTGAGCGAGCGTATCGTGGCAGGCTATAAAAAGGCAATAGAAAAATCAGGCTTCTCCGAAAACCACGACCCACTAACAGGCGACTCATTGAAATGCAAAGCATACTGCTGGACCGCAAACGCTTATAGACTGTTATAATGAGCAAAAATAATTAAGTCATCATCGCAATGAATAAAAAACGGCAAGCTCGCGAGGCTTGCCGTTTTTGCTTGGAGTGACCCAATCCCGTAAGAACACCGTTAAAAAGTGCGATAAACCCTTAAGGCAACAGACTTCTTGGACTTTTCATAAAGTGGATTTTTGCGAAAATGCAAATATAAAAGTAAAATGCTTAAAGTGATACGCTTGCTGTCGCTTGAAAATGTCGTGTTTTCAAGACATATGTATTTTGACAAGTATCATTTTGGAGGGTATAATTTTATTGTAAAAGTTGCTTCTGCAATAATATTAAAAATAGTGATACGAAATTGTTTTGAAATAATTTAGCAACAATTTGTTAATATTTTTCAGATATAGTAAAGAAAAAGGAGGGCAAATATGACCACGAAAAACAGAATTTTTTCAAATAAATTTTCTCTTGTTGAGTATGAAGGTAAATATGGCTTAAATAATGGAAAAAATGTAGTTTTATACCCCGTTTATGACTCAATATGTGAGCTTGATGACTTTGATTTTATAATCGAGCAGGACGGCAAATTCGGATATGCTGATTATAACGAGCAAGGCGAAAGAGAGTTGCTTTTGCCACTCTATGATGTTATAATAAAAAAGGAGCATGGGCTTTCTCTAATGAAGCGAACCGAACAAGGAAAAGAGTATTTTTGGTATGACACCAAAAATCACACCTTGCACCCTAACATGATGCACATTCGTTCATTTAGAGAGTACGATTTATTTGTTTCCACAAAAAAATGTGACTACAAAAAGTCCCCATTCCTTAAAAAATGGGGAGAGAATATTTATATTGAAATACCATTTGATGCTAATGTAGATATTCTTTACGAGATACCCTGTGGAGCTCTTTCGTTTTTTGTCGCTATTGAGGAACTTGATAATGAACAGTATGAATATTGTTTCTTAATAGTAAAAAATGACGGATGCTATACATTTACAGCATCTAAAAACAATCTTGAAGAATTATATAAGACAATACCCACTTTAATGGAGGACATAAAATGCAACTTGAAAATACTATGGCATTTGCCAAAACAGAAATAATTTGTCACGGGGCAAGAGCAACAAGAATCGGCGAAAGGCTTTTGCACAAAGTAAGGAAATACCTACAAAGCACCGATTTTGTCAAGGGTAATATAAGCGAAAACGAAAGAAAAGAAATGTTTCATTCAATTTCCTTAAAAGGCATTATTTCGTATCCTGATGATATTGCAAATTTAGACACAGAGTGTGACATTATTTATCAAATCATTACAGATGATGACAGTCATCTTCAAGAAAATCTAAAATTAGTCACAGAAAATTCAAATGGAATACCGTGCATAGTTTTTGTAATTGGAGAAAAAAAGGATGAAATAGTAAACAACGCATATATAAATGTGGAAGAAAATGAGCTTTTAGATACATTTCTTGACTTGTTTTCCGTTTACACATTCCCACAGGAATATGGTGCAGACTTTGAGGAGCTAAGACCACTTTTTGAGCACAAAGGACAGATTTATGTGGTAGCATTAAAATATCTTTGCCAATCAGTGCTTGAAAACTATATAAGATATGCTTTTGTGATGAACGGTGATGAATGTAATCTGACTGATTTTGAGAGGATAAAAGGCGAAAGCACGGTGGTTTTATCTTCTCGTAAATCCCTAAAAGATGAAGAAATGAAAAAGCGAGGCTATATAATTTTCAAGGAAGAACCTTATTTTGACCATAATTTTGAGGGCATCGTAAATGATATAGCTGAGAACAATGGACTTTTTAGTATTTTTTCACATGCTGGCTTCGGAAAAACAACACTTGCCTTACAACTTCTCAAAGGAGCTTTGGAGAAAAAGGGAGGTAAGGCGCTAATTTTATCCCGAGAAATGTCTGGAAAAACTATGATAGAGAGAGCAACTTGCTTTTTAGATAAGGACAAAATAATTGTTGATGATGATGTAATAAAATCACCATTCAATATAATAAGTGAAAATCTAAAAGCAAATAGTGATATCTCCGTTGTTTTTGTTGATAGCGTATATTTAAGAGACGATAATATGTGTGATTATAAAAAAGCAAGTGTTCAATATTCCGTGCCTGTGATTACAACATCTTGTTTGCCAAGAAATTCCGGAGATAATATGCCAAGAAATTTGCCAAAACTTTCGGATTTAAATTGCACATCACTTGCTCAAGAAAGTGACTATATTATATTTTTGCACCGAGACCATAGAGCAATAAGAGGTGTTGGAACAAGGGAAAACAAAGATGTAAGTAAAAATGCACAGCTTATAGTAGCAAAAAATCGCTATGGTGAAAGAGATATAGTAGCAAAAGCATATTGGAACAAGGAAAAGAGGCGGTTTGAATTTTGAAAACAGAAAATAAAAATGGGGGGACAAATATGCAATTAAGCAAAATTGAGAAACAGCGTGTTTTGGAGATAAACAAGGAGGCTCTTAAGCTTTTTGTGAATTCGCTTAATGATGAGAATCTTGGAATAAGGGCGAGAGATTTTCTTTTGAAGGAACAAAAGCTTTCTTTGCCGATAGTTGAGCGCTTTCAAATTGGCTACGCCCCTGAAAATTTCAATGCTCTTTATGATAGACTAATAAATCTTAATTATACAAAGGAAGAAATTATACTCAGCTGTTTGTTTGAAAAAGATTGCATAGATGGCAAAATATGCGGTTGTTTAAGTGATAGAGTTATTCTTCCTGTTATTGATGTTTGTGGTAATGTGGTTGCCTTTGTTGGATGTGCTATTGGCAAAGCTATGCCTAAATATATTGTTACAGCGGATAAGCATAAAGACAGTCTTTTCGGGCTAAATCTTGCTAAAGAGCATTGCACGAACGAACTAATTTTATGTGAGGGCTTCTTTGATGTCATAGCATTGCACAAGATAGGCTTTGAAAATACTGTTTCTACTTTGGGTACAGCCCTTACAAGTGAGCAGGCAAGGATCATAGCAAAATGTACTAATAATGTGGCAATTTGCTTTGATAGCGATTCATGTGGACAAGCATTGGCGGAACAAGCACACAAGTCTTTAAAGGAAACAGGGATTAATGTGAGAATAGTGAAACTTACTGATGCCAAAGACCCAAGTGAATTTATTGAAAAGTACGGGAAAAATTCGTTTTCGACATTGTTACAACAATAAAATTGTTAAGAAGGAGATCTGTTATGGAACAGAAGAATATTGATGAATTACTTGAAAAAATGGAAGAAGAGGTTGACGAAGCAAGAGAAAATTCTCTATATGATAAAGAAGCAATTTTAGAAGAATACGCTGAAATGGGAATAGCCGAGGCAATTTATCAGCTTGCTGAGCTTGAATGGTATGAATTAGATGCTCGTCGTGGAGCAGCGCTATATGAGCAAGCGGCTGAAATGGGACATCCAAAGGCTCTTTGGAAAATGGGAATAGTAAATGAAACCCCCTTGTTGTCGGATGGCTATGAGGATGAATATATGGCAAGATATTATTATGAGGAAGCCATCAAGGCGGGTTGCACGGAGGCTTGTTATGAGCTTGGAAATATGTATAATAATGGAATTGAAGTAGAACAGGACAAGAGGAAGGCTTTTCAGCTCTTTAAGAAAGCGGCTGCATGTAATGAACCAAGAGCACTTGAAATGCTCTCAGTATATTATGCAAACGGAATAGTCGTAGAAAAGGATATGGAAACCGCATATAAGCTGGCACATAAAGCTTACATAGAATTGAACAATAGAGGATAATAAATTTTTATGGAAAAAATATTTCGGCAATATAAGGATGAAATAACTGATGATTTTTGCAACACCGAGTATGATAAGGGTTTAGAGCTTAATCCTATCTATCAAACGCATCCCGAAATGTTACCGTATATAGGTAAGCAATACAATAAACATAGAATTTTGTGTGTAGGGGAGAGCCATTATTTATCAAAGCAAACAAAAAATTTTTCATATGACTTGAAAAAATGGTACACCGAAAATTTAACAGAGCAAAAGTATGATGAGAATAATCCCTTGCACAAGAGCTTTAGCTCGTTTTTTACAAGATATGTTTTGTTTAAACATATAGTTGGTAAGGAAAGAGGGGCGGGTTACAGTATGTTTTATAGACCTGCAAAAGCTTGCTGTGATGTTATTGGTTGTGACGAGGACAAGGTGTGGGAGCATTTTGCTTTCATGAACTATTACCAGCGCCCTGCCGAAATCAGAGGAGAATCTATTGACAAGCAAAAAGAGGACAGCCTTTTATCAAAAGTAAACTTAGACTATGTTTGTAAAATAATAGAACCAACCATTATAGTATTTCTTTCTAAAAAGGCATATAACGATTGGATGAAAACAGAGCTATGCTCTGATACAGTTGAAACATATGAAGATTGTTCTTATCCGGTATCTCATCCAACATCGCATTGGTGGGAAAGAAAACGCAAGGATGGCGGATGTGCCAAAGAAGATTTTAGAAATATTATAAAAGCAATAGTAGACTTGGCGAAAAGATTTCAATGAATGGATGGACAAATTAATGAACGATAGGTTTGCATTTTTTAACGAATTAGAAAACAAAGAGCCTCGATTTGATGATGCTTACGAGTGCTTCAGTGATGAAAAAGTCGATTTTTATATAGTAAAAAGCAAGGATGAGTATTATGCAATATATGCAAATGGAAAGCAAAAGAAATTACCGCCTATTTGCCATGGCATTTGCTTTGAAAATGGACTGGGACAAATTAGTGTTGATGGGAAATACGGATTTGTTGATTTAGATGGTAATATAGTGATAGAGCCTAAGTATGTAAATGTGCATTTTCCATATGAAGGCTTGATAGCTGTAACCGAAACTTGGGAAAAAGGTGTAGGCTTCCTTGATATGCAGGGCAACGAGGTGATACCTCCTAAATTTCGCACTTCAATTTCCTTTAATGAGGGATTGGCTGGAGTTATGGTGAAAACCGAAAAAGGCTATAAGTGGGGTTTTATAGATAAAAAGGGAGAAATAGTTATAAAACCAAAATACTCTTATGTATCTATCTTTCATAACGGATTTGCAGAGGTGCGAATAGGTAACAGAGCTGCATACATAAACAAGCAAGGTAAGGAAACAAACTATCTATCGAAAAGATGGCCAAGCTTCAAAAATGAAAGAATGAGCTTTTGCAAGGATAGGCATCACGGATTTATTAATGAAAATAATGAAATAGTAATCCCTGCACAGTATACAATGGTAAAGGATTTTTACGAAGGACTTGCTGGAGTAAAAAGAAAAGGCGAAAAATGGGGCTTTATAGATGTAAATGGAAACACAGTAATAGAGCCTAAATTTGATGATGTTACTTATTTTAGCGAGGGACTTTGTGCCGTTAGAATAGGTAAGCGCTGGGGATACATAGATAAAACCGGAAATGTAGTAATAAATCCTCGCTTTGAAGAAGCAGGAGGCTTTTCTAACGGTTGTGCAGAGGCAGGAGAAAACTCCAAGGTAGGAATAATAGACAAAAATGGAAATTATTTAATCGAGCCTATGTTTAACATCATTAGACCATTTGATTACGAAGGATGCAGAATTGTAAAAATGGGCGAAAAATACGATATAATTAAGGTGTCAAAAAATGGCTAAACAAGAATTTATATATGATGGCTGTGGCAGAAGAGTTGGCTGGATAGAAACAGACGAAAGAGGCAACAAGCGTGCTTGCAGTATGACAAAGGGTGTTGTTGGCTACTATTATAAAGACACAAATCGCACAGTTGAAGCCTCAACAGGGAAAATTATTTCATTCTGCGATTCCGTGATTTCGTTACTCTTCAAATAACAAAAAGGACTACTTGGAAAAGTAGTCCTTTAATATTCATTTGGCGTCCTAATCCCCATGGTTTGAATTAGAAACGCGTGGTCGAGATTGTATCCCGAAAAATTTTTGAGACTTTTGAAAAAGGTCTGGTTTTGAGCAAAAATGTAATTTCAATAGTGAAAAATGCTCGAAAATGTACAATTTCTGTAAAGGCTAAGAGTGCAAAAAACGAAAATCAAGCTGCACTCTTAACAAAATAGTACCCTCTTTTTTGTGTTTTTTCTTTTGAACTAATTATATTGAAAAGTGATAAATTTCGTGGTATAATCAAGTGATGATATTAAAATAAAATTTCCATTTTTAATTTGAGGAAGATATGTCAAACATAAAAAAATATTGCATTTACACAACACTTTATAACTTGGGCTTCACATTCTGCACAGGCGCAATTATGCAAACCTTTTTAATTCAAGCAGGATTTTCCGCCGAGCAAGTTTATGTGCTTAATTCGTTAATGCAGATTATGCAAGTGGCAATGATGCTTGTTCTAACGTTTTTATCAGATAAAATAAAACGTGTAAAATTGGTTACGAGCATATCTTGTTTATCACTCAGTTTATTAACCTGTGTATTTTTAATAGGTGCAATAAACGTTGAACTAATAAAAAACGTTTATGTAGTTACAGTATTTATCGTTGCAAGCATATCCTACGTCGGCGTAGGACTGTATAACATTCTTGCGTACTGCTTACCATATTATACTATTGATATGAAGGATTACGGAAAGATGACAGGCATTAGCACGGCAATAGCAGGTGGAGTATCTTTTTTAGCGTCACTTGTCTATTCCATACTTTTATCAAAATTCTCATATATGAAAGTAACCGCATCTTTCTTCCTGCTTTCGATAGCATGCTTTATTATAACAAGCATCGTGTGTGCATCTATGCGAGCGAAAAATGCGGAAACAATCAAAGAAAATAAAGAAAAAAACGACTTTTTGGAGGTCTTTAAAAATAAGAATACATATGTATTATTAATCCCAAATTTCACTCGCGGTTTAGCAATAGGCATATTTAACGTAATTACTACAATCGCATTATCTATGAGCATTTTAGACGAAACTACTTCATCATATGTGAATTTAATTTTACAAATAGCAACCTTTGCAGGTAATTTGTTTTTTGCGTTTGCATACAAAAAGCTTTCAACGAAAAATTTACTTTTAATATCCACCATAGGCGTATGTATACTTTTCCCCTTTTCTCTTGAGCTTGGAGTTATCGGCTTCTTTTGTTGCTTCACTGTCGCTTCGTTTTTTAAGTTTGTTACCGATACCGCATTTCCCGTTATCGTTACGGAAATTATCCCAAAAGAACAAATCGGGTCATATACCTCTATCCGAATGCTTATCTTTACAGGCGCTCAAGCAGTTGCAACTTTGATTATAACTCCACTTAATGAAGCAATCGGATATACAGGCGTATTGATTTTTGCATCAGCGATGCTACTTATTTGCGGAGTTACGTATTATGCCGTTTCCAAAAGTGTCAAACAAAATCAACTAAAAGGAGCAGAAAATTGAAACAAACAAAGTTTATAATTCAATTAGACTCTTATATGGGTCAAATTGCAAATATTCCCGAAGATAAACTTATAGATTGGCTATTTTATTGCATTGATAAAAAAGACGTAAAAGCAGATGCAATTTTTTGGGAAGGACATTGCTTTTTTGAGCAGGAATTGCCCTGCTACAATACCGATATATATAGAAAATTCCAAGAAAAACGCATAAATATTATGGAACGCATTATAGATGAGTGCCATAAACGCGGAATTAAAGCATATTGCCACCATCGTATATCAGAGGTAGAATTAACCTCTGAGGGAAACGAATTAAAGCAAAATCACAGAGAATGGATAATTAAAACCTGGTGGCAAGAGGGCTTATGGAATTTAGCATCTAAAGAACTTCAAGAATTTAAACTCAACTACATAACAAAAATTATGACTAAATATTCCTTCGATGGAATTTGCATTGACTTTTTAAGACACCTTCCATGCCTTCCCGTAGGTAAACAATGGGAATACAGAGAATGTGTTACGGAGTTTATGACCAAACTAAAAAGCAATATGAGTAACCTTAACCGCCAAGTCGCAGTCGGTGCCAAGCTTCCAGAAGCTGAAGAAGCTTGTCATAAAGACGGCTTTGACGTTGAAAAATGGGCTAAAAACAATATAGTTGATTTTGTTGTAGGTGGCTCAAGAACAGTTAACCCCGATATTGATTGGTATAAAAAAATTACAGAAGGAACAAGCACCTTGGTCTATACATGCTGGGATGCATGGCACTTGGCTGATGCACAGCATAACCAAACAAAGGATTTCTACCGCGGAATGTTGTCTAATTGGATTAACAAGGGAGCAGACGGAATAGTTGCATTTAACTTCGCCCCGGCGCCCCAAGAAGAACTCGAAAAACTGCTTCCACCCGAGGAAATACTAAATTGTCTTGGCAGAGAGTATTCCGATTTTTATAATATCTTTAATGATGAAAATTCCGAGGATAAAGCATTAAAATATGTTGCTGACAGAAAAGGCGGCTATCCGTTTTTAACGGGATGTGGTGGCAATAACGTTTTCGCCCCCCTTCCCGCACCTATCCCAAACGATGAAACACCGCTTGATATTAATATTGATGTGTGTGGAGATTTTAAAGAAAGAAACGCAGAAATAAGATTTGTCATAACCAATGCAAAATCCTCTTGCGATAAATTTAAAATATTCTTCAATGGAGCAGAGATAGAGGACTTTTCAGAAGATTATTGCTACAAGGATCATCAAATTTTTTGGCCTGATCCACAGCCTGCAATATATACTGCTAACTGCTTGAACTCAAATCCTGCACCTGTTTTGGAAATTAAAGCAAGGGTTGACGGAAGCCTTATTAAAAACGGAACGAACACCCTATCAATAGCTGTTATTGACAGAACAAACTATTTTCTCGACTCCGACAGCATCAACGTCGAACGGGCGGAAATTATTATAACAGCCAAAGACAATTAACACTAACATAGTCATTATAGTCAAATGATTTTTTCTCAGCTGACAGCATGACTCCACTGCGTTCCGTTGAATTGCCCACACCTTAAGTGAACGAGTTCCCTATGGTTTAAGGCAATTTTGCGCACCTGATTTTGCTAACGCAAAGGCAGGCTCTACCGCCATACACGAAAATAAAAACGGCATACCCAAAAGGGTACACCGTTTTTATGTGAAGTGGCGATACCCGATTCGAACCAACTTTAAAAAGCGTCATAAAGCCTTGTGGCATAATCATAATATGCAATTTAGACAGTATCTGAGAAAATTTAAAAAATCTATTGACATTCACCTAAGGTTAAGGTTTATAATTATAATGTCATAAGCACGATATAAAGGAGATTTGCATATGATGAAAGGGGAATTATTATGAAGTTAACATTTATGGGTGCGGGCAGCACCATATTTTCTAAAAACGTTTTAGGTGACACAATGCTGTGCGATGCGTTCCACGATGTAGAAATTGCGCTTTACGATATAGACGAAAAAAGGCTTGATGAGTCATATCTTCTTATTTCAAAAATGAATGACTCTATAAACGAGGGTCGTGCAACAATCAAAAAGTATTTAGGCGTTGGTGAAAGAAAGGATGCGTTAAGAAAAGCAGATTTTGTTGTTAACGCAATTCAAGTAGGGCTTTATGACCCTTGCACAATTATAGATTTTGAAATTCCAAAAAAGTACGGACTGCGCCAAACAATAGGTGACACTCTCGGTATTGGTGGCATTTTCCGTGCCCTTCGTACCATCCACGTGCTTAAGGATTTTGCAAAGGATATTGAAGAGGTTTGCCCAAATGCGTGGTTCTTAAACTACACAAACCCAATGGCTATACTGACAGGCTATATGCAAAGATACACCAAGGTAAAGACCGTAGGACTTTGCCATAGTGTACAGAGTTGTTCTAAAGATTTGCTTAATGGTTTGAATATGAGCGACAAATTGGAGGGCAGACACGAGAAAATAGCTGGCATTAACCATATGGCTTGGCTCCTTGAAATTAAGGACAAGGACGGAAATGACCTATATCCTGAAATTAAAAAGCGTGCAAAAGAGAAAAATGCAAAAGGAAAGCACGGCGATATGGTGCGTTACGACTATATTGAAAAGCTTGGTTATTATTGCACAGAATCAAGTGAGCATAATGCAGAATATAACCCATTTTACATAAAGCCAAACAGAAACGATTTAATCGAAAAATTCAACATTCCTCTTGATGAATATCCCCGTCGCTGTATAAATCAAATTAATGGCTGGCAAAAGCAATATGAGGATCTAATGTCAGGCGGAAAAATTGAGCATAATCGTTCACAGGAATATGCATCACGCATTATGGAGGCAATTTATACAAACAAGCCATACAAAATTGGTGGTAATGTTATTAATAACGGTGTTATTACAAATCTACCGTATGATGCTTGCGTTGAGGTACCTTGCCTTGTTGACGGAGAGGGAATACACCCTACCTTTGTTGGAGAGCTTCCTCTTCAGCTTGCTGCCATGAATTCGTCAAACATCTATGCTCAAATGCTTACAATTGAGGCGGCTCATACAATGGATAAGCAAAAGATTTATCAAGCCGCAATGATGGACCCCCACACAGGAGCAGAGCTTTCAACAGATGAAATCGTAGCACTCTGCAACGAGCTATTTGACGCACACGAAAAAGCAGGATATCCAATATTTTAAGTTTGATACAAAACAATAGATAAAGGGTCGCATTTCACAAGAAATGCGACCCTTAAATCTTAATATAAACAAAAATGACTAAGTCAGTATCATAGACAAATAAAAGGTCGGCTGACAGGATGACTTCGCGATAAATTGCTCGTAACACTTCGCAGCCTCTGATGTGCAAGCACCTCTCGGCTTTGCTCGCTAGGCGCACCTGATTTGCGACAAGTCGCAAAGGCAGGCTCTACCGCCATACACGAAAATAAAAACGGCATACCCAAAAGGGTACAGGTCGGCTGACAGGATGACTCCACTACGTTCCGTTGAATTGCCCACGGCTTAGATTAGCAAGCTATCACGCCTTAGGGCAATTTTGCGCACCTGATTCAACTTGCGTTGAAAGCATATTCAAACAGTCAACGCAAACAAAAAAATCCTAAACCGAACAAAAAGTTCAATTTAGGATTTTTATGGTACGAGTGTTCATAACAGACCTAATATTACGGCACAGTGCCGAGGTGGTCGAAACATATTCCCAAAGTACCGAAAATGCTTGTGTTTACAAGGAATTTTGTAACACGAAAGGAATATGAATTATGGAAAAGTACATCACTCAAAACGGCATCAAATACGAGCTTAAAGGCGAGCAATACTATCCAATGCTCGAAATCGCAGAGCAAAAGGAACACAAAATCGGCAAATACGGACTCCTTCACCTTGACTTTATAAAGAAGCACCGCAGAGGCACATATACCACTCTTTTAACCGAAGGTAGGCTCAACGCACACCTTCACGAAATCGACGTACAAGCCAATGAAATGGTCGAAGCTATGGTTGACAACCTTGCCCGCGAACGCGGCATAGACGAAGAATTAAAGGCTTCTGATGCCATCAAATGGGTTGCCGAAATGAATAACATCAAGTCAAGCGCGGAAGAAATCGTTTTGCGGGAGGTGATCTATCAATGAAGTCGATCATTAACGAACTTTGGCACGGCAATATCATACCGCAAGAGGATAGCCGAACCAACTCTAAGGAAATGAAAGAACTGCTCGGCTATATGGCAAGGCACCACGAAGACTTGGAGAAAAGTTTCACCGACGAGCAGAAAGAAACCTTTGAAAAGTTTCACGATTGTTGGAGCGAGTATATGAGCTTGGCGGAAGCAGCCATCTTTGAATACGCTTTCAAGCTTGGTATGCAAATAGCAATTGAAACATTAACCGAATAACGCACGGCGGCGGGAGAAATCTCGCCGCTTTTCTGTATCGAATTAGAGATAGAACGTGGAAAAATAGAGCGTTGAAAGCCTTTGATTTGCAAGGCTTTTTAAGACCGTTGGTGAGGCGGGCAAGTGTTTTATATTTATTCCTTTAATTTCGTTTTTTATTTTTCCACGCGGGCGCCTGATGTGTTCACTCTATACAATTTTTGCTTATTCGAGTCAAAACAAGAATAATCCGACACAAATCGGCAAACTGCTATTGAAAAGTTTATATTTTTATGTTATAATACAATATGAGTAATTTTGCTTACAAGGAGATATGAAAATGTCTGAGAAAATTGATATGCCGGATCGTTGGTATTCCACCAAAGAAATTTGCGCTTATCTTGGCATTAGCCGGGATACTATGTTGGCTTGGATTACTAAAAAGAATATGCCTGCTCACAAGGTTGGACGTAATTGGATGTTCAAGACGAGTGAAATAGATGAGTGGGTAAAAAGCGGCAAGTCTGCTGATTGAGGTAGAATCTATGTCAATGTGGAAAAAGATTGTCAAAGTGATTTTGGCTGTTCTTATTATAACGATTTTTGTCGTTGGAATACCGATTGTCATAAATGAGTGCTACAAAGCTAATTGTGGATATTCAACGGCGTGGGATGCTTCTGCAATGCTTGGTTATTATGGCACAGTTCTTGGTGCTATTATAACGGTAGCGACTCTTGTTGCAACAATTACGTTCACCAAGAAACAAATTCAAAGAGAAAGCTTTCTTAAAGCAGAGAGCGAGAAGTGGGATAAGCTTAAGTCTGTTTTTTTAGAAATACTTGAAAATATCAACCCGATGGTAACTTTGAAAGATGTTATGGACAACGGTTTTGTTGATCCTCCTAAGGCAATTAATATTCTCCAACGGTATCAGATGGATTGCAGGACCTCGACAGATTTATTAAACGCTCATCTTAATATGAATGATTATCCAAAGGTTAAGCATTTAGTTGACGGAATAACTGAAATGGCTGAGGAATTCGTTGAAATAAGTAAGGGAGAAGTCGATCAATATTCAGATTTCAATATTTTGAAAAACAAAGACGTGTTTATGCTAATGGCTGAAAGAGAGAATGCGTATCCAGGGTCTTTTGCTAAAGAAGATATGGAAGAAAATCAAGCAAATATTGAAAAACTTAAAACTCTAAACAACGAAGCAATCAATTCTCAAATAAAACATCTCAATAGCGAATTCATTAGAGTTTACGAAACTAAATATAGAGCCTTATTACAGAGCATAGGTTCTACTTTTGAAACGCTTGAGTTGGAGTCTATGAGGGATGCAGACCGGTTGCTGAATATTGGTGTAAAGTCTAAAATTAAAACGAAGAAGAAACAGAAAAAAAGCAATAGCAAATGAAAGTTTACTCCTAATACATTCACGCATATATTTGAAGTCAACAATGAAGGAGAACAAAAATGGCACATAAAGATTTATATATAGTGGACAACTCTACAGAAGATACTACTGTGAAAAAATATTTGACCGATTGGTGTTCTGTGTCAAAGCAAATGGACATTGCTACGGGTTATTTGGAGATTGGTGGCTTGTTAGCTTTGGATACTCATTGGCAGAAATTAGATAAGATTAGAATTATTCTTGGCAACGAAATGACCAAAAGAACGAAGGATGTAATTGATGAGGTTGCATCTTCGATGCTTCGCACTTTTAGGCAAAGTGTAGATCAAGAACATGAACACAATGAGTTTCTTATAGGAGTTCCTGCTATTCTTGATGCGTTGAAAAACGGAAAAATCGAGTGTCGTGTTTTTGATAAAAACAAATTCCATGCAAAAGCGTATATAACTTATTTTAGAGATGAGTATAGGAACCAGTTTATTCAATCAATGAACATACCCGCAGGGTACGCATTGGTTGGATCAAGCAATTTCACAAAAGCAGGGTTGACACAAAACATTGAATTAAATGTCCAAGTGAAATCTGATGTCGAGCAGCTTCAAGAGTGGTTTGATGAACGTTGGGAGCAAGGGCTTGACATAAGCGAAGCTGTTCTCCAAGTTATTGAAAATCATTGTCAAGAGTTTTCTCCGTATGATGTTTACTTGCGAGCTATGTATGAGTATTTTAGAACACGAGAAGAAACGATATCTGAGTGGGAACATAAGGACTCGGTCATATATCAAGGATTAGCTCAATATCAGCGTGATGGCTATAACAGTATGGTAGAAATAGCAAATCGTTATAGTGGTGCTTTTTTGTGCGATGGCGTTGGTTTGGGTAAAACCTTTGTGGGACTTATGCTAATTGAACGTTTCGTAAAAAAAGAGCGCAAAAATGTTGTGCTTATCGTTCCCGCATCTGCGCGTGTTTCCGTGTGGGAAACCACCATAAAAAAATACATTCCCGAGATACTTGAAGGCTTTTATCCATTTAAAATCATCAACCATACGGATTTGCTTTTGGAAAAAAATCAAAATTTGATGAATCAAATTTCGGAACAAGCAGAAATCGTTATTATTGATGAAGCTCACCACTTTAGAAACAGAGCATCCAATCGTTATCGTAAGTTGTTTGATATGATGGGCAATGGACCTCGCAAGCAAATGTTTATGTTGACCGCTACACCCATTAACAACAGTTTTTTGGATTTGCAGCATTTAATCGAATTGTTTACTCAACGTCAAGAAGATTATTTTGCAGCAGCACCTTTGGGCATTCATAGCTTAACAGGTCATTTCAAAAAGATGGAGGCAAAGCTTACTTCTTCGGGAACTTCAGCAGATAATGCCACAGACATTACTGACGATATTTTTAGAAAAGACCCGTTAGTCAACCAATTGGTTGTACAAAGAAGCAGAGCATATGTGAAAAAGAGCTTGTCTACAGCGGAAGGTTCTAACGTAATGTTTTCAGTTAGACAGCCTCCCTTTGTTGCAAACTATTCAATGAGAAATTCTTACGGTAAGTTGATTGATGATTTTGTAGGCTCATTTTATCGTAAGGATAAGAATGGACGTACATTGCCAATTTTGGCTTTGGCAGTATATTCTCCCTACGAAGAAGCTTATTTCATCGGGGATAGATCTAAACTTGATGAAATGGTCACAGGTAGACAAGCGCAAATCGTAAATTTGATTCGACAGCTCTTGCTGAAACGCTTTGAAAGTTCTGTAGCTGCATTCGAGGAAACCTGCATTAGAATTTACGTTCGCCTTAAGAAATTCATAACAGACTATCGCGACTATGGAAATGCGAGAGCCATTGACAGATTGCTCAACAAACAGACTGATGTTATTTCTTACGTAGAAAAATATATTACTCAAATCGTGCAGACCACCTTGGATGAGTATGAAGATGATTTGCCGTCGTATGTTTGGGATAGTGAAGAAAGCCTCAATATTGATGAATTTGATATAAGAACAATGTTGGAAGATACTATTCTTGATATGGAGGTTTTGGCAGAATTTATATCGGATATTATGGATATTGATCCTGATAACGATGATAAAATTCGTGAGTTGAAACGTATTTTGAGCGAAGATTTGCACATCAAAGGTAAAAAGGTGATTATTTTTACTGAATACAAAGTCACCGCCGAATACATTTATCGAGAATTAATAAAATCCGGTTTTTCTAATATTTTTGAAATTGATGGTCAAACAAAAGGAAATCGTCACGAATTAATACAACGCTTTGCTCCGTATTACAACGATTCTTCCTCCGATCAAATTAGCGATGAAATTAATATTCTTATTGCAACGGATGTCTTGGCGGAAGGCTTGAATTTGCAAGATGCATCTTGTTTGATTAACTATGAGCTTCATTGGAACCCGGTTAGACTTATGCAACGTATTGGTCGTGTTGACCGTAGACGGAATGCAGCAATTGAAGAAAGACTTTTGCGAGATCATCCCGAATTAGCAGAAGACCGAGAGAACGCTTATTATTGGAACTTTTTACCTCCTGCAGAGTTGGAAAAGCTGCTTTCTTTGTATGAAACTGTTTCGCGCAAAACCTTAAGAATATCTAAAACATTTGGAATTGAGGGCAAAAAACTATTAACTCCTGATGATGATTACGAAGCGTTGAAAGATTTCAATTCCCAATATGAAGGCGAAACATCCGGAGAAGAAGAAATCGCACTTGCTTATCAAGAATTAATGAATCAAAATCCCGATTATGAAAAAGAAGTTTCTGCACTTCCTAAAAAGATTTATAGTGGTAAATCATCGGGTTATGTGGGTTGTTTCTTCTGTTACGAATTACCAACCAAACTTGCTAACGGTGAATGGTCAAACGGAAACGGTTTATATCGTTGGTATCTTTTAGATTCCAAATCTGGTACGATAAGTGAGCAAATATATGATATATGGACCATCATTAAATGCGATGCGAGTGAAAAACGAGTTTTGAAAATAAGCGAAGATGAGTTCAAAACGAGCAGAAAAACGGTCGAAGATTACATAAAGAAATCATATATGAGAGCTATTCAAGCTCCGATAGGAATTAAACCACGCCTTGTAACGTGGATGGAGCTTGTATAAGGAAATGTGATTGCTCTCGTATAGATGCGAGGTAAAAATGAAAGTATTGTCTTTATATGCGAATATCGGTGTAGCGGAAGCATATTTGCGTAGAATCGGTATAGATGTTGTTGTGGCTAACGAACTTGTCCCGAGAAGAGCTGAGTTGTATTCGAACATATATCCGGAAACTACTATGATTTGTGGAGATATTACGCGGGATAGCACCTATCAAAACATAATCAATCAAGCACTTAACCAAGGGGTTGACGTAATTATGGCAACCCCTCCGTGCCAAGGCATCAGCCGTGCAGGCAAACAAAGGGAAGATGATATGCGAAACCTTCTTATTCTTCCCGTAATTCAGTGCGTGTTGGATATACGTCCGCGTTACGTCATGATTGAAAATGTTCCTCAATTTACAGAAACATTTATTTCGATTGACGACGGTAATATTAAAATCATTGACCTAATAGAGAGCAAATTAAGTGATTATTATAACATTTCAATCAATCTTATAGACACAAAACATTATGGCGTCCCTCAAACAAGGCAACGTGCAATTATTTTGCTTTCTCGAAAAGATTGTCCAATCTGGTCAATTCCTAATAAAGAAAACGAACTTGTATCATTAAGGGATGCTATTGGAGATTTGCCTTCGTTAGACCCATTTATTAACGATGTATCTCAAGATGAAATGTCTAATATTTTCCCTCAGTATTACGCAAAAGCAGAGGAAGGCAAACGAGTTTCGGTGTGGCATAAGCCTCCTAAACATATTTATCGCCAAGTTGTCACTATGATGCATACCCCGACAGGT
Source organism: Clostridia bacterium (assembly GCA_017466455.1). The sequence goes on from JAFTUD010000016.1 coordinate 64,302, forward strand.
AAAACAGCTTTTGATAATGATAAATATGTGCCACTCAAAGCGGATGGAACGCCCGTGACAGGATACAAAAGTACATATCGGCGGTTGCGTTGGGATGATCCTGCAAGTACTGTTACAATGGATAATCGCAAAATATCATCTCAGAACAATGTACACCCGGGAAGATATTTGGGAGTTGATGAAAATGGAGATTGCATCTATTCAGATGCACGGGCACTTTCGCTCTTCGAATTGATGAGAATTATGTCTTTACCCGATGATTGGGCATTGCCGTTAAATACAAATGAGGCTTTTGTGAGATCTGTTATTGGTGAAGGCATTCCTCCTTTGTTTATAAAAAAATTGTTTGAGGAATTAAAAGAGGTTAATTATGGGGAGAATTAAAGGATTATCTCTTTTTGCAAATGTTGGTGTGGCTGAAGCTATGTTCAAAAACATCGGTGTGGATATTGTCTTAGCTAATGAATTGATAGAAAAACGCGCACAGTTTTATCAAGAAGTATATCCTGATGCGGAGATGATTTGTGGGGATATAACAGATGAAAATACACGTGATAGAATTGTTGCAAGAGCAAGAGAAATCGGCGTTAATTTTGTAATAGCTACACCTCCGTGTCAAGGTATGAGTGTAGCAGGAAATCGTGATCCGGATGATCCGCGCAATCAATTGATTTATTACGCTATTGATGTAATCAAAAGAATTCAACCGGATTTTGTAATGCTTGAAAATGTTCCAAAACAATTGACGACAAAAATTACCGTTGATGGAGAAAAGATAAGAATTCCTGATTATATAAAAGCGGAACTAAATGATGCTTATGCTTTCAATACGGAAACGCTCGCTAAAGCAAAGGATTTTAGTGTTCCGCAGTTGAGAGAAAGAAATATATTTCTGCTTGTAAAAAGACATCTTGGATTCGTTTGGGAGTTCCCGCCAAAACAACGAGAAATTACATTAGAAGAGGCTATAGGAGATTTACCTTCTTTAGATCCAATGTTAAGAGAGGGGATGGCTTTTACAAAAAAAGTCTTTCCTAAATTTGAGGAGAAAGCCCAAGAAGGACTTAAAGTATCAAAATGGCATCGTCCGCCTACCCATCCATGGCGTCATGTAGAGTGGATGATGCATACTCCTACGGGAAAGTCCGCTATTTATAACGAAGTATATTATCCTCAAAAAAAGGATGGATCGGAAATCAAAGCACATCACAACCATTATCGCAGAATGAATTGGGATAAACCTTCACGCACGATTACAATGTTTAATGGATTTATTTCAACTCTTGCAACCGTTCACCCCGGACGTCCTTATGAGGATAATGGAGTTGTTCTTTATAGTGATCCGCGAGCATTATCAATCTACGAACTTATGATTGTAATGTCAATACCAAATGATTGGAATATTCCCGATTGGGCAGATGATTCGTTCTTGAGATCTGTAATCGGCGAAGGCATACCTTCCAAAATGGCACACGACATTTTAAATCAATTGGTCGAAAAATTAATTCAAATCAATTATTAAACAGCATTTTGGAGGAATCGATATGCTCTTTAAAAACGTTTCCAATCTTGATACTCTTTTGCAATATTGCGCAGAAACACTTTCTTGGAGAATAGGCGAAGAGTATTTTGAAGATTTAGATGAGCTAACATACGATTTTGAAGCAGCCGATTTAGGACTCAAAGAAGAGGCTTTTACTAAAATTAAATCTCTGAAACAGCTTCGTCCATTGGTTGAGAATCAGCCGTGGGGAATTTTTGCGGTGGACTTTGAAAGTAAAAAACTTGAGATTTCTGCGGTAAGAAAAATTTTGTGCAAGCTCATTTGTAGCCCTCATAATGCGGACTATAAAACATGGGCGTGCGACCAACTGTTATTTTTATGTTTTTGGGGAGAATCGGCTTATCGTACTATCGGGTTTATTGCATTTGAGAAGCAGACCGGCGTGAGACTTCCGATCATAAAGCCTTTATATTGCACTCCCAAAATCGAAGATAGAGCGCATATTGAAAATTTTGAAAATCAAATAAAGCAGCTTGAATGGAAAGATAACTTCTCGAACGATGAGTGGATAATCTCTTGGCGTCAAGCATTTCGGTTACCTCGTCATCAGACTGTGAGAGATACTAAAGCTGTGACCGAACGCTTGGCAGAAATCGCTCTAAATATTAGTAATAATTTAATTGGAGCATTTAATGTAGAAGATGCAGAGGGCACGATTCACCAATTATATAAGCGATTTAATGAAGCACTCAATATCACATTGGCACAAAAAGAGTTCATAGATATGTATGCCCAAACGCTTGTATACGGTCTTTTTTCAGCGCGTTGTATGAAACCCAACGTTAATCCTTTTACCACCGATAGCGCAATCGAATGCATACCTAAAACCAATCCGTTGCTGCGCGAACTCTTGATAGAATGTTGTGATAAAAGTAAAATTACCGGTTTTGATGAAATAGAAGTTCAAGAATTAATAGATTTTTTGAATGGAATAGAAATTCAGGATATTTTAAATGATTTCAATCGCCAAACTGGTCTTGGGAAAGAAGATCCTATAGTTTATTTTTATGAAGGCTTTCTTGACATTTACGAAAAAGAGCAGAAAAAGCGTAGAGGTGTTTATTATACCCCAACACCTGTAGTTGACTTTATGGTTCAATCGGTTTCTGAATTGTTAGAGTCAAAATTCGGTTGTAGTGACGGCTTTTTAGATGATAATGTATCAGTTCTTGATCCTGCTGTTGGAACAGGAACATTCTTGAGAAAAATTATATTCAACGTATATGATAAATTCCTAAAAAAGAGTAGTAAATCGTTATGGTCCGATTATGTACATGCTTCGTTATTGACACGTATTTTCGGATTTGAATTTATGATGGCTCCGTATGCAGTTGCTCATATGAAATTAGCAATGACATTAAAAGATACGGGATATAATTTTGACAGTGAAAAGCGGTTGCAGGTATATTTGGCTAATTCGTTGGAAAACACAGAGAAATCTCCTTTGCCAACCAATTTTGAAGATCCGTTATTTGCTGAATCGAGTTATGCAGCACAAGCAAGAAAAAGTAAAATTAATGTAATTATAGGCAACCCGCCGTATCGTACTGACAGTATTAATAAAAGCAATTGGATATTGTCGCTTATGGAGGATTACAAAAAAGAACCCGGAACACAAGAAAGATTGCAGGAGCGCAATCCCAAAGTGGTGAATGATGATTATGTTAAGTTCATACGCTTTGCGCAAGAGGTGATCAAAGAACAAGAGCAAGCAATCATTGCCTATATTCACCCACATAGTTATATGGACAATTTAACATTCCGTGGAATGCGTTGGAATTTATTGAAAGAGTTTGATGAGATATACATTCTTGATTTGCACGGTAATGTTATGAGCCGAGAAACCTTCGACATAGAAGAGAGAGATGAAAATGTATTTGATATTCAGCAAGGTGTGTGTATAAGCTTTTTCATTAAGAACAACAAGGAATCTACTGATAAATTAGCAAAAGTATTTTATTCTGAAGCTTTCGGTTCAAGAGTCCATAAATACGAATTCCTTCTACGTTCCCATTTTTCAAGTATAGAATGGCACGAAGTTACGCCGACCCCACCGTACTATTTCTTGAATCCTAAAGATTTTTCCAATGCTGCAGAATATGAGAACGGAATTATGTTATCAGAGTTGTTTCCTGTTAATATAGGCGGCATTAAAACGCACAATGATGAAGCGCTTGTATCGGATAATGCGTTTGATACAGGGTACGATCAAATTTATGAATATCGTCCGTTTGACACTAAGCACATTGATTACGATTTGTCTAAAGTCGAGCGTCATCGATATGATGTTATGAAGCACTTTGTTGGTCACGATAATATAGGATTGGTGATAAACAGGCAAGTTGTTACGGACAATTGGTCGCACATTCAAATGGTTGAGCATATGATTGACAACCGTTTGCATTATAGTCGAAAGGGTATTCCATTATTATGCCCGTTATACTTATATGACGAAACAGGTACGAGAACATCAAATGTTAATGCTGAATTAATACCGAAATTTGAGAATGCGGTTTCAATGAAATACGTGGAATCAAAATCGGACGAGTCAACTCAATTTGATGTGCTTGATTTGGCAGACTATTGCTATGCGATTTTGTTTAGCAATACGTATCGAGCTGCCTACAAGGAGTTCCTTTGCATAGAGTTCCCTCGAGTTCCAATCCCCACATCAAAAGGATTCTTCTTAGAGATGGTTTGTAAAGGTCGTGAATTGAGAGAAATACATACTATGCATAAGAACCTTGAAAACAATCTCAATATTGAATTTGTTGGAATTGGTAGTAATGAAATCACAAATATTTCTTATACTAATGAGCAAATTAAAATCAATTCGACACAGAGCTTTATCAACGTAAGGGAAGATCTTTGGGATTTCTGCTTTGGAGGTTATCATGGTTTGCAGAAATGGTTTAAAGACAGAAAGCATTCTTGTTTAAGCGAAACAGACATTAAACATGTTATCGCTGTTTTGAATATTTTTGATGAAACACAAAAGCTGATGGTTGAAATTGATGAGTGTCTTGCCTTATTTGGTGTACAATGAATATTTGATTTTTATATGTAAAAAATAATTACTATAGGTTGTTGTGTTTAAACCTTGCAACACAACATTTGGAGGAGTTATGTTTGAAGAGATGAAAGAAGACATTATTGATGTAGAAAAAGACCAAGATGAAAGCGAAAATATGCCAGCTACCAACATTAAAGATTATAAATTCTCAACAATGGGTGGTGACATACAGATTCGTCAATTGGTTCAGCAAATGAACGAAGGTGATATAGAAGTACCTAATATACAGCGGAAGTATGTATGGTCAAACGCTTTGGCAAGTAGATTTATTGAATCGGCTTTGTTGGATTTGCCTCTACCGAGTATTTTTCTATGCCGCCAAGAAAATGGTAAATATTTGATTATTGATGGATTGCAGAGATTGACTACTCTATGCTATTTTCTGAATATGGAAAAAGTTAATGGTAGAATGTTTAAAATAAGCAATTCTAAAGATATTTATAAAGATTGGCGCGGAAAAGCTTTTGCAGAATTATCTTTGGATGATCAGAGAAAACTCAAGAATAAAACCATACATGCTATAATTGTTGAACAGTTACACCCCAATAATTATGATGGTTTGTTTTTGATTTTTGAGAGAATTAATTCTGGCGGAGTTCAGTTGAATCAGCAAGAGATTAGAAATGCAATATTCCAAAATAGTTATACGGAAATGCTATCCGAGGTCAATAAGAATAAACTATGGCGTGAAGTTTTTGGCGATTCTCATCCTCATAAACGAATGAAAGATGTTGAAATGATTTTGCGTTTTTTAGCGTTATCAGAAACGAATATTTCTGATGAAGCTAACGGAACAACTTCATTTGTCGCATTGCTAAACAAGCATATGGCTAATAATGTTAAATTGGATGACCAAAGGCTAAACGAGATTAAAATGCGTTTCCTAAATATTCTAACTATTGTTACTAATAACTTTGGTAAAGACGTTTTCAGAATGAATCCATCGGAAAACAACAAAATAACGAAAAAATTTTTTGCTACAACTTTCGATGCAATTATGGTTGCTACCTATTATGCCTATGCTCAGGGATTAAATACAGAATCTTCAATCGAAAAGATAAAAATGTTATTTGCAAACGAATCCTTCAAGGAGCATATTAATTCACACACTACGGACAACAAATCTATTCGTGGAAGAATTGCTTTGGCGGCAGAAATATTATACGGTATAGACTATGCAGGATGAATATAGAGATAAGATTGAAGAAACGTATAGAGAATTGCGAAGGATAAAAAGCAAAGTCAACAAACTTCAAAATTCAAGGAGATCCAGTCAGTATTTGTCGGACATTAAAGCATTTAAAAATTATGCTGTAATTTTAGCGTATGGCTGTATAGAAAACACAGTAAAGCACTTAATTGCTGATTATTACAAAAAGCCTGGAATGCCTATAAAGTGTCAACAGTTTGCGGTTGACCTAATAGAAAACAGCTATTCTTTGTCCATAAAAAAGGAGATTTTTAATAAGTTCTTAAAGAAAGATTGTAGTGTAAAATGGTTTGATGAATTGAAACGAAGGGAAACTTTACGACTAAAAGACAGGCGTTCCTCTCGTTTCACAATATCACAAATGTACTTAGCCATAGATTTTATTTTTGAGGAAAGATGTAAATTTGCGCACGGAGAATCTTCATATCAAGGAACCATCAACGAATTGGTAGACAATTTTGTTAAAGCCAAGTGTTGGATGTATGAGTTGGATAGCATAATAAGCAATCCAAGATTTGAAGGATGAATACTTATCGTAAAGCCGTTATCAAAGCGTGATTACCACGCCGCGATAGCGGCTTTTTCTTTTTGCTTGCGGGCGGTAAATTCTGAAAATGGGGGTACGGTTTTGCCTTTTCCAAGGCTTCTATATGAAGGCATTTTTGAAAAGCGCCTACGAATTTGCCCTTTGCCAAGGCTATTAAGTAGAGAATATTTTCGCTCCCCCCGTTTAATTTTGGTATTTCCCACGGCTACTAAGTGAGGGGGGAGGTTGTAAACATATTTTGAATTTTTGCTTTAGAGGGTGAACTTTTTCTCGAAAAGCAGCTTTTACATAAGTAGGAGGATTCATATTTTTTGAAGAAGGTTATCTCAAACGTATAAGTTTAGAGTGAAATTTTACTTTTATATAGGTGTAGGCAAAAACATTTTATACCACCTTGCCTTAAGTCTTGCTTCTTCTCAAGGCTATTAGGTGAGAGGGATGTTTGTAAACATACTTTGAATTTTCAAAAAAGTACCCGGCCAAAACGTCATTCTCGTGGCTATTAAGTGAGGGGATAATCGAAAAATGTTTGCTCAAAGTCTATGTGAAACGGCAGATATAATGGCGGTGCGAGCCGTAAACAATTTGTAAATTGAGTTGATTTTTGATTGTGCAACGCCCTCTGAATTCCCTTGTATAAGTGAGGGAGGGGGTATTATAAAAAAATTTGAGAAATTTTAGAAAGCTTGCCCTTTTGATACCGTTTCGATGGCTACCAATTGAGGAAACATCAACGTTAATCTTGTGTATCAAGTACGCTTCTTTCTTTACATATCATGCCTTAAAAGTCGCAGGAAATTACCGCCCGGGAAGGAGAGAAATGGGCTTCGCCTTGTGGCTTGGAGGTGCGATGTCGAGTGGGTTTTCTCACAAACAATTGATGCTTGCAGAGCGTCCGTCACTCTGAGCAAGCACTGCCTTTGTCATTACAACGGCGCTTGGCTTGCTTTTGTGTCTTTCACTCTTAGCAAGCATTGGATTTGTAATGACA